>JACUUH010000003.1 GCA_014859375.1 Gammaproteobacteria bacterium
GCAAATTCATTGATTACGGGTTTATGACCAGTTTATTTGTAACAGGAACTGATACCGACGCTGGCAAAACAGTGGTTAGCGTTGCTCTTATTGATTTACTCAAACAACAAGGGCTTAGGGTTGCTGGCATGAAACCCATTGCCAGTGGCTGCGAGTTAACCGAAGTCGGTTTGCGTAATGATGATGCAATGCAACTGGCTCAACATGCCAATGTGCATTTACCGTACGACATGATCAATCCTTATGCTTTTCAGCCAGCGATTGCGCCACATATTGCAGCAGAACAAGTTAATGTTGCTATTGACCTGGATGTCATTAAACACAATTTTGAACAGATACAGCAGCAAGCAGATGCTGTTGTGGTTGAAGGTGCTGGTGGCTGGTTAGTGCCAATCAATCAGCAACACACTATCGCTGATATTGCATCGACACTTAATCTGCCGGTGATACTTGTAGTGGCTATCCGCTTGGGTTGTATCAATCATGCCTTGCTTAGCGTCAATGCCATCGCTCAATCAGGGTCAAGGCTGGTAGGGTGGGTGGCTAATAGTGTTACAGCGAGTAATGAACAAGATGAAATAATTGCTACATTAAAACAACGGATTGAGGCACCCTGTCTAGGTATCGTGCCAACACTGGCAGCACAACAAGATGCTAAAGATTACATTGAGCTTGGAGAGCTATCATGACAAAACTGCTGATAAGTTTTCTGTTGGTGATTCAAGCCGAATTAGCCTATGGCAACAAGTGATTCATCGGATGGATGTCGAAGCCGCTGATGAAAGAGCCATGATTTGCTTGTATCAGTATTATGATTTGCCGACTTCAGTTGCTAAAACCAAGTGTTCTTAGTTTGGTAGTCTAATCTGACTTGATAGCCGCCGCTGGGCGTTCGTTTCTTTTGCATGCCCAAAAGAAACGAACCAAAGAAAAGGGCACCCGGAATTGCCTTAACTCCAAAAACTAGACTGATTTTATGGCGTGGTCGAAAACTCGCTACGCTCAAACACTCGACCACCTTCTCCATAAAATCAGTTTAGTTTTTAGCGGCAATTGGCGGGAAAGTGAAGTTCATGATCACCAGTTAAGCAAAGCTGAACCCGACTGCTGGCAGAGCGAGCGATCTGGGGCAGCCGTTTATGAGAGGTCATTAGCCACCAACCTTGTTGTACGCCATAGTAATAAACTCTTTGACTGACTCAAACTCTGATTCCGTCGAAATGGTAAATTCAATATCACCAGTACCGTAATGACCTATTGACGTTACATCTCGATAATTTTTGGTTCCATCAGGAATGTCAGAGGGTTTGAGCTTTAAAAACAGTTTAATAGTTTTGCCTTTTATTTCCATGCAGACAATGTTCTGCGAGATTTTGTACGCAACATAGAATTTTTTTGGCACTTCTTCTATTGACTCATCCAAACCAAGAATAAATTCGCGAATTGTCGCTGTTAGCTCCCGAATTTCCTCACTTTTCCCTTCAAGTCTTTCATCGAATGTATACGTTGCTGTGGCACGAGTTAGAGCAGCTTTTTTACCCGCCTCAACCATAACTGGATTTTTATATCCATTCTCAGTTGAATTAATAGATGACGAAGATACTGTTGTCTTGGAAGTATGAAAAACTTCTTCAAGGTAAAGTGAGTTATTGGAAAATAAGCGATATTTCCATAGCTCGATATTTGCCCCCATGACTTGTACAGCATGCAAGTCGTACTTTTTATAGTTTGGCGCAATACAAATAACCCTAACGTCAGACCAATCTATCTTGACTTTACTTCCCAATTTTTTTTGTACAGCAATTTCAAAATCACCCTTGTGATCTTGTATCCAGTGCAAATAGAAAAGACTTTGATTGATCAACTCTGATGATTCGACTTTTTTGTATTCGATAATGACGGGATTATCTTCTTCTGATAAGGCAAGACTATCGATTCGTCCAGCATGTTGAGCGCCAGTTGAAAACTCACTCGCAACAAATCGGCAATTAAATACTGTTTCGAGGTTTTTCTCAATCAGTGACTGCAAGTCCTTTTCCAGTGCGAAGTTCTTCTGCTCTACGGCAGACAACTTGTCACCTAAAATATCGAAAATTGGCATGTGATGATTACTCCATTGTTTCTTTGGTTTCTAACATGTCATTAAGGGGAATAAAAATCCCCTGCAACTCTATACTTATACGGACAATAATTCTTAGTAATTTAATAATCAAGCTAACACTGGGAATAGGGTAATGTCATCACCCAACTGCCAAGCAGGATATTTAGTCATAATGCTATTGAACAACTCTGACTCAATAAATTGGTTTAACCATTTTTGAATATGCGGGTAGGGGCTTTGATCAAACCAAGCTTTATCAGAAAAGGCGAATTGACGAATAAAAGGCAGGATAGCCATATCAGCATAGGTGATGCGATCACAGATCAAATAACCATTCTTTTCTAATTGCTGTTCTAAGTTGATTAAGGTTTTTTCAGCCTGTTGGCGATAATAGTCTTGTGTGTGCTCGGGGTAACGATCAGCATATTTATAACGATCTAAATAATATTTAAATTCACCATCGTTTTGGGCAATAAGTTCTTGGCTGAGTTGCTGTTGTGATTCTGTTAGATCGTGATACCACTGGTCAGGGTCACGTTGATTAAGCGCCCATTTCATAATATCTAAACTTTCTTCAATTACTCTGTTGTCAGCAGTGAGTAATACTGGCACGGTGGCTTTGGGTGATAGTTCAAGGAGTTGTTGTGGTTTATTTTTTAATTCGATTTCGCGTAATTCAAGCTGAATCTCGCTGTTAGCAATGGCTAAACGTGCTCGCATAGCATAAGGGCAGCGACGGAAACTATATAAAATGGCATTATTCATGGTTATGTATTGTACGTAGAGTTAAGACGCTGAGCTAGTTATCTGGTATTAAGTATTAGCGTTTGCTAATATATAGCTTTGCATCTTTTCAAATCTGGGTGCAAGCTACCACTGTCTATCTTAAAAGGCTATTGCTATGAAAGTGCGTATGAAAGGATTGAAAACAGGGCTTTTAACTGCTGTCTGGTTAGTAACCGTGTTGGTTAATAGTGCACATGCTGTAGATGAGTTAGCCATTGTTGCTGTTGAGGATAAAGCGTTTCCACACTATGAGGTGTTTGATGCTGTGGTCGAGGCAGTACATCAATCAACCGTATCATCACGCATTGCTGGTGAAGTGATTGAGCTCAATTTTGATGTGGGTGATGTTGTACCCAAAGATGCCATCATCATGAAATTTAGGGATGAGGAATTTCGAGCGCGTGTTGCCCAAATTGAGGCTAATTTAGTCGCTGATAACGCATCAAATCGTGAGGCAACTGCCCGTTATAAAGAGGCTTCAGCCGAATCTGAACGGGTGTCTAATTTGTTTAAACGTAAACTGGTATCGCAAGCTGCATTAGATAAAGCTGAGGCTGATTTAAGTGCTGCCCGTGCACGGATGCAGGCGCTTGCTGCTCAAATAAAATCACGTCAGGCTCAGTTAGATGAAGCCAAAGTCAATTTATCATATACCCAAATTAAAGCGCCTTATAGTGGTGTTGTCACCGAACGTTTAATTGAGTTGGGTGAAATGGCGAGCCCCGGCCAGCATTTAATGACAGGGATCTCACTGGATGATACCCGTGCGGTTGCCTATGTACCTCAGTATCTTCTTAATCAGGTGTTACAGGCTAAACATCCCGTTTTAGAGTTAGTTGATGGCAGACAAATACAAGGCCAAGACATCACCTTGGTTCCTCATGCCGATCAGATCAATCATAGTTTTAAGGTACGGGTTGCTTTGCCAGTATTGCAACAGCCGATTTATCCTGGTCTATTTGGCAAACTTCGATTTGAAACTGGTGATGAACGTATTCGCGTTGTGCCTAAAACAGCGTTGGTACAGCGTGGTGAAGTCAGTGCTGTCTATGTGGTCACGGGCGATCAGATACGATTACGTCACATCCGTTTAGGCCGTGTTGTTTCATCAACCCAACAACAAGTGCTTGCCGGTTTATCTATTGGTGAAGCTGTTGCTATTGAACCAGATAAAGCTGTTCTGAAAGTGAACTCAAATCGTGTTGGAGCTATACAGTGAGTCAAGCAAAATTGGGCATTTCGGGTCGTATCGCAGCCTCATTTCAAGACTCGGAGATCACACCTTTATTGGCGTTACTAGCTATTTTATTAGGCGTGTTTGCTCTGATGGTGACACCGAGAGAAGAAGAGCCACAAATTGATGTCACTTTTGCCAATATTTTTGTGGCTTATCCCGGTGCCTCTGCCAAAGAAGTTGAGCAACTTATTTCTACACCGGCAGAACAAGTCATTTCTGAAATTCCGGGTATTGAACATGTTTATTCCGTGTCAAAACCGGGGATGTCAGTGTTGACAGCGCAATTTGAAGTGGGTGAACAAGCGACTGAGTCTATCGTTAATTTATATAACAAAATTTATTCAAATAGTGATTGGTTGCCAGCACAACTTGGTGTCGCACAACCGATAATTAAACCTAAAGGTATTGACGATGTACCTGTGGTGACGATGACGCTTTGGAGTGAAGATAAAACACAGACAAGTTATGAGTTACAACAGGTTGCTCATGCACTGGAGGTCGAGTTAAAGCGAATTCCTGGAACACGTGATATTTATACTGTGGGAGGGCCAGATCATGTGGTTCGCATTCAACTCGATCTTGAACGATTAGCCGGTTATGACATTGATCCACTCGAATTAAAACAGGCGTTAATGGCAGCCAATGCTTCAGCTGAAGCTGGCATCTTAATCAACAATGATAAGACCAGCTCTGTGCAAGCTGGCGAATTTTTAACAACAGTAGATGATCTTTATCAACTGGTTGTAGGTGTTCGTAACAATGCACCGGTGTATTTGATTGATGTTGCTTCTGTTATGGAAGGTGCTGATCAAGCTCAACGTTATACATGGTTTGGTACGGGCATGGCAGCGGCGGATAAAGGAGTTGCTGCATCGGGCGAGTTTCCCGCTGTTACGTTAGCCATTGCCAAACAACCAGGACAAAATGCTGCTGATATTGCAGATGCGGTGATTACACGCTTTGGTGAGCTGCATAATGTGGTCGTGCCGGAAGGGGTTGAGATGACCGTGACTCGGAACTATGGTCAAACTGCTAATGATAAGGCTCAAACCTTAATTAAAAAATTAATCTTCGTCACCCTTGCTGTAGTGGTGTTAGTGTTAGTTACCTTAGGTTGGCGAGAAGCGATTATTGTCGGCGTTGCTGTGGTCGTGACCTTAATGTTGATGCTATTTGCATCATGGGCATGGGGCTTTACTCTCAATCGAGTGTCATTATTCGCTCTTATATTCTCGATTGGTATTTTGGTTGATGATGCCATTGTGGTGGTTGAAAACATTCATCGACACCATCAGCTTGGCGGAAAGTCGTTACGTGAAGCCATTCCACTTGCAGTTGATGAAGTCGGTGGCCCGACTATTTTAGCCACCTTTGCCGTTATTGCTGCGTTATTACCAATGGCGTTTGTCACTGGTTTAATGGGGCCGTATATGAGTCCTATTCCAATTAATGCCAGTATTGGCATGATCTTATCGTTGTTTGTTGCCTACATTTTAACGCCCTGGATGGTGTTTAAAATGATGGCTAAAACCAAACATAATGCAGCTTCGAGTGACTTATCTACACCGACTTCGACACGACTGTACAGTTTGTTTCATCGTATCATTGGCTTATTTGTATTAAGACCTAACAGTAGACTTTGGCGATGGCTGTTATTGATGGCAATGATTGGCTTGATTGTAGTGTCTGTTGGTTTGGCAGCAATGAAATTGGTCGTATTAAAAATGTTGCCGTTTGATAATAAATCCGAATTTCAAGTTGTGGTTGATATGCCAGAAGGAACCAGTTTGGAACGCACAGCAGGTTTGATGCGAGATTTAGCTGCCTATATCGCAACGGTGCCAGAAGTCACTGATTATCAAATTTATGTTGGTACTGCAGCACCAATCAACTTTAATGGTCTGGTCAGACAATATTATTTAAGGCAGGGGGTTGAGTTTGCTGATATTCAGGTTAATTTGACTGATAAACACTTAAGATCGAGACAAAGTCATGATATTGCACGTTCAGTTAGGGAGCCTTTGCAACAGATAGGTCAACATTGGGGTGGTAATATCAAGATTGTTGAAGTGCCGCCTGGCCCACCAGTGCAAGCGCCACTTGTTGTTGAAGTTTATGGTTTGGATTATGACAATCAGTTGGCTTTAACAGGTCAAATTCGAACCGTGTTTGAGCAAACAGAGGATATTGCTGATAGTGATGATAGTATCGAATTTGCAGCGGTACGCAAACGACTCCGTATTGATCAACAAAAAGCGGCGCAATTAGGTTTAAGCCAGCAACAGATAGTGAATGCCATTTCATTAGCATTGGCAGGTGATGATGTTGGTTTTCTTCATAACGAAACAGCTAAATATGCAGTGCCATTACGAGTGCAATTGCCGACTGCTGATCTAGCTGATATCTCATCTATATTGAAATTACGCTTACGTAATATTCAGGGACAATTGATTGCTATTGGTGATGTGGTCAAGGTGTTTGATAGTAAGCGCGAGCAAACCATTTATCATAAAGATTTATTGCCCGTGAGTTATGTCACTGCCGATATGGCAGGAGAATTGGATAGCCCGCTTTATGGCATGTATGCACTTTATCAACAATTTGAGCAATTAGGCATTGAGCAGTTTTTAGTTAAGGCACCATTGTTGCCGATTAACGGCAGCATTAAATGGGATGGTGAATGGCAAGTCACTTACGAGACCTTTCGTGATATGGGCGCGGCTTATGCTGTCGGTATTATTTTGATTTATCTCTTAGTTGTCGCTCAATTTAAATCGTATTTAGTGCCTTTGGTGATTATGGCGCCGATACCATTAACTATTATTGGTGTGATGCCGGGTCATGCTTTATTGGGTGCACAATTTACGGCAACCTCAATGATAGGGATGATCGCGATGGCGGGGATTATTGTGCGCAACTCAATCTTGCTGGTGGACTTTGTTAATCAAGCTATTAAACAAGGCACACAATTGGAGCAAGCGGTAATTCAGGCGGCAGCAATACGGGCGAAGCCGATCATGCTGACTGCTGTTGCAGCGATGTTAGGCGCTTTATTTATTTTGGATGATCCAATATTTAATGGTTTAGCCGTTGCATTATTATTCGGAATTTTAGTTTCAACCTTGCTGACGCTATTAGTTATTCCTGTTATGTACTATGCGTTGATGAAAACACGCTTAACATGATTTAAGCCTGAACTTAATTCTACTCTTTTGATAGCCGCAGAATTTCTGCTTGTCTTGTGAAGGTATGTTTAACGAGCAGATTGCGATCATGTTCTGTCATATGACTAAACACGAGACGTAATAAATAAGGTGTTTGTTGGGGTGCATCATAGGGTTGACTACAACCGATGACACTGGCGATACCTTGAATGGTCGCACCCGAAGGGCGTAATTCAATTTTGAATTCAAAAGCCTGTTTGTTCTGATATTGATGTTCAGACATTAGTGCAAGACCGCCACCACTTAAATTAACATCAACTGAAACACAGTCAGAAGGGCGTGTTTTTTGACGATTGACTAGTTGTGATATCAAAGTGATTTTGTCGTTAAGTAAACGCAGGGCGCGTGCAACTTCACGATCGGTTTGGTTGATCTGATCAACAACATGACTGAACGCATTTTGTAGCGTTGTTAATTGTTGCTGTTCGGAATTTGTATCGTCAGTATTTTTATTGCGTAACACAGTAATAAAATTGGCAACATCAGTTGGGTCTATGGGGGTTAGTATTAGGTAAACAGTGTCATTTATCCGGAAAAACTCGCGGCGATCATCATTAAATTCAGGTAAATTTTCCAACACATTACTCCTTCGTTAATACTCAGAGGTTATATTCCTATGACACGTCAATTTGCACAAAATCATCTTTTGTCATCCCAGCTTTTACCTGGATGACAGGTTCGATTAATTTAGCAGCAAATCCAATATATACCCAAAGTACTTGAAGCTGCAGGTAGGCGGCAACTAAGCGAGTCCCCATGAGCATAGATAAACTATGTGATTGGGGTGAGCGAACGTAGCCAACACCGCTGCAGCTTCAAGTAGGAAGGGTATAGTATGCCAGATCAGAGATGCTCTGATGCAAAGTCTGCGAGTCGAGAGCGTTCACCTCGTAACAAGGTGATATGTCCGCTGTGAGGCCAGTTTTTGAAACGATCAACAACATAGGTCAGACCAGATGTGGTTTCACTTAAATACGGTGTATCAATCTGAGCAATATTACCTAAACAAACAACTTTAGTGCCTGGACCTGAACGCGTGATCAGGGTTTTCATTTGTTTGGATGTCAGGTTTTGAGCCTCGTCGATAATGATGAAGCGATTAAGGAAAGTACGTCCACGCATAAAATTGAGTGAACGAATTTTAATGCGGCTTTGTAACAAATCGTTAGTGGCTTGTTTGCCCCATTCACCAGCGCTAATATCAGTTTTGTTTAGCACTTCTAAGTTATCCATTAATGCACCCATCCACGGTGTCATTTTTTCTTCTTCTGTACCTGGTAAAAAACCAATATCTTCACCAACAGGCACGGTAACACGAGTCATGATAATTTCGGCATAGCGTTTGTGTTCGATGGTTTGCGTCAGAGCCGCAGCCAAAGTTAATAGCGTTTTACCTGTACCTGCTTGTCCAAGTAAGGATACAAAATCAACATTAGGATCCATTAATAAATTAAGGGCAAAATTTTGTTCGCGATTGTGAGCAGTAATGCCCCAAACAGCATGATTTTCTTTACGATAATCATGGGTTAATTCAATTTTTGCTGAAGCGTCGGTGATCTCACGAACAACTGCTTCAATCGTGTTATCTTCACCTGGCGAATAGATTAGCTGATTGGGATGCCAGTCTTTAACAACATCACCTTCAATGCTGTAGAAGGTGCGTCCATCTTCTGTCCATGACTCCAAGCGGTTAAGATCATTCCAGAAATCAGCTTCAAGCTCGACCGAACCACGATAGAGTAGATCAACGTCATCTAACACTTTATCGTTGTAATAATCCTCAGAATGTAAACCTAATACCGAGGCTTTTATACGCAGGTTTATGTCTTTTGAAACTAAGGTAACGGTAACATCAGGATGTGATTTCTGAAGGCTACTAACGATGCCTAAGATGGCATTATCGGCCTGATGACCAGGTAATTCTTTTGGTAAATCCTGAACCATTTGGGTTGTTTGGAAAAATAAACGTCCACTTGCTTTAGGATGATCTTCATTTAATTCGGTAGAAGGTAAAGGTATGCCGTTGGCAATCGCTTCACTATCACCAATTTCCATCATCAAGTCATCTAAAAAACGACTGACTTGGCGTACATTACGAGAAACTTCGGACAGGCCTTTTTTACCGGCATCAAGCTCTTCTAATACCACCATCGGCAGAAAAATATCATGTTCATCAAATCGAAATAATGCTGTTGGATCGTGCATCAAAACATTGGTATCTAAAACCAGAAGACGTTTTCCAGTTATGATTTTTTTGATCATGTTGATATTTTCCTTAGGTTATTTAATGAGGAACACTAGCTCGATTATGATCTAAGTTAAGCAACGATGGAAGACCTTAGACAACCTTGTTTTTTACAAGGAAAAATAATGGCTATTTTCTGATATAATGAGCGGTCATTTTTAGGCTTTTCGTCAATAGGAACCACCACTTTGACTGCGACAACTCACCAAATTCACCAACTTCTACAGCAACGTATTTTGATTCTTGATGGTGCTATGGGCACCATGATTCAAAGTTATAAGTTAGAAGAAGCAGATTATCGTGGTGAACGTTTTGCAGATCATCCCTGTGATCTTAAAGGTAACAATGACTTATTGTCGCTGACTCAACCTAAGATTATTAGTGATATTCACCGCGCTTATTTTGAAGCAGGTGCCGATATTGTTGAGACTAATACCTTTAATGGCACCTCAATTGCGATGGCAGATTACCAGATGGAAGATCTGGTGTATGAGTTAAACAAGGCATCAGCACAATTAGCCCGTGTCATTGCCGATGAATTTACTGCCGCAAATCCCGATAAACCACGTTTTGTAGCAGGTGTATTAGGTCCAACAAATCGTACTGCCAGTATCTCGCCTGATGTGAATAATCCGGGATTTCGCAATGTCAGTTATGACGAGTTAGTTGAAGCTTATTTAGAAGCAATTTCTGGCTTGGTTGATGGCGGAGCTGATTTGTTATTAGTTGAAACTATCTTTGATACCTTAAATGCCAAAGCAGCGTTGTTTGCGATCGAAACCTATTTTGATCAGCATCATGTACACATGCCTGTGATGATTTCCGGTACGATTACTGATGCCAGCGGCCGAACTTTATCCGGTCAAACGACTGAAGCATTTTATAATTCATTAAATCATGTTCAACCGATAAGTATTGGTTTGAACTGTGCATTGGGTGCAGCCCAATTACGTCAATATATTGAAGAATTATCAACGATTGCTACCTGTCATGTCAGTGCCCATGCCAATGCTGGTTTGCCAAATGAATTTGGCGAATATGATGAATCGGCTGACGTTATGGCCGCACAAATGAAAGAGTGGGCGCAGTCTGGCTTTTTGAATATTGTTGGTGGCTGTTGTGGTACGTCACCTGCCCACATCAAAGCCATTGCTCAAGCAGTTGAGGGTATCAAGCCTCGCGTACCAGTAGAAAATAAACATCATTGCCGATTAAGTGGTTTAGAACCATTTAACATCACGCCTGACAGTTTGTATGTCAATGTCGGTGAGCGCACTAACGTAACCGGTTCAGCTCGGTTTGCCCGATTGATTAAAGAAGGCGATTATGACGCAGCCTTAGATGTGGCGCGCCAACAAGTTGAAAGTGGCGCACCCATTATCGATATCAACATGGATGAAGGCATGTTGGACTCGAAACAGGCGATGGTAACTTTTCTCAACTTAATTGCATCAGAACCTGATATCAGTCGTGTACCGATCATGATTGACTCATCAAAATGGGAAGTGATTGAAGCGGGTTTAAAATGTATTCAAGGTAAAGGCATCGTCAACTCGATCAGCATGAAAGAGGGCGAACAAAAATTTATCGAACAAGCCAAGTTAGTTCGTCGTTATGGTGCGGCTGTGATCGTGATGGCATTTGATGAAATTGGCCAAGCCGATACGCGTGAACGTAAACGCGAAATTTGTACCCGTTCGTATGAGATTTTGACCAAACAAGTAGGCTTCCCACCGGAAGATATTATTTTTGACCCCAATATCTTTGCGATAGCAACTGGTATTGAAGAGCATAACAACTACGCTGTTGATTTTATTGAAGCAGTTAAAGACATCAAACAGGCATTGCCCCATGCCATGATCAGTGGTGGAGTCAGTAACGTCTCGTTCTCATTCCGTGGTAACAATCCAATTCGTGAAGCAATTCATGCGGTGTTTTTATACCATGCGATTCGAGCTGGTATGGATATGGGGATTGTTAATGCAGGTCAACTCGCGATCTATGATGATTTGCCAGCAGAATTACGTGAATTGGTTGAAGATGTCGTATTAAACCGTCGTGATGATGCAACAGAACGATTATTGGACGTTGCCGAACAATACAAAGGTGATGGCAAAGCGGTTGAGAAAAAAGAAGATCTTGAATGGCGTAGCTGGCCGGTCGCAAAACGCCTAGAACATGCCTTAGTTAAAGGCATCACCGACTATATCGACGAAGACACCGAACAAGCACGTCAAAATGCTGAAAAACCACTGCATGTCATTGAAGGGCCGTTGATGGACGGCATGAATGTGGTTGGTGACTTGTTTGGTGAAGGCAAAATGTTCTTACCACAAGTTGTAAAATCTGCTCGCGTGATGAAAAAAGCCGTGGCGTATTTGATGCCGTATATCGAAGCTGGAAAAGAAGAAGGCGACGAAAGTAAAAACAACGGCAAAATCTTGATGGCGACTGTAAAAGGTGACGTACACGATATTGGTAAAAACATTGTCGGAGTGGTGTTGCAATGTAATAACTTTGAGATCATTGATCTTGGGGTCATGGTTCCTGCCGCCAAAATTTTAGACGTCGCTAAACAAGAGAAGGTCGATATTATCGGTTTATCTGGCTTGATTACACCATCATTAGATGAAATGGTGCATGTGGCCAAAGAGATGGAACGTCTAGGCTTTGATATTCCATTGATGATTGGTGGTGCCACTACATCATTGATTCATACTGCCGTTAAAATTGAGCATAACTATCATGGCTGTAGCGTTTATGTGAAAGATGCGTCACGTGCGGTGGGTGTTGCTCAAAGTTTGGTTGGGCCTGATACACGTGATGCCTTTATCGCCAAAGTCAAAGCTGATTACGAAGATAAACGTGCTCGCCATAAGGGCAAGAAAAATACACGTCGTCAACTGATGATTGCTGATGCACGTGCTAATAAAACTAAAATCGACTGGCAAAGTTATCAACCAACAGTGCCTAAAAAGTTAGGTATTCAAACCTTGGATAACTACCCACTTGAAGAGTTAATTGAGCGTATTGATTGGACACCTTTTTTCAAATCATGGGAATTAGCAGGCAAGTATCCTCGCATTTTAGAAGATGAAATTGTCGGTGAACATGCGACTAATCTATTCCGTGATGCACGGGCAATGCTAACTAAAATTGTTGACGAAAAATGGCTGACAGCACGCGCTGTATTTGGCTTGTTCCCAGCAAATAGTGTGATTGACGATGATATCGAAGTTTATACCGACGAGTCGCGTAATGACGTATTGATGACCTTACACAGCTTACGTCAACAAACAGAACGTCCACCAGGTCGCCCCAATGCGGCGTTAGCAGACTTTGTAGCACCAAAAGACAGTGGCATTAACGACTATATTGGTGCGTTTGCGGTGACAGCCGGTATTGGCATTGATGAGCATGTGGCGCGTTTTGAAAATGATCATGATGACTATCAAAGCATCATGCTTAAAGCCTTGGCCGATCGTTTGGCCGAAGCCTTTGCAGAACGGTTACATGAACTGGTACGTAAAGATTATTGGGGTTATGTACCGGACGAGATCTTGGATAATGATGCTTTGATTGATGAAAAATATCAGGGTATTCGTCCAGCTCCGGGTTATCCTGCTTGCCCAGACCACACTGAAAAAGGGCTGTTGTGGCAATTAATTGAACCTGAAAAAAATGCAGGTATGACCATTACTGAAAGTTATGCCATGTTACCGACGGCCGCAGTCAGTGGCTTCTATTTCGCCCACCCTGAATCACGTTATTTTGGTTTGGGTAAAATCGATCAGGATCAAGTTGAAGATTATGCGGTACGTAAAGGCTGGACGATGGATGTCGCTGAACGTTGGTTATCACCAGCTTTATCGTATGATGGTGACGATTAAGCGTTCGATTTGTTCGAATAAATTCGAACCCACAGGCTATTATGGATCGATCGAGATCGGAATTTATTCCGATACAGGTATCTAAATAACAAAGAAGTGTTGCCGTATGAATAATGAGATTGTTGATTTACAGATGAAGTTATCTTTTCAGGAAGCTTTGCTCGACGACTTGAATCAAGTGATTATCGATCAACAACAGCAAATCTCACGATTGGAATTAGCGATTGAAACGATCAAAGTACAGATGCGAACAATGCAAACCTCAATCCACCAGGAAAACGGGCAACAACATGAAATTCCACCACATTATTGAGAGGTAAAATCAAGTTGGCTGACTCCTTGATATTGTTGATATTGCAAGATTGTCTTTTGTGTGAGTTTCCATCCAATCATTACATGACTATTGGAAATCGCGTCTATTACAAATGCACTAATTGTTCGAGTATTTTTCTAAAAAAAGAATGTCGATTAGATGAGACTAGTGAGAAAGACAGATATTTAGAACATAACAATGATGTATATGATGAGCGATATCGTGAGTTTGTCTCTCCTATTACAAACTACATTATGAAAAAATATACAAGAGCATCTAATGGTCTTGATTATGGCTCAGGAACGGGGCCTGTGATCTCTACTGTTTTGACCGAGAATGACTATTCTGTAAGTCAGTATGATCCGTATTTTTCACCTGATAAATTAGTTCTTGAAAATAACTATAATTACATCGTATGTTGTGAGGTGATTGAACATTTCTATCAGCCAAAAAATGAATTCACTAATTTGAGAAATAGACTCAAAAGTAATGGAGAATTAATTTGCAAAACAGAAATATATGATGAGAGCATAGAATTTAGTCAATGGTATTATAAAAATGATCCGACACATGTCTTTTTCTATTCGGAAGATGCATTTGAATGGATTAAAAACAATATTGGATTTAGCAAGCTAACAATCGAAGGACGAGTTGTTATTTTAAAAAAATAAAGCATCGAACAGATGTTGATGATAGATCTAAATCATGGCGTCAGCTAAGGTGATTGCCCAACTTTTATTATTACGTTGCTAAAACAATGATGACTCAACGCCAATGTGTTTTTTTAAAAGGCGATGTTGATTGGTGTCGACATTCGGCTCGCACCTTATTGGCAGGCTTTGATCAAAAAAGTGTTTTTTATTTATCAGACTATGTTGAGCCAGATTCTCCTTATCAAACCATCACTCAAAAACACGCTCAACAGCAATTAGGCAAAGAGTTTGATGCGGTTGTGTTTGATGCGACTAATGCCTTTAACGTTGATAGCTTTGGTGCGATTGTCGGCACGATTAAGGCGGGCGGTGCTTTATTAGTCTTGTTGCCTAACACTATGCCCGAGTCCTTATGGCTCAAGCGATTTAGTCATATTGTCGAACTGTTTTGTTCACAGCATGAATTCATTCATAGTATCCAGCAAGGTGATGAACTGCCAACACTGACAGTTCCATATTCAAATCCAATATCAGATGAAGTTTTAGCCACCCCAGATCAAACTGCTGCAATTAATGCCATATTAACGGTAGCGCATGGTCATCGCCGTCGGCCTTTGGTTTTATCCTCTGATCGCGGGCGCGGTAAATCTGCTGCATTGGGCATGGCGGCAGCCGAACTGATTAAGCAAGGTAGGCAATCGATTATTGTGACTGCGCCAAGCTTGGCGACGGTGGCAACGGTGTTTGAACATGCCGGCCGATTATTGCCTGACGCAAGCGTATCAAAAAATCAGATTGAACTTGATACCGCTCACATACGCTTTATTGCTCCTGATGCCTTACTGGAATCTGACATAAAAGCAGACTTAGTGCTGGTCGATGAAGCGGCTGCGATTCCGGCAGCGATGTTAGCCCGATTACTGGATAAATTTTCACGGATTGTGTTTGCCACGACCTTGCACGGTTATGAAGGAACCGGTTTGGGTTTTGCCATACGCTTTAAACAGACATTAGACAACACCACACCGAGTTGGCGTAAAATGAACATGACCAAGCCGATTCGTTGGGCTGAGGATGATGCCTTGGAAGCGTTTAGTTTTAAGGCTTTATTGCTTGATGCTGAACCTGTTAAAGATGAGTTTATTTTAGACTGCGAGCGTGATCAGTGTCGTTTTGAGCCAGTTGATAGAAAATCGCTTGTGAACGATGAAACAAGCTTAAGTCAGCTGTTTGGTTTGATGGTGTTGGCACATTATCGCACTCGTCCCTCCGATCTGATGATGATGCTAGATCGGGATGATATTTCCGTTTATGTGATGCGTTTTCAGGGGCACATTGTGGCAAGTGCATGGTGTGTATTTGAAGGTGAGCTTGATTCTGAACTTGCCGAGGCAATTTATGCTGGGCAACGTCGATTAAAAGGCCATTTATTACCACAGTCATTGTTGGCTCATGTTGGCATTGCTGGTGCAGGGGAGTTATCGTATCAACGAATTATCAGGCTTGCGGTTGATCCTGCGGTTCAAAGTAGGGGAATAGGCCATCAATTTGTACAACATATTCTACAACATGCTGCCAAAGCTACTATCGATATCGTCGGTGCAAGTTTTGCTGCCAGTGTTGAGCTGATTCAATTTTGGTCAAAAACTAATTTCCAGCCGATGCGGCTTGGTTTCCATCATGATGACGTTAGTGGTAGTCATGCTGTCATGATGTTATCGGCATTATCAGGCGCTGGTCAAAATAGTGTGCAACAGGGTCATCAACGTTTCAGTCAACATTGGCCACTGTTATTGCAACAGCAGTTTCATCATCTTCAGCCACAGTTAGTCGTGACTATTTCACAACTATTACCAATATCAGATGTTGCTCTATCTGTCTCCGAACGGCATGAGCTATCGGCTTTTGCATTTAAGCAACGTGGGTTTGAGGTGTGTCAGATTGCTTTATGGCAGACCATATCATCATCGATCAGACAGGAAAAATTCTTAACATTATCAGAACAACAGCAGGCGCTATGTGTCATGTTGGTTTTGCAACAACGAACAGTTAAAGAGATAGCTCAACACCTGAATTATGGTGGTAAAGCTGAGATTATTGCTGACTTACGTCAGGCTGTTGCCACTTTGTTGTTATAGCTTCAGCCACAGTTCATCATTATTACGCAGTTCAATGGTCAAGCTATTCAAACTTTGGCCACTGCATGGGCCGGCTACACAATGACCTTGTTCGAGTGTAAATAAGGCGCCATGAGTTGAGCATTGGATATGGGTTCCTTCTAATGACATAAATTCATCGGGTTGCCAATTAAGCGCAATACCAAGATGGGGACACTGATTTTGATAGGCGTGAACCTCATCGTCCAGACGTACGGCAAATAATTCTAATTTGCCATCAGGTGTCTCTATGTCAAAACCACGTGCCTGATAATTGGGAATATCGTGTCTATTGCAAAGAAAATACTGTGACATAAGCTTATTTTTGGAAAGTGAAATCAGCAACTAAATTATTAAAACCACGTTGGCCACATTTGTGACTAGCCAGTTGATTAGCATAACTGACTGCGGTGACTAAGTCATCACCATTTACAAGTCGGTGGATGAGTCCTGCATTAAAGGTATCACCAGCACCCAATGTATCAATAACATCTGTTTGACTTGGAGTGGGGATATGACGTGGTAAGGTGTGATTGGTTTTGACCCATGCCCCTGATTCGCCCCAAGTACATGTTGCAGTTAGTTTATCAGCTAGTGAACTCAGTAAGTCGCTGGCACTGGCAAAACCTTTTTCAACAGCATAGTGTTTTGAAAACAAGAGGTAATTTGGCAAATCAAACAGACTTTCAATCTCTGGCCGTGCTTTTTCAACTTCGAGTGAACAAGGCAGATTGGGAAAATGCTGTTTAACATGTCGCAACATCATGTTGGTGTCATCAATCGCCCGACCTTCAAAATGAATCCAGTCAAACACGCTTAGATCTATCTTTCTAAAATCATCAAAGCGATATTCGGGACAATCGCGGTAATGCACGATAGTTCTACTGCCATTTTGTTGATTACGAGTGATGTAGGACGTTGGCATTTTGCCGTGTTGTAATCGACGACAATTGTTTGTATCAATGGTGTGATCTTGTAAATCATTCAGGATGGTTTGACTGTCAGCTTCGTCAATTAAAACACCAGCCCAAGCGCTGTTATGACCAAGCTGATTTAATACAACCAAGGTGTTAGTTGCATTACCACCGCGAGATTTGTACTGGTGAAGGGCACGGTGTTCACTGTCTTCGCTCGGATAGCTTTCGACGGTATTGACGATATCTAAGGTTGCGATACCTACTGCTAGGATAGTTGCCATAAATGTAAGTTCAGCCTCTTGCTCAGAGATAACAGGGCAAGAGGCTGAATAAATGAGGCTTAGATAGTATCGAAGATAGCACCGACAGCAGCAGTAATATCATCAACATTGCCTGTGCCAGTAATAGAATGTAATTTACCTTGCTGTTGGTAGTAACCTATCAACGGTTGTGTTGATTGTTGATAGACATTTAAACGATTGCCGATAGTTTCTTCATTATCATCAGCACGTTGAAACAATGGGCCTCGGCAGACATCACATTCATCGTAATTTTTAGCTGGTGAGTAATAGATATTGTAGATAGAACCACAGTCTTTGCAGGTACGACGGCCGGTTAAACGTTTTAATAAATCGTCAAAGGCAACATCAAGCAATACAACGCCTTGCAGCGGTTGACCTAGTTCTGCCAACATGGAATCAAGCGCTTCTGCCTGGGCAATATTGCGAGGGAAACCATCCAAAATATAGCCATTTTTAGCATCATCTTGTGACAAACGTTCACGAATTAAGCCAATAACGATGTCATCAGATACTAACGCACCAGCATCCATCGCTGATTTTGCTTTTAAACCAAGTTCAGTTCCAGCGTTGACGGCTGCTCGTAGTAAGTCACCAGTAGAGATTTGTGGGATGTTATATTTTTTTGATAACACTACACCTTGTGTGCCTTTGCCTGAGCCGGGTGCGCCTAATAAAACTGTTCTCATAAATTGCCTCTCTCAATTATGTTTGCTTAGCTAAAAGCCATTTTTGTTGGTTAAGATTGTAATGATGCGGTTAAGGCATCAAGTTGTTGTGCAACGTCGTGCAGTATTTCAGGGATGACGTCAGCAGGAAGTTGCAAACGTTGCCATGCTACAGGGTTAAGTGGTGGAACATGATGATCACCACTGTGACCAAATTCACCAGTAGCGGTTACCATAATGTCGGCAACGTGGATTATAGCCACGTGCATTGGGTCGTTTACGGCCAATTCAGGACTATGATGAAAGCGTGTAGGTTCAATTAATGACTCAGGCAAGCGCCATTTCTTGATAAGTGCTTCACCGACTTCACTATGATCAAAACCGAAAATTCGACGTTCAGCTTGATAGATAAGCTCTTGCCCAAATTGTGCTGCATTAATAGCCTCACGAGCCAGTTCTGGCATAGACTGATACATGACCAGGCAACCAATATTGTGTAATAAACCACTGGTAAAAAACTGCTCTGTTGCTGGAAGATTGCAGCGTTTTGCTATGTGCTTTGCCGTGAGTGCACAGGCAAGACTATGACGCCAAAATTCATCCAGATTAATTAAAGAACTTGGAATGCCCTTAAATGCATTAATCACTGAAGTAGCCAAAACAAGTTGAATCAGTTCTTTGGTACCAACAATTGTAATCGCCCTTGCAATGGTATTAATTTGCGACGGGAAACCATAATAAGGACTGTTGACAATTTTAAGCAAACGCGTGGTTAATGCTGGGTCGGTATTAATCACTTCGCTAATGTCATCTGCGGAGGCATTGGCTTGTTGAATTAAGGTGCTTAGTTGAGCATAGGTGCTCGGTGGAGAAACTAATTCCAGTGATTTTGTGAGCAATGTATCGGCTGATAAAGTCATCTTAGTCAAAACCATGTTGAGTGGTTGATTTGGATTTTAGTTTAAAGTTTATTAGCTGTTGCATCACAGGATGGCTTAAATCACAAAATCGAAAACGGTCAAGCTGTTGCGCCTGCTGTTGTTTTAATTGGTTATGATGTGATTGCTGTTGTGTCATTAACGTAGACTCACAGATGATGATTCAGTAAACAATTGACTGATTGTAGCGCCTAGTCTACCAGCAAAACGATCTAGGTAATTTGGTCTAGGGGTATAATCAATAATCTCTTCTGCACCAATTATGTCACGGGCAACGGTGCTAGTGTTGGCTAAGCCATCAATTAAGCCAAGCGGTAAAGCTTGTTCACCGGACCAAAATAAACCAGTGAACAGGTCTGGATTATCAGTTAATCGATCACCGCGACCTGCTTTGACCACATCAATAAATTGTTGATGAATAGTATTAAGCATCGTGTGTGCATGATCTATGTCTTTGTCTTTCATAGGAAGGAAAGGATCAAGAAAGCCTTTGTTTTCACCGGCAGTCAGCGAACGACGTTCAACACCTAATTTTGCAATGGTATCGGTAAAACCAAAACTATCCATTCGTACACCAATTGAGCCAACAATGCTGGCTTTATCAGCATAAATTTCTTTGGCAGCAACAGCGATATAATAACCACCCGATGCACATACATCCTGAATTACAGCATAGAGAGGAAAGTTGGGACGTGTTGCTTGAAGTCGTTTGATTTCATCATTGATGATGCCTGCCTGAACCGGGCTACCACCGGGTGTATTCAGTCTTAAGATCAAACCCTTGGCATGTTGATTGTCAAAAGCATTACGGATACCTGTTACGATTGTGTCAGCATTGGCTTCGGCATCGGCAGCAATTGCACCATTAATTTCGACCAAAGCCGTATGCGCTGTTTGATGAGATGTTATATTGCCGGATGGATTTGCCATGATCACAATGGCGACCAGATAAAGCACAATAAAGCCCTTAAAAACATAACCCCAGCGGCGACTGGCCCGTTGCTCCTTTAACGCTGCAAAGGCAAGATCTTCAATGATTTTTCGTTCCCAAGTCGATGATGTCGCTTTAGTTTGATTAGTGTTATCACTCGATGATGGAAACTCACCAAATATTGCCATAATTATCAGTTCCGTTTAGTTGGTTGTAGAGTCAGAATCGGCAGTAAATCACAACCGTCAAGCTAGGACAAGTTGTTTAGCCATTGTTCAACTTCATATAAGTTGTTGACCAAGCCTTTCGGCTGGCATACTTGTAGTGTGTCTTTACTATGGGCACCATGGGTAATTGCAAGGCTATCAGCGCCAGCGTTATGTGCCATTTGTAAATCAAATTCGGTATCGCCAATCATTAATGTTGCCTTGGGTACGACACCTAAAAAGTCCATTAATTGTTCTAACATTTGAGGATGAGGTTTTGAATGACATTCATCAGCGCAACGTGTCGCGTCAAAAAAAACATCCAATTCAGTTTGCTTGAGTACTTTAGTTAAACCACGCCGACTTTTACCTGTTGCGACGCCCAGAAAATAATCTTGTTGAGCCAGTTTTGTTATAAGTGTGTGGGCATGATCAAATAAAGGTGTGTGATGCGGGCTGTTTAGCCATACGTCACGATAGCCATCGGCAAGTGCTGTTACCAGACTCTCACTGGCACCGGGATAAAGCGTTTGCACTGCTTCGTTTAAGCCCAAGCCGATAATATGTTTGATAGCATCATTGTCTAGCGGTTCAAGATCTAAGTGCAGTATTGCTTGCTGCATGCAATCAACAATATGGCCTGTGGAATCCATCAAGGTGCCATCCCAATCAAATACAATCAGTTCATATTGGCTCATGACACATCTCTCAAACGATCAACAACATTCTGTAATGTTTCAGGTAGCGGTGCTTCAAGCAATAGTTCTTGACCTGATGTTGGGTGAGTTATGCCCAGTTTCCAAGCATGTAAAAATAGACGTTTTAAACCGAATTTTTTCATATCTTTGTTAAATTGACGATGACCATATTTATCGTCACCAGCTAAAGGATGGCCGGTATGAGCAGCGTGAACGCGAATTTGATGAGTACGTCCGGTAAATAAAACAACCTCGACCAATTGGGCAATACTAAATTGCTCAACGGGGATAAATAAGGTTTTTGCCTGTTTACCTTCTGGATCGACACGAACCATACGTTCACCAGAGGAGACAGTATTTTTGAGTAAAGGTTGTTCAATCAGTAGTTGCTCGGTGCATAAGTTGCCTTTAACAACCGTCAAATAACGTTTGTTCAAATCATGATTAATCATTTGACTCTGTAGCTTAAGCAAGGCATCTCGATTTTTTGCCAGCAATAAACAACCAGAAGTATCACGATCAAGACGATGCACCAGTTCAAGATAGGGTAATTCTGATCGTGTTACGCGCAAGGCTTCAATTACGCCTTGATTGATATTACTACCAGCATGAACAGCGAGTCCAGCAGGTTTATTTAACACCAATAAATCATCATCTTCCAATAAAACACACTGTTGCAATTGTTGGCGAAGATGATCGTTGACGGTGGTGGGTGTTGTGACTTCTGCAACGCGAAGAGGAGGTACGCGAAGGCTATCACCAGCTTGTAATTTATAGGTTTGTTTGATACGTCCTTTATTGACTCTGACCTCACCAGTACGAATTGCACGATAAATTCGACTTTTGGGGACTCCCTTTTCCAAGGTCAGTAAAAAGTTATCGATACGTTGACCTGCTTGTGCAGCTGTTATGTCAATGAATTGGACGCAAGGCATGGTATTGCTGGTAGATGTCATAAAAAGTCAGAATTATATTGCTGATAAAGCACCAGACTGTTATATTCGGCCGGTGGTCTATTTAATAAAGAGTCAAGTATACCGACTTTTGTTGAGTTAAACCTGAATTTGGCATAGTCGCGCCTTCGCAAATAAGAAGTCGAGGCGGCAATCTGCCCCCCAAAGTTTTGAATGAAACGTTTGACATAGGTCAGACGTGATTTGGTGCTCGAAAATGATGAGCATGAAGATAAGTGGTTCCCGCGTCTTGGTTATAAAGAAACAATAAATGTACCAGACAGGACAGTGACAAAGTAATTAATAAAAATGTAGGTATCTGGCCAGCTACACCAGGGGGTGAAGCGCTGATGCTGAGAAGTAAGTCGCAGCACATTATTGCGACAGTGGTTAAATCGAAAGCGCTGAATACAGTGCGAAACCACAAGGTAGGGAAAAACAATGCGCATATCTAAGACGTATTGAACTATTAATTGCAGTGATGGGTTATGTCGTCCTGTATTAAGTCAGAATTGACTTTTTAAGTCCTTTTAAAAAGGATTAGCCAGCGTGAGAACCTCAATTATGAGGTTAATGCATGAAGCGAATTTTAATTAACGCAACACATGAAGAAGAGTTGCGCGTAGCGATGGTCGATGGCCAACGTTTGTTTGATCTGGATATTGATGTTCCTTCTAGGGAGCAAAAAAAAGGCAATATCTACAAAGGTAAAATCACCCGAGTTGAACCTAGTTTAGAAGCTGTTTTTGTTGAATATGGTTCAGAAAGACAAGGTTTCTTACCCCTTAAAGAAATTTCACCAAACTACTTTAAACAACATGACAAAAAAGACAATGAGTCTGGACGTATTAACGTGCAAGACGTATTGTCAGTCGGCCAAGAATTGGTTATTCAAGTTGAAAAAGAAGAACGTGGCAATAAAGGTGCTGCACTGACAACCTTTATCAGTTTAGCTGGACGTTATTTAGTATTAATGCCAAATAGCCCTCGTGCTGGCGGTATTTCACGTCGAATTGAAGGTGATGACCGTGCTGAGTTACAAGAAGCACTGCGATCCTTAGATATTCCTGAAGGTATGGGCATGATTGTTCGTACTGCTGGTGTGGGTAAACAAGCTGAAGAATTGCAATGGGATTTAGAATATCTCGTGCAATTATGGACGGCTATTGATAAAGCAACACAAGAACGTAAAGCGCCATTCTTAGTCTATCAAGAAAGTAATATTATTATCCGTGCCTTACGTGATTATTTGCGTAAAGACATTGGTGAAATCTTGGTCGATTCACCAGAAGTTTACCAAACAGGTTATGACTTCATGCGGATGGTGATGCCACATGAGCTCAATAAATTTAAACTGTATCAAGATAAAGTACCTTTATTTACTCGCTACCATATTGAAAGCCAAATCGAGACAGCATTTCGTCATGAAGTACGTCTACCATCAGGTGGCGCATTGGTTATTGATCCAACAGAAGCGCTTATTTCAATTGATGTTAACTCTGCCAGAGCCAATAAAGGTGGCGATATTGAAGAAACGGCATTTAATACCAATCTTGAAGCCGCCGAAGAAATTGCACGTCAATTACGTCTTCGCGATTTAGGTGGTTTAGTTGTTATCGATTTCATTGATATGGGGCCAAGTCGTCATCAACGTGAAGTCGAAAATCGATTACGTGATCATTTGAAAGTCGATCGGGCGCGTGTTCAGGTCGGCCGTATCTCGCGTTTTGGTTTGCTTGAAATGTCACGCCAACGTTTACGTCCGTCATTAGGCGATGCACACCAGGAAGTGTGCCCGCGTTGTGCTGGTTTAGGCCATGTTCGTGGTGTCGAATCACTTGGTTTAGCCGTGCTTCGCTTGGTTGAAGATGAAGCTTCACGTGACAATATTACTAAATTGGTAGTGCAATTACCTGTACCTGTCGCCACCTTTATGCTTAATGAAAAACGGGTACAACTTGATGTAATTGAACGACGTCATGGCGTGAAATTATTGTTGATACCTAATCCTCATCTTGATACACCTCATTATGATATCGAACGTATTAAAGAGGGTGGTGATCGTGCTGAAGTTAGTCATCACCTAATGGTTACGCCTGCACCAGAAGTACCGGTTTCGTTAAAAGATAGACCCGTTGTTGAACAAGCTGCGGTCACCAGTATATCGCCAACTGCACCACCACCTGTAATGAAACCTGCTGAGCAAGTAGTCGAGAAAAAACCAAACTTATTGAAACGACTATTAAATGTATTGTCAGGCAAAGCAGCAGATGAGCCGCAACAAAAAGTTGAAACAGAACAAGCTCCGACAGAACAAGAGTCTGAACCTGATCGTGACCTTAATAAGCGTCCACGTAATCGAAATAATCGTCGTAATGTACGCAAGCCAAAGCCAGAGCAAACCAATGACGCTGTGAAAGAGGCTGCTCAGGTTGTTGAAAAAATACAGCAATCTCAGCCTGAATCTAATCAAGATGACGGTGGTGAGCAAGGACAAGGTCGAAACAATAATGCTAGACGTTCACGTCGTGGTGGTCGTCGTCGTCGTCCTAAAAATGAAAACGATGTAGCGGTAATTATTCCAGATGATGCAGGTAACCGTCTGCCTCCTGAGAAAAAAGAAGTCGATGGCAATGCTATCCCACAACAGGTCGAGCCTGAGATTAACGGCAATGCGATTCCACAACAGGAAGTGAAAGAAGTCGATGGCAATAAGCCGACTGACAATGAGGTCAAACCTAAACCAAAATCAAGGCCTAGTAAGACTGCAACTGGAACACCTCGTCGCCGCCGTCCATCACCTAAAAAAGACAGTGATAGTGGCGATGTAGTTAATGCCAGTACAGGGGTAGAAAAATATATTACATCAGCAGATAATAGTGGTGAAAACAAAGATGCTTCTCAAACCACTAGTAAGGCTGCGAACACAGAAGATGGTAACCAAGGATAAATTCTCGTCTGAACACCTGTTGACCCTTATTGGTCAACAGGTGATTTATCAAAATCAGCAATGTGAAATTATTGAACTGCTTGATGGGTGTCAACTTGTGTTGCAAGTCTTGAAATCGGATAAGAATATTCAGGCAACACAATATGGTGAAGGCCATAGAACAGTGCCCATTACCCATATTCTCACTGTTTTTGATGGTGAAGGGTTCTTACATAGCGATTTGGCTGCTGCTGGCTTAGAACACTTATTACTTGATATTTGCAAGCAGCTCTCGCACGGCAATTAAATCTTGTTCAGTATCGACACCATGACCACTGCTTATTGTTGCGGCAGTAAGATGTATTTTTTTCCCATGAAATAATGCTCGCAATTGTTCTAAGGATTCTTCTTGTTCTAACACACAGGGTGTCAGTTCAGAATAATGTGTTAGAAAGCTTGCACGGTAACCATATAAGCCAATATGGCGATAGTGAGGCAATTGCGGTGGTAGCGTTGATTCTTTATTAAAATGATCACGCATCCATGGAATAGGCGCACGACTGAAATACAAGGCATAGCCTTGGCTATCCATCACAACCTTAACGACATTGGGATCAAATACGTGTTTTTCTTGTTGTATTTGACAGTATAAGGTCGCCATATCTGCATCGGTATGTAGCTGCAAATCATCTGCTACCTGATTAATCAAAGTGGCGGGTAAACAGGGCTCATCGCCTTGTACATTGACGATAATGTCATCAGCAGCAAAGCCGCGAGCTGCGGCGACTTCAGCCAAACGATCAGTGCCAGAAGGATGATTGGCATTAGTCATACAGACATCAGCACCAAACTGGCTGGCTACACGTTCAATTCGTTGATCATCTGTGGCAATAATAACTTCTGACGCATGGCTTTCTTGAGCTCGCTCATACACGTGCTGAATCATCGGTTTGCCAGCAATATCTAATAACGGTTTGCCTGGGAGTCGGCTCGATGCATAACGTGCCGGAATAACGATTTTAAAGCTCATTTAGATCGCTTCATCATCGGCTAGTTGGCGCGCTTCATCGGTTAACATAACCGGAATATCATCACGAATAGGATAGGCCAAACGACAGGCTGGACATACTAATTCTTGTTGTGACTTTTTATAAAGCAGGCCACTTTTACAGCTTGGGCACGCGAGAATATCGAGCAGGGTTTTATCCATAGTAATCTGTTCCGGCAAGTTTAATAATGAGTTGGTCTAAGAGTTTACCTTGAATTGTGGCTTCAATGGGAACGAACCACATATTAGGTTTGGCAAAGGACTGACATTTTACCGCATCTTTCTCAGTCATTAGTATTGGTAAATCATCACCAAATTGGAGATCTGACTCGCGAAAACAATGATGATCAGTAAAGCTATGTTCAATCACGGATATGTTGTGTTGGCGTAATTGTTCAAAAAACCGTTGAGGATTACCGATAGCTGCAACCGCATGGATGGTTTTAGCACTGAATTGATCAAGCGATTTTATCAGTGCTGAATCGCTCAGATTTAGTGCTGCACCTTGTTCTAATTGCATTGAAAAATCAGTGCTGGTCAGTGATGAATTAACTACAATAAAATCACTTTGCTTTATCCTGTTAAGCGGTTCACGTAATGGTCCTGCCGGTAGACAAAGTTGGTTACCAAATTGGCGTTGACCATCGACAATAACGATTTCGATATCACGTTTTAAAGCATAGTGTTGCAGGCCATCATCAGAAATTATGATATTACAATTGTGCTGTTCAACTAGCAGTCTTGCTGCAGCAACGCGATCTGGCGCGACAGCCATTGGACAAAGTGTATGGCGATAGATCAGCACAGGCTCATCACCAACCAGCCTGGCAACACTGTTTTTATCGACAAGTTGAGGATAATGTTGAGCATGACCACCATAACCTCTGCTTATTATGCCCGGTCGATAGCCTGTATTTTTTAGTTGAGTGGTTAACCAGATCACAAAAGGCGTTTTACCGGTACCACCCACTGTTATATTACCAACAACAATGACTGGCACTGAGATCTGATGTTGTTTAAACACACCTCTGACATAGAGTTGTCTTCGCACGCTAATAATGAGCTTATAAAATACTGATAATGGCCACAATAGCCAACGAAGTGGGTGTGGTTGGTACCAACTGTCAACTAAGCATTTCATGATCATGTTAAAACGTGATTGAAAAATCAGTCATGATTTAAGCCGATATTCCACTGGGTATGGCAGCTTTGTCTTGAAACTGTAAGCGATGCAATTCAGCATAATGTTGACCTTTTTTAATCAACTCAGCATGGGTGCCTGTTTCAATAATGTGGCCATTATGCATTACGATTATGTGATCTGCTTTTTCTATCGTGGATAAACGATGTGCTATGACTAGGGTCGTACGTTGCCTCATCAAACGTTCTAAAGCGGCTTGAATATGGCGTTCTGCTTCGCTATCTAAAGAAGCGGTTGCTTCATCTAAGATTAAAATTGGCGCATCGCGTAATAAAGCACGAGCAATAGCAATACGCTGGCGTTGTCCACCAGATAACAGCACACCATTTTGACCAATTTGAGTGGCCAAGCCTTCAGGCAATGCCTCGATAAAACCCCAGGCATGGGCCGCTTTTGCAGCGGCGATGATGTCATTATTTGATACATGTTGTTTTTGACCATAGGCAATGTTATTAGCTACGGTGTCATTAAATAACACAACATTTTGATTGACCAAGGATATCTGCTGCCTCAGATTAGTCAGGCTTAACTGGTTAATATCAATGCCATCTAGTTCAATCTGACCTGATTCAATGGCATAAAAACGAGCTAATAAACTGACCAGAGTGGTTTTACCACTGCCAGAATGGCCGACAAAAGCAATTGTTTGCCCAGGTTTTACATGAAATGAAATATCATTGAGAACAGGCTTGTTTTTGCCACCATAACTAAAGCTGACATGTTTATATTGGATATCACCTTCAGCACGAGCAATGGTTAAGGTGCCATTATCCTGTTCAGGTTCTTGATCAAGTAAGTTAAAAACACTTTGGGCAGCAGCAATACCGGCTTGCAGTTTGGCATTAACTTTAGTTAATCTTTTTAACGGTGTTAGCAGCATGAACATGGCTGTTACAAACGAGATGAAACTGCCTACCGAAATTTGTCCGAGCATATCTGGCAACGTTGCCAAATAGATAACACCTGATAAACCTAATACCGAAATAAGTTGGATAATCGGCTGGCTAATGGCATTTGTTGTAATCATCTTCATACGTTGGCGACGATTTTGTTGATTGGTTATATCAAAACGTTTGCTTTCATAAGCCTGACTGCCGAAAGTTTTAACCTCACGCTGGCCTTCGATGATTTCAGAACAAATATGTCCAACATCGCCCATAGAGCCTTGAATATTTTGACTTATTTTTCTAAAACGTAAACTGATTTTGATAACGATCAGTGCAATGAGTGGCACAGTCAGTAAAATGATCAATGCCAAGGTGCCGTTAAGATACACCATCCAGGCAAGCAAGCCTAATACTGTCAAACTGTCTCGGATAAGTGTCAACACAGCATCAGTTGAGGCTTCAGCTACCTGTTCAACATCGTACAGCAACTTGGACATCAATTGCCCAGAGTTGCTTTGGTCATAAAAATGCGATGGCAGGGTAATGAGATGGTCAAACATTTGAGCACGTAAGGTTTTAATGACATTACGTGCAATCCAACCTAAACCATATTCGGTCATAAAGTTGGCTGCACCGCGTATTAAAAACAGACCGATTAACAGCAATGGGATCAGTTTGATGGTGTCAGGATCACGTTCAACAAAACTGCCATCCATCAGCGGTTTCATTAATGCTGCCAAACCTGTTTCTGTGCCTGCATATAAAGCCATAGCCAATATAGCCGCGACAAACACTAACCAATACGGTTTTACATAACTGAGTAAACGGCGATAAATAGTCACCGCATTGATGGGCTGTTGCGTAGGAATCATTGTTGTCCGTTATTGGTTTGTCGAGTAGCCAGTGTTAAGCGAGTATAGCCAAGTGCTTGCGCCGTATCCATTGCTGTGACGATGTATTGGTATTCTGCGCCTGCATCGGCACTGATAATAATGTGAGGATCACGGTTATCACCTACGGTTCGACCTAATTCAGTCGATAATTGCTCTTTAGTAGGCTTGGTTAAAACTACATTATTAATCGTAAACCTACCATCTGTATTGATTACGATATCAATAGGACGTTCTTGTTCAACCAGAGCTTCTCCGGTTGCTTCAGGTAAGTCTACTTTGAGTGAACTTTCACGAATAAAGCTGGTTGAAACCATAAAAAATAATAATAGAAGAAATACCACATCAATCATTGGCGTTAGATTGACATCTGGCTCCTCTGGTTTTCTGGGTGATAACTTCACTTTTCAGTCACTCGATTGACGTCATGAGCTTGATCGGTTTGGATCATACCCTCATCCAGATCGAATGAACGTTGACCATGTAAGATTTCGATTAATTTCATCGCTTGTTCTTCCATATCAACCACGAGGATATTAATTTTTCCTCGGAAATAGCGATAGAAAATAAGACTAGGAATGGCGATGACCAAGCCGGCTGCAGTTGTTATCAATGCCTCAGAAATACCACCGGCCAAGGTTTCAGGGTTACCGACACCTTGGGCAGTGATAACTGCAAACACTTTAATCATGCCGATAACGGTACCTAGTAAGCCGAGTAGTGGTGAGACGGCTGCAATCGTGCCAAGCGTATTAAGGTTGCGTTCTAATTCCAAGGTGACATGTCTACCAACGTCTTCGATACCTTCTTTGGTAATGTCTCGCGTGCAATCACGATGTACTAAACCTGCAGCTAGAATTTGACCTAAAGGTGAGTTATTGCGCATGGCTTTGATGCGATTATCGTCAACTTGTTTATAACGCAGCCATTGCCAAATCTGAGTCAGAAGATCAGGTGGCGATATCCGCTTGGCTTGCAAACTCCAGAAACGTTCGGCAATGATCGCCATTGCAAGTACAAGGCAAATAAACAGTGGAAACATTAATAATCCACCGGCTTTAAATAGCTCTAACATAAAGTTGCATCTCAATGACCAATAAAACTGCGACCATGATACGTGAAAATGATCTTAGTCTGTAGCATCAGGCTGCTGAGTCCAGATTTTTCGTGCTTGCTGACGCCATCCAATCACGTCATTTAATTTGTCATCATTAAATTTGACTAAAATTGCGCCATGATCGGCACTGTTGGCAACACGAGCGCCAGCATGTTGATAGCGTGTCACAACCTCCTTCGCAGGAAAATGATAGCGATTGGCATAACCTACAGGAAATAAAACAGTATGTGGCTGAACCTGTTCGATAAAAGCTGCACTTGATGAGGTTTTACTGCCATGATGCGGTGCAACTAATAGAGATGAATTTAGCGTATTACCATAGCGTTTAACCAAGCGTTGTTCAGTCTTAAATTCAATATCACCTGGCAATAATACACTGCCACTAGCGGCTGATACTTTGAGTACACACGATAAATTATTGTCACTATCCATATCATCTGGATAGGGATTTAACATAGAAAATGTGATGCCATCCCATATCCATGATTGGCCAGCGAGGCAGGGCTGAGATCTGCTAAATAGATCGGGATCACTGCTATAAATCTGGTCGATAGTGAAGGCATCAATCAAGGCTTGTGCACCGCCTTTATGATCATTATCGCCATGACTCACTATTAAGCTATCTATATGTGAGATCCCTTGATGTTTTAAAAAAGGGCTAACAATCGTCTTGCCACTATCAAAACTGTCACTGAATTTGGGGCCTGTATCAAATACTAAGGTATGGTGCTGTGTTTGTATCACCGCCGATAACCCTTGCCCGACATCTAATAAATAAAACCAGAAAGTATTTGCTTGCGGTCGCTCAGGACTTGTCAGAAAAAGAGGTGCGAAACCAACAAATCCTAACCATTTGGCTGGCGTCGCCTTGGGCATTAATAAAATGATTGTGGCAATGATAATACTTAGCCAATGGAAAAATGACAGTTGAGGACCAGACCACGATGCAAGTGGTAATGTACCAAGGTAAGTCAGTATTAGCCAAAAATGGCTGAGTAAACTATCGGCAATTTGAAATAACACGATACCAAGCGGCTCTATAACCCACATAATGACAGAGGCGAGTAATACAAGAGGCACAATAATAAAGCTGATGAAGGGCACAGCTATTAAATTGGCTAGTGGTGCAATGAGCGAGGTTTGCATGAAAAATAGCAATAATAAGGGGCTGATGCCTAAAGCAATTAAATAATGTATTTTTAGCCATTGCCATACTATGGCTGGGAAACGATTCTGACTGACAAAAATAATAATGGCGACAGCGCTAAATGATAACCACAGACCAGCAGACAAGATCGATAATGGATCCCATATTAAAACCAGAAACAAACTTAACGCTAAAATGCGTTTGGTATCAATAGGTCTTCTAATAAGCAAAGCCAACATCGCGGTGGCAACCATGATTAATGCACGTTGGGTTGGCAGCGAAAAACCCGCCATAGCAGCATAAAACAATGCTGTAATAAAGCCTGCAATTGCCCCCATTTCATTGGCAGATAATAGTAATAAATTGGCAGATCGTAATGACCATAATCGACGAAAGCAGACAAAGCCAATCATCGCTGCCAACCCAATATGTAAACCGGATATAGCTAATAAATGTGCAGTACCTGTTGCACGTAATGTCTGCCATTGAGTTTGACTTATATCGTTTTTAATGCCGGTAGTCAGTCCCTGGATAAGGCCATAAAACTGACTGTCTTCTAGGTGGAATTTGATCTTATCAGCTAAGTTTTGTCTGAGTTTATTGATCGAATAAAATGGTGGGTTAGCTAGTTTATGATTAGTGTCGGCTGTGCGAACATAAGCCGTTGCGCCAATATGATGTTGAAATAGCCACCCTTCATAATCAAAGCCACCGGGATTCATAGTGCCATAGGGCTGTTTTAACTTAACGCGCAGCTGCCAGCTTTCACCGGCAGTTAGCCTATCAGGTAAAGGTGAATACCACGATATGCTGAGTCGTTTAGGTAAGGCGTATTGCGAAGATGGAATCGGACTAAATTCAAAGCGAATTTTGTGTTGATCTCGTACAGGGACGGTTGCAATAATGCCTTTTATGGTCAATTCTTGTCCTGCTAAATTAGGTGATAAACGATCATTGATGATCTGATGACTGTAGAATAGACACCACAACATGCCTAAACTTGCAATGGCGAGATAGCGCGTTGGCGCAAACCTTACTAACACCAGGGCGGGAATAGTTAGCCACAGATAGTTAGCCGAAGGTAAATCAGCAAGCTGTAATAGCAAAGCACATCCCAGTGCAAATGACATAGCAGTTTTAATCATATATCCCTATAATGGCGACCGACTTAATAATCAAGATGACAGTGAATGCCACGTAAGTTCCTTAAACGCATCATGCCTGATCATAAAACAATGCGTGACCATCCGCATCTGCAAAAATTCGGGCAACTACTTGCTGAGCCCAAAATATGGCATTTGAATCGCCGGTCGGTCGCTGGTGGACTTGCTTTGGGGTTATTTATTGCCTTTATGCCAATACTCGGCCAAATGTTTGTTGCAGCAGCTTTAGCAATTGTCTTTCGCGTCAATTTACCTATTGCTGTGATGGGAGTTTGGGTAACTAATCCATTAACCTTGGCACCTCTTTATTATTTTACTTATAAAATTGGTGCATGGCTTCTGGGTATTCCTGTTGGGCACTATGCTTTTCAGATGTCTTGGGAATGGTTTAGCGGTGAGTTTCTATTAATATGGCAACCACTTGTTCTGGGAAGTTTGATCTGCGCGGTTATGGCTGCAGTATTGAGTATTATCTTTGTAAGGCTGGCATGGCGTTTAATCGTTATTCGTAGCTGGTTATTACGACAACGTAAAAATAAAAAACCAGATATCAACTCGTAGACAAATAGCCATCAATCAGCGTTAAGGTTTTATCCATTCTGGCAGCAAGTTCAATGTCATGGGTCACAATCACTAACGCGGTACCAAACCTTGCATTTAATTCCAAAATTAAATCAAAAATAGTTTGGGCAGTACGATGATCTAAATTTCCCGTTGGTTCATCAGCCAACAAACAGTCAGGTTGAGTAATCAGAGCGCGAGCTAATGCAGCACGTTGACGCTCACCACCCGATAATTCACTTGGTTTATGAAGCAGACGATGTCCAAGTCCTACTTGTACAAGTAGGTCAGATGCTTGTTGCTGAGCCTGTTTTGGTGTTATCCCTGAAATAACGAGTGGCATTGCAACATTTTCAACAGCTGTAAATTCGGGCAATAAATGATGAAATTGATACACAAAGCCCAGACTTTGATTTCGCAATTTGCTTAATGCGTTTACCGATAGGTTATTGATGTCTTGACCATGAATTAACACTTGGCCTTGCGTCGGTTCATCCAAGCCACCGAGTAAATGTAACAAGGTACTTTTGCCCGAGCCAGAACTACCGACGATGGCCAATCTATCGCCCTTATTAACAGTTAAATTAATATCCGTTAACACGTCAGTTTTTAAATTGCCATCAGCAAATTGCTTGGCAAGATGTTGGCATTGAAGCACACTAGAATTAGTCATAGCGTAATGCCTCCGCAGGGCGAATTTTTGCTGCTCGCCAAGATGGGTAGATTGTTGATAGCAAGGATAAAATAAAAGAGGTAATGCCAATAACAGTGACATCACTCCACTGCAAATCAGATGGCAAACTACTAATGTAATAGACATCGGCTGGCAAAAAGTTATAGCCCAACATATTTTCTAAGCTGGCGATAATGGTTTCAACATTGAGTGCTAAAGTAACCCCACCAATAACACCAATCAAGGTGCCAAACAATCCAATCAAGGTGCCTTGTACCATGAACACCGCCATAATATCGCGTGGTGTCATACCCAAGGTGCGTAATATCGCAATATCAGCCTGTTTATCCGTTACCATCATGATTAATGTTGAAACAATATTAAATGCGGCAACAGCAACAATCAGTAGCAAAATAACAAACATCACAGTTTTTTCTGTTTTTAATGCACGAAAAAAATTAGCATGCTGGTAAGTCCAGTCGGCCGCTAGATACGTAGCTGGTAGGGTTGCCAGCAACTCTCTGGTAATACGAGGCGCTTGATAAACATCATCATATTCTAAACGTAGCCCTGATACCTTGCCTTGAATTCGAAATAATTTCGCGGCATCACTGACATTCATAATCGCAAGACCGCTGTCGTATTCATACATGCCGATTTCAAATACACCAACGACATTGAGTCGTTTTAAACGTGGTATCACGCCAGCCGGAGTAGGCGTGACATGAGGGGTGATCATAGTGATCTTGTCGCCAGTACTGACACCCATCGCCATCGCCAGATCTTTACCTAAGATGATGCCAAAACTGCCTTGTTTAAGATCATCAAATTGACCTTGGATAATTTTGTCACCGATAGTAGAAACGTGTCTTTCAAGTTGAGGATCAACACCTCTAACCAAGGTACCTCGAACGCGACTGCCTTGGCTTAACATAGCCTGACCTTCGACAAAGGGTGCTGAATCAAGTAAGTCAGGGTAGTCTTTCACTAGCTGTTGTAGTTCACGCCAATCTTGTAATGTACCGTCAGCTCCGGTGATAAAGGCATGTGATGTCATGCCTAAAATACGTTCGCGTAATTCTTTTTCAAAGCCATTCATAACCGATAACACCGTGATTAATGCAGCAACACCAAGTGCGACACCAAACATGGACGTTAAGGATATAAATGAGATGAAATGATTTCGGCGTTTAGCGCGGGTATAGCGTAGGCCGATGAAGACACTTAAAGGTCTAAACATAGAATTTGATTACTTCAAAGAGTGAGTGAACGTGTAAGTGCTGTCTAGGACATGCTAGACAGCGCATAGTTTCACTATTATTCTGCGTAAACGGTTTTAGTACCAGAGCCACTACCTAGTAATAAAACATCAGCAGGACGCATTGCAAATAAGCCATTGGTGACGACACCAACGATATTATTTAATTCTTTTTCTAATTTAATCGGTTCCATGATGTCCCAGCCATGCACATCCAGGATCACGTTGCTGTTATCAGTGATAAAACCTTGACGGTAAACAGGTTGTCCACCCATTTTGACGATTTCACGCGCGACATAGCTGCGCGCCATTGGCACAACTTCAACCGGTAGAGGAAATTTACCTAATACATCGACTAATTTACTTTCATCAGCGATACAGACAAATTTATCTGCGGCTGCTGCGATAATTTTTTCGCGTGTTAACGCACCACCACCACCTTTGATTAAGGTTAATTGGTGATTTGATTCATCAGCGCCATCAACATAAACTGCTACGTTGCCTACTTCATTCAAATCAAACACATGAATGCCATGCTCTTGCAAACGTTTCGTAGAAACAATCGAACTGGAAACAGCACCTTCAATACGCCCTTTGATGGTTGCGAGCGCGTCAATAAAGTGATTTACGGTTGAGCCTGTGCCTACACCGACAACACCATCAGTTGTGATATGTTCAAGTGCAGCCCAAGCTGCTTGTTTCTTCATTTCATCAGCGGTCATTTGCTTCATCCTTATTTGTTTAGAGTGAATTTTATCCTAAACAATTATAGAGATAAATGAGTGGCAATGGTAACGTTACACGATTGATCAAGAAAATTAATGTTATTTACCTAAGAACTAATGATGCAATGCTGAACAAATATGTAGAGAAAATCCTAACGTCACACGTTTATGATGTGGCTATAGAAACGCCGTTAGATGTGATGCCAAGGTTGTCACAGCACCTTGATAATACAATTCTGCTCAAACGAGAAGATTTACAGCCAGTGTTTTCATTCAAGTTACGTGGTGCGTATAACCGAATGAGTCAGTTGTCTGTTGAAGAATCAAGAGCGGGAGTGTTAGCCGCATCTGCAGGTAATCATGCCCAAGGTGTGGCATTGGCAGCTAAAAAAATGGCTATTTCTGCATTAATCGTAATGCCAAAAACGACACCGGCGATCAAGGTTGACGCTGTTCGAGCTTATGGCGCGGAGATTGTTCTTCATGGCAATAGTTATGATGATGCTTATAGCTATGCTTTAGAACTGTCTAAAAAACAGGGTCGCACCTTTATTCATCCCTATGACGATCCTGACGTCATTGCCGGCCAAGGTACGATTGCAATGGAGATCTTGCGCCAACATGCGGATCCGATCCATGCGGTCTTTATTCCAGTTGGTGGCGGTGGCTTGATTGCGGGTATGTCGGCTTATATCAAAGCAATCAGACCCGAAATTAAAGTGATTGGCGTTGAATCAGATGATGCAGCCAGTATGAAAGCAGCATTAGAGGCCGATCAACGTGTCATTTTAGAGCAAGTTGGCTTATTTGCTGATGGTACAGCGGTTAAACAGGTTGGTGCTGAACCGTTTAGAATCGCTCGCAAAACAGTCGATGAAATAGTCACAGTAGATAGCGATGAATTATGTGCGGCTATTATGGATATATTTGACGACACACGTTCAATTGCCGAGCCTTCTGGCGCGTTAGCCGTTGCTGGTGCTAAAAAATACATTGCGCGTGAACAGCTTCAAGGCCAAACGATAGTGGTTATCGATAGTGGTGCTAATATTAATTTTGATCGTCTACGTCACGTTGCTGAACGAGCTGAATTAGGTGAGCGCCGGGAAGTGCTATTTGCAACGACGATAGATGAAAAACCAGGGAGTTTTAAACAGTTTTGCCAGGCATTATCTGATCGCAGTATTACCGAATTTAATTATCGTTATGCTGACAATCAACAAGCCCATGTGTTTGTTGGTGTGCGACTTAGTGGTGGTGATAGCGAACGGCAAGCCTTATTCAAAAGCCTGGATGATGCAGGCTACGATTGGGTTGATTTTAGTGACAATGAGATGGCAAAGCTGCATGTGCGTTATATGGTTGGTGGCCATGCTCCCCAAGTTGAACATGAACAGCTTTATCGTTTCGAATTTCCTGAACGGCCAGGTGCCTTACTTCGTTTCTTAACACGGGTTGGACATCGTTGGAATATCAGTCTATTCCACTATCGCAATCATGGTGCAGCTTATGGTCGCGTATTAGTTGGTGTTCAAGTAAAAGATGATGATCAAACTGAGTTTCAAGCTTTCTTAGATGCATTAGGTTACACATTTACACAAGAAACCAAAAACCCTGCTTATGAAATGTTTCTGAAGTAGTATGATTCAACTATGCCAGGTTATAAAGTGACTGGATGATGGATTAAGGAATTCAATATGACGGGTTTTTCAGATGAGTTGGCGTTGATACTGTCATCAGCAATAAAGCTGTTTTCAGTTTTAATGCTTATTACACTTATTGTTTTTATTGTCTGGCTGATTGCTGCTTATATTATCGATCGCAGTCAAACCCAACAAACTATTCGCCATAATTACCCTGTTATCGGTCGCTTTCGCTATTTTTTTGAGCATCTTGGCGAATTTTTTCGACAATATTTCTTTGCAATGGATCGAGAAGAATTGCCTTTCAACCGTGCTCAACGTTCTTGGGTCTATCGTGCATCAAAAGACATAGATAGCACCGTTGCATTCGGTTCTACCGATAATATTCATGGTGCTGACAGAGTGTTATTTGTAAATTGTTTTTTTCCGACTTTAGGCCAAGATGCCGTTCCAATAACACCCGTGACGATTGGTGAAGCCTGCCAATATCCTTACAGTGCAATATCGCTGATAAATATTTCAGGTATGAGTTATGGCGCTATCTCAAAACCTGCAATATTAGCTTTGTCCGCTGGCGCAAAAATGGCTGGTTGTTGGTTAAATACAGGCGAAGGTAGTTTGTCACCCTATCATCTTGAGGGTGGTGCCGATATTGTCTTTCAAATTGGAACTGCCAAAAATGGTGTGCGTAATGTCAATGGCGATCTGAGTGATGAAAAGCTGCTTGAAATTGCCGCTCATCCACAGGTTAAGATGTTTGAAATCAAAGTCAGTCAGGGTGCAAAACCGGGCAAAGGGGGTATTTTGCCCGGTGATAAGGTTACAGCTGAAATTGCCAAAATCCGTGGTATAGAAATTGGGAAAGATGCATTAAGCCCTAATCGTCATGTTGATATTACTAGTTTTAATGATCTACTTGTGATGATAAATCATGTTCGCAAAGTCACTGGCAAACCCACCGGTTTTAAGATGGTGCTGGGGGCACCGGATCAGCTTGATGATCTATTCAGATTGGTTAAGCGGCAAGGTTTAGATTCTGCTCCTGACTTTATCACGATCGATGGTGCTGAGGGTGGAACAGGTGCTGCTCCAATGGCATTAATAGATTCAGTTGGTATGTCTCTTCGTGAAAGTTTGCCTATTCTGGTTGATAAATTGAATTATTACGGTCTGCATGACCGTATCAAAGTGATCGCATCGGGTAAATTGATCACTCCAGCGGCAGTTGCCTGGGCATTGTGCATTGGTGCTGATTTCATCACTACAGCTCGAGGATTCATGTTTTCTTTAGGTTGTATACAAGCATTGCAATGTAATAAAAATACCTGTCCAACCGGTATTACGACTCACAATATCAAATTGCAACATGGTTTAGATCCTGCTTCAAAATCGCTACGAGTAGCCAATTATGTAAAAAATCTGACCAAAGAAGTGGGCATTATCGCCCATTCCTGTGGTGTAACTAATCCTAGGGCGTTAAATCGATCACATGCACGGATCTCACAAGGCAATGGTAAAGCAATTGGCATGGATGAGCTTTATCCCAATGTTACGGCTGCTGAACAATAATACGGTTAATCTGAAAGCAATTCGATCGTTCCGTTGATATGAACGCTGACATTATCAGTGCCTGCTGCCAGGGCTGGTGGTGCAGATTCAGCATCTGCCAGCATCATAACGCGACCCATTTTGGCTTGTGGTTGATAATAATTACTGTCAATAGTGACATTGACAAGCTCATAGTCTGCTTTATCAAATTGTTGCGCTATCATCTTGGCTTTATTTTTAAAGTTGCTGATTGCCTGTTTTGTTAACTCGTCTTTTATGTCATCAATTGCTTGCTCGGAAATACTAAAGGTCATTGATTGTACGGTTGCCAATTCATTTAACTGACCGACAAATTCAGCTAAGGCATCGAAGTCTTGGCTGGTCAACATAAGGTTTTGACTTACCTGCCATGATTCAATGACACCATTTTTATAGATAGGTTGGGTCGTGTAGCTGCTTGTTTTGGTTTTAATGGCATTAAAGGCATGAGATTTTTCGAGGATCATAGCCATCTTTTTATTAACCTGATTTGCTAGCTTTGCGGTATTTCTACCGGATTGTTGCACCATTAAATGTGCCGTTAGCTGATCATTAGCAAGCTGTTGTGAGGCCGAAGCCTGGATAGTAATCTGATTGTACCGTGGCATTTGTTCGGCGTGTGCTGGACTAGTCAAAACTGCAACTAATAGGCTTAGTGTAAAAATACGAAAAACGGTCATGTTTTTATTCCTTGTTGTCATTGGCTTACTATCGAGACTGTGGGTTGAATAAAATAGTTCAACTAGTTAGCGCTGATTAAATTAGTGCATTATCTCACCGATTGCTAGCTGATTAGGACTTTCGGAAATCAGGTATTATTATGTTTTAATCGCAATCTAAATAAATTCGAATTAATCAAACCGTGTCACACGGTTAACTATACCTAAATTATACGGTATGTTTTTGTAAAAATTGAGGAAAGAAATGAAACCTGAACAAAAAATCCTGGCAGATTCTGCCAGCTTAATTGACGCTGCAGCAGAACACTTTGTCGCAGCAGCGCGTGCAGCAATTGCCAAGCGAGGTGTATTTCATGTTGCATTAGCAGGCGGCTCAACACCCAAAGGTTTATATCAAAAATTAGCAACATCACCTTATATGGAACAAATTGATTGGGCACGGGTGAATTTATTTTTTGGTGATGAACGTTGTGTGTTGCCAACACATGCGGATAGTAATTTTAAAATGGTACGCGAAGCGATGATTGATCGCTTACCTATTCCTCATAAAAATGTACATCGTATGCCAACAGAAGAGGGCGTGGCCCCTGATGTTGCAATACGCTATGGACGAAAAATGCAAGAAGTGTTGGCTGATGCACCGCTTGATTTGGTGTTGTTAGGCTTAGGTTCTGATGGTCATATCGCATCACTATTCCCTGAAACCGCAGCCTTGGAGGTTGTCGATGCGATGACAACCAGTGTTTATGTCGAAAAATTTGATTCATGGCGAGTCACCATGACCTATCCAGTTATTAATACAGCGCGTCAGGTGATTGTGTTTATAGCAGGCCAAGCCAAAGCAGATATCGTTAAAGATATCACTACCGGTGCTGTACAAGGCTTACCTGTTCAGCGCTTAGATCCGCAAGGTGAGTATTACTGGTTTATGGATGCAGCGGCAGCAGGTCAATAAGTTATGGCTTATATACTCGCAGTCGATATTGGTGGCACAAAAACACTATTTCAACTTAGTTCTGATAACAATGACATTGTTTTGGAATTGTCATTTGCCAGTGCAGGCTACGCGAGTTTTGATGATGCATTATCAGCATTTTTAAGTCATGAAAAAATCAAATTGATATCGATAGCGCGGGCCTGTTTTGCGGTTGCAGGCCCGGTATTAGGACGTGATGCCTATGTAACCAATCTACCTTGGCAACTCAATGCTGATGACTTGGCGGAAAAGTTTAATATTGGTCACGTACAGCTATGTAATGACTTTGAGGCAGTGGGATATGGTATTGATTATCTTACTGAAGAAGATATCGTTTCCTTACAACAGGGGCAGGCTGTACAGGGTACACCGCGCGCCGTTATCGGTGCTGGCACTGGTTTAGGTCAGGCTTTGCTGATACCTGTCAATGGTGATTGGCGGGTTTTGCCTACAGAAGGCGGTCATGTTGATTTTGCGCCAACCAGTAAAGTGCAAATTTTATTGCTAGAACATATGATGGAACGATTTGGTCAGGTGTCATATGAGCGATTAGTGTCTGGTATAGGCTTAGTTTCAATTTATGAATTTTTGCGCGCATACAGACAACATGATGAAGATCCTGCTTTACGCCAAGCAATGATCGAACATGATGCCAGTGCAGCGATTAGTGCTTATGCGTTGAATCATACTGATAGCCTAGCATCAGAAGCGCTGGAGTTGTTTATTACGATTTATGGATCACAAGCGGGCAATCTGGCCTTATCTGTCTTGCCTAGAGCCGGTTTATATATTGCCGGTGGTATTGCTGCTAAAAATTTACAACGGTTTCAAACTGGCGCGTTCATTAATGCGTTTAATGCAAAAGGCAAAATGGCCGAACTAGCTCAGACCATTCCAGTTAGATTAATTGTTCAACCTAAAGTGGGATTAATCGGTGCTCGACATTTAGCGCAACAAAGCGCTGTATAATACCAGTATGACTATAGAAAAAAATAATGACATTTCTGTTGATGTGAAAGCGACCTATCTTGAGCAAGAATCAGAGCCTGCAAAGTCACGGTATTTGTTTTCCTACACCATCACAATTAAAAATAGTGGTCTGATATCAGCTCGACTATTATCACGTTATTGGAAAATAACAGGAGGTGACGGTCATGAACAAGAAGTTGAAGGTTATGGTGTTGTTGGGGTTCATCCTTATTTAACTCATGACCAGGAGTTCACCTACACCAGTGCGGCAATGCTGGACACACCGGTGGGTATGATGCAAGGACACTATTTGATGGTGACGGATGATGGTGAGCGTTTTGAAGTTGATATTCCTGCTTTTACTTTAGCTGTTCCTCAAAGATTGCATTAATCATGTCGACGCGTAGCGAATTAAGAGCATGGTTTTTCTTGGTTCTATCGTTGTTAATTATTTCTGGCATTGATCCGGTTGCTGATCGCTTAACCTGGTTGTTAGAAACCTTCCCTACCATGATAGGTTTAGCAGTGTTGTTCAGATTTTATTCAACTTTTCCGCTGACGATACTGAGTTATCGATTGTTGGCGATATTTGGCCTTATTCTGATCATCGGTGGTTATTACACCTATGCTGAAAATCCATTGTTTAATTGGATTCAAGATCAATGGGACTTATCTCGAAATCATTATGATCGTTTAGGGCATTTTATGCAGGGTGTCGTACCAGCGATAGTTGGGCGAGAATTACTGTTAAGGACATCGCCTTTAAAGCCCGGCAAGTGGTTGTTTGCGATTGCCTGTGCGATCAGCTTATCGATTAGTGCATTTTATGAACTGATTGAGTGGTGGGTTGCGTTGATTAATAAAGAAGCTGCAGAAGCATTTCTTGGAACACAGGGCGATGACTGGGATACACAGTGGGATATGTTTTTAGCGCTGACTGGTAGTATCTTGGCGCAATTGAGTCTGCGAAGGTATCATGATAAACAACTTAAGGATTTGATTCGCTGACAACAATACAGTGATCAATTGAGTTAATTGCACATAATTGACCATTGGTCCAAATAGCATTATCAAAACGTGTATTTTTAAAAATACTACCGCCAATATTGGCATTACGCAGATCGGCAAATGATAGATCTGCATCAGTTAGATCAGCATTACTTAAATCAGATTGTTTTAAATTAGCACCCAGCAATAATGCGTTTTGAAGTTGGCTATAGCTGAGATTGGTAAAACGTAAATCAGCATAGGCCAGATCAGCACCATTGAGTTTGCTGTTCATTAAATTAGAGCCAATAAGTTGGCTGTTGCGTAATTGCATTGCTGTTAAATTTTTATTGTGAAGATCAATCTTCGGTTTTAAACAATTATTCCAATTAACTTCTGGTGCAGCTGGAGTAGTGCAATTGGGCAAAGGTGTCGGAAGCTGGCTAGGATAGATAAGTGCTAATACAATTGCCGCACCCAATATAGAAAATGTTGCAACCATAGGCCAAAAAATACGCTGTTTTTGATGCCGTAGTTTTTGCATTGAAAGCGTATGTAATCGCCTATGTTCTATTTCTTGATCTGATTCTTCACAGCGACGCTCTTTTTGTTGACGTTTAATTGCAATTTCAGCGCTTTGTGTTGTGGTTTCACGTCGATCGAAGCCATTACGTTCATCAAGTTGTTTCTTAGTTTTTACATGTTGTTCACCATTATGTGGAGAATGTAATTCGGGTACATTTAAGATAGCTTGCCAGTGAGTTTGATTTTGACTGATTTCATCAGTCATGCGTAGACGACCAAGCGTTAGAGTATTGGTAATAATCGCGCTGGTGAAAGGACCTTTAATGACACCGTTTTTGCGGGTGTACCAGAGTATTTGTTTGTTTTCCATTAGCCATTGTCTAACTTAATCACATGCTTGCTATACTAACACTGTAACTTCTTTATGTGGGCTGAAATTTATCGTGATTATTCAGCAATCTGCTCAAACTGCTATTGGCATCATTCAAGATAGTCCCAAGCAATTGCTTGCTGATTTAACAGTTGGACAACGTTTAGAGGCTGTTATTATCAAATCGGCCTTGGCAGCGGAACGTGTTCAAATTCGACTGGCGGATAGTGTGTTAAACATTCGTACTCCTCAGGCATTGCAAAGTGGGCAAACAATTAAACTTGAGGTTGTGCTCGAACATGGCAAACCTGCGTTAAAGTTTATAGCGGCTGATCCCATTGTTAAGGCAACTGACGCTTTGGCAAAGGCACAATCTAATTTGATTGATATGATTAAAATTGGTCAGCAACTGCCGGTGGAGGTGGTTAATATACTGGCTGATAATAAAATACTGGTTCGGGCAGCATTAAATCAGCTTAAACAAGCCATTGAAGTTGATGTTTCACGGCTACTGAAGCAGTATAAAGTGGGTGATAAAGCTACGTTAGAAGTGGCTGGTCTTAAACCGTTACAGATCTATATTCAGCCTGATAACATTGCAAATAAACAGTATATTATCGCAGACAAAATACAGCAGCTAGTCAGGCAACAGGGTGTTAAACCAAATTTAAGCCAGTTGATTGCGGCCTCTCAACAAGAACATGTTCCAGAGCCAGTAAAACGTGAAATTCAATCGTTGTTGCGTCATACATTAGATAAATCAGCTTTGACCGAGGGCCATGCATTTAAGCAAGCGTTGATTAACTCGGGTGTTTTTACAGAAAAACAATTAATGTCAGATCCTGTAACAATCAAGCAAGACTTTAAAGCCAATATTATCAAGCTGATGGTGGTGCTTAAAACAGTGATTGATCAAGGAAATCTTGCAAACAATGATGAGCTAAGAAGCCTACTTAACAAGCTACCAGCTCAAGTTCAATCTGCTTTGGCTTCAACAGGTCGAACTCCGCAACAATTACTTAGTGTTTTATTATCGGCCAATCGATTACCGACAGAAACATCATTGTCTCCTCCAGTTTCACCCATTATTTCCGATCCTAAACAGGCTGTTTTACTTACTCAGTTAATGACGGCGAGTTTAAATAAGCAACTAGAGACTACGATCAGCCAACTTCAAATGCTGATGAAGGATATGGTAGCTGTTCATAATAAATTGCAACTTAATCAATTAGCGATGTTAAAAGAGCCTGATTCAACAGCGACCACAACACCAGCAAGTTGGTTATTTGATCTACCTATCAAAGATAAGCAAAATCTGGATTTAGTGCAGCTTAAAATTGATCGAGACAACGATCATCGGCAATCTGAGCAGCAAGGTGAGGATATCTGGAATGTTAAGCTACGTTTAGACACGCAAAACCTTGGTCCTGTAGAGGCAACATTAACCCTAGATCAACAAGACTTAAAGATTGTGTTACGAGCAGAAAGGGCCAGCAGTGCAGTATTACTGGAACAGAATCTCCCACTCCTGCAACAGGCACTCGTTAAAATGGACCTTACTATTTCGCATATAAGTTGCAGTTGTGGTGAGATTTCACCACGGTCATTAACTGAGAGTGCAATCCAGTCATCCTCTTTATTGGATGTATCAGTATGACTAATGATGAACCATTAAAAGCGATTGCCCTGCAATATGATGGTGAAAATGCACCGATAGTAACAGCGGCAGGTGAGGGTGCTATTGCCAAAGAAATCATACGAATTGCCAAGGAACATGGTGTTCCGTTACGTGAAGATGCCTCTTTAGCCGCATTATTAAGTGATTTGGATTTGGGTGATGAAATTCCTGAACATCTCTATCGAATCATTGCCGAAGTGATAGCGTATGCTTACCTGATTTCAGGTAAAGTCCCTGTTATTCAACAAAAAAATAAATCCTAATCATTCAATTATCGAAGCTAACTTTGCTGTCGCAAGTAGTGTCAAAAATACAACACTTTATAAGTTGCATTATAAAAAATGCATTAAGTATTGATTTTAATAAATAAAACGGATATTGTCTTTTGTAGCTAAACGTGACGTTAGTAATAATAGTGAACGAGAACCGTGACGATAATTGACGCAAAACAGTTTGAACACCCATTTGGTGTTTCAGATATACAACAAGGCGATCCCCTGATCGGTTCGACGATTGATCTGTTGCTACATTCGAAAATTATTATTGCTGGTGCCAAAGAATCTGATGTTGCGTTTATGAAAACAATGCTTCAAATCAGTGGCTTTACCACTATTTTATCGGCACATTCCGGTGAGGGTGTCATGGATCATCTTCGACATGGTATCCAAGATGAGTTGTGCGATGTCGATCTGGTTATTCTTGATAGAAATTTGACTGACATTAATGCCCAATCATTAAGAACGATTATGGACAGATTTGATGAATGGCGATTGATTCCTATTATTTCTCTTACCCAGGAATCGCAGTGGGATCATGCTCAAGCCCTAACCGATCTAGGTCACGGTGTGACAACCTTACTTTATAACCCACTCACTGCGGAATCCTTTCCACCATCGGTCATGACTGCACTTGCAGTTAAAAAAGAACGCGATAAAACATTTCAACAGCAGCAACAGCTAAAAGATGAAGTTGCCCGTTTAAAAATGATGGAAGCGCGTTTGCAGTTTTCGGTTGAACATGATGATTTAACAGGCTTATCTAATCGCCGAAAACTTGAACAAGCACTGGATATTAGTTTAATTCAAGTCCGTAATTTTGGTGTAAATGGGGTCTTGCTTTATGTCGATCTTGATCGTTTTAAAGTGCTCAATGATGCCGAAGGTCATGTTGTTGGTGACTCGTTATTAGTCCAGATTTCAAATACATTTCGCGGTTTCTTTTCACCACAAGATACCTTGGTTCGAATTGGTTCAGATGAATTTGCAATCTTGATTGATAATATTGATGGTAGCCAAGCAATTAAAAAAGCGGAAGAGTTACGTTTTATGCTTGATGGCTATAGCTTTGAGCATATGGGTAATCAATATCATTTATCAGCGAGTATCGGGGTTAAAATTATCTCGTCAGATAGTAATAAGCTCATGGCCGGTGACATTTTAGCGCATGCCAATCAAGCCTGTTACACCGCTAAAAAACGTGGTCGCAATCGTGTTCATATTTACAGTGCTGAAGACCGTGAGATGGATATCTTACGTCATAGTGTGCAATGGGCTCCTCGCATTAGATCGGCATTGAAACAAGAAGATTTTCTATTAGAATTTCAACCGATTTATGCTGTTGCAAGCAATGACATTAGACATTATGAATGTTTAATTCGAATGCGTGGCGAAGATAAAATAATGTATTATCCAAATGATTTCATTCCCGTTGCTGAAGCGATGGGCTTGATTCAACAAATAGACTTGTGGGTAGTCAATCATGTGTTTGATTTATTGCGTTCTATGCCGACACATTTATCTTTTACGATAAATTTATCAGGTAATATTTTCCTTGATCACAAGCTGTATCCACTGGTAGAAACAAAGCTTGCTCAAACAGGTGTCGATCCAGCAAGAATCGTGTTTGAAATTACCGAAACATCGGCAATATCTAATTTTGAGCAAACTAAAGTCATGGTTAAGAAGCTTCGATCTTTAGGTTGTCGCTTTGCACTAGATGATTTTGGGGCAGGCTTTAATTCATATAGCTATCTTAAACATTTTCCAGTCGATATATTGAAGATAGACGGTGGTTTTATTATCGATTTAGAAAGTGATCCGGTTGATCAACTATTGGTGAAATCAATGATTGATATTGCCCATAGTCTTGGTAAAAAAACAGTCGCAGAATATGTTGAGAATCAAAGTACGATGGATCTGTTAAAAGAATTTGGCATCGACTATATTCAGGGATTCCTGGTCGGTAAACCTAAAGTTAAGTTACTTGATGACTAATGTAGTTCTTGTTTGGTGCTTTGCTGATGTGTGCCATGGATACGACTAATCAAATGGGCCTCTTCATCACTTAAATTACAGTTATCGATCAGTTGATGAATAGCTACGCCTTTTTTTGCTAAACGAATTGCATGGTCATAACCAGGCTGTGGTGATAAACCTAAATCCAGAGTATTTTGATGTTCTTTTAAGTATGACAGTGTTTGTTCAAAACGAATGATACGTTCATCTGTTCCTACTGCACCAGCACATAAGATCGATAATTGGTTTTGTAAACCGGCAATTTTTTCTGTTTGTTGCAAGTTTAGTTTAAATAATCGGTAACAGGCACTGGCAACAAGCAATGCCATAAAAACACCTACACCAGCCATGATAAGTGATGTCATAGTTTTAGCTCCTTTGTTATCGAATAATTAAACGTATTCATCAAATAATCCTTGATGCTGTCTATCTTTTGGCTCATTTTGTTGTGTTGTACCTTGTTCTGATTTGTTCTTATTTTTTTCCGAGTGACGTCTTTTATCATCCGGTGGTGGATTAACTGGCAGAGAAGGAGATAGCGGCTGTGTGGGAACAATATCTTCTGCCATAACATCACATACCTAAAAACTTGAAAAATCAGACATCTCTTCTTCGGTTAAAAACTTATCGACATCAACAAGAATGAGTAGCTTGTCATCTTGACTACTTACACCCTGAATAAACCGTGAACCATCATCATTACTGACATTCGGTGCTGTTTCAATTTGAGATTGATGCAGATAAACCACTTCAGCAACACTATCTACCAACATGCCGATGACATTACCATCGACTTCTGCAACGATAATTCTAGCCATATCGTCTGGTTGTTTCGAACTCAAACCAAAGCGACGGCGGGTATCAATAACGGTAACAACATTGCCACGAAGATTAATGATCCCTAATACATAGTCAGGGGCTCCTGGTACCGGAGCTATTTCTGTTATACGAAGTACCTCTTGTACTTGCATTACATTCATACCGTAGGTTTCGTCTTCTAACTGAAATGTGACCCATTGCAATATAGGATCATTCGCTAATTTATTTTCTTCGCTCATTATTTTTGTCCTAAATATCACCTAGATAATGAAGTGATTATTGTCAATTTGTTGTCAGTAATAGTTACTAAAAATAAATGCATAATTGATGCCACTGTTTGATTATGGTGTCTGTGCTAATTGTTTAGACAGCATCGTTACGTTAAGAATACTACACATTTGCTTGAGTGCAGTACCTGCTAACCAAGAGCGACTACCAAGCTGTTTTCGCCATTTCACATCATCTGGAGATAGTGTTATGACTTCAAGAATAGTATTACAGCTTAATCCCCAGTTATGATTATCGATAAGAATAATGTATTTTGGAGGGATATGTGCGTGATTAAACCCTCCTGGCATGATGATATGAGCTGTATCTACTACTTGTGCTCTATATTCTTGATGTTGATACAGTCCGAGATACCATGCTGGTTTGCCTGGCAGTTTAGGTAACTTGGTTTCAGGATAGCTAAATATGCCATTTAATTGATGCAATGGCAGCGCCAATTTTAAGCCTTGAACCTCAAACAAAAGCGCTTGAAATGGACTTTGTCGCCAATCTTTAGAAGCATCTTGTGTAATAACAACTTTATTGGGTTGATCCAACGTGTGTTGGATTGCAGGTTCATCACTGATCAGTACTTCCAGTGAGCTGGTCAACATATCGTTCATATAGAGCGATAAAGCATCTTGTTGGTCAACTATAGGCGATGGTGGCTTAGACATGGGGTAATGATGTTATATCGTGTTGTTGAGTAAGTAATTGATCTAGCATTTTACTATATGCGAGTGAGCCGCGGGCACTTGGATTTAAGATCGGAAGCGGGATGCCAGCCTTACTTGCATCGCGGAACTGAGTATCAACAGGAATAACATCTTGCCATACACCGTCAGCATATTTATTTTTAAGACTGGCAAGTGTTTGAGTTGAGGCACGTGTGCGTTTATCAAACATCGTTGGCAAGATGAGATAAGGCAAGCCTTTACTACGTGAATGATTAATCATACCTAATGTATGTAACATTCTCTCTAAACCCTTCAGTGCCAAAAACTCGGTTTGAACAGGAATGAGTAGTTGATCACATGCAGCCAAGGCATTAATCATCAACACTCCAAGCATAGGAGGACAGTCAATCAAGACATTGGGAAAGCGATCTTTTAAGTGTTCCAGCGTCTTTTTTATGACAAGACCTTTACCCGCTTGTGCACCTAATTGCCGATCCAGCGTTGCCATTGCCGTCGACGCCGGCAATAAATATAAATTTTCCTGATTGGTTCTTTTTAGAGTTTGAAAAATCGCACTATTTGGCGAATTATCCATTTTTTGAAATAAGGTATAAATACTTGATTCCAGTGTGTCTGGATCATAGCCAAAGTAGGTTGTTAATGAGCCATGTGGATCCATATCCAATATCAAGGTAGGTTTGCCTTGTGCTGCTAACAGGCTTGCGAGGCTAACAACCGTAGTCGTTTTACCAACACCACCTTTTTGATTCGCAACAGCCCATATTGTCATGGTGATGTCTCACCTAAAGGTGGCGTAACAATATCAATGTTATGCTCAATTGTTGAGCTTGATGGTGGAAGCGAAGAAGTAGTGTCATCAGGACTGATTTTTTCAGTATTAAATAGGTCAATATCTCGGCGACTCTCTTTGCTGCCAAGTACGACTAAAACAACACGACGATTTTTTTGTCTTCCTTGTTCAGTAGCATTGTCAGCAATAGGTTTAAATTCGCCATAGCCTATAGCTGACATGCGTGATGGTTCAACGCCATAACGATTAAGTAAATGAACTACACTGGCTGCACGTGCGGCTGATAACTCCCAATTTGATGGAAATTTTGGCGTATTAATCGGGTTATTATCAGTGAAACCCTCAACCTGAATGGGGTTAGCAGAGGTGTTGAGTATTGTTGCTATTTTACCGACAACAGGCACGGCTGTGTTTTCAAGTCGTGATTCACCACTTTCAAATAACACATTTGATTTGATTTCTAACTCAAGCCAATCTTCACCCTGTTTGATAGAGACATCTTCATTTTCAATCATATCGGCAAGTGCAGAGTTAAATTGTTTGGAAATGTCATCAATGGTTTGAATAACGTCTTCTGATACCGGTGGTGGCGTATAAGTTTCAATAACAGGGAGCTCGATCGCATTGGGAGGCTGATCTGCTTTTGAAGCACCTGGTTCTGGCGATTGTTCGCCATGACCACGGCGAATGTCACCAGCTTGAATTGGTTCCATACTACGAGGTGTTTGAGAAAAAACCGCTTCTAACGTATCCGATAAAACACGATATTTTCCTTCATTAACTGAAGAAATCGAGTACATAACAACAAAAAATGCAAACAATAGGGTAATAAAGTCAGCGTAAGAAACGAGCCAACGTTCATGATTTACATGTTCTTCGTGTTTTTTTCTGCGTGCCATAATTAGTAAGCTGCTAATTTAAGTAGGCTTGTAAACGGCTTTCTATATTGCGCGGATTATCACCTAGAGCGACACCAATTAAACCTTCAATTAACATCATTTGAACACGACTTCGTAACAGTATGATGGCTTTGAGCTTACTGGCAATAGGTAAAAATAGTAAGTTTGCTAATGCAACACCATAAATAGTGGCAACAAAGGCAACGGCAATGCCTGAACCCAGCGATGACGGATCTGCCAAATTTCCCATGACATGAATTAATCCCATTACTGCACCAATGATACCAATTGTAGGAGAGTATCCGCCCATCGCTTCAAATACTTTTGATGATTCGAGATCATTACTTTCCTGGATGTCCATATCTACTTCCATAATTTCACGAATCATTTCAGGCTCTGCACCATCGGCAATCAGCTGTAGCCCTTTTTGAATAAAGAGATCTTCTTCATCCTGAGCGATAGATTCTAATCTGACTAGACCTTCTTTACGTGCTACCTGATTCCAACCAAGTATTTTATCCAGTGTCTCTTCAGCCGACATTTTGGGCGGGATAAAAATCCATGAGACGATTTTAAGGGCGCGCAGAAATGTTTTGAGCGGAGTTTGTAGCATGACTGCTCCAAGCGTTCCGCCCAGTACAATCAAAAAGGCAACGGCATTTAGTATGGTCTCCAGGTGACCACCCTCCAAGTGTTGACCACCTAGAATGGCACCAAAGCCAACGAGTAGACCTAAGATACTTAATATATCCACGTTATTTCAATCCCGATAAGTGTTTGGCAATATCTGTCAGACTGAGGATTTTATCGGCTAATCCGGCCTTGGCAATTGCCATCGGCATACCATAAATTGTACTGCTGTGTTCATCTTGAGACCAAATACAAGCGCCCAGCTGTTTTAGTTTGCTACAGCCGTCACGTCCATCGCTACCCATGCCTGTAAGAATAATAGCTAAGGTGTCAGCAGGACAAATCTCAGCGATAGAGCTAAGTGTGATATCAATACAGGGTCTGTAGGTTTGCTCTGGTTTACTTGCTTGTAGTTCGATCCGAAGCTGGCTTTTTGTGCCTTTTAATAGCATTTGTTCGCCACCAGGGGCGAGGTAAGCTGTTCCAGCAACCAGAACATCGCCATTTTCAGCTTGTTTGACCTTGATTGCACATTGGTTGTTGAGGCGTTCTGCAAATGACGGTGTAAAGGTCCCAGGCATATGTTGAATAAGCAAAATAGGATAAGGGAAGTGTGCTGGTAATTTGGTCAATATTTCTTGTAAAGCAACTGGGCCACCAGTTGATGTACCAATGGCTACCAGTTTTAGTGCTTTATTGATTTTATTGGAAACAATATGATTAGTAGCTTTAGGTTCGGGTGTTCTAGGGCTTGTTGATGGCCTTGATGTTATACCTTTACGGAAGTTTGTTGCTAAATAGCGCAATTGCAGACAGAGCTTTTGCTGTGCAAGATCATGATCACTCGATATCTCTGAAAATCGTTTAGGCATAAAGTCAACAGCACCTGCTTCCAATGCATCCAATGTTGCTTTGGCGCCTTCAGTTGTCCATGTTGAAAGCATTAATATTGCCGTGGGTGATTGCGCCATAATCTGACGTGTTGCGGTAATGCCATCCATTTCTGGCATTTCTATATCCATGGTAATGACATCAGGTCGTAATCGTTTAGCCTGCTCTATGGCTTGGAGGCCATTTTCAGCAATACCAACGACCTCAAGATGAGGATCTGATGAAATTATTTCAGTAAGTCGTCTCCGGAAGAACCCCGAATCATCAACAATTAATACACGTACCGCCACGGTGCTCCTTAGTATCCTCTTCGAGCATAGGTATTCATTAATTCTGGAAAGTCGAGTATCAAAGCGATTCGACCGTCACCAGTAATAGTAGCACCTGCAAGCCCTTTTGTACCCTGAAGCATGGCACCTAAAGGTTTAATAACGACTTCTTCTTGTCCAAGAAGTTGATCTACGACAAAGCCAACACGTTGTGTCCCCACCTGTACAATGACCACATGTTCCATTTTGGGTTGTTCTGTTTCGACAAACGTATCAGCTAACCAACGTCTTAAATAAAACAAAGGTAATGCACGATTGCGCACAGTAATTGTCTCTTGACCATCAACCATATTGGTTTTAGACAGATCTAAATGGAATATTTCGTTGACACTGACTAATGGGAAGGCAAAGATCTGGTTACCTAACATCACCATTAACGTTGGCATAATAGCTAAGGTTAACGGTACTTTAATCGATAGTAGTGTGCCTTTACCGACATCTGATTTGATATCAATAACACCATTGAGTTTGGATATACTGGTTTTGACCACATCCATACCGACGCCTCGACCAGAAATATCAGAAATTTCCTGTTTCATTGAGAAGCCTGGCGCAAAAATTAATGCATAACATTCAGGTGGTGTTAGTCGAGAAGCTGATTCTTCATCCATCATGCCTTTTTCAACGGCTTTTTTTCTTAGTACATCAGCATCCATTCCTGCGCCATCATCGGAGATGGTGAGGAGGATATGATCGCCTTCTTGTGCAGCACCGAGAACAACGAGTCCAGTACGTGGTTTATTGGCTTTTTCACGAACATCAGGCATTTCAATACCATGATCAACGGCATTACGAACTAAATGCACTAAAGGATCTGCGAGTGCCTCTACCAAATTTTTATCCAGGTCAGTATCTTCGCCACGTAGCTCTAAATTGATTTCTTTTTTAAGACTACGAGCAAGATCACGTACAACGCGTGGAAAACGGCCAAAGACTTTCTTAATTGGCTGCATCCTTGTTTTCATAACCGCAGTTTGCAAATCGGCTGTTACCACAGTCAGATTGTTAACAGCTTTAGCCATTTCTTCATTTTCTAAAGCGGTTTCCAAGGTGCTGATACGATTACGAACCAGAACAAGCTCACCCACCATATTCATGATTTCATCGAGACGACTGGTATCAACGCGGACACTGGTTTCCGCTTGTTTGGCTGCAGGGGCAGGTTTTGCCGGAATTTCCTGTTTTCCTACGGCTTGTTTGTGTTCTTCTGCTTGCACTTTAGGTAGCGGTGGCGGGGTTGATTCCACTGGTGCAGGTGTTAGCTCTGGTGTCTTAATAACGTCAGTTTTGTTTTTGCCCTGAAGTTGGTCTAATAGCGCTTCAAATTCGTCATCAGTAATATCATCGCTATCAGATGAGGTTGTTGCTGTAGGAACTGGTATTGGTGCGGCACCAACTTCTGTAGTGCCAGGTGGAGCAGAGCCATGTAGTTGATCTAATAGCGCTTCAAACTCTTCATCGGTAATATCATCACCAGCATTTGCATCTGTAGTTGGTGCTACAGGTTCAGGTTCTGGCTCAGGTGCTTTTACTGGTTCTGGTGCTACAGGGGACACGTTTGGATTTAAATAAGTCGCCAAATTTTCGAGAATTTCCGGGTCAGCAGGAGTTGGATATTGCCCCGCTTTTACTTGTGCAAACATCGCATTGAGCGCATCCAACACTTTGAGGAATGTATCCATCATTTCAGCATCAACGACGCGTTCACCTTGCCGAAGAATGTTGAAAACATCTTCACCTTTATGACACAAGGCAACCATTGCATCTAGACTTAGAAAGCCAGCTCCGCCTTTGATAGTATGAAAACCACGAAAGATTGAGTTGAGAAGATCACTGTCTTGTGGTGCGGATTCCAGTTCTACCAGCTGTTCGTTTAAGCCTTCTAATATCTCATCAGCTTCAACTAAGAAGTCTTGTAGAATTTCATCATCAGTGTCTAATGCCATTACTATTTACCCTTTAGAAGCCAAGACTTGATAATAAATCATCGACCTCATCTTGATTATTGACAACGTTAATGTTGTTTTCCTGATTAATTTGCGGGCCTTCAGCCTTAATCGGATCAACCGTTTTGTTAGCGTTATTGTTATGTTCTTTTTGTTTGCCCGACACTTTAATCAGGCGCACTAAATTATCTTCAACCTCTTCAACCAAATTAATAACCTGGCTGATTACTTGACCAGTCAGATCCTGGAAACCCTGGGCTAACATCATTTCTGATAAATTAGCGTGGATTTGATCTGAATGGCTAGTGACTGACGGCAAATAAGATTCAATTTCTTTGCTCATTGAACGAAATTCGTCAGCAGTCATTTCTCTCATGCGAAAACGATGCCAACTTGCGTTAATTTTTTCTGCTGTTTGTTTGAGTTCTGAGGCGAGAGGCAGTGTTTTATCGATATAGCTCAAGGTTTTATGTGCCGCTTCTTCGGTTGTTCGGATAACGTAATTGAGTCGCTCACGTGTATTTGGCATATCGTTTGCCGTTAAGTCGGCCAATCTGTTATCCAAATTGAAATTGTTCAGCGCTTCATGTAGTTCACGAGTCAATTTTCCAACTTGATGAAACAGATCACTTTCTTGTGTTTGTGTTAGCAGTGCTAGTTGTGATGCTGATTCCTCTTTATCGCCAGCTTCTAATGCGTTAACAAGGGCGCGAGCGGCTTCTAATTGGATGGCTTCATTTGTTGGATTCATGACTCACCTTTAATTATTGTTGAGCTTCGATACGTTCGAAAATTTTATCAATCTTCTCTTTTAATGTTGCAGCTGTAAATGGTTTCACAATATAGCCATTAACGCCAGCTTGGGCAGCAGTAATAATTTGTTCACGTTTGGTTTCAGCTGTCACCATCAAAACCGGTAACGAAGACAATTTTTCATCAGCGCGAACTGTTTTGAGTAAATCGATGCCTTGCATACCAGGCATATTCCAGTCAGTCACCAGAAAATCGATACCACCAGCTTGCAGGATAGGTAGAGCAGTTAAGCCATCATCTGCTTCAACAGTATTGTTGAAACCCAAGTCACGTAATAAATTTTTTATGATCCTTCTCATAGTAGAAAAATCATCCACAATCAGGATCTTCATATTTTTATCCAAGATATACCTCCAATAACTCTTTTAGTGTAACCAATCATTTAATTTTGAACGAAGTCTGATAATCGTCTGGCTATGAATTTGACTGACGCGTGACTCACTAACGCCAAGAACCTCACCAATTTCTTTTAAATTTAGCTCTTCATTATAGTACAAGCTCATCACCAAACGCTCTCGCTCTGGCAATGTATCTATCGCATTCTTTAAAGCGTGTTGAAAACCAGTTGATTGTAATTCTTGTTCTGGTTCTGACTGTTGTTCAGTAATGGGCATTGCCCTTGTTTCATCATTATCATTAAAGTCATCAAGGCTAAATAATTGATGTCCTGAAGAATCAAATAATAGTTGATGATATTCTTCAACAGAAATATTCAATGCACTTGCTATTTCGTTATCGTGTGCATTTCTACCTTTTTCCTGTTCAATTTGTTGCATTGCTTTTGAAATATCACGTGCTTTTTTATGCACTGAACGAGGCGCCCAATCATTTCGTCGGATTTCATCTAACATTGCACCCCGGATCCGGATCCCGGCATAGGTTTCAAAGCTGGCACCTTGTTCCGCATCATAGTGTTGTGCCGAATCTAATAAGCCAATCATGCCCGCCTGGATTAAGTCTTCCACATCAACGGTATGGGGCAGGCGAGCGATAAGGTGATAGCCGATACGTTTAACTAAGCCAGCATGTTGAAGCACCAGGTCAGATTGCGACTGATGTGATGTATTTATTTGTTCATACATCTTAACGGCGTTCATATTATGCGATTTCCAAACTTGCTTCTATTAAACGTTCAACGAAAAATTCCATGTGTCCACGGGGTTGTTTTTTGACTGGCCAATGTTCTACTTTTTTAGCTAAGTGGTTGAATGCAGTTGCAGATTTACTTCGGGGGATATAGTCAACAACCGCACGTTGTTTTTTAACTGCACGTCGAAGATCATCATCAAACGGCACGATGCCCATAAAGTCCAGATTCACTTCCAGAAATCGTTCACAGACCATAGCAATTTTATCAAATAACTCTCGGCCTTCCTGAACGTTAGGTGCCATGTTGGCAATAATATGAAAATGATCAACATTGTGTTGGCGGCTGAGTAATTTGATCAGAGCATAAGCATCAGTGATTGATGCTGGCTCATCACAGACTACAACAATCACTTCTTGTGCCGCACGAGTAAAACTGATGACACTATCGGCAATACCAGCAGCACTATCGATCATTAATATATCAATATGCTGGTTGAGTTCACTAAATGCCTGAATCATTCCAGCGTGTTCAGCCGGGCTGAGTTCAGCCATTTTTTGAACACCTGATGCGGCAGGGATAATTTTTAAACCGGCAGGTCCTTCAACAATGATTTCTTGTAAGGTTTTACTGCCATCAAGTACATGTTGGAGATTGTATTGAGGATGTAAGCCCAACATGACATCAATATTGGCTAAACCAAGATCGGCATCAAGTAATAATACTTGTTTACCCATTGATGATAATGCAACACCGAGGTTAACTGTAATGTTGGTTTTACCTACACCACCTTTGCCACTTGCAACAGCAATCACTTTTACTGGGCGTGGTGGTGCAGCCATTTTACGTAACCCACTGGCTTGATCATGTGATGTTTCAGCCATATGCGGCAAAGCCTCCATAAGTGGATACCGTTTGAGGATCCACGTGTTGTTCATTTATAAGCTCACTGGCTTGTCTTACCAGCGTATTTGGACGTGCCAGACTGAGGTCTTCAGGCACTTGTTGGCCATTACATTCGTAAGCTAATGGTAGCTGATGACGAATCAGAGCTGAAATTGCGCCACCCAAGCTGCTGGTTTCATCAGTCTTTGTCAAAATACATCCGCTTAATTCAAGGTGTGAGAAAGCGCTAATAATATCATTGAGTACACTAGCTTGTGTGGTTGCTGATAGCGTTAAATAGTTTTTAATGCGATGCGATTGATTTTTTAGTACTGCAAATTTCTCTGTAAGTTGCATATCACGTTGGTTCATACCGGCAGTATCTATCAGGATAAAGCGACGATCAAGTAAGTCGTTCAATGACTCATTTAACTCGTCATGAGTGCGTGCAACGCGGACAGGAACACCTAAAATTCGGGCATAGGTGCGAAGTTGTTCCTGACCACCAATGCGGTAACAATCTGTGGTAATTAAAGCCACATTCTTAGCGCCATGTTTCAGTGCGCATCGTGCGGCTATTTTAGCGATGGTTGTTGTCTTGCCAACGCCAGTAGGTCCAACAAGGGCAGTGATACCACCTGTATTAATAATATCTGTTGTTGGTACATCGATTTGGCTAGCAAGTGCGCCGAGTGAATGTCGCCATGCCGTTTCAAGATCATCAGCCGGATTAGTTTGGCTGGTTAATTTTTTAGCAAGTTCGACTTGTACACCCATTTGTAAATGACGTTGTAATAATTGCACCTGGGTTGGACTGCTACGTTCCATATCTTTCCATGCCAGATCAGAAAGTTGAGTTTGTAACATATCTTTTAGACTAGAAATTTCCTTACGCATTTGGACTAAGGTTGGTTCTTGCGACCACACATTTTGAGTGGTACGGGTAGGTGTTGGTTCGACGTTTCTAAAGGAATCAACTGATGGATTTATTTCCACTTTAGGTGAATCATTATGCGATGATGAACGTGCTACTGGCGCAGCTCGTCTAAATTCAGCTTCGTCATAATCCGTTGCAGCAACGATTTCAATACCGCCATCAACCCGTGTATTCGACAAAATGACGGCATCAGGACCGAGCACATCTCGTACCTCTTTAATGGCTTGTCGAACATCTGCAGCTTGGAAACGTTTTATTTTCATATTGCTATCCTCTGAAACTAACGACCAACGTTAGCTACGATTCTAATTTGTTTATTATCTGGAATTTCGTTGTATGACAGTACATTTAACGCTGGAATAGAATGGCGGATAAAGCGAGAAATCCATGTTCTTAAACCGGCTTGTACAACCAAGATAGCTGACTCTCCAGCCATTTCTTGTCGTTGTGTAGCATCATTTAAGTTCTTATGCATTCTCTCAGCCAGTCCTGGTTCTAAACTAGCGCCACCATCACCAGTAGCGTGTAGAGTCTGAAGCAATATCTGTTCCAGTTCAGGGTCTAATGTAATAATTGGCAGATCTTGTTTTATACCATTGACGTGTTGCACGATAGAATGACTCAAAGCCATACGTGTTGATGCCGTAATTGCTTCAGGATCCGGGTTGCGAACAGCTTGTTCTGATATCGCTTCGACGATGGTACGAATGTCGCGAATCGGGATATTTTCTTCGAGTAAATTCTGTAGCACTTTTTGAATTCCACCTAAAGGAATGGTGTCTGGAACCAGACCCTCAACCAGTTTAGGTGCGACTTTGGCCAAATTATCAAGCAGTTGCTGTACTTCTTCACGCCCCAGTAATTCATGAGCGTGTGTTTGAAGAATTTTGCTCAAATGAGTGGCAATAACCGTATCAACATCAACCACAGTGTAGCCTTGGGCTTGTGCATGTTCACGTTGACTAGGATCTATCCATACAGCATCCAGATCAAATGCTGGATCTTTAGCTTTGATGCCATCCAAGTCGCCAAAAACTTGACCCGGATTAATTGCCATCATCCGATCTGGATAAATTTCAGCTTCACCAAAAGTCACACCAAACAAGGTTATTTGGTAGGCGGTAGGAGATAAATCCAGATTGTCTCTGATATGAACTGGTGGAATAAGAAAACCTAATTCTTGTGATATTTTTTTACGAATGCCTTTGATTCTATTCATTAATTGACCGCCTTGATTTTTATCGACAAGCGGTATTAAGCGATAGCCAATTTCCAAGCCGATAGGATCAACAGGACTTAAATCATCCCAACTTAATTCTTTTTGTTCACGTGGTTTTTCGGTTTCAGGTGTAGGTTTGACAAGAGCTGCTGCTGCGACAGCTTTTTGACGTTGCGCTATCATCCATGCACCGCCGCCGCCAAGTCCCGCCAAGATTAAAAAAGGAATATTGGGCATGCCGGGAATCAAACCCATGCCACCGACAATACCTGCCGTAACACCTAAGGTTTTTGGATCATTAAATAGCTGACCAACAATCTGTTCGCCCATATCTTGTTCTTTGGTTGAACGGGTAACGAGTAAACCAGCGGCTGTTGCCAGTAACAATGACGGTATTTGAGCAACCAGACCATCACCAATAGTTAACAGCGTATAGTTATGTGCGGCTTCGGCAAAACTAAGATCATGTTGGGCTACACCAATGATAAAGCCACCAATGATATTGATGAATAAGATCAAGATACCAGCGACAGCATCACCACGAACAAATTTACTGGCACCATCCATAGAACCATAGAAATCGGACTCTTGCATGATTTCTTCACGACGCATTCTGGCTTGATCCTGATCGATAAGACCGGCATTTAAATCGGCATCAATCGCCATTTGTTTACCTGGCATTGAATCCAGGGTGAAACGTGCGCTTACTTCAGCGATACGGGTTGCACCCTTAGTTACCACCACAAAGTTGATAATGACCAGAATGGCAAATACCACAAAACCAACCGTGTAATTACCACCAATAACGAATTCACCAAATGCCTCGATAACATTACCTGCTGCAGAAGTACCGGTGTGACCTTCCATTAATACAATACGGGTTGAAGCGACATTTAACGCCAGGCGAAGCAGGGTTGCGATTAACAGAATACTTGGGAAAGAAGCAAAATGAAGCGGTTTAAGTACATAGATACTCGCCAACATAATCGTGAGCGATAAGGCGATATTAAAGCTGAATAGTAAATCTAACATGAATGCTGGTAGAGGTATGACCACCATTGCGAGCAGGGCAACCACCATGACGGGGGCTCCCAGGTTGCCGCTTATCATGGGTTTTAAACGGGCAAAAAGATCATTATTTTCCATACAGTTTTAATCTCGTTTTAAGTCATCTGGTATAGGCAGGTCCTCCGGGTTGATGTAGGGCTTATTGCCACCACGGGTATTATAGCGACGCAACTGGAAGACAAACGCTAACACTTGGGCTACTGCAATATATAGACCAGATGGGATCTCTTGTCCGATTTCAGTACTAAAATAAACAGCACGAGTCAGTGGTGGTGCCGATAAAACAGGGACTTTATGGGCTTCACCTACTTGGCGAATTTGTTGTGCAATCAAGTCAGCACCTTTCGCAATCACCACAGGTGCACCTGCACCAGACTGGTCATAACGCAGGGCTACAGCATAGTGAGTTGGGTTGGTAATAATCACGTCAGCCTGCGGTATATCTTGCATCATACGACGTTGTGACATCTCTATTTGTAGGCGTCTTATCCTGCCTTTAACTTCGGGATTACCATCCGTTTCTTTGCTTTCATCCTTGACTTCTTGCTTGGTCATTTTGAGTTGACGAGTGTGATTCCAGTGTTGAAATGGCACATCAATCAAAGCAATGAGGATGAGACTACTTGAGATAGCTAAAAACACCCATACAATCAAATAACCCAGATCAGCCATCGCGACATTGACCTCTTGCTTTCCGAGCGTCAATAATTGGTCACGTAAACTCCATAAAATTAATGTTGAAATGACACCAATTAAAATGAATTTACCTAAGGCCTTAGCCAGTTCAATTAAACCTTGTGGACCCAAAATACGTTTTATTCCCTTAATGGGGTCCAATTTATCTAATTTGACCCCCATTGCTTGTGCTGAAAAATTCCAGCCACCGATACTTGCTGGTGCAATCAATGCTGCCAGTACAGTAATCGCCAGGAATGTACCAACATCTAATGCGACAGTATTAAGTGAATATAAAAAATGGTGGGCAATAGCGGCAGGGTCAAACAGTTCTTTACGACTAAAACTGAACGATTTAATCATTACTTCAGCGACACTACGGACGATTTTTTCACCGATAAAAAGCATAGCAACAGCACTGGCAATCAATACAATAACTGTTGTGAACTCTCTTGAGCGTGGAACTTGACCCTTTTCTCGTGCGTCATTAAGCCGCTTGGAAGAGGGCTGTTCCGTTTTTTCTTGTCCAGATTCCTCAGCCATACGGTTGCACCAATAAACGCACCATTTGCAACATGTGATCGGTCATTTCAACAAAATGATCCGATACATTGGGCAGGGTGATTATCATAATGGCAAACCCAAGAATAATGGTCATAGGAAAGCCGATAGAAAAGGGACTAATTTGGGGTGCTGCTCGCGATAAGATGCCAAAAGCCAGATTGACACAGATAAGTGATCCGATTGCAGGTAGCGCGATAATGACACCTGCTGCATACATCCAACTTGCTTGCGCAACAAAATCACGAAAACTGGTGTGTGGTAAGCCAATAGGTGAGATTGGCAATGTTACAAAACTTTCGACCAACACTTGAATTAAAATGAGGTGACCATTCAAACTAAGAAAGACCAGCGTGACGAATATCAAATAGAATTGACTGATAACGGGCACTGTTGTGCCATTTTGAGGATCTACCATAGAGGCAAAACCAAGTCCCATTTGCATCGCGATAATTTGTCCGGCGATGATGAAGGCATTAATTAATAATTGCAGCATTAAACCCATAGCAACACCAATCAGGATCTGTTGAGCAACAATTAGTAAACTGGTCGCACTCAGCGGATCAACTGCCGGTGGAAGGTTTGGAATGGCTGGAATAATAACAATGCTAATGGCAATAGCTAATATCAGTCGAGATCGCATATTAACAAAGTTACTGCTGAAAATAGGTGCCGCCATTAACATGGCCGTGATTCGAAAAAAAGGCCAGATGTAACTTCCAATTAAGCCGGTTATTTCAGCAGTGGAAAATTCCATGATGTTAGCCGATTAGAAAGGGAATATCTTCGAAAACACGTTGGGCATAGCCCGTAATTAAACTGAGCATCCATGGGCCTGCCATCACTAATACTAATATGGTAACCAGTAGTTTTGGTATAAAACTGAGTGTTTGTTCATTAATGGAGGTTGCGGCTTGAAACATACTGACAAGCAGACCAACAAATAATGCTGGTAATAAGATGACCGCTATCAATAACGTGATGACGTACAAGGTTTGTTGCATGATGGTGAGAACGGTTTCAGGTGTCATAATTAAACGTAAAAGCTCGAAGCCAGGGTACCCATTAATAATGCCCAACCATCAATAAGTACAAATAACATCAGTTTAAAGGGCAGTGAAATCAGCATCGGAGATAACATCATCATACCCATAGCCATTAAAACACTGGCCACGACCAAATCAATAATCAAGAAAGGTATAAAAATCAAAAATCCGATTTGAAATGCAGTTTTTAGCTCGCTCGTTACAAAAGATGGCAGTAATAAACTAAACGGCACATCTTGTGATGTTTCTAGCTCAGCGTGGCCGGCAATGGTTGAAAATAACTGTAAATCACTTTCTCTTGTTTGAGCTAACATAAAGTGTTTAAAAGGATCAGAGGCTTTTTCTAACGCCGCTGTTACCTCAATCTCACCATCAAGATAAGGCTTAACACCATCTTGATAGGCGGTATCAAACACCGGATGCATAATAAAAAAAGTCAAAAATAAGGATAGACCTATTAATACTTGATTGGATGGTGTCGATTGCACACCCATCGCTTGTCTTAAGATCGATAACACAATGATGATACGAGTGAATGATGTCATCATGATTAACGCAGCGGGTAATAGCGTTAATGCGGTCATCAACGCTAGAATTTGCAAGGTAACAGTATAACTTTCGCCGCCATCCTCTGCTGTAGTGACGGTCAAAGCAGGTACACCTGGTTCAGCGCTGACTAATGTTGGCAATAAAGCCAGGATCAATAACAAAATGAGTCGGATCATGATTGTCCTCGTTGTTGCAGGATCTGTTGTAAGCGTTCACCGAAATTTGGATTGTTTGACTCTGCTTTGTTAGCAACGAGCGGTGATTCTAATACATGAAGTGTTTGTATTTGATGTGCTGTTACACCCACTAAAATTTGTTGCTCACCTACTTGTAATAGCATGGCACGTTCACGTGGACCTAAAGACAGTCCAGCAATAATTCGCAGTTGACCATTGGCACTGCTGGTAAAGCGATTCGTACGTCGCAGCAACCATGCCACAACGGCAATAGTAGCTAAAACCAATAATAATCCGAATAAGGTTTCAAGCAATGTTGAGGCAGTGACCGGTGATGATAATGATTTTGTTGGATTAAGCGAGTCACTAGTCTCAGCCGCGATGACCAGCTGAGAGCACAGCGCTAATAATGAAAAAAGAATAAAAACAGACTTAATTTTCATTAGCGTAATTTTTTTATACGTTCATCAGCACTGATAACATCGGTTAGACGAATACCAAATTTATCGTTGACTACAACCACTTCGCCGTGGGCAATCAGTGTGTCATTAACTAATACATCCATCGGTTCACCCGCTAAACGGTCCAGTTCAACTACTGAACCTTGGCTTAGTTGCAGCAAGTTACGGATATTGATTTGTGTTCGCCCTATTTCCATCGAAATGGTAACAGGAATGTCTAACACCATATCTAAATCCATATCTTTGAAATTACGTGGTGCTGCATCATCATCCAATTTTGTGACTGGAGCTGGATTGGCTTGATGAGCTGAGTTCGCTTCTTCCTGGGCTTGTTCCTCAAGTGCTGCTGCCCAAGGATCGTCTTCAACCGTACCTTGTTCTTCTAAAGCTGCTGCCCATTCATCAGCGACATCTTGATCTGTTGTATTATCTTCACTCATGATTTTTTACTCTTCAGTAACTTAAAGTTTGGCGTGGTATCTTTCGGATGTTGGATTAATTCAGTAATTTTTAAAGCAGATTTATCGTTATGTTCACCAAATGTACATTTGAACATAGGGATTTTTTCGACTTTTGCTGTAACTGTGTCAGGCATCGTTATTGGAATGATATCGCCTGCTTTTAGTTTTAACACGTTTCGTAAATTCATCTCAACCTGAGTCAGCTCGGCGCTTAGATTTACATCGGCCATCAGTATCTCTTCACGCATTGATTTACTCCAGCGACCATCATCACTACTTCGATCGCTTTGTAAACCAGTATCGAGCAATTCTCGAATAGGCTCTAACATTGAATAGGGTAAGGTAATATGTAAATCACCACCACCACCATCTAACTCAATATGAAATGTCGAAATGACGACAACTTCACTTGGACTGACAATGTTTGCAAATTGAGGATTGACTTCATGATTAACAAATTTATATTCAACTGGCATAACTGGAGACCATGCTTCGGTTAAATCTTTGAAGCAGATTTGCAACACCATATTGATGACGCGGAGTTCGGTGGCAGTAAATTCACGTCCTTCTATTCGAGCCTGAAAACGACCTTCACCACCAAAGTAATTATCAAGAATACTGAACACAAGTTTTGGTTCAAACACAATTAGGCCGGTACCACGAAGTGGGCTGAATGTGATTAAGTTGAGGCTGGTCGGTACAAATAATGTGTGGATGTATTCTGAGAATTTCATGATTTGTACGCCACCGACTGATATCTCAGCAGAGCGACGCAGCATATTGAATAAACTAATTCTTAGATAACGACCAAAGCGTTCATTAACCATCTCAAGTGTTGGCATACGACCGCGAATAATACGGTCTTCATTGCCAAAGCTATATCCACGAATACCCTCTGGTTCAGTGTCATCTATGTCGGTTTCAATATCACCGCCACCCATACCATTAAGTAGGGCATCGACTTCATCTTGAGAAAGTATATCGTGAACGGCCATAACTATTGCATCAAAAAGCTAGTGAAATAAACTGCTTCTAACTGCCCATTCGTACCCTGGGTTTTGAGAATGTCATTGATCTTAGCTAATACTTTTTCTTGTAATGCTTTGGTGCCAACAGTATTAAGTTCATCAAAATTTTGATCATATAACAGTAATAACAGTTCATGTTGTATAGCGGGTAGATTAAGTGAAAAGCTATCAATTACTGATTGATCACGCGCCATTACTTTTAATTTGACTTGTAAGTAACGAACAGCGCCATTACTTTGCTTGGAAAAATTAACGATAAAAGGGGCATCAACGCTAGAATAGATAGGAGTAGCTTTGGGTTTAGCTGCTGTTTCTGTTGTGTCGTTTTCAGGTTCAGCATTATCATCGCCCATCAAAAACATTGCTCCAACGCCAATAAGCGCTAAAACAAGTACAGCGATGATAATAATCAATAATTTTGGGTTGCCACCAGCTTTTTCTGCAACCTCAATATCGTCTTTTGTTTCCGCCATTTAAATGGTCTCCGTTATCTATGTTGATTGTTTAAGCAATATATGTGCCGATTATTGCAAGATGAAACTGGTGAAATACACCCCTTCAAGCTTATCGTTACCAGTTTCTTGTTTCAGTAGCGTTTTGATTGTCGTCGCTGCTTGGTCTTGAATAGCTCGTCTACCTTCAACGGAGCTGACGGATCCGAGAGATTGTGTGGTGAATAGTGTTAATAGCGCATCTTGCAGCATAGGTAAGTTGAGTTCGGCATTATCAATGACGGTCTGATCGTATGACATGATGGAAACTTTGACCTGAAGATAACGTGCAGTGTCATTGCTTTGGCGTAGAAAATTGATTGTAAATGGTTCAGGGAAAGCATAATAAATTGGCTTTTTGGGATTGGCATCCTTGTCAGCAGCCCAACTTGCGGTCGCGCCAAGCTGGATAAAAGACAAAACCAGTGATAACAAAATAAGCTTGATAAAATACGTGCGCGTCATTGCTTGATATACTCCTGATAGGATTTTAATACGATAGCGATTTTTAAAGGTAAGATTATGACAAGCTTAGCCTTATGATGAAAGTGGTGTGAAAAAATTGATGAGAAAAATTAAATGAACAGCAAACATAAAATGACAAAAACAGGGTGGGATAGCGTGGTCACTTTGCCGCAATATATCATTCCTCATCATCTATTATCATTGGCAATGTATGCACTTACACGAACTGAAATAGCCTGGTTTAAAAATCTATTTATCCGTTTCATTGTTAAACAGTATAAGGTTAATGTAGCAGAAGCCGCTCAAACTGATTTAAATCGTTTTCCCAGTTTTAATGCTTTTTTTACTCGTGAATTACGAACTGGTGCACGAACTATAGCGCAAGGTCAACATACCGTTGTGTCACCTGTTGATGGGGTAATCAGTCAGCTTGGTCCGATTAAAGCTGGCCAAATCGTGCAAGCGAAAGGCTTTGATTACAGTGTTTTAAGCTTGTTGGCTGGCGATGTTGCGCTCGCAAATGAGTTTGAACAGGGCCAATTTGCAACGATTTATCTTTCGCCAAGAGATTATCATCGCATTCATATGCCATTGACTGGCACATTACGTGAAATGATCTATGTTCCCGGCAAATTATTTTCGGTTAGCCCCAGAACTGCACGGACTGTACCTGATTTATTTGCTCGTAATGAACGTGTTATTACCGTTTTTGATACAGAGCAAGGGCCATTGGTGGTCGTTTTAGTTGGCGCTATCTTTGTTGGTAGTATGGAAACCGTTTGGGCTGGTCAAATAACACCACCGTATGGCAAGAAAATACAGCGATGGACATATAATGACGCAGCAACCATCACCCTAAATAAAGGTGAAGAATTAGGTCGTTTTAACATGGGATCAACGGTCGTTATGTTATTGCCGAAACAATCAGCGTTATTCTTATCTCGCTGGTCGGCACAATCACCGATTCAATTAGGTCAGGCGATGAATTGATTTAATTTAATACAATGTTGGGAGAGAGGTAATGATATGACCAGAGTTTCGAATGCTTCCAAGAATGTAGATGCCAGTGACACTAGTCAGTGGCATGCATTAGAAGTACAGGATGTACTTCAGACACTAGATAGTCACGAAAATGGCTTGACAGCAGATGAGGCGCAACAGCGTTTAAATGCTAATGGTCCCAATGTGCTACCTGAGCCAAAAACACGCAGTTCATGGCAACGTTTTTTTGCTCAGTGTCACAATGTGCTCATTTATGTACTACTTGTTGCTTCTGTTGTTACCGCACTGTTAGGTCATTGGGTTGATACTGGTGTCATCATTGGTGTGGTGCTGATCAACGCTATTATTGGTTTTGTTCAAGAAGGCAAAGCTGAGGATGCCTTAAGAGCAATTAAATACATGTTGTCATCACAAGCACTGGTGTTGCGTGATGGCAAACGTATTTCTATTCCTGCTGAAGAATTAGTTGTTGGTGATGTTGTATTGTTACAGTCAGGCGATAAAGTGCCTGCTGACTTACGATTGATCAAAATAAAAAACCTGCAAATTCAGGAAGCAACATTGACCGGTGAGTCAGTACCTGTTGAAAAAGACAGTCATTCTGTAGCTGCTGATGCGATGTTAGGTGACAGGATCTCAATGGCATTTTCCAGCACATTAGTAACCTATGGCCAAGGTGCCGGTGTTGTAGTGGCGACAGCAGGCGACACCGAAATTGGACATATCAGCGCTATGTTGTCACACGTTGAAACCTTAACAACGCCATTATTACGTCAAATGGCAGGGTTTGGGCGTCAGCTTACGGGCATTATTATTGTTATAGCGGTGCTCACTGTGGTGATAGGAAGCTTGCTCCATGGTTACGCCATTTCGGATATGTTTCTTGCTGCAGTAGGTTTGGCTGTAGCCGCTATACCTGAAGGATTACCTGCAATTATGACTATCGCCTTGGCTTTGGGGGTACAGCGCATGGCAGGGCGCCATGCGATTATTCGTCGTTTACCAGCGGTAGAAACATTAGGTGCCGTCACAGTGATATGTTCCGATAAAACCGGTACCTTAACTCGCAATGAAATGACAGTCAGTAATGTAGCAACAGCCAGTGGTGGCTTGTTTGATGTTACCGGTGTTGGCTACGAACCATATGGTGATTTTTTACGAGATGGTGAGGAAATTGATATTGCCGATCATCCTGTATTAACTGAATTGACACGTGCTGCGTTGCTTTGTAATGACGCAATATTGAAAGAGGTGGAAGGTGTCTGGCAGTTGCAAGGTGATCCTACCGAAGGTGCTTTGCTTACCTTAGGTATAAAATCAGGTTTGGCCTTACATTTTGAGTATGAAGCCTGGCCTCGCACAGATGTCATTCCATTCGAATCTGAACATCAATTTATGGCGACCTTGCACCATGATCATGCTGGGCAAGGTGTCAGTTATATTAAAGGCGCACCCGAGCGTATTTTCGCCATGTGCCGTTATCAACGTGTTGGTATTAATGATGAACAGATTGATATAGCTTACTGGCAGCAGCAAATGGAGATTATGGCGCGACGTGGTCAACGTGTGTTGGCTATTGCAAGCAAATTATCGCATCCTGATCATCAGATTTTAACCTTTAAAGACGTAGCGCAAAATCTGACCTTGTTAGGTCTTGTCGGCATGATAGATCCACCACGAGATGATGCAATTGATGCGGTGAAACAATGCCAGTCAGCAGGTATTAAAGTAAAAATGATTACCGGTGATCATGCTGTGACTGCTGTTGCTATTGGTCAACAAATGGGTATCAGTGATGACGATCATGTATTAACTGGTCAACAAATTGAAACCATGACCGATGAGGAATTAGGCCGTGTTGTTGATAATATTGATATTTTTGCTCGTTCCAGTCCAGAGCATAAATTACGTTTGGTGACGGCGCTTCAAGCTAATGGTCATATCGTTGCCATGACAGGAGATGGTGTCAATGATGCCCCAGCATTAAAACGGGCAGATGTCGGCACAGCAATGGGTAAAAATGGTACAGAAGTCGCCAAAGAAGCAGCGGAAATGGTATTGGCAGATGATTGCTTCTCTTCTATTGTTCATGCAGTGGAAGAAGGGCGAACAGTCTACGATAATTTGAAAAAAGCTATTTTGTTTATATTGCCCACCAATGGCGGCGAAGCCTTAATTTTGATTGCTGCCATTATAATGGGACAAATGCTACCGATCACGCCTGTACAAATTTTATGGGTCAATATGATTACTGCGGTTACATTAGCATTAGCATTAGCATTTGAGCCACCAGAGCACAATGTCATGCAACGACAACCACGCAGTCCAAAAGAGCCAATACTGTCACCTAATCTGTTGTGGCGAATTGGGTTTGTATCTGTCATTCTAATGGTCGGTACATTTGGTTTGTTTCTTTGGCAACTCGACCAAGGTGTTGATATTGAATATGCAAGGACAGTAGCGGTCAACACACTGGTTTTATTCGAAATTTTTTATTTGTTTAACTCTCGTTATATCAGTGCATCCATTTTGAATAAGCAGGGGTTATTTGGAAATCGCTATGCCTTAATCGCGATTGGTTTGCTGGTACTGTTTCAACTTGCTTTCACCTATTTAGCACCTATGCAACGCTTATTCGGTACGATCGCTCTCGATTTGGCAACCTGGGGACTCATGGTTTTAGTTGCTTCATCGGTTTTGTTTTTAGTCGAAATTGAAAAGTATATTGTTAGAAATCGAACCAGATGAACACGCTATTTTTCGTAATAGTTAATAAAAGTTCATCGTCGAACGGCATAGTTAGAATAACCGAGAAATGCTCTTACATTTCGGCACACGATGGACATGGATGTCCAAGTGTCGCGTTAGCAAGATAGCGATAGCGCCTCGACCAGACATGGTCATAATATCCAATCCACGGCAATGATCTCTGTGGGTCGGGTTTTAACCCGACAAAGAGCGAGGCACGGAGTATACGAAGAGAAATAGGACTAAAAAAGCCCCTGATAATCTGATTATCAGGAGCTTTTTTAAGTAACAGTATTTAGCAATTAAGATTAGAGATTATTGCGCCATTGATGACATGAATCATCAAAGATACGAGATACTTGCTCTGGTCCCCATGTGCCGGCTGCGTATTTATGGATAAAGTCTTTATCTTTAGACCATTTTGCAATAACGGGATCTACCACTTGCCATGCTAGGTCTACTTCGTCAGAACGTAAGAATAATGAACGGTCACCCATAACAGCGCTGAGGATCATCGCCTCATAAGCATCTAGTTTATGGCGTGTATCTTCATCTTCTACTGTTTCCATACCAATGGTATGTGCTTTGATTTCCAACCCTGGTTCTTTAGCTTGAAGTTCAATACGTAAAGTATTGTCTGGTTGTAATCCCATTACAATCCAGTTGGCATGGCTGTCGCCAATTTTTGTATTTTTGAACAATTGTTGTGGTGGTTTTTTGAAACGAATTGCAATCATCGCTTTTGATTCGGGCATACATTTACCGGTACGCAAATAGAATGGCACACCACGCCAGCGCCAGTTATCAACATAGACTTTTAATGCCGCGTAGGTTTCAGTCACACTGTTTTCCGGTGCATCATCTTCTTCCAGGTAACCCTTCTGGGCGACACCCGCAACGTTACCGGCAGCATATTGACCACGGAAAGCATGATCATCAACGGTATCTTCTGTAATTGGACGAATCGATTTTAATACTTTTACTTTTTCATCACGCAATGATTCATCATTCAAATCAGCAGGTGGCTCCATGGCAACCAGAGTCATAACTTGTAATAAATGACTTTGAATCATATCGCGCATCGCACCGGAACCATCATAATAGCCGGCACGACCACCAACACCTTGCTGCTCTGCATGGGTGATTTGAACATGATCAATATAGTTACGATTCCATAATGGTTCTAATAGTAAGTTTGCAAAGCGGAAAACAAAAATGTTTTGGACGGTGCCTTTACCAAGATAGTGATCGATACGGTATGTTTGTTTTTCAGTAAAGTTACGACGTAAGATCCGTTCTAACTCAGCAGCACTTTTCTGGTCGTAGCCAAATGGTTTTTCAACAACCAGATGACGCCAGCCTTTATCTTCACAGTTTAAGCCGACGGCAGATAATTGGTCACCAACCGTGCCAAATAGTGCTGGTGCGATCGATAAATAGAACACGATATTTTGTGAGAAGCCATTTTCTTCGCTTGTCACAAGTGTATTGAGTGCTTGATATGACGCAGCATCATTAATATCACATTTGAAATAGCTTACTTTAGCCAAAAAGGTATCAAGAACAGTTTTATCTACTCCACCGCGAGCACTAGGAGACACATAGCCATCGACTAATGACTTCCACTCTTGTTGTGGCATTTCCTGGCGACCCATACAAATGATACGGGTGTCGGTGGTTAGTCTATTTTCTGCTTCTAAGTGATACAGTGCTGGTAGTAATTTCTTTTTAGATAAATCGCCAGTGGCACCAAAAATGATGATTGTGCAAGGTTTCATTAGTTCTCCATTTACGAGCTGTGATTAGGCTCATGACCGTATATAATTGCTCAATTGTACAATTTTTAGGAGTCTGGTGTGCGAAAAATTCTATTTGCAAGTAGTGAGGTTCACCCGCTAATTAAGACAGGGGGCTTGGCAGATGTGTCAGCGAGCTTGCCTATTGCCTTGAGTGAAAGTGGTCAAGATATTCGCATTATTATTCCTGCATACCGGCGATGTCTAGAAAGTTTGACAGAAATTAGAACCGTAGCCACGATTAAACTTGATGGGTATCACAAGCCTGTAGAAATTTTACAATCGACCTTACCAGACACGAATGTGCCACTTTATCTTTTACATTCACCTGAGCATTTTGATCGTGAAGGTGGTCCGTATAGTCAAGCTAAAGACGGCGATTGGGAAGATAATCCGGCACGTTTTGCTCTGTTTTCAAGAGCAATAGCTAAACTTGCAATCAATGAAGCTGGTTTAGATTGGCAACCTGATATTTTACATTGTAATGATTGGCAAACAGGCTTAGCTCCGGCATTGATTGCAGATCTGGAAAACCGTCCAGCGACTGTATTTACGATTCATAATTTGGCGTACCAAGGCTTATATTCGCGCGATGTGTTTGATGCCTTGGATTTGCCTGAGTCATTCTGGCACAGTGAAAGCATTGAGTTTTATGATCTAATGTCGTTTATGAAGGGCGGCCTGATCTACGCGGATCACATTACTACTGTTAGCCCTACTTATGCGCGTGAGATCTGTAGTTATGAATTTGGTTACGGCCTTGAAGGTTTGTTGACTTTACGTGCTCAACAAGGTCGATTAACCGGCATTCTTAATGGCATTGATAAACATGAGTGGAACCCAGAACAGGATCACTACCTAGTCAAGAAATTTTCAGCCAAAACAGTTCGATATAAATCCGATAATAAAGCAGCGTTGCAAAACGAATATGGCTTGCCTCAAAAAGATGATGTGTTATTAATCGGTTTGATTAGTCGCTTGGTATCACAAAAGGGTATTGATATATCAATTGCTGCTATATCACGTTTACTGCACTCAAATGCCACTATCCAATTAATATGTTTAGGCAGTGGTGAATCACATTATGAACAAGATCTTCGTATATTAAGAGCACATTATCCTGATAAAGTGGGGGTTCATATCGGTTACGATGAAGGACTTTCACACCGTATAGAAGCCGGTGCAGATGTGTTTTTAATGCCATCCCGGTTTGAACCATGCGGATTAAATCAACTTTACAGCTTGCGCTATGGCACCTTACCCATCGTTAGAAATACAGGTGGTTTGGCAGATACTGTTGTTGATGCAACAGAGCAAAATCGTAAAGATGAACTAGCGACGGGATTTAAGTTCGAGGCAAGCACACCGCAAGCATTGGAACATACCTTAGGTACAGTGATAGATTTATTTCAACGACCACGAATCTGGCGAAAGATGATGATGACTGCAATGGCGCAGGATTATAGTTGGAACAAGAGTGCAGAGATGTATCTTGCCCTCTACCATAAATTAACCTGAGAGCTATTGGATGCGACATACGACTATCGCCAGTCAAAATGAACCACATATACTGCCTCTGACAGATAGCGACTTACGACGCCACGTCAAACTGATTGGCGAGATATTGGGCGAGGTTATTCAAAGCCACTCTTCTCAAACCGTATTCAATACCGTTGAGAAATTGCGTAAAGGTTATATTCGTCTTAGACGCAACGACGATAACGAGTTACGGCAAAAATTACTGGCAGATATTTCTGAATTAGATCATCAAGCATTAACCGATGTTATTCGTGCTTTTAATTTGTATTTTGGCCTAGTTAATACAGTAGAAGAAGCCCACCTCCATCATAACCGGATGATTCAAGTACGTAATAATAGCGAGCTGTGGCAAGGTTCATTTAGTTCGATTCTTCGTCAATTAAAAGACGAGGGTGTTAGTCTTGAGCAAGCGCAAGCGCTATTGAATTCAATTCTCTATATTCCAGTATTTACAGCGCATCCGACCGAATCCAAACGTCGGACAGTGATGGAAGGGTTACGTCGCATTTTTATTCTGGATGAAGTCCTTGCTGAACGTTATCTGACTGAAACTGATGAAGTAAAAGTTCGAGCAAAACTAAAAACACAAATACAGATATTGTGGGGAACGGATGAAGTACGTGCCTTTAAGCCTACCGTGCGCGATGAAATTAAAAACGGCTTGTTCTATTTTAATATCAGTCTATTTGATGCCGTACCGCAAACCTATAAAAACATGCAAGCTGCTTTCAAGCGTGTTTATGGTGACGAATTACAACAAGGTCAACCCCTGACTGTTCCCGATTTCTTGAGGTTTGGTTCATGGATTGGCGGTGATCGTGACGGTAATCCATTTGTAACTGCTGACACAACAGAAATGGCTGTGCAGCTACAAAAACGCACAGCTTTACGGCGTTATTTGAGTGATGTCACTAAATTAAGCCATATCCTGACGCATTGCGTGCCCGTCAGTAAAATCAGTAAAGCCTTAGCACAAGATATCGCTCAAAATGAGAATAAATACATTGGTGCCTTTGGGGTAAAACCGTATCGTTTTGGTACAGAACCCTATCGACGTAAGCTTTATATGATGCGTTACCGTTTGGAAGATAATTTACGTGTCAGTGAAAATTATTTTGCAACAGCACCCAACTCGCCATCATTAGGTGTTTATTATCATTCTGAACTTGAATTCTTACATGATCTGCATTTAATTCGCGATTCGCTGATCGAACAGGGTGATGAAGCTATTGCCGACGAAGAATTACACGATTTGATTCGTTTAGTTGAAACCTTTGGTTTTTATTTATTGCAATTAGACATCCGCCAGGAATCAACATGTCATAGTGAAACGGTGGCTGAACTACTTCAGAAAGCAGGCTTAGCGTCAGATTATTTAAAACAAGATGAACAACAACGCTTTGATTTGTTAACAGAGTTACTCGCCAACAAAGACTTGCCGCCCCTTTCTACTGATCACCAATTAAGTGACAGTACTGCTGAAACGGTGGCTGTATTTAATTTGATGACACGTATCCGTGCTGAGGTTAGTGAAAAAGCCTTTGGTACTTACGTGATATCAATGACACATCATGCCAGTCATATTTTAGAGGTGATGTTACTGGCTCGCTTTGCCGGTTTATGTGGTTATGATTACCAAGGTGAAGTGTTCTGTCATATTCAAGTATCACCATTATTTGAAACCATCGATGATTTATCGCGCATTAAAGAGGTAATGACAACCTTATTAGATGCACCCATTTATGGTGTTTTGTTAAAAGCATCAGGCAATTTACAAGAAGTCATGTTGGGTTATTCTGACTCATGTAAAGATGGTGGCATTTTGGCTTCGGGCTGGAGTTTGTATAAAGCGCAGAAAATTGTGTCCGATTTAACTGTCAAACATCAGATTAAATGCCGTATGTTTCATGGGCGGGGCGGTACGATTGGTCGCGGTGGTGGTCCGACTCATCAAGCGATTATGTCTCAACCTAAAGGTACGGTGCATGGACAAATCAAGTTCACCGAACAAGGCGAAGTGCTGTCTTATAAATACGGTAATGTTGAGACTGCTGCCTATGAATTAGGCATGGGCGTGTCAGGTTTAATGATGGCGAGTCGCAATTTGATTGAACCTGAACCTGAACCAGATCAAATAGCATTGGCTGAATCAGCAGCGTTTCATTGTTTAATGGAACAACTGGTTGAAAAAGGCGAACAAAGTTATCGTGACTTGACTGAGAATTCAGCTGGTTTTCTCGATTATTTCTATGAGGCTTGTCCTATTTCAGAAATTGGTCTGATGAATATTGGATCAAGACCGTCACACCGTAAAACAGGCGATCGTTCCAAGAATTCAGTGCGAGCTATTGGTTGGGTATTTGCCTGGGCACAATCACGTCATACCTTGCCCGCATGGTATGGCATTGGTAGTGCGTTAGAAGCGATGTGTGGCGATGACCTGCTCAAGCTTGAAATGCTGAAAAAAGTGTATAAACATCGTCCTGCTATGCGTGCTTTGATCAGTAATACACAAATGGCATTATCAAAAGCAGATATGACTATTGCCAAGGAGTATTCAAAATTATGTTTGGATCCGAACACTGGCAAACAAATATTTGCAATCATTGAACAAGAATACAAACGGACGCTAGCGTGGATATTGAAACTAACAGAGCGTGATACATTGCTTTCAGAAAATCCGACATTAGCATTATCACTAGGCCGACGCGATCCGTATTTGGATCCTTTAAATCACATCCAGATTGTTTTATTGAAACGCTATCGTGATCAGACCATTAGTGACAGTGAAAGAGAAAATTTACGCGCAGCATTGTTGCGTACGATTAGTGCAATATCAACAGGCTTACGTAATACAGGCTAAATCGCCTTTTCGTGAATAGGGTCATGCGTGAATAGGGTCATGTTTTGAATTTTGCAAAATCAATGATTTAAATATGTCTTGAGTTAAAATGAATTAGCCTTGCTGTACTGCAAGACCTGACCCTTATCTCCTCTTCTCTAGGCTTGCCAGAAATATCCTACTTCCGACAAGTTACTGCAAGCATAGGATGGCGGAATGTCTCGTCACTCGTTGCCATGCTCCCCCGTGGCAATGCAGACTTGCTACACGCAGGTCAAACCGGCTTATGCCCATCAAACGGTGGATAGGCATTCCCACGGAGGACCGTGGGAAAGAGGTAATGATGCAATTCAACACCTGACCCCATAATATGGATTAATCATCCGCTGGTGGTGTTAGTTCGCGATCTTTTTTAGAGACATAACGGGGTTTATCTTTTTTAGCCTGTTTTTTAGATTTGGCTTTATTTGTTTTAGATTTCGGCTCTAAGCCTTTCAGTTTGGCCACAGGCAATGTTGTTTGTAAGTGAAACTCAATACGCTCTAGGTTCTTCAGATCATGTGGTTCGACCAGATTAATAGCAGTACCACTTTGCTGGGCACGACCCGTTCGACCAATGCGATGAATATAAATATCACCTTTAAATGGCAAGTCATAATTTATAACATGGGTGACATTTGTTAAATCGAGACCACGCGCAGCAACGTCAGTTGCAACCATCACTTTGATCAATTGATTGCGAAATTTACGTGTTTTATCGATACGTGTTGCTTGATTAAAATCACCATGCATTACTTGAGCTGAAATATTGCGAGATTGTAACCATGAGGTAATTTGTTCAGCACGTTCTTTTTTGTTACAAAATACGATGGCACTAGTGCAGGCAGGATCAGTGATAAAAGCGTGTAATAAGGCTTGTTTATGCTCTTTATTATCAGCGAAATAAACCCATTGTGAGACTTGGTCTGATTTTGTATTTGCGGCATCAATTTGAACAATTTCAGCATCAGCCAATAATTCATCTGCAAAAATTTGTACACCACTACCGGCTAAGGTTGCTGAAAATAAACAGGCTTGAAAGCCACCTGCAATCGTTGCAAGCAAGGCCAGGACATCAGGTCCCAAGCCCATATCCAGCATGCGATCAGCTTCATCAATAACGACCATATCAATATCTGATAAGTCTAAGGCTTGATCAGAAACCAGGTTTAACAAACGTCCTGGCGTACCAATAATAATGTCGCACGCTTGGTTCAGGAACTCAACTTGTTTGGCCTGAGAAAAACCGCCAGTCATGATCACGGTATTGATATCCAGTCCTTTGGATAATTGATTGACAACATGTTGAATTTGAAATGCTAATTCACGTGTTGGTGCCAGCATCAAAATTTTCGGTTGCTTGGTTTTATTGGGTTTATCAATCAATAATTGCAAGGCAGGCAACACAAAGGCCGCTGTTTTACCTGTTCCGGTCGCTGCACCGGCTAATACATCTTTTCCTTCTAAGATAAAAGGAATGGCAGCTTCTTGCACAGCAGTCGGTGTTTCAAAATGTAGCTTTTTTAACGCAGATAACAATGTGTCATCAAGGAATAAATCATCAAATGTCATGGGGTGTTTTTACTTTTTAATTTCATAGGCAATCACATTGCCAGATAGCATCATTGGAATGATGACAAGATTTTGATCGGCTAAAACAGTATGATCGGCACTACCTTGTGTCAGTGACAATAGCGTCGTACTGATGCCAGCAGGCGTGATGTGTAAGAGTTTGCCAACCATCCAGTCAGTAACAAAATAGTTACCTTCACCATCGGATTCAACCCCATCAAGATTACCAATAGGTGTGGCATCACCAAGGCTGTTAATCGCTTTTGTTGCAATTGAAATTGTTTTTAAATGACCGGGTATGGTTGTTGCAAAGCCGTCAGTCATCACACCCCAGCTACCGAGGATTAAATTATCACCTTCAACTAATAAGCCATTGGGGAATTCTAATTGTTGATCATTGATCCATGATCCAAATGTATTATTACCCAAACGATAGATAGTATTTGTCAGCATATCTGATACATAGACATTACCGGCTTGGTCAGCGGCAACATCATTAAGAAACTTAGCGTCTTTAGCCAAATAACGCTGACTGATTTTATTACTTGCAAGATCAATTGCGACCAATTCATTGATGTCAGCAACATATAAAACATCACCAACAATAGCCATACCTTTGGGTCCATTAAGGCCGTCAATCCACTGTTGTGCGATGATTTTGCCATCTAAACCCAGCTGTGAAATATAACCATTACCATCAACATCATTAGGATTGCCGTTGACATTAGATACATACAAAATGTTACGTTTTTTATCTAATACAACTGATTCCGGCTGCTCGAATACACTGTCGGTTTGCCATGCGGGTAATAAAATCGGACCGGCAGCATAACTGATACTGGTTAAAACTAAACAAAATAAAAGGGTTAGGATGGACGATACGGTTTTCATAGATGCCTCACACATGCTGATTTAGAACGACATGATAACAGTGTTTAGCCAAGCTCGGCTAAACACTGTCAGGCAATAGCTTAAAGAGTGCGAGTTTTTGTTTGACACCAATCGGCTAACACATCAACCCATGCCGGATGGTCATTAAGACATGGAATTAAAGTTAATGTTTCACCACCAGCTTCTGAGAATACTTCCTGACCACGAATCGCTATTTCTTCTAATGTTTCCAGGCAATCTGTGACAAAGGCAGGGCAGATCACTAATACCTTTTTAGCGCCAGATTGAGCTAGCTCTTTTAACCTATCTTCAGTATTAGGCCCTAACCACTTGGCACGACCTAAACGTGATTGAAATGCCACTGAAAACTGTGATGGATTTAATCCTGCTTGTTGGGTAAATGCGCGCGTTGTTGCCATGACTTGATGGCGATAGCAGGTCTTGTGGGCAGGGTGAGGCAGTTGGCAACAGTCCTGTTTTTTCAAGCAATGTGCCCCTGAACTATCCAGTTTTGTAATATGAGACTCAGGTAAACCATGATAACTAAAAACAAGGTGATCATAGTCTTGTTCAAGGTAGGGTTTAGCACTTTCGACTAAGGCTTTAATGTAATCTGGCTTATTGTAAAAAGGTTCAACTACCGTCAATTTAACTGCCAAATTGTGCTTTTTAAGGACTTTTTTTGCTTGCTCGACTGACGTTGTAATCGTACTGTCAGCATAATGGGGGTACATTGGCATAAACACGATTTCATCAGCCTGATCATCATTGACCAGCTTCAAAATTTGACTTTCAATACTAGGATTACCATAACGCATCGCCATCGCAACTGGTATATCAAGCCTAGCTTGCAAAGCATCTCGTAACTGCTGTGATAAGACGATCAGTGGTGAACCTTCAGTCATCCATACACTTTGATAAGCATGGGCGGACGCTTTTGGTCGCGTTGGTAATACAAATAAGCTAACAATTAGACGGCGAAAAAACCACGGTAACTGAATAACATAGGGATCCATTAAAAATTGATTTAAATAACGACGTACCGAGGTTACATCACAGTTATCGGGTGAACCTAAATTGGCCAGTAAGATTGCACGTTTAGTCATAGTTATTTAGTCATCGCTATTTTTTAGAATGTTAGATAAGGCTGATTCGAGATCAGTATAGTTAAACTTAAATCGGTTTGCTTCTAGTTTTGCTGGAATTGCACGCTGTCCGGTTAATAAAAGTCGAGCCATTTCTCCCAGTAGTAATCTTAAAAAACTGGCGGGTAGATGGAAAAAAGCAGGACGATTGAGTAAAGCCGCTAATGTTTTTGTAAATTCTGAATTGGTTACGGGTGAGGGTGAGCAGGCATTAAACACGCCTTTTAGCTGTTCGTTTTCAACCAGAAACGTCAGCAACGACACCATGTCATCAATATGGATCCAAGGCATATACTGTTGCCCATTACCCAGTCTGCCGCCAAGACCCATTTTAAAAGGTAACAGCATTTTTTGTAAAAAGCCGCCATTAGGTGCGAGCACAAGTCCAGTGCGAACAATACACACACGAATGCCATTTTGTCCAGCGCGAATAGCCTGTTGTTCCCATGCCTCACACAGGCTATGAGTATATTCCTGATGAGACTGACTTTGTTCGTTTATAAGCCTGTCACCACCATCGCCATACCAACCAACAGCGGAGCCACTGATTAAACATTCTGGTTTTTGCTGACGGCAAATTAGCCAATCTACCAGCTTCCTAGTGGTATCGATTCGACTCTGTTCTAACAGGATTTTACGTTTTTTTGTCCACAATTTATCAGCAATAGGCTCACCAGCTAAATTGATAACAACGTCAATGTTTGTATCATCATCGATATCGTTTAAGCACTGTATTGCTTTGATACCATCACCACATTTTTGTTTAACACTGTCGGGGGTTCTGCTGAGCACGGTAATCTGGTTATTTTCCTCGGCAAGTATGCGGCATAAAGCTGAACCAATAAGGCCTGTACCACCCGTAATCAAATAGTGTTGCATAGATCGTGTCCGTTAATAGTTCACTACATCATCGCACAAAGTTATACAAAATAAAATACTTGTACAAGTATTAGTGGCTTGTTATGCTAACTGTCACTGTTGAGGGGGGATAAATGAAAATTAAAGTCGGTATCAGTAGTTGTCTATTAGGACATGAAGTGCGCTTTGATGGCGGACACAAACATTCACGACTCTGTACCGACAGTTTGTCACGCTATTTTGACTTTGTAGCTGAATGTCCAGAAGTCGGTGTCGGTATGACTATACCCAGGCGACCAATCCGTTTAATCGGTGATGTGACTGCGCCAAAATCCGTTTATGTCCATGACAATACAGTTGATTTTACCGATAAGATCATCGACTTTGGTAAACAAAAGGCCAAAGAGCATAGTGATCTTTGTGGCTATATTTTTATGAAAAATTCACCCAGTTGCGGTGTGTTTCGGGTCAAGGTTTATCAACAAAATGGCTATCCTGCTGCAGAGCCAGGGCAAGGTCTTTATTCAAAACAGATCATGGATGCTCATCCGTTATTACCGGTTGAAGAGTCAGGAAGATTGGCCGATTCATTCCTACGTGAAAACTTTATAACACGCGTATTTGCCTATCATAACTGGCAACAATTGCAACAAGCAGGCTTAAGTTATCAAGCTATTATTGATTTTCATTCGAGCTATAAATATGTGTTGATGGCACATTCTCCAGCTCGCTATGTTGAGTTAGGGCGGATGTTAGCCGATGCCGGTAATCACGATATTGACAACCTGGCCCAACGCTATTTTGAAGCCTTGATGACCGAATTGAAACGGTTGGCATCACGTAAAACACATACCAATGTATTGATGCACTTACAGGGTTATCTCAAAAAAGTATTATCACCTGCTGAAAAGCAAGAGTTAGCAAATATTATTGAGCAATACCGTACTGCCCAAGTGCCTTTGATTGTGCCGATGACATTGTTAAAACATCATTTTAATAATCATCCTGATCCGTACATTGCCAAACAAGCCTATTTACAACCGTATCCTGACGATTTGAGCCTTAGAAATGCCATCTGACAACCAATTTAGTATCAGCGATGTCAGTCAGCAGACCGGTGTTGCTTCAATTACCTTACGTGCATGGGAACGTCGTTATGGTTTAGTTAAACCGCAACGCACACCCAAGGGGCACCGTGTTTATAGCCAAGACAATATTGACGAGATAAAACAGATTTTATCGTGGTTAAATCGCGGTGTGACAATAAGTAAAGTTGCACCATTGCTTGGCACTTCTAGTCCTAGAGATAAAAATTCAATAGTTGATCAACACTGGCAAGACCATGTGCAAGAAATGTTGACCGCGCTGATTGAATTGAAGCAAATTACGGCCAATCAACTGTGCGATAAACTGACAAAAACCATACCATTTCATACCTTATGCCAACAGGTTTACCAACCTTTGAGTCAATTATTGGCTGAGCGTTGGCAACATACACCTTTAGGTTATCAATTAGAACAGCAAGTTTGGCAGCAACTATGGCAACGTCAAATAACGTTGATGAGCCTGCGAGCTGACAAACAAAAAGCGCGTGCTAGTTGTTGGTTAGTTAATACAGAGCAAGGTCATACCCATTACGATTATTGGTTGTTATATGGCTTACTGATTCAAGCAGGAATTCGTGTGCATGCCATTACGGCTAATGCGTCGGTTGAAAGTCTAGCTAGACTTGATCATCAGGCTGATCGCGGTTTGATAGTTGTTGCAAACAATCGTTTGGATATCGCTGCATTGACCAAGCTAATTGATTTAAAAACCAATTGGCAACAGCGACTTTTATGTGTTGGTGCCGCAGTAGATATTCATCAGAATGAACTCCAAAATAACCAAATAAACTATGTTGCAGGCGATAGTTGTTTGTCATGGCAATCAACGATAATGCAGCAATGGCTTAAACAGATCGAGCTAGGCTAATGCAACGTAATCTAGTTTGGTTTCGTAACGATTTACGGCTCAGTGATAATCCAGCCCTATATCATGCTTGTCAGCAAAATCAGGCGGTTATTGCTATTTATATTGCAACACCTGAGCAGTGGCAACAGCATGATGATGCACCTGTAAAAATAGATTTTTGGCGGCGAAATTTGCACGTGATGCAAACAGATCTGGCGAAATTGAATATTACTCTGCATTATTTTCAGGTAGATGATTATCAGAAAATACCTAAACTGATAGAAACGATTTGCAAACAATGGCAGATATCCAATCTGTTTTTTAACCATGACTATCCTGTTAATGAACAACAGCGTGATGATGCGGTTATTAAAGCCTGTCACGATCAGGATGTGCGTTGTTATAGCTATCATGATCAGCTTTTGTTAACACCAAAATCGGTCACAACAAAAGCAGGCGAACCATTCAAAGTGTTTACCCCATTTTCTAAACAAGCCAGACAGCAGATCGGAACTGCATTGCAACTGTATCCACGCCCTGAAAAACAACAACTCATTTTAACTAAAACGCTTGATGAAGAATGTGGCTTGGATCTGATTGATTGGCCAACAATCAGCACTAAACTTAAGCAGTTTTGGCCTGCAGGTGAGTCAGAAGCACAGGCGAGATTGATCAAATTTAGTCAGAATAAAATCGCAGATTATCAACATAATCGTGATATACCTTCATTACGTGCTACCAGCAAATTATCTGCCTATTTAGCCAGTGGTGTGATTTCAGCAAGACAATGTTGGCAAGCAAGCGTGCAATATTGTGAACAAAATGATGGGGTTAGAACATGGCAAAATGAATTACTGTGGCGAGACTTTTATAAACAGGTGTTAATTGATTACCCTCAGGTTTCAAAACATAAACCATGGAAAGCCGATACTGACGCTATCCCATGGCGGCATGACATGACAGAATTACAGGCATGGCAACAAGGCCAAACAGGATTTCCGCTGGTGGATGCTGCCATGCGTCAACTGCTTGAAGTCGGCTGGATGCATAATCGCCTGCGCATGGTGACAGCGATGTTTTTGACTAAACATTTACTGATTGATTGGCGTTTAGGCGAACAGTGGTTTATGCAGCATTTGATTGATGGCGAACTGGCCGCTAATAATGGCGGCTGGCAATGGTCAGCATCAACAGGTACCGATGCAGTGCCGTACTTTAGAATATTTAATCCGATCACACAATCGCAACGATTTGATCCAAAAGGTGACTTTATCAGGCACTATTTGCCAGAGTTATCTTCATTGTCAGATAAGGACATTCATCAACCAAGAGCAGAGCAACGAAGCCTGTACTGTCAGCCGATTGTTGATCTTAAATTTGGTCGTGAAAGGGCATTAGCAGCATTTAAACAACGTTAGTTGTTAATACAGATAACGCTATACTTATCATTTTTTGCGATACATGGATAACACTAATGGTAATGAAATCATTTCGTGGTCATAGTCCTAAATTAGGCCAAAGTGTGTGGGTTGATGATAGTGCTGTTTTAATTGGTGATGTTGAAATCGGTGATGACAGCTCGGTCTGGCCGTTAGTGTCTATTCGTGGTGATATGCATCACATTCGTATTGGTGTCCGAACCAGTATTCAAGATAATTCATGTCTACATATAACCCATGCAAGTCAATTTAAGCCAGAAGGACATCCGTTGATTATCGGTGATGATGTCACGATTGGTCATCTGGTGATGTTACATGGCTGCACCATTGGTAATCAGGTGCTGGTGGGTATGTCATCGACTATTCTCGATGGCGCTGTGATTGAGGATCAGGTATTAATTGGTGCCGGATCATTAGTGCCACCGGGCAAACGCTTAGAATCTGGTTATCTTTATCTTGGTTCACCGGTAAAACAAATACGCCCATTAACTGAGGATGAACGGGTATATTTAACCTATTCGGCATCGAATTACGTTAAGTTGAAGAATGCCTATTTATTCAGTATGCAGGTTATTTAGCAGAGTTGTAACTTAGGCATCAATCACCAATAAACTGCCAGCAATCATAACTAAACTGGCAAGCAGTCTTCGTGCAATATGTTTTTCGTTAAAAATACGATAGCCAAGAAAGACTTGTAACACCATGCTCAGTTGAAATAAGGCTAAGGAATAGGCGATAAATAGTTCCGATAAAACCAGCATGGTCATGTACTGCATCAGGAAGATCAACATACCCAGATAGAGAAAGTCATAAACATGTTTGATCGACTGTTCGATATTAGTTTTAAGCTTGCTTTTAATAAACCAGTGATGTGCAAATACTGCCAGTGGAAACCCAATCAAACACCAAAATACAGTGGTGGCAATCGGGCCACCAGCAACAACAGCATTTTTTAACGGTAGGGTGCCAATTGAGAATAACAAAATAGATAGGAAACGGTACTGTACACCACGCTCTGATACTAATTGCAAAATACGATTGCTGTTGATCTGGCTGTTGTTAGCTGGAAATAAAAAGAAGCTGCCAATCACAATAATGGCAACGCCAGCAAAGCCTTGACCACTAGGAATTTCACCAAGAAATAGCATTGCGAATATCATTGAGATAACGACTTTATACGCATTGAGTGGCCCAAAAACAGATAGATCTGTTTTGGATAGTGACATCACCAGAAACAAGGTTCCGGCCATGTCTAATAAGGCTGCAAAAAAGCTGTTAATCCAAAAATAAGCTGTGAGTTCAGTGCTGTTAAATGTCCATAATAAGGGCACACAAATAATCGTTAGCACCAGATAAGACATCATCACAATAAAAAAGGGATGAAGGCCGTCGTGGGTTAATCTTTTTTGAAATACATTAGAAAAGGATGAAAAAAGCACACGACCCAGAACAATCAATAACTCCACTTATTGGGCTGCCTCGGCTTTTTTACTTTGGTATTGGTTATGTTCATCTACAAAATAATAATTGTAGACTGAATAGTTACCGTCACGATCAAATTGCATCACTGCAAAGTTGTCTTTTCTGGAACCCATTTCCATGCCGGGGCTACCAACTGGCATTTGGGGTACAGATAAACCTGCGATATCCGGTTTTTCTGTCAGTAACCGTATGATATCAGCCACAGGTACATGACCTTCAATAACATAGCCGCCAATGGTGGCAGTATGGCAAGAAGCCATGTCTTTAGGTAAATCGACGGCTGCTTTAACACTCGCCATAGTGCGCGTTGGCACATCAATCACATTAAACTGATTGTTTTCCAGATGTGTTATCCATTTATGACAACATTGGCAGTCAGGATCACGGTAAACCTTAATATCCTGGGTGAGTGTGTCAGCCATCGCTGAATGAATGACTAAAAATAAAAGTAGAGTTAGAACTGATTTCATAAACTGTTTATTTTGCCTGTTGTAAAATATTTTTTAATGCTTCAACGATAGTAGCCAGTTTGCTTAAGCTTTGTTTGGCAGAGCTTACATCACCAGATTCATAGTTGATAACCAGATCCTGTGCTATCAGATGCAATAGTGCATGGGCATTGTTTAACTCGGTCATGGTTTTTTGATCAAAAACACTATCATCTGATCGACGATATAACCAGACACCCATAGGACATTTGTTTTTATCTAAAATAGGCCAGTTGACGGATGTGTCTGCAGGTAAACTCATGGTTTTAGTTTGCACCCGACTGTACCATTGCTCGAGGATGAGTTTAAACACATCACTGTCTTTTTGTTTTTGAGTCATCGATGCGCGTTGTTGAGCATACTTCACCCATACATCATTTAACTGATAATGTTCGAGCCAGGCCGTCACATCGTTTGCTGGCATCGGGCGGGAAATGCCATAACCCTGAGCTAAGACGCAATCCATAGCAAGCAACATTAAACCATGCTCGGTTGTTTCTACACCTTCAGCAATCGCATTACGATTAAAGGCATTAGTCAAGCCGATCATGCCTTCAATAATCGAATAATCATTTGGATCATCAAGAATATCTCTGACAAATGATTGATCCAATTTAATGGTATCGACAGGCAAGTTTCGTAAGTGAGTCAGTGACGAATAACCGGTACCAAAATCATCCAGGGCAATTTGAATGCCAAAGTCATTGCGACAGGTATTTAAAATGTCATTGATGGCGTTGAGATCGTTAAGCGCACTACTTTCCAGAATTTCCAGTTGTAATAGATGGGCATTAACATGTTTATATTCAGCTAGTACTGCTTCCAAATGAGTCAAAAATGAAGGTGATTGCAGATGGTAGGAGGAAATATTGATGCTGACTTCTAACTGCAAATCTTTCTGTTGCCATTGATTTAACTGATATAAGGCATGTTCAATCACCCACTGGCCTATTTGAATTTCGACATCAGTATCTTCAATTAGAGGTAAGAAATCTAATGGTGGGATCATGCCTCGTTTAGGATGCATCCAGCGAATCAAGGCTTCAAAACCATAGACCTTTCCGGTCAGCATATTCACTTTAGGTTGGTAATACAGCGTTAATTCATTGTGTAATAATGCTTGTCTGACTTCTTGTAAATGCAGGTGACGTTTAGCAATCTCTTGATCATCTGCCGCATTATAGATTCGGTAACGATTACGCCCCGCTAATTTTGCTTGATACATCGCTTGATCAGCATGGCGCAGCAGCGTATCCAAGTCAGCATCATCATTAGGATAAAGGCTGATGCCAATAGATGCACTGATATTGATAACAGTGTCATCGATGATAAAAGATTGAGCCAGTGTCGAATGAATTCGTTCTAGCATTTGTTCACAATGTGGAATTGAACGAACGTCACTTAGCAATAAACAAAACTCATCACCGCCATGGCGAGATACTGTATCACCATCACGAATTTGCTTTTTAATACGTTCAGCAACTTGAATTAATAATTGATCCCCCGTTTTATGACCATAGCGATCATTAATAGGTTTGAAATTATCTAAATCAAGAAAACACACACCTAGCATCAGCTCGTTACGATTGCTATGAGCCATTGCTTGTAAAAAACGATCAGCAAATAGTACGCGATTGGGCAAGTTGGTTAGCACATCATACTGAGCCATTAGTTCAACCCGCTTAAATGATTGAAAAATAATGATAAAAAGACCAATCAAAATAGCGATATAGCCCAATTGTTTAAAAATATGGGCCGTCATATGCGTAGCATCGTAAAGTTGGTCTGCACGAAATAGAAATGCTAACTGACAGATGATGTTGACGATAATCGCAATAATAATCCAGTGTTCGAAGCTATCTTCACGCCACTTTGCTTTTTGTAGATGCCCCCAAAGTGCGATAGCAAAAATAATGACGGGTAGTAATTCATAAGGCCGATGCAAGGCAAAATCTGGTAGATAGGCTGGTGGTAATGGTACAAAAGAAAATAAAATAAATGTAGCTATGGTTGCAACTGCCGTATAAACATAAACACGTTTGGCCGAAGGCGGTTCAAGATCATAGTTGAAGTAGCTAGCTTTCCATGCGATATAACTAAACAGGAACACGACTGACAAAAACAAGCGAGCAGTAAAACCACTCCATGATGCCGCGTAAGACAGATTAATTGAAACTATGCCTGAGCTAATGACCGCGTGAAAAACATCGAGTGCAGCCGTGCCAATAAAACCAGCGCCAAGTATTAAAAAGCTGGGATCGGGTCGACTGTAGTAACGTAACAGAGCCACGATGCCTGCCATTAAAATGAGTAAGGTTCCACCGTTTTCCATCAAGCTGTGTGATGCAACTGAACCGTGCCAATTTAATTGATTAACCAATAGGTAGCCCACAGTCAGTGCTATTGCTGTCAACCAATAGGTGAGCTGTTTTGTGCCTGCAACGATAGTCATGACTTAACTGCGTTACAACTCATACATATTCAACAAATATGTCACATTCAGCTGCGCTTTTTTCAACATGGTCTAATGCAGCCAATACTGATTTTTCATTACCTGGATCGGCATTATCTGGAAGCGTATAAATGTCGATATTTGCCTGAATAAGTTCTGTTTGTTGCTCATTAGTCAGCACATCAGCATTGATCCAGAGTGTTGCTTTATCTTCGAAAATCAACGGCTTTGCCTGTTGAAAACCTTCTTGAGTAAAAACAAGATAAATCATTGTTATTCAATAGCCAGGTAGGCATTTTCTGAAATGTCCGACCATGCTTTGTTTTTAGCCCGGAATGCTTCAAATGCATCATAGACGTGTTTGAATTTAGGATTAGCCGCCGCTTCCTCAGCCAAGGTTTCACCGGTTAGCGCTTTTAATTTAGCTAGCACTTCATCGGGGAAACGATGCAATTGAACATCGGGTCTCGCCATTAATTCCTGTAATGCAAACATATTCTTTTGTTCCATTTCAGACAGCATACGGACATTTTCAGCCATTGCAGCGTTACTGATAATAGCTTGCAAATCAGCAGGTAAAGAATCCCAGGCACGTTGATTAACCGTTAATTCCAATACTGATCCTGGTTCATGCCAGCCTGGATAATAGTAATGTTCGGCTGCACGATATAAACCTAAACGCTGATCGTGATAAGGACCAATCCACTCGGTTGCATCAATCGTGTTACGTTCCAATGCGGTATACAGTTCGCTACCCGCCAGTAAAACAGGGTTGCCGCCTGCTTTGGCAAACACTTTACCTCCGATGCCGGGGATACGCATTTTGAGACCTTTGATGTCTTCTAATGAATTAATTTCCTTATTAAACCAACCGCCCATTTGAACGCCAGTATTGCCCAGTGGGAAGGGGATAACATGGAATGGTTTATAGGTTTCACGCCAAAGTTCTAAACCACCACCATCATATAACCATGCATTCATTCCTCGTGCCGTCATGCCAAAAGGGACAGTTGAGAAAAATTGTGCTTCAGGGACTTTGCCAGCCCAGTAATAGGCACTGCCATGACCCATTTCAACCGTACCTTGTGATACCGCATCAAAGGTTTGTAATGGTGGGATCAGTTCGCCACCGGCATAGACTTTTATGTCAAGTCTGCGATTGCTCATATCTTTAATGTTGTTAGCAAAACGTTCGGCGCCTTGTTGCAATACCGGAAAGCCTGGTGGCCATGTTGTCACCATTTTCCAATGATAGGTTTTGCTGGTGTCTATGGCTTGAGTGCTAGATGCTTCCTGTTGCTGAGCTTGATTGCAAGCGGCCAGAAACAGCGCTGAACAGGCAATAAGTAATCCAGTAATAAGTGTATTTTTCATCTGTTTTTCTCAGTTATTTCTGATGGTTGGATTTTAGTCCAACATAGTGGGTTGACATCCAATTTATACTTTTTCCAAATTAGCATAGGCTAACACTAACCATTTGCTGCCTGCATGTTTAAAATTGACCTGTACTCTAGCACTTTTTCCCGAACCTTCGGTATCAATAACCGTACCTGGGCCAAATTTTTGATGATGCACTTGTTGACCGGGATCAAAGCCAGTTTCATTCATCGTCATTGTGTGTTTCGGTGCCATGGCTGAATAGCCACTGCTCACGGTGTTTTGGCGAGCACGAATTTCTTCAATCCGTTCTTTAGGTATTTCGCGTAAAAAACGTGATGGCGTCGGTGACATTTCCTGACCATATAAATAGCGCGATTCTGTATGCAATAGATACAGTTTTTCACGAGCGCGGGTCATACCGACATAACAAAGGCGTCGTTCTTCAGACAGACGTGCGGGATCATCACTGGATTTTTGTCCGGGAAATAAACCCTCTTCCATACCCACCATAAACACAACTGGAAACTCCAGACCTTTTGCTGAATGTAAGGTCATTAGTTGAACACAGTCTTCCCATTGATCCGCTTGTCCTTCACCTGCCTCTAACGCGGCATGAGATAAAAAGGCATCTAATAATGGCATGTCATCAACATCGTCAGGCAACGTAAATTGACGTGTTGCATTAATCAATTCATCCAGGTTTTCGATACGGCCTTGGCCTTTTTCAGTTTTATCTTTAGCAAAATGCTCACGCAAACCGGTTTCATCAATCACTAGTGATGTCAGTTCATGCAAAGGCAAATTGTCATCAACCGGTGTCAGTGAATCAATTAAGCTTAAAAAGCCAGCAAGGGCATTACCTGCACGTGCTGCAAAAAATTTGGCATCTAATAACGCCGATGCCGCTTGCCACAAGGTTTGGTTTTGGTCACGAGCATAGTGACGAAGTTGGGTCAGGGTTGCAGCGCCAATACCCCGGGTCGGAGTGTTGACTACACGTTCGAAAGCGGCATCATCATTGCGGTTAGCAACCAAGCGTAAATAGGACAATACATCTTTAATTTCGGCACGTTCGAAGAAACGTAAACCACCATATACCCGATAAGGCATATTAGCTTGTAATAAGGCTTCTTCAATAATTCGTGATTGTGCATTTGAGCGATATAACACCGCATTATCAGAACGTTGACCACCATCCTTGACCCATGCCCGGACTTGTTCAACTAAATAATGGGCCTCATCACGTTCATTGTAGGCATTGTAAAGTTGGACTAAATGACCATCATCATCCTCGGTCCATAGTTCTTTACCTAAGCGTTCACTGTTATTGGCAATAACCGCATTAGCTGCCGCTAGAATGTTGCCGGTTGAGCGGTAGTTTTGCTCTAATCGAATGCTGATCGCACTAGGGTAATCATGATGAAACTTTTGAATATTTTCGATGCGAGCACCACGCCAACCATAAATAGATTGATCATCATCACCGACAATAAATAAGCTGCCAGTGTCACCGGCTAATAGACGAATCCAGGCATATTGAATGGCATTGGTGTCTTGGAACTCGTCTACCAGAATATGTTGGAAACGTTGTTGATAATGCGCCAAGATGTCAGGACGTTTAAGCCAAAGTTCATGGCTGCGTAATAAAATTTCGCCAAAATCAATGACACCAGCACGTTGGCAAGCATCTTCATAGGCTTGATAGATGGCCAGCATTTTCTGCGAGTAGGGGTCATGTCCTGCTTGAATATGTTTAGGACGTAAACCTTCATCCTTTTGGGCATTGATATACCACTGGGCTTGTTTGGCTGGCCATTGTGACTCATCTAATTCCATTGAACGGATAATACGTTTCAGCATGCGTTGCTGATCGTCACTATCCAGAATTTGGAAACTCTGCGGTAAATCAGCTTCTTTCCAATGCGAACGCAATAAACGATGTGCTAAACCATGGAAGGTACCAACCCACATGCCACCAATAGGATAACCAAGCATAGCCTCAATACGGCCACGCATTTCAGCAGCAGCTTTGTTGGTAAATGTTACGGCAACAATGTTGGCGGGTGAAAAGCCTTCAGCTTGAATCAGCCAGGCAATACGATGAACTAAAACCCGTGTTTTACCACTGCCAGCCCCGGCTAATATCCGGGCGTGACCCAATGGCGCAGCCACAGCCTCACGTTGCGGTTTGTTTAGATCATTAAGCAGGTCGGAAACATCCATCTTAAATTCTTTGTCATCACTATGGTGAAAACACAAAAGGACTGGTCATAAAGCTATAACCAGTCCTCTAGCGTCAGGTGTAAAACGTTAAATGTAGCCTCAGTGAGAGGCTACATTGATGTTTTATAATTTTCTTAGATATTGCTATCTAAAAATGCAGTTAATTGTGATTTAGTTAAAGCACCGACTTTAGTTGCCTCGACTTCACCATCTTTGAACAACATTAAAGTAGGAATTCCCCGAATACCGTAGCGTGGTGGTGTCTCTGGATTTTGATCAATGTTTAATTTGCAGACAGTGAGTTTGCCAGCATATTCAGCACCAATTTCTTCTAGGATAGGGGCAATCATTTTGCAAGGGCCGCACCATTCAGCCCAATAATCAACTAATACAGGTAAGTTCGACTGTAATACCAGGCTTTCAAAGTCGCCATCAGTCACATTGGTGACATTTTCGCTCATGTTTTTTCTCCAGTGGAATATAAGTAATTGGAAGGCTATACTCACGCTATCCAATCGCGCCTAACATTTTTTCCTATCATCAAAGGTATTGCAAGTATTTCTATGACTACACATCTAACTGAGCAAGCATTTTCGTCACTACCTCTGGATGAAACCCTTCACAATGGTTTACGTAGAGCGGGATTTGAGTTTTGTACACCGATTCAAGCTCAATCTTTACCATTATTGCTGTCAGGACACGATGTTGCTGGACAGGCGCAAACTGGAACCGGTAAAACCATCGCATTTTTACTTGCGACATTCCAACGGTTATTAACAATTGAGCCTATTGCAAACTGGAATGGCAAGCAACCTCGCGCCTTCATTTTGGCGCCAACACGTGAATTAGCCATTCAAATTGCCAAAGATGCTGAAATACTAAATTCTGAAGCCAACTTACGCATTGTGGTGGCACATGGCGGTAAAGATTATGAAAAACAAAAAGCAGCAATAACAGCAGGTGTAGATATTCTGATCGGTACCCCGGGTCGTTTATTGGATTATCACAAACAGCATGTCTTTAATCTCAAATACATTCAGGTTGTGGTATTAGATGAAGCCGATCGCATGTTTGATTTAGGCTTTATCAAAGATGTGCGTTTTTTCCTGCGTCGTATTCCTGAGCCAAGTCAACGTTTAGGTATGCTATTTTCAGCCACCATGAGTTATAAGGTGACTGAACTTGCTTATGAACACATGAATAATCCTCAAAAAGTCCAAGTTGTTTCTGACAATGTGTCTGGTGACAGGATTGAAGAAAGTGTGTATTACCCGGCAAATGAAGAAAAAATTCCCTTATTGTTGGCGTTGATAAAACGGTTACAACCGCAACGTGGCATTGTATTTGTTAATACAAAAAAAGCGGCTGATACTGTCTGGGGCTATTTAGAAGGTAACGGTCACAAAGCGGCCTTATTGTCGGGTGATGTGCCTCAGAAAAAACGTGAAAGTCTTTTGAAAAAATTTCAGGAAGGCGAGTTTCCATTTCTGGTTGCTACCGATGTGGCAGCGAGGGGTTTACATATTCCTGAAGTCAGTCATGTATTTAACTATGACCTACCACAAGATGTTGAAGATTATGTACATCGCATAGGTCGAACGGCTCGTGCCGGAGCAAGTGGTGTTGCTGTCACTTTCGCTTGTGAAGAATATGTGTTTTCATTACCAGATATAGAGCACTATATTAAACATAAAATACCGGTGGCGACGACAGCGGATGAACAATTATTACAACCAAAACCACCGATAAAACCAGAGAAAAGACCACCACTTCGCCATAAACAGGGTGATAAGGCACATAAAAACACAGCCCGACCAAGACATCATAAGCAGGTAAATTAGAAACAGATAGCTATGCAAATCAATGGTTCACCGCTCACATCAGCATTCAACATCAGGCCTGATAATGCTCTAAATGATCGTGCCCGATTACCTGTTACCATTGATTCACAAGCGGTTTTTGATTTAGAACAACAAAATCAATCATTACCCGCCATATCATCCACGACAAAACAGCAACAAATTACCAGCAATGATAGCCAGCAAGCTCGGTTTGTACGCTTGTTTGCGACACAAGCTGAACCTTCATCAGCGTCGAGTAGTACGCTACCAGTCGTCGCCCCACCTGCGTTACCCCAAGGTGTTGAGCAGTATTTGCAAGTATCTAAACTACCTTCAATACCACAACGCCTATTTGATCAGACGGTTTAGACAATGAACTGGATTAGACTTGTAATAACTCTACTATGCTTAACTTTTGTGGCAGGCTGCGCTCAGCAAAAGGTGGTTGCAAGTGACCCTGGCGATGCGCTGATTTCACGCTTGGCAAAAAGTGATATTAACGAAGCCATAGAAATTCATCAGCGTGCGGTTATACGTGATCTGCAAGCGTTGATGATAAAGCTTTATTATCGTAACCCCTACGGTCGTCATGACAAAAACAAGCGCTCAATAGAAGATAGTGTGGCGCTTGTATTTGCACGACCAAGCGATCAAGGCTTTCCACAATGGCAGAATATGAAACCAACCGATATCGTGCGTATTGCCTTGGATGAAACCTATCAAGGCAGTGATCGTGTTTTGCCATTTATTGTGGGGCTACGAAAAATGCTGATGGCATCGTATGACAATCACACCGAATTTTATTACCTAACAACAATTGATCAACAAAAACTATATAACAGTGCTCGCAACCTTGAAATTGCGGCATGGATGCTTGCTGAAAAACGAGATATCAATGGCAAATTACTCATTCTTAGTGACAGTTTGGATAATGAACAGCGTAATTTAAGTTATCAGCGATTAATTGGAAGGATGATTGCAACACAAGATAATCTGGCTGACATTGTGTCTCACAAAACCGGTCATTTAATTAAAACGGTGGTATTAAATGCAGCATCATTGGTGTTTTTACCCATATAAGCACATTATCGCTTTATCCGAAATACATTAAAAAATAGCAAATAGCCCATTTTTTATACTGAAAATAACAAACCTATGCTAACTAAAATTACCCCTCTATTTTCTGCCAGCAATGCCCTATGTAAATGGCTTAAATCTGATTTGCCAAGATTACCAACTAGTGATGGCAAACAAATAGGCATACAGCCGCTAGTGACTGATGCCAACACCGTTTCATGGCAATGTCATGTTATTTTCACTGATAGTTGGCGCCAACATGCAACCGTAATTGCTGTTGAAGCAAACAGTCGATTTACCTTGTTGATTCCCTTTGATGATGTACCAACGCAACAAAAGCTGGAACAACTTATTTGTGAACAATGGGCTAATGAATTAGTCGAATTGCTATTAAGACAAGGCGAAATTAACCGTGATCAGGTAGCGCGTATTTTTAACCACTTTTATCAACGAACTCAGAATAGCGAATGGGTTAGAAATACCGATTTAAGTGTCAACGGCCATGTCAGTGATGCCGAACAATGGGTTAAACAAACCCTGTCTGGTCGAGGCCTTGATGCGTTAGATGACGATCTGGCAATAGAACTTGCATGGCATATTAATACTCAGGAAAAACAGGCAAAAGACAGCCAAGGTAATAAACGCCGATTTTATCCACCAGCTTTATTTCTCGAAGATGGTCTAGCTCGTTTTTTAGACCTTAGTTAAACGTATTTTGATATTTCGTGGCGATTGGTCAGTCTTTGCTCCGTTTCTGCACCTTTATCTTTTTTTATGCTTTAATGGAAATATTATTCGGGCGCGAAACTTCAGTGAATAATAATTAAATCTTCCTATAAAATAAGTATTATAAGCAATTAATGGTGGTGAAATGGCACAAAACTTAAAAGTCTACGATCGGTTTTCATGTGA
>JACUUH010000025.1 GCA_014859375.1 Gammaproteobacteria bacterium
TCATTGTTCGTTATAGGGTAGCTGACTATTCTTATCCAGAACTGAGGTTAATTAATCTGATGGAATGACCGGTATTAGCCTTTTAACCGGCACAAATTCGATGTCAGGGTGTTCAACGGCTTTACAAATAGCCCCGCGCTACGCATTGGCGGCATCATTTGATACTGACGCTATCGGTTTTAGGTTTACTAGGGCTTGTTGATCTTTAAGCTACAAAATTGTTATATAACTTTTGAAAACTGCTGGTCTGTTTTGTGTTGAATATAATAATCAAAGGCCATGCAGATGTTACGAATTAGTAGATGACCAACCGGCAAAACTTCAATTGTTGTCGCATCGTAATAAACCAAGCCATCAGCAACAAATTGATCGAGTTGTGGGTAAACATCGGCGAAATAGTCAGCAAAAGTGATGTTGAATTTCGCTTCAATAGCTGTGATGTCGAGTGAGAAGTGACAGATCAATTGGGTAATAACTTGCCGCCTTATTTTATCATCATCATGTAATGTGATACCTCTAAATACTGGCAGTTGGTTAGTGGCAATGCACTGAGCATACGCTTCTAGGGTACGTTGATTTTGAGAATATGAATCGCCGACGCTACCAATAGAGGTAATGCCAAGGCCAATCAGGTCACATTCTGAATGGGTTGAGTAGCCTTGAAAATTTCGATAAAGCTTGTTTTCACGTTGTGCTATCGCAAGTTCATCATTGGGTTTAGCAAAATGATCCATGCCTATATAGATATAGCCGGCAGCAGTGAGTTTATCTATTGAGTGATGCAAAATATCAAGTTTGACTTCTGGCGATGGTAAGTCTTCACTATTGATTTGACGTTGAACTTTAAAGCGCTCTGGCATATGAGCATAATTAAAGATGGATAGACGATCCGGATCTGCAATGTTAATTACTTTGTCTAATGTTTCTAAAAAGCTTGTCGTTGTTTGGTGAGGCAAGCCGTAGATTAAATCAAGGCTGATCGATTTAAATCCATGGTGGCGAGCTGCATCAATAACGGCAAATGTTTCGCTTTCACTTTGAATACGATTGACTGCTTTTTGAACCGTCGGATTAAAATCCTGAACACCAAGACTGAGGCGATTGAAACCAATTTCGCGCAGTACGGCAATGGTTTCAGCGTCGGCTTCACGTGGATCAATTTCAATTGAGAACTCACCTGTTTCATCATCGGCTAAGGAGAAATGTTGACGCGTTTTAGTCATCAAGTCACGCATTTGCTGGTGGCTCAAGAAAGTTGGTGTGCCGCCGCCCCAGTGTAATTGTTCAACAATGCGGGCAGAGTCAAACAAAGCCGCTTGCATTTCAATTTCTTTATGAAGATTGGCTAGATAAGGTTGTGCATGGTTACGATTTTTAGTAATGATTTTATTGCAGGCACAATAAAAACAGACGGTATCACAGAATGGCAAGTGGAAATAAAGTGATAGTGGGCCGCCACGTTGATTGGATAATGCAACCTGTTGTTTATATTCAACGCTGGCAAAATTAGGATTAAATTCAACAGCAGTAGGGTACGAGGTATAACGAGGCCCAGCTTTGTCATAGCGTTGGATTAGATCTAGATCGAAGGTAATTTTTTGTTCCAAAGCAGTAACCTTATCGCATTAAATGTTTGATTATAGTCTGCCTACAGGCAAAGTGATAAAAACTAGCACGTTTATTGATTTCGATCATAGTGTATCGCGAATGTTGTCGGTCACGCTGTTCAGACAAATAATGAACCTGTTGGCATGCCTTGAGCGAGGTAGCTTCGTTCCCACGCGCGACTGTGGCAACGAGTGACGATCGTTACCGTGGGTTGGACTTTAGTCCAACATTTCAGTCTTACTAGCTGCTCCCACGCTGTCGGGTTAATCGAAAATTGCTGCTGTATGTTCGTCATACCGCCCATCCATGGAATATTTATGCGTTCCCACGCGCGAGTGTGGGAGCGCGTAGCAAATATCTTCAAATTGATTGGGTATATATATAAGCTGGTGTGAGGTATCATTGTCGGTTTATATTTGTATGATTGGCAGGCAGTTATGAAGGTTTTAGTCATTGGCAGTGGTGGTCGTGAACACGCATTAGCATGGAAATTATATCAATCGCCAAAGTGTACACAGGTGTTTGTGGCACCGGGAAACCCAGGTTGTGCCAATGAAGAAGGCGTAGAAAATATAGCGATTGATGTTGATGACATTGAGGGCTTAGTTATTTTCGCTAAGGATAATGACATTGGTTTAACCGTTGTTGGTCCAGAAGTACCTTTAGTTATGGGTGTGGTTGATGCCTTTACCGAAGCCGGTTTACGTTGTTTTGGACCGACACAGGCAGCCGCGCAATTAGAAGCATCAAAAAGTTTTACAAAAGATTTTCTTGCTCGCCATGCTATTCCTACAGCGGCATATCGTGTATTTACAGAAGTTGAGCCAGCTATCGCCTACATCAAGAAACAAGGTGCTCCTATCGTCGTCAAAGCCGATGGATTGGCTGCGGGTAAAGGCGTAATTGTTGCCCAAACTGAGCAGCAAGCGATTGATGCTGTTAATGATATGTTGTCTGGTAATGCCTTCGGTGATGCAGGACATCAAGTTGTTATTGAAGCGTTTATGGCAGGAGAAGAAGCGAGTTTTATCGTCATGGTCGATGGTAAACATATTCTGCCTTTAGCAACATCGCAAGATCATAAAGCGCGTGATAATGCTGATAAAGGCCCGAATACTGGCGGTATGGGTGCCTATTCGCCAGCGCCGGTAGTGACGGCTGATGTACATAGTCGTATTATGAATGAGGTGATTAAACCTACTGTTGCGGGCATGGCTGCTGATGGACGTCCGTATACCGGCTTTTTGTACGCTGGTTTGATGATTGATCCAGAGGGGAATCCTCGTGTTGTTGAATATAATTGTCGTTTCGGAGATCCTGAAACCCAGCCAATTTTATTGCGACTACAGTCTGATTTGCTTGCTTTGTGTGAAGCCGCATTAGATGGCGAGTTAGATCAAGTGCAAGTACAATGGGACTCACGTGCGGCAATTGGTGTTGTATTGGCTGCTGGTGGTTACCCTGATAACTATAAAAAGGGTGATGTGATCAGTGGTCTTGATGGTCTTGATAGTGCTGAATCAAAGGTATTTCATGCAGGAACAGCATTTGATGAGCAAGGTCATGTTGTGACAGCAGGTGGTCGGGTTTTATGTGCTACAGCATTAGGCGTTACGGTAGCTGAGGCGCAACAAAAAGCCTATGAAATGATTAAGCAGATAACATGGCATGACATGTATTATAGAACTGATATTGGTTATCGAGCGGTTGCAAGAGAGAAAAAAACTAATTCATAAATTTAACGTTTTAAGGAGCAGGCTGAATGTCAGTATCTCATCCTATTGTTGCAGTAACAGGGTCATCAGGAGCTGGAACATCAACAGTTAAGCACGCATTTGAAGATATTTTTCGTCGCGGTGGTGTCAAGCCAGTTGTTATTGAGGGTGATAGTTTTCACCGCTATGACAGACAAGCAATGCGTGAAGCCGTGACAAAGGCAGAGGCGAATGGAGAAACGTTGACCCATTTTGGTCCTGAAGCAAATTGCCTGGATCGTCTTGAAAATTTGTTCCAAACCTATTCTGAATCCGGTAAAGGTGAAAGACGTTTTTATATTCACAGTGATGGCGAAGGTATTCCTTTTGGCCAACCTGCAGGTACGTTCACACCTTGGGAAGAAATCGATCGAAATAGTGATTTATTGTTTTATGAAGGCTTACATGGTGGTGTCGTGACCGATGAAGTCAATATCGCCCAGTTTGTTGATCTATTGATTGGTGTTGTACCGGTTATTAACCTTGAATGGATCCAAAAGATCAAACGTGACTGTTCAAACCGTGGTTATTCACAAGAAGCCGTAATTGATATTATCTTAAAACGGATGCCTGATTATATTCACCACATTACTCCTCAATTTTCTCGTACCCATATCAATTTTCAGCGTATCCCCTTAATTGATACGTCAAATCCGTTTGTGATGCGTGAAATTCCTACGCCTGATGAAAGTTTGGTTGTGATTCGATTTAAAAATCCTAAAATGGCTGATTTCCCTTATTATTTAACAATGTTGAAAGATGCGTTTATGTCTCGTCCAAATAATCTAGTTATTCCAGCGGTTAAAATGGGGCTTGCAATGGAGATCATCTTGACACCATTCATTGAAGATATGATGGAGAAAAAACGTCAGCGGGGATAATGGTCGTTCATGAGTAATTGTCGATACCGCTTTTTAGCGGTATCGTTGTTTTTATTAGGTAGAAAGCTATGCAATGGCGAATAAAACAAGCGGTTACAAGCCTGAATCAGGGCGGTGTCATTGCCTATCCTACCGAAGCCGTCTACGGACTTGGGTGCGATCCCTGGGATCAGGATGCAGTTATGAGATTGTTAGAGATTAAACAACGTCCATGGCAAAAAGGGCTCATTGTTATTGCCGCTGATTTTAATCAGCTCCAGGAATTTGTTGAACCGGTATCAGCAGAAATGTTACAACAGCTTAATACAACATGGCCGGGGCCAATTACATGGCTATTGCCAGTACGTTGCGATGTGCCACAGTATTTGACGGGTGAACACGACACGATTGCTGTTCGTGTCACTGCCCATAAACAAACGGCTGAATTATGTCGCGCCTTTGGCGGAGCAATCACTTCAACCAGTGCAAATCGTGCTGGAATGAAACCGGCAAAACATGCATTTCAAGTTAGATGGCAATTACCAGAAGTCGATTACATTATGGCGGGAGAATGTGCCGGTTCTGACCAACCATCCGAGATTAGACATGCATTAACTGGGGAGAAAATGCGATGAATCAACCTGATATTAACGCGGTACGACGTTATTTATTGCAGTTGCAAGATGCTATCTGTCAGCAACTTGAGACTGTCGATGGTCAAGCTCAATTTATTGAGGATGACTGGGTGCGTGATGGCAATGGTGGTGGCGGTGGACGAACCCGTGTTCTAACTGACGGTGCTGTCTTTGAGCAGGGTGGTGTTAATTTTTCCCAAGTAAAAGGAGATAACTTACCGCCGTCGGCGACAGCATTAAGGCCTGACCTTGCGGGACGTAGTTTTGAAGCATTAGGCGTGTCACTGGTTATTCATCCTCATAACCCTTATGTGCCGACATCACATGCTAATGTACGTTTTTTTATCGCAGAAAAACAAGGTGAAGCACCGATATGGTGGTTTGGTGGTGGCTACGATTTAACCCCGTATTATGGTTTTGAACAAGATGTGATTGAATGGCACCAAACGGCTAAAAACGCCTGTGATCCTTTTGGTGAAGATGTTTATCGAGATTATAAAAAATGGTGTGATGACTATTTTTATATCAAACACCGTGATGAACCACGAGGTGTTGGTGGCTTATTTTTCGATGATTTGAATCAAGGCGGTTTTGAACACTGTTTTGCCTTTTTACAAAGCATTGGCAATAGTTATATCGATGCCTATTTACCGATTGTAAAACGCCGTAAAGATACGGAATATGGCGAACGAGAACGAGACTTTCAGTTATATCGTCGTGGTCGCTATGTTGAATTTAACTTGGTTTATGATCGTGGCACCTTGTTTGGTTTACAGTCAGGTGGTCGCACCGAATCCATTTTGATGTCGTTGCCACCATTAGTGAAATGGCGCTATAACTGGCAACCTGAACCAGATAGCGCCGAAGACGCGTTATATCAAAATTTTCTCAAAGCTCGCGATTGGCTCAAGCTCTCAGATAAAACTTAGTCATCATTTGCTAATGCAGCTAATTGATCGGTTTGATATTCATGGATCAATGGATCAATGACCTGATCAAGCGCACCTTCCATAATTTCATCAAGTTTATACAAGGTTAAGTTAATACGGTGATCGGTGACACGACCTTGGGGGTAGTTATAGGTGCGAATGCGCTCACTGCGATCACCACTACCAACAAGTGATTTACGTGTTTCGGCTTGTTCAATATCTTGTTTTTCCTGTTGTGCAGCCATAATGCGTGACTGTAACACTGACATGGCTTTGGCACGGTTTTTATGTTGAGAACGTTCTTCCTGACATTCGACAATAATACCAGTTGGTATATGGGTAATACGAATGGCTGAGTCAGTGGTGTTAACGTGCTGACCACCAGCACCTTGTGAACGATAGGTATCGACCTTTAAATCAGCAGGGTTGATAACGACTGCGTCAAGTTCATCGACTTCAGGCAAGATAGCAACGGTACAGGCTGACGTATGAATACGACCTTGCGATTCCGTTTCAGGCACACGTTGGACACGATGGGCGCCAGACTCAAATTTCAAGCGTGAATAGACTCCATCACCGACCAAACGAACAATGATCTCTTTATAGCCACCATGTTCACCTTCTTGTGCATTAATAACTTCAACACCCCAGCGACGTGATTCGGCATAGCGGCTATACATGCGGAATAAATCACCTGAAAAAATAGCGGCTTCATCACCACCTGTTCCAGCACGGATCTCTAAAAAGATATTGCGTGCATCATTTTCATCTTTAGGAAGTAACAGTTTTTGCAGTGTAAGCTCAAGTTCTTCTGATTCAGCTTGGGCTGAAGCAAGTTCTTCTTTTGCCATTTCACGCATGTCTTCGTCATCTTCTTTCAACATGGCTTTGGCATCTTCAATTGAGTTCAGGCAATTTACAAAGCGGCTGAAGTTGACTACAACCGGTTCAAGTTGCGCGTATTCCTGCGAGAGTTCACGAAACTTGTTTTGATTGGCCATGGTATCTGGATCAGATAACAAACCACTAATTTCTTCATGGCGTTCTACCAGTGATTCTAATTTGTGCTTAATCGATTCTTTCACAGTGTTAATCCTTGATATTGAAGAGGTTTCTAGCCGCTTCGATCAAATTGTTTTCAGTATTTAGTCCAGATTGACGCAATTGCCGGCTTGGTTCATGGATCAATTTATTGGTCAGTGTTCGAGCCAGTTCAGTGACAACATGGTTTGGATCAATGCCTTGGTCTAATTGTTTTTTTGCTTTTGTAAGTAAAAGCTCACTTTCTTTTTCTGCTAACTCTCTAATAGTTCGGATAATCGGCACAGCATCTTGTGCTCGCAACCAAGCGATAAAGTGCTCAACCTGGCTATCGATAATTTCTTCAGCTTGAGTCGCAGCGTCACGGCGAGATTGTAAGTTTTCTTCGATAATATCGTGTAAATCATCAACGCAATAAAGGTAGATATCATCTAAGTCAGCGACTTCAGGTTCAATATCGCGAGGAATGGCGATGTCGACCATAAAAATAGGTTTACGTTTACGTATTTTCAGGGCACGTTCGACCGAGCCTTTGCCTAAAATAGGCAGTTGACTAGCGGTAGAACTGATAACGATATCTGCTTCTGGTAAGTGTGCTGGCAACTCACTTAAACTGATGGCATAACCATTCAATTGCATCGCTAAGTTATGAGCACGTTCAATCGTTCGGTTGGCAATGATTATGCGACCAATACCATTGTCAGCTAAATGGCGCGCAGCTAGCTCTATGGTTTCACCCGCACCAATTAATAACGCGGTTGATTCAGATAATTGACTAAAAATTTGTTTGGCAAGACTAACAGCTGCAAATGCAACCGATACTGGGCTATTGCCGATTGCGGTATCGGTACGCACTTGTTTGGCTACAGTAAAGGCATGTTGAAATAAGCGCCCTAGGGATTTACCAACGGATTGTGCATTCACGGCCTGGCTATATGCCGTTTTTATTTGACCTAAAATTTGTGGTTCGCCGAGAACCATTGAATCAAGACCAGAAGCAACGCGTAATAAGTGGCGAATCGCATCATTATTTTGATGGCAGTACAGATAATCAGATAGAGCACCTTCAGGTTGGTGATGAAATTGATGCAACCAAGTGCTCAAAGCATCAACATTATCGTCAGCAAGATGACAATAAATTTCGGTGCGATTGCATGTTGATACAATCACAGCTTCAATGACGCCAGGACATTGTTTTAGCGAGTTAAGCGCATCCGGCAACACATCACAATTAAATGCAATGCGTTCACGAATCGCAACAGGTGCTGTTTGATGATTTATGCCGAAGGTGACAAGTTGCATATATTTTGATGATTTGTTGTCATAGAATTGCTGGTAGACTCTACCGCTATTATTAATTAATGTTTTTGTTAGTTTTGTTCATTCAGTGCGCCATTCTATCAAAATCAATCGATCAGGTCGTTTTATTATGGAATTATCACATTTACAGTCGATGAAACTCGGTCATTTGGCTAAATTTGGGGTTTTGTTGAGTGTAGCAATGGTGCTTGTTGCGTGCGTATCGTCACCTCCGCACTCCGAGGATCAACATGTTATTGAGGCCGAGCCAGTCAATCTGGAACAGAGCAAGCCACAAGTAAAACCGTTGCCGCTTACTTCAGAGCTCGTTTATTACGTTCTAATGGCAGAAATTGCCGGCCAGCGCGGTGAAATTGGAGTTGCAGCAGATTTATATAACAAAGCCGCAGAGACAATTGAATCGCCGGCTTTAGCGGGAAGATCAACGCAAGTCGCCAACTTTACCCGCAACCAAGAACGTATACATCGTGCTTTAGAACGTTGGATAGACGTTGATCCTGGCGATGCTGATGTCTACATCATGCAAACACCCTTTTTGATGCTAAGAAATGAGTATGACGGTGTCGTTAAGGCTGTTGATAAAGCCTTGGGATTAGCACCAGAGCGTACACGTCATTATTTGATTCAGGTTGCTGATAACATGTCAGAACTGGCACAGCCAGAGCAAGCCTTAGATGTAATCAAACAACTAAAAGCCTATCAAGCCAATAATCCTGAAGCTTTGTTTGTTTATGCGCGTTTGGCCGCTTTTTTTAAACAAAATGAAGCTGCTTTAACACATGTTAAACAGGTGTTGGATCAACAAGCTGGCCGTGAAGATGCGCTTATTCTTAATGCGGAGCTACTGCAAAATACAGGTCAGGGTAGGGATGCTTTAGCCTTGCTAAAACCTTATGCTAATAGAGCGTCAGCATCACTTGAGCTTCGATTTGCTTATGCTAAATTATTGGGGGAAAACGGTAAAATTCAACAAGCACGGGTGGTGTTTGAACAAATTGCTTTAGAGCAGCCTGATAATCAAGAAGCACTATTTGCATTAGGTTTATTAGCCTTAGAAGACAGAGATGGTGAATTAGCAAAAAATTATTTTAGTAAACTTGTGCAGATGGGCGACCCTGGCAAACAAGCATCGTATTTCATGGCGTTGTCAGAGGAGTTAAATAATAATATTGAAGCTGCACTGGTTTGGTATGCATCAGTACCTGCTGCGAGTCCGCGTTTTCAAGCAGCTCAGACTAGGTATATAAATTTGCTGGCAGATAATGGCCAATTAGAAAAAGCGCGTTTACACCTCAAGTTGCTTCGAAATGAAGATCCAGATCGCGCCAAGCAATATTTTGCGTTTGAAGCTGTTTTTCTACGTGACCGTGGTCAATATCAAAGTGCCTACAATGTCTATACCGAAGCGTTAACAGCCTACCCAAATGATATGGAGTTGCTATATGGGCGAGCTATGACAGCGGAACCTTTGGGTAAGCTTGATGTGCTCGAACAGGATTTGAGCAAGATTTTAGCAGTTGAACCGAATAATGCATCAGCATTAAATGCGCTTGGCTATACCCTGGCAGACAAAACAGATCGTTATTCAGAAGCGTTAGAATTAATACAAAAGGCGTTAGTTATTAGTCCTAATGACCCTTTTTATCTTGATAGTTTAGGCTGGGTTTATTATCGAATGGGTAAATTGGAAGCAGCGGCACTTTATTTGAAACAAGCCATAGCTATTCAGGATGATCCGGAGTTTGTTGCACATCTTGGCGAGGTATTGTGGCAACAGAACAAACATGAACAAGCAAAACAACTCTGGCAAAAAGCCTTGGAGCAGGCACCTGATAATGTGCTACTGAAAGAAACAATGGGACGATTTGTACAATAATGAAACGAACCCTTGCTTCAATCGCTGGTGTATTGGTATTTACTCTGCTAACTTCGGCTTGTGTACCGATTTGGCAGCAAGGCCCAACTGTTGAACCTGCCACATTATGGCAACAACGACAGACAGCTTTATTGCAGCTTGAGAAATGGCAAATTAAGGGACGAACGGTAATTCGCCAAGGTAATGAAGCCTGGAATGCCGGGCTTAACTGGCAGCAAAAACAGGATCATTTTAAAATCAAGTTATCAGGTCCTTTTGCCCAAGGTGGCGTCATACTTGACGGTAATTCTGATCACGTTGTTTTAACAATGGATGATGGCAGTCAGATGGCGGCACAAACTCCCGAAGCACTGTTGATGGAGGCATTAAACGTACACATGCCTGTGAGTGCACTACGTGATTGGATTCGTGGACTGCCCTATGCCATGAATAGCATCGATGAAGTTCAATACGATGAACAAGGTAGAATTAGCCACCTGAAACAAAATGCTTGGGAAATAGAATACCTGCGATACGTTCCATTTAAACAGTATTCGATGCCTGCAAAAATATTTATAAATCACCCCAAGCTAAGCGTAAGAGTTATCGTTGATGATTGGGATGCGGTTGAATGATAGATTGGCCAGCTCCAGCAAAAATTAATCTTTTTTTGCATATTACAAAACAGCGAGATGATGGCTATCATGAGTTACAAACGGCTTTTCAGTTTTTAGATTATTGTGATTATTTACAATTTGAAATTACAGATGACACGACAATACAACTGCTGACACCGATTCCGGGTGTAGATAATGATTCCAACCTAATAGTGCGCGCAGCCCGCCTGTTGCAACAAAAAATTAATGGTGCTCAAGGCGCAAAGATCCGACTGGATAAACGATTACCAATGGGTGGCGGTCTAGGTGGTGGTAGTTCAAATGCGGCAACAACATTAGTCGCATTAAATCATCTGTGGCATGCAGGCCTATCGGTCGATGAATTAGCGCAAATGGGACTTGTTCTAGGCGCAGACGTGCCGGTTTTTATCCGTGGATACGCGGCTTGGGCAGAAGGTGTGGGTGAGAAATTAACAAGGATAACACCGCCTGAGCTATGGTATATCGTCATTGTGCCGGCATGTCACATATCGACTGCTGAAATTTTTTCGTCTCCAGAATTGACACGGGATTGCGAACCTATCACAATACCGCGCTTCCTTTCGGGAGAAGGCAGAAATGTCTGTGAACAGGTAGTAAAACAGAACTACCCGCCTGTTTCAGAAGCGATTGATTGGTTAAAGCAGTATGCACAACCAAGAATGACCGGAACAGGAGCTTGTGTATTTGCCGGGTTTGAAAGCCAGGCGCAAGCGCAAAAAGTCATGACTAATTTGCCAGTAGATTGGCATGGGTTTGTAGCAAAAGCATGTAATCAGTCACCATTGATTACAGGTATAATCAAGTTTAAAGTTATGACGCATCTGCAAAGATGTTAGAGTTAAATTTATCAGTTGGGGTATCGCCAAGCGGTAAGGCACAAGGTTTTGATCCTTGCATTCCCAGGTTCGAATCCTGGTACCCCAGCCATTCTTTTTTGTTTTTTTGATAGAAACCGGCGTCTTTACCGTGGCAAAAAACAGACTTCTTCAGTTACAACAACGCACCGCAGATAGCAGCATGATGGTATTTACCGGAAATGCCAATCGCGAGTTAGCGCAAAATATAGCTAAAGTACTCAATATTCCTCTAGGGAAAGCAACCGTTGAGGCATTCAGCGATGGCGAAGTCATGGTTGAAATTTTGGATCATGTTCGCGGCAAGGATGTGTTTATCGTTCAACCAACATGCATGCCTTCAAACGATAATTTAATGGAATTGATGGTGATGACTGATGCAATCCGTCGCGCATCCGCCAGACGTATCACCATGGTTGTACCCTACATGGGCTATTCACGCCAGGATCGCCGCCCTCGTTCAGCTCGTGTTGCTATCACGGCTAAGGTCGTTGCAAATATGCTCACTGGTGTTGGCGCTAACCGCGTTTTAACTGTAGATTTGCATGCCGATCAAATCCAGGGTTTCTTTGAGTGTCCTGTTGATAATGTTTATGCATCCCCTGTTTTATTGGGCGATATTTGGAAGAATAAATACGAAGACTTAGTTGTCGTGTCTCCAGATGTGGGTGGTGTGGTACGTGCCCGCGCGCTTGCTAAATTATTAGATGTTGAACTGGCGATTATTGATAAACGTCGGCCACGCGCCAATGTTGCCAAAGTCATGAACATTATTGGTGAAGTTGAAGGCCGTGTTTGTGTCTTGATAGATGACATGGTTGATACCGCTGGAACACTGTGTGCTGCTGCTGCTGCATTAAAAGAAAAAGGTGCCGTTCGAGTTGTTGCCTACTGTACACATCCCGTTTTATCGGGTGCCGCAATCCAAAATTTAGAAAACTCAGTGTTAGATGAGTTGGTTGTAACCAATACTATTCCTTTGCAGGCTAATGCTGCTGATTGTGACAAGATTCGTGTTCTGAGTATTGCTGAAATGCTGGCAGAAGCGATGTATCGAATTAGTAACGAGGAGTCTGTTAGTTCTTTGTATATGGATTAATTGCCCTAAAATAACGCATTTAACAGAAACAGCGAGACTATAATTTAAATTTAGGCGTTGTTTCTTTATGTCATTTCTGGTCGCGGGAATGGCAGAGCGCCGCCGAAGGGCGGCATTTTTAATGGACAAAATTGTGTTTTGTTCATGATTTTTTGGAGAAAAAAATGGAAAATTTATTTGAAGTTAAAGCTGAACTTCGTACTGACGAGGGGAAAGGTGCGAGCCGCCGCCTACGTCATGCCGGTAAAGTTCCAGCTATCGTTTATGGTGCTGAAGAAGCACCTGTTTCAATCACCTTAGATCATAATCAATTTTTGCGTCATCTTGCTGAAGAAGCATTTTATGCTCATGTTTTGACATTAAATATTGATGGCAAAAAAACTAAAGTTGTATTAAAAGATTTACAACGTCATCCAGCTAGTGATGTGAAAATCATGCATGCTGATTTCTTACGTGTTGATGCTAAACATGCAATGACCATGGTTGTGCCTTTACACTTTATTGGTGAAGAGGCTGCTTCTGGTGTGAAAGCGGGTGGTATTGTTGCTCACTTGATGTCAGATGTTGAAGTAGCATGTTTACCTCAAGATCTACCTGAATATATTGAAGTAGATGTTGCTAAATTAGGGCTTGATGGAACAATTCATTTGTCTGAACTTGTCTTGCCTAAAGGCGTTACATTAACAGCGTTAACTCATACTCAAGAAGAACACCTGGAAGATGGCGAGCGTTCTGCTTATGACCAAGCAGTTGTTAGTATTCATGCAGCTCGTGGTGCTGCAGACGCTCAAGAAGAAGGCGAAGAAGCAACTGAATAATAAAGTTGTTTCCTGAGGAGTTGTTATGGCTAACTGGTTAATCGCCGGATTGGGCAATCCAGGTCCTCAATATGAACACACTCGACATAATGTCGGGTTTTGGTGGCTGGACCAATTGGCGCATGATTTGGGGTCAACATTTACGGTTGAAAACAAATATCATGGTCAATTGGCTCAGTGCCAACTTGCTGGGCACAAATTGTTTTTATTAAAACCGCTGCTATTCATGAATCGTAGTGGCCAATCTGTTGCTGCCCTAGCCAATTTTTTTAAAATCCCCCTCAATAATATCCTTGTTATTCATGATGAGCTTGATCTTGAGCCTGGCGTGGCAAAATTGAAACGTGATGGTGGTCATGGTGGCCATAATGGATTAAAAGATATTATTGCTCATATGGGTGGTAAAGAATTTTTACGCTGTAGACTTGGCATTGGACACCCTGGCGATAGCCGACAGGTAGCTGATTATGTCCTCAGCAAACCCTCACAAACTGATCGACAACTCATTTTATCGGCAATTGACAATTCCTTACGTGTCTTGCCTGACGTGTTGTCAGACGATTTAGAAAAAGCCATGCACTGGCTACATTCACAATAGGAAATATCATGGGATTTAAATGTGGCATCGTTGGCTTGCCAAATGTTGGTAAATCAACCTTATTTAATGCGCTTACTGAAGCCGGTATTGACGCACAAAACTATCCGTTTTGTACCATTGAGCCTAATGTTGGAATCGTGCCGGTGCCCGATCCACGTATGGATGCCCTTGCAGAAATAGTTAAGCCTGAACGAGTATTGCCAACTACGATGGAATTTGTGGATATCGCCGGTTTGGTTGCCGGAGCGTCAAAAGGTGAAGGCTTAGGCAATAAATTTTTGGCCAACATTCGTGAAACCGATGCTATTGCCCATGTAGTACGCTGCTTTGAAAATGACAATGTTATTCATGTTGCCAATAAAGTTTCGCCATTAGATGATGTTGAGGTCATTAATACTGAATTATGTCTTGCAGATTTGGAAAGTGTTGAAAAAGCAATCACCAAAACGTCGCGTGATGCTAAAGGTGGCGATAAAACGGCTAAAGCCCGACTCGACTTGTTGACAGAAATTCGTGATGTGTTGAATGAGGGTAAATTGGTCAGAACGATGGATCTGGATGCCGATCAATTAGCATTATTGAAAGAAGTTCATCTGATTACGATCAAACCGACTATGTATATTGCTAATGTCGCTGAAGATGGTTTTAACAATAATCCGTTGCTTGATGCGTTAACTGCATTTGCTGAAAAAGAAGGTGCACCGATTGTTACTATTTGTGCTGCGATAGAATCAGAAATTGCAGAATTGGCCGAAGAAGAAAAAAAAGAGTTTTTGACTGAATTAGGTCAGGATGAGCCAGGTTTAAACCGAGTTATTCGAAGTGGTTACGCTTTATTAGGCCTACATACATACTTTACCGCTGGTGTAAAAGAAGTTCGGGCGTGGACTGTTCGAGTGGGTGCAACTGCTCCTGAAGGTGCAGGCGTGATTCATACCGATTTCCAAAAAGGGTTTATTCGGGCTGAAGTTATCAGCTATGACCACTTTGTTGAATTTAAAGGTGAACAAGGTGCAAAAGATGCGGGTAAATGGCGTTTGGAAGGCAAGGACTACATCATTAAAGATGGTGATGTGATGCATTTCCGTTTCAATGTCTAACGTGTTTTAATTCTGATTCTAGCTTATGGATCTTCGCCTTGCGCTGATAATTGTTGGTTTGGTTTACATACCAATTCAAGGCGTTCACGCTCTAACATTTGAACACTGTTTGCAACAACAGTTTGAACAATCAGACGATAATAAAACACTCGGTGAGTTGCGCCGCTATTGCCAAAAAGCGGTTATTGATGACAACGTTGCGAGTATCACTAATCAAGATGAGTTAGTAGGATCGTTTGAAACATCTGCGCTGACACAACGCTTAAAGTTTGAGCAGAGAGTCGATCAAAATCCGTTCACATTGTTACCACATAAGCCAAATTATATTTTGATCAGTAATAATCTTGCTTCACCCAATGAGCAGCCTTTTCAACAGGCTTTTCCTGATAGAGCGATCAATATTCAGCCTTGGGAAACCAAGTTTCAGATAAGTTTGAAATTACCAGTCGCGCGAGGCTTATTTGACGGCAACGGTGACTTGTTTGTCGCCTATACCAACCGCTCGTTTTGGCAGCAATTTAATAAACAAGGATCATCTCCATTTCGAGATTCGAATCATGAGCCCGAAATATGGCTATCTTTCAAAAATGATAAATCAATTTTTGGGCTACATAACTCAATTATCCGAACAGGTGTCGCACATCAATCCAATGGACAGTCTGGTTCACTGTCACGTAGTTGGAATAGAATCTATGCCGACTTTATTTTTGAACAAGGTAACTGGTATTTTTCATTAAAACCGTGGTGGCGAATTCCTGAGTCAGCTAAAAACGATGATAATCCTGATATTGACAACTATTTAGGCAATTTTGAGTTCGGCGCTTTGTATAAAAAAGGCAAGCATAGCTTTGATGTTTTAGCGAGAAACAATCTTGACTTTGGTGATAATCATGGCGCTGTTCAACTTGGCTGGAGCTTTCCGATTAGTAATAATGTTCATGGTTATGTGCAATGGTTTAACGGCTATGGCGAAAGTTTGATTGATTATAATTCCTATTCTAATAGTATAGGTTTAGGTATTAAGCTGACCGACTGGTTATAAAAGTGCAAAAACTTCTTGATATTTTATCCTTCATTAAGGTGACAGTTCGATAGATACCGAGCTTAAATCCTTTCATTGCTAATGCGACTTTCATGCGTCGTCTACCATAGGTTGAGCCGGTTTCAACAGCAATGTCTTTGATAGCCGTCATGATCTTTGCTTGTTCAGCCCTGACTGATTTTGGGCGAATTTGAGCATAATAGGTGCTTTCACTCAGCTGGAATAATCAATACAGTTCGTAAACTGAATAATCAGGGTTGGCCTTCTTCATATCGATAATCAGCTTAAACTGCTGTTTTCTCGGGCATCGATGTCAGCAGCCTTGTTTTAAGATTTCATTATCCTTTTGGCTCGCCATAACTGCTTTTCTAAGTCCTGTATTTTTTGTTGGTCGGGCGTTAATGCGTTCTTATCGTGCTGTGTATGACCGTTTATTTCTTCTAATTTATGATCACCTGTTTTAGAATTTAATGTCTTAACAGAATGAAAAGTCACCGCTATCATTCACTTTTTGGAACTTGCTCCAAGCCAAATCAGTCAATCCTACAACATTATTTTGCTACCTTCGTCACAGATCTCCTCTCGCCGCTATAACTGTAGTGATTGATATCAGTGATTCACATAAACATAGAGGAGATATGATGGCGAGCATTGTCATTACAAACGGACATGACTCAGTGGTCACACAGCTTGATCTTGTGACGCAACTGCATGGTTGGTCATATGAATAAAAAAATTGCTGTAATAGGCTCTGGTATTGCTGGCATGGCAAGTGCGTGGCTGTTAAATAAGCATTACCAGGTCACTTTAATTGATAAAAATGCCTATATAGGTGGGCATACCAATACGGTGTCTGTTACTGATGTCGAGACCGGTAAACATTTGGCTGTTGATACAGGGTTTATCGTCTATAACGAGCCCAATTATCCTAATTTAGTTGGGTTATTTAATGCCTTAGGTGTGCAATCTCGCCCAACATCGATGTCATTCTCAGCTTCTATTTTTAACACTGGTTTAGAGTATGCCGGTAGTGATCTCAACACCTTATTTGCTCAGCGAAGAAACCTATTTTCGCCCCGCTTTTTGAAGTTAATCTATGACATTCTAAAGTTTAATCGCGTTGCAAAAGCCCTGATTAACGATACGACACTTAGCTCTGAACTGACGCTGGGTGAGTTTTTACAAATGCATAACATTGGCAAAGCAATGCAGAACGATTATTTACTGCCAATGGCGGCGGCTATTTGGTCATGTCCGCCCAGTCAAATGGCTGCCTTCCCTGCTAAAAGTTTTGCACAATTTTTTGATAATCATGGCTTGCTTAATGTTAAAGATAGACCTCAATGGCGAACGGTAAATGGTGGAAGCCAAGCTTATGTTGCCAAACTACTCGATTCTTTTTCTGGCCAAATAATCACTAATAATGCTGTAGTAAAGGTTGATCGAACAGCAGATCAGGTAACACTTACGCTTGCAGATCGACAACAACTCGAGTTTGATGATGTCATTATTGCTACGCATGCTGATGAAGCCCTAGCACTGTTAGCGCAAGCAACTAATGATGAGCAGCGATATTTATCTGCATTTCGTTATCAACAAAATGACACCTATCTCCACACCGATGAGCGGTTGATGCCCAAGCTTAAAGCGGTATGGTCTTGCTGGAATTATATTGCTGACAACAGTGATGATATGACCCCAGCCGTGTCGGTAAGTTACTGGATGAATGCATTGCAAGGCCTTGATACAGCTTCTGATTTTTTTGTCAGTTTAAATCCTATAGTGGCTATCAATCCCGCTAAAGTTGTCAAGCAAATACAGTATATGCACCCTGTTTTTGACAATGCCGCGATCGCAGCCCAGAAGCAACTTGAATGTCTCCAAGGTAAACAGCACACATGGTATGCCGGTAGTTACTTTGGATATGGTTTCCATGAAGATGCATTAAGCTCTGCCGTATCGGTTGCCAAAGCATTTGGTATTCAGATCCCGTGGCAAGAGGGATTGTATGAGTAGTCAATTATATTTCGGCAAGGTGATGCATCAACGCATGATGCCGATGCGCTATCGCTTTAGCTATAAGGTATTTGGCCTATTACTTGATATTGATTCCATTGAGCAAGAAGCCCATGCAATGAAGTGGTTCAGTTATAACCGCTTTAACTTGTTGAGTGTAAAAACCAAAGATCATGGTGCTTGTAATGAGTCCTCATGGCGTTCGTGGGTTGTCAACATGCTAGCTGATAGTGGTATGAAAGATATTGGTAAAGTCCAACTGTTATGTTTTCCAAGAGTGCTTGGATACAGCTTTAACCCGCTGTCTGTTTGGTATTGTGAAAATACAGCGGGGGAAACCATTGCCATCATAAGTGAGGTGCGTAATACCTTTGGCGGCCTATATCATTATGTTCATCATAATAATGGTGATGCACTGAGTTGGCCTGTTGAGTGTATCGCTGATAAACGCTTTGATGTTTCACCTTTTATCAATATGAACCAGCAATACCATTTTAAATTCACTAAGTCACAGTCAGCACTCACTATCCTAATTAATGAGTATCAAGATGACGTTCTTCATTTAATTGCTTCGCAAACTGCCGTGACGGAAGCAATGACAAACACTAAGCTGCTACGCGCATTCTTTATGATGCCGATGATGTCATTCAAAATAATACTGATGATTCATTGGCATGCGTTAAAAATTTGGCTTGGTGGCGGTAAATTTCACTCCTACGACAAAGCAAACCAACACGAGGTCAAAAGCGAATGGCTAGTCAAAACGCCGAAGTAACCCTGTTACCCAACTCAAATGCACCTATCGCAATTAGGTTGCTATACAAACTGCTATCTAATTGTAAAGTCGGCACTCTTCATATCAAGTTGGGTGAGGAAGTTTATCTTTTACAGGCACAGCAATCTGGGCCAGAGGCTCATATTGAGCTGCATAATCCACTTAAAATGATCAAGCGTTTCAGCCGGCATGGTGAAGTTGGCTTGGCGGAATCATATATGAGTGGTGACTGGGAAACAGAGAACTTATCCACTCTACTTTATTGGGGCGCACTTAACTTGGAAAGTTTGTTTGATGCACTACAGGCAAACTTTTTTGTTAAATGGTTTAACCGATTTCGTCACCTGATTCGTCATAATAGTGAACAGGGAAGTAAACGTAATATTGCTGCACATTATGATCTTGGTAATGATTTTTACGCGCTGTGGCTAGATTCGACAATGACCTATTCGAGTGCAATATTCTCATCAGAAGGCCAGCCACTTGAGCAGGCACAAATAGGTAAATACCAACAACTACTGGACTCGTTGAATGCCAAACCCGGCGAGCATATTCTCGAAGTTGGCTGTGGTTGGGGAGGTTTTGCCGAATATGCAGCTCAACGTGGCTATCGTGTGACAGGCATTACCCTATCGACTGAACAATTGGCGTGGGCGCAAAAACGTATTTCAGATGCTGGCTTAAGCCATTTGGTTGAACTCAAACTTCAAGACTATCGTCACCTCACCGATGTGTTTGATCATATTGTGAGTATTGAAATGTTTGAAGCAGTTGGTGAACGTTATTGGCCTGAGTATTTTACTATGTTGTATGCCCGACTCAAGCCAGGCGGCAGAGTCGCCTTGCAAGTGATTACTATTGATCATAACTATTTTGATTATTACAGGCAAACGGTCGATTTTATTCAGCTTTATATCTTTCCCGGTGGCATGTTGCCATCCCCGCAAGTTTTTGCTGAGCATGCACATAAGGCAGGCTTGGTTATCGATAAAGCAACGGATTATGGTCATGATTATGAACAGACACTAAAACTATGGCATAAGCGTTTTAACGAGGTTATTCATGATATTGAAGCCCTTGGCTATGATCAACGCTTTATCAAAATGTGGCGTTACTATTTGTCGTATTGTGAAGCTGGATTCCGTAGCGAACACACAGGGGTTTATCAGTACCTAATGTCAAAACCCATTTAGATGCTAATCAAAAAGATACATTATTGGTTTTATGGTTTGCCCGCCTTGCCGCTGGCAGCATTAGGGTTGCCACTTTATATCTATCTGCCAACGTTTTATGCTGATCAACTTGGCTTGGGTCTTACCCTTGTAGGCACTATCCTGTTGATTTGTCGTATTACCGATGTTATTTCAGACCCATTGATTGGTTTGCTATCGGATTGGTTGCCCATTAAATCACGACGAAAATGGTTAATGGCTATCGCCACGCCTTTATTGTTAGTGGCCGTGTGGGCCTTGTTCATACCCCCAGCTAATGCTGGTATGTGGTGGTTATTCAGCTGGAGTATTTTGGTCTATTTAGCTTGGAGTTTGTTAACCTTGCCCTACACCGCATGGGGGGCTGAATTATCGACAGATTATGATCAGCGCAGTGTTATTACAGCAAGTAGAGAAACCTTCGTACTTATTGGCACATTGATTGCCGCTGGGCTACCGCTAGCCATGGGATTAACCAGCGACCAACCTGGTCAAGCATTAAGGCTCCTCGCACACTTTTTAGTGGTGATGTTACCCGTCACCATTTTGATCTGCTTATTCAAGGTTAAGGAAGAATTCACGCCTTCTCGCCCGATTAACTTTCTAGCAGGCTTATCATTATTGAACGACAATCATCTATTTAAGCGCTTGTTATTTGCTTACTTAATGAATGGAATAGCCAATGGATTGCCGGCTACCTTATTCTTATTATTTGTCAGTTATGTTTTGGTGGCACCCGAGCAATTTGGTATGTTGCTCTCTGTTTATTTCTTGAGTGGCTTGTTGGGTTTACCTCTGGGACTTGCCTTATCTAAACGGTTCAGTAAGCACCGAATTTGGAGCATATCGATGCTGTGGGCGGCCGTTATTTTTATGTGGGTGCCTGTTCTAGGTGAAGGTGATGTCATTGCCTTTTTAGTGATTTGTATTTTATCTGGTCTTAGTTTGGGTATAGACATGGCCTTGCCAGCATCGATCCAAGCCGATGTTATCGATATCGATAATGTTAAAGGTGGCGGTCAACGCAGCGGGTTTTTCTTTGGCATTTGGGGCATGGTAACCAAATTGTCGTTGGCATTAGCCGTTGGAATTGCCTTTCCTTTATTAAGCTTCTTGGGTTTTGATACCATCCATACCGTTACAGTCAATAATACAATCGCTCTCTCTTTACTCTATGGCTTAATGCCTATTCCGTTTAAACTAATTGCTGCATGGTCGATGTGGAAATTTCCTCTCGATCGACAACAACACTTTGTGCTTCGCCAACAACTTGATTAAGGAACTTCTAATGAAAAAATACTTCCTATTGTTGCTTCTTGTTTTATCTGGGTGCAGCAGTATGTCTATAGAAAGCTACCGTGACAGTTCACCGCGTTTTATTGTTGAAGATTATTTTGTTGGCCAAACACGGGCTTGGGGTATCTTTCAAGGTCGAAATGGTCAAGTTGAGCGACAGTTTACGGTTGATATTATTGGCCGAATGGAGGGCGATAAGTTAATTTTAGAAGAAGATTTTCTCTATGCCGATGGCCAGCGTGATCGTCGTGTGTGGACTATTACTAAACGTGATGAACATAACTATGAAGGTCATGCCGCTGATGTAATTGGTGCGGCATCGGGTAAGGCGTTTGGCAACGCGCTTAATTGGTCTTATACGATGGACCTACCATACAAAGATGGCACCGTTAAAGTGAAGTTTGATGACTGGATGTTTTTACAGCCTGATGGCGTGTTAATCAACAAGGCAAAAATGACCAAGCTGGGTATCTACCTTGGTGAAGTGACGCTGGTGTTCCAAAAAGAGGAGCAATAAAACATGCGTTTACTTGTCTTTTTTACCTTTTTATTTTTAATGGGCTTGGCTCAGGCTACGCCAATAAGTCATCCTAATTTTAAATCGGCACGAGGGGAGCTTGAGTTAAAAGCAACTGCTACTGCCAAATGGTTAGCATTTGTCTCGGTATATGACATTGGACTTTATGCGAATCCGAATGCTAAAACTGATGATGTACTTCATACAAACATGCCGTTATCGCTTGAAATATATTATTGGGTGAATCTAAAGAAGGAACAATTAATTGAGGCAGCGGAGGTTGCTTTGGGGCGACAACATTCCGATAAAACACGTCGACAATTTCAGATCTTTGTCGATGAGTTACATCATTTTTATCAAGATGTTGAGCAGGGGGATAGATTTAGAATGGATGTTAGACCGGATTCTGGTTTAGCGCTGTATTTTAATGATGAATTACGTTACCAAAATGCCCGCTTAGACTTTGCAAATTACTACATAGGACTGTGGCTGGCTGAAAATCCATTATCAGATAAAGTCAGAGCATCATTACTTAACTGGCCACTTTAGTCGCGCTTACTTGGCGTTGAATAAACCGAAGTAAAGCACCAATGATCGGCAGTTTCATATAAAATTGTTCACTGGCATCCCAATAGTCACTATGTTCTGATACCAAGCCTTGCTGATTAAAAACAACTCTGCTTATACCAACTAATGTCATGCCTTTGCTGTTGATTTGAGCGCTAAATTGCCACTTAATATAAGCAATATCATTGTTCAATAGCGCTTCATCAACACGGAAGCTTGGATTTTTCACGGTAGTGAACATATGCTCAAAAATATGACGAATTTTGTCTAAGCCGTGAACGTCATTAAAAGGGTCTTTGAAGTGGGCGTTTGATGTGAAAAAGCGATCTAAGTTGACAAGATCATCCCTTTTCATATTTTCAAACAACGCTACATAATCATTTAACACTTGTTGATGGTTTGCCATGACCCGCTATTTCCCAGTGATTTTTGAGACAATATAGAAATACCAGCGATAGGGTAAGCAGCGTAATAACTTCACGCTATAAGTAAAACGCTTTGGAAAGGTAATTTCAAAACTATCATTATCTAAGGCATTTATTATTTCTTCGGCCGCCTTTTCTGCTGAAATTTGTGCTGGCATCTTGAAATCGTTTTGGTCGGTTAACTGAGTAGATACAAAACCGGGGTTGACTACTCGCAGTAATACGCCTTCTTTTTTGAGGGGAATATGTAACGATTCAGCAAAATTAATCAATGCTGCTTTAGTTGCACCATAGGGTGCTGCATCGGGTAAGCCACGATAACCCGCGACACTCGACATCATTAAAATTTGTCCTTTATGTGCCGCTTTCATTGCTGGCAACGCACTGGCCAGACCATTTATTACACCGAGGTAATTGACCGAGTTTAGTTTGTAAATCAAATCTAAGTCGAACTCTTGAGCGGGCATTGGCGTGTAATCACCAGCATTCAGGATAACTAGAGATGGGCAGCCCCACTGATTTAGGATGGTATCAAACACCGTTACATTTGCTGCCTTGTCGGTCACGTCAAGTGTCAGATAGTCAATTGATTGATGTTCGTCCGACAGCAACTTAAGTTTAGATGTTGTCCTGCCAGAAATAATGACATGCCAACCTAATCTCGTTAAAGCTATCGCTAGGGCTTTGCCTATGCCTGAACCACCACCGGTTATCCATGCTAATCTGTTTTTTTCAGCAATCATTGTTGGATTTCACTGGTCAATGTATTTATCAAAATGAGCACGGTCCTTAGCCGCATCGATCTCAGGTTGATGGATTTGTCGTTTTCGATTTTTCTAATATTGTTAGTATCCCTGAATTAGTCATTCGCCAAGGCTTTCCTTCACATTTTGAAATATAGATACAATCAGCTAAACAACCTCTGCAAGGTACGAGTAGATTTTCAGCATTAGCTTTTGGGGGGATGGACGTATTTGAACACATAACTTCTCTGCTTTTATTAGATTGATAATGGCAATGTTTTAAATAGCCAGACGGAGATTTTTCATTCAATAATGACTAGGGTCTATAATCTTCAATATTGAATTATCAGACAATATGATAAGTGTGTAAATTACTTGACCAAAACTAACCGCCACAACCGAATCAGATCTAGATCGATATTACCAGATCAAGACTGATCAGATCTAATCTAGTGCCGATAATTTGAAGTAGTTTTAAATCTCAAACCATAGGTATACTGTATTCAAATGCATATATAAACCTTAATCATCGGAATCTCATTTGAATAAAAATCAAACTCTTATTATTTCATGTAAAACCGGCGAAGCACTGCAAGCCGCACTTAAGCACCGCGATGAATACACCCAAAATCATTGCGAACGTGTTAGTTATATTGCCATTGAAACCGGTAAGCAATTAGGCTTTGATCACGACTTACTTGCTGAACTTGAAATCGCAGCACTTTTTCACGATATCGGAAAAATAGGCATTCCTGACGAAATATTATTAAGCCCCAACAAGTTAACAGAGCAACAATTTGAGCTAATGAAAACCCATGTTGATGTTGGCGCAAGTATCGTTGAAAAACTAGACCTTCCTCATGCACAAAAAATAGCGGAGATCATTCGCCATCATCATGAAAACTATGATGGTTCTGGTTATCCAATAGGATTAAAAGGCGAAGAAATACCTTTAGCATCACGTATTATTAAGGTTATTGATGTGTTTGATGCATTAAGTTCACGACGTATATATCGTAATGCGACCAGCCCGCACAAAACGCTCTCAATAATGTCAAAACAAATGTCTCATGAGTTCGATCCTATCGTGTTTGATGCCATTTATCAGGTAGTAATGGCAAGTGAAGATCTGATATCTGAACTTTAAATATCAATGGACTCAAACACTCCGCAAAACTATCTGAACCTGATAAAACATCACGCTGGATTACTTTCCATAGCTTTTCTAGCCGTATTTACTGGCAATTTGGGCCAAAGTTTTTTTATCGGGCTGTTTCAAGCCCCAATCAGTCAGCAACTAAATTTGTCTGCTGGCGAGTTTGGCAGCATCTATTCTGCGATTAGCATCTTTGGTGGTTTTATGGTGATGTATTTTGGACCCAAAATAGACTGGGTTGCCCCAAAACGTTATGCGATAACACTACTAATTACATTAACTATCGGCCTATTGATATTAACCTTATCGCCATGGTGGGCAATGGCTATTTTAGGTTTGGGGTTACTGCGTTTATGTGGTCAAGGTTTAATGACGCATTTGGGTAGTACCCTAGCAGGGCGCGAATTTAATCTTAATCGTGGGCGCGCGCTCGGCTTTGTCGGATTGGCAATGCCATCGGGTGAAATTATTCTGCCTCCACTCACCGCTTTATTATTGGTCTGGCTGTCTTGGCAACACGTTTGGTGGTGCATACTCGCCATCATCATCGGCTTATGGGTGTGTCTTTTTATGTTTATTGATTGGCCAGAAGCTCCACACCAACATAAGGCCGTAGCGAAGCAACACTATAACGGCAAAAGTCCATTGCGAGAATGTCGCTTTTGGTTAGTGATGCCAATGTTGTTAGCATTACCATTCACACTTACCGGTATTTTTGTATATCAGGCACAAATGACCCAAAGTCTGGGCGCATCAACTACAACCTATGCACTCGCGCTCACCAGCATGGGCTTGATTCGCTTTCCAATGGCATTATTGGGTGGGCGCTGGATAGATGAGCTTGGCGTTAGCCTTATCGCCCGCCTTTATTTGGCCCCTTTTGCAATTGCATTAACCGCGGCAGCCTTATTCGGTGGCAATAGTGGCATCTGGTTGTTAATGATCGGGGCAGGCTTATCAATGAGCATGTCATCTGCCGTAGCTGACAGTCTGTTAGTTCAACTTTGGGGTAAACAACATCTCGGGCGGGTTCGTTCTTTACGATCAGCATTTCTAGTATTTTCTACTGGCATTTGCCCAGCATTGCTAGGTTATCTACTAGATGTGAATGTTCACTTTCAAACTATTCTATGGGGCATGTTAGTGTTTGTCGTCATAGCATGGTTAATGGCGCAAGTGCCTATAAAACAAGCACAACACGACTCAAATATCAGCTCGAGCATTAATTAACCTCAGTTCTGGATAAGCACAGCCATCCAGCACCTTTTTTTTAGCGGCTATCCGCGTTAGATTTTCTTGCAATAGCTGGGCTATTGCTACGTAAATCTGCCTTGATATCCACTAAAACAAAGGCACTGGTTATGTCATTAAAACTAGTTTTAGTGGTTTTAGTAGCTATTTGTTGGTAAGGCATTGTTCGTTATAGGGTAGCTGACTATTTTTATCCAGAACTGAGGTTAATTAACCTCAGATTTGGTTAAGAAACTAAAATCCTGCTCGCCAGTACGCTCACGTTTTGAGGTGTACCTAAAAAATTAGCCATTTGACCGAATGCGCTGAAAAAAGGTTTTGCAGGATCTGCTGCAATCTTACTCTGCACGCCACTGAAAGCTCGACTTAAATTGAATGTAGGCAAAGACCAATCAGTACAGCAGCTTGCCACCATATAGAGATGATGTAAATGCAGATCATCCAGTCAATCAGCTAAATATAGTTTATCCGAATAAACATGATTAGCCGTTAGTTCTGATGAGTATGATCTTGCCTTGGCCTTCTTTGAAAAGAAAAGCGATCTAAGGCTTTGCTTTTTGGAAAAATTTTCGTACAATTGTGGGCTTTTCCATAAAAACTTGTTTAGGATTTTATTAATGCCATCAGTACGTTTAAAAGAAAACGAGCCGTTTGATATCGCTTTACGCCGCTTCAAACGCGCTTGTGAAAAAGCGGGTACAGTTGCAGAAGCACGTGCACGTGAAGCTTATGAAAAACCAACTACAGTACGCAAACGCGCTGCAGCTGCTGCAGTTAAACGTCACCAGAAGAAAGTATCTCGCGAAAGCGCTCGTCGCATCCGCATGTACTAAGAGTTAAGACGTTTCTATGCCACAACAATCTAGCCCATTAAAGCTCACTATCCAAGATAGTATTAAAGCAGCCATGCGCGCTAAACAAAAAGAGCGTCTTGCTACTTTGCGCCAAATATCGGCCGCAATTAAGCAATATGAAGTTGATAACAGACATGATCTTGATGATGATGGCATTATCACCATTCTAACCAAGATGTGTAAGCAACGCCGCGATTCATTAAGCCAATTTGAACAAGCAGGTCGCGATGATCTTGCTGCCATTGAAATTGCAGAATTAGCAATCATTGAAGAGTTTATGCCAACGGCAATGACTGACGATGAGATTGCTAGTGCGATAGCTGCGGCAATTGCCGAATCTGGCGCTTCTAGCCCCAAAGATATGGGTGCGGTTATGAATCTGTTGAGACCAAAACTTCAAGGTCGAGCTGACATGGGCGCTGTTAGTGGACTTGTTAAGGCTGCTCTTACGGCATAATTGATGAGCTTGCAAAGCCTCACTATCGGCAAGCTTATTACACACTATCAAAACCGGTCATAGGCGTTTAGTCGTGGCCGGTCAGATCCCCACACAGTTCATTGATGATTTATTGACCAGAGTTGATATTGTCGATGTTATTGATGCGCGGGTCCCACTAAAAAAAGCAGGGAAAAATCTTAGCGCCTGCTGTCCTTTTCATAATGAAAAATCCCCTTCATTTACGGTAAGCCCTGACAAACAGTTTTATCACTGTTTTGGTTGTGGCGCTCATGGTACTGCGGTCGGTTTTTTGATGGAATACGATCAAATGAGCTTTCCTGAAGCAATTCATGAGCTTGCTGATCTGGTTGGGATGACGGTGCCGACTAGCCACACTACATCAAACTCACCCGCTCAACAAAACTTATACGATGTATTGGATAAAGTCAGCCAATATTACGTGCATCAGTTACAAAATAATCCCAATAAAAGCCAGTTCATAGCCTATCTAAAACAACGTGGTCTATCAGACCAAATCATTCAGCACTACGATATTGGTGTTGCACCAGATGGCTGGGATAATGTACTTAAAACCTTTGGTACCAGTGACTTAAACAGAAAACAATTGGATGAAGCTGGCTTACTAAGTAGCAATGATAATGGTAGAACATATGATCGTTTTCGCAAGCGCATAATGTTTCCAATTCGTGATCGCCGTGGACGTGTTATTGGATTTGGCGGTCGCGTGCTTGATGATAGTACCCCCAAATATTTAAACTCGCCTGAAACCCCTATATTCCATAAAGGTCATGAGCTTTATGGCCTATATCAAGCCAAGAAAGCAAATCGTAAACTAGAACGGATTATCATCGTTGAAGGTTATATGGACGTGATTGCCTTGGCTGAAAAAGGTATTACTAATGCAGTTGCAACCTTAGGAACAGCAACAACGCCCGATCATTTACGTTTATTACAACGAAGCACACCGGAAGTTGTTTTTTGTTTTGATGGCGATCGTGCTGGTCGTGAGGCGGCATGGCGTGCTGCTGAAAATGCCTTGCCATTACTTGGTGGTAATCATCAATTAAAATTTATGTTTTTACCTGATGGTGAAGATCCTGACACGATAGTTCGCAGTGAAGGAGCCGAAGCGTTTAATCAACGCGTCGCCAATGCCCAAAACTATTCAGACTTCTTTTTTGCAACGCTTGAAAGTCGGGTTGATGTAACCTCAATGGACGGACGAGCACGATTAATTGAAATGGCAAAGCCCTATCTCAGACATATACCGGTCGGCGTTTATCGCGATATGCTAGAACAGCAATTAGCTGACAGAGCCAAAACCACTACCGCCATATTAAATAAACACATTGAAAAACCTGTAGAAAATAAACCGAAGAAGTTTACTTCTCGCGCAAAACACACTGGTGGATTTTCAGCGGTGAGAATGGCGATAACCATTATTCTGCAACATCCGGAATTACATGCTGCTGTTGGTGATGTTGACAAAGTGGCAAGCTTGGATAAGCCTGGTATAAAAATATTAGTACAAATGCTTGAAACCTTACGCCAAAATCCCCATTTAAATACTGCAGCGCTATTGGAACGATCACGAGGTGGTGAGTCTGAAGCGCATTTACAAAAACTGGCACAACAAACGTTGCCTTTAGAAGCAGATGCATTGAAGCATGAGCTCATCGGAATTATGCAACAGTTACAACATGATGCTATCGAGGCACGATTAAAAATATTAACGGATAAGCCTTTCAGCCAACTTACACAAGCAGAAAGAGCTGAAATTCGTAATATTCAATCTTAGGCGCATGTTGCGCATAAAAATATGTGCATAATTATAGGCTTGTCGTTATAATATGCGGTTACGCTAGCGTCCCCACGCACAGAAATTAAAGAGGTCGAATGAAAGATCAACAGTCACGCATTAAAGCGCTTATCACGCTAGGTAAAGAACGCGGTTACTTGACCTACGGGGAGATAAACGATCACTTGCCTGAAGATTTGGTTGATGCAGATCAAATTGAAGACATTATCGGTATGTTCAGCGACCTCGGGATCATGGTTCATGAAGATGGCATGGATACCGATGAAATGGAACGTTTAGCGGAAGCAGTATCAAGCAATGATGATGTATCTGCAGATGAAGCCGCTGCCGTATTAGCAAGCTCTGATGGTGAATTCGGTCGAACAACTGATCCGGTACGTATGTATATGCGTGAAATGGGTTCTGTTGAACTACTGACGCGTGAAGGTGAAATCGTTATTGCGAAACGGATCGAGGCTGGCCTTCGTGAAAGTTTATACATGCTATCTACCTATCAACCCTGTATCAATGCTTTTATCGCACAATCAGAAGCTATAGAAGCAGGTGAACTTCGTCTAAATGAGTTAATTAAGGGCTTTATCTCGCCTGAGGAAGAAACCGATGATGCAACAGTAATAGATGATAGTGATGATGATACTGCTGTTGTTGTTGCTGACGATGACGATGACGAATCAGCCGCAGGTATTGATCCTGAAGAAGCACGCGTACGTTTCCAAGCACTAAAAGAAGCGAATGCTGCAGCACAAACAGCAACCGGTGATGATTACATCGCTGCTCGTGAATTAGTAAGTAACTTATTCATGGAGTTCAAACTGACGCCTAAAACATTAAACTATCTGAATAGTTTGATGACGGAAACAGTTGAAATTATTCGTAAACAAGAACGCCTTATAGCTAAAATTGTCGTTGACGAAGCACACATGAACCGTCGTGATTTTATCGACTCATTCACCGGCAATGAAGCAAATATTGAATGGACTAACAAACACATACGTGCCAAAAAACATTATTCATCAACTATCAAAAAGCATCTTGATGATATTGTGAAAGCACAAACAAAAATGGCAGAACTAGCTGAAGATCGTGGTATGTCGATCGCTGAGATCAAAGAAATTAGTCGCCAAATGACCATTGCTGAAGCAAAAGCACGTCGTGCCAAAAAAGAAATGGTCGAAGCGAATTTACGCCTTGTGATTTCGATTGCAAAAAAATATACTAACCGCGGTTTGCAGTTCCTGGACTTGATTCAAGAAGGTAATATCGGCTTGATGAAAGCAGTTGATAAGTTTGAATATCAACGTGGTTATAAATTCTCTACCTATGCAACATGGTGGATTAGACAAGCAATCACACGCTCAATTGCAGACCAGGCACGTACAATTCGTATCCCAGTGCACATGATTGAAACAATCAACAAACTGAATCGAATTGCGCGCCAAATGTTACAAGAAATGGGTCGTGAACCAACACCGGAAGAACTAGCTGAACGTGTTGACATGCCAGAAGATAAAGTACGTAAAGTACTTAAAATCTCAAAAGAACCGATTTCAATGGAGACACCAATTGGTGATGATGAAGACTCTCACCTAGGTGATTTTGTGGAAGATATTAATGTCATGTCACCACAAGATTCAGCAATGATCGAAGGTTTAAGAGAAGCAACTCAAGGTATGTTGAGTGGTTTAACCGAACGTGAAGCGAAAGTACTTCGTATGCGTTTTGGTATCGACATGAACACCGACCACACTTTGGAAGAAGTGGGTAAACAATTTGATGTAACACGTGAACGTATTCGCCAGATTGAAGCGAAAGCATTACGTAAATTACGTCACCCGACTCGTTCGGATCAGTTACGTAGCTTCTTAGATAGCGATAACTAAACCGTTTTTCGGGCCTATAGCTCAGTTGGTTAGAGCAGGGGACTCATAATCCCTTTGTCCGGGGTTCAAGTCCCTGTGGGCCCACCATATATATCAAGGCCTCAGCATCTATTTGGTGCTGGGGCTTTTTTGTTGGTGTAACTTTGAAGTTAAATCAACCATCTTGTCGGGCTCATTTTCTGGTTGAATAAAAGGTTATTCTTCGCTTTGTTGAGTCAATTTAAGCTGCAAAATAAAACATAGATTTATCATCAGCAAGGGATGATTACCTGATCGTGAGCTTAAAGTACCCAGTATTCCTGATATCTCTAGCGCTTACCGATTATATCAGTGCTGATATTTCCAGCTTCGATTCTGGCGCTAATGGTATTGAGCGTTTTTTGAATCAAGCCAAGCGCGATATGGGCAAATTTTGTGTGCATCTTATCTGGTGCGCACAATGAGATAACTTAACGTTATATTGTCAAATCTGCATGCACACAGTGTGGGCTTACAGGCAATAAAAAGGGGTTGCCAAAAAATGGACTGAAGGCTCCTGCTCCCTAATATCTCGGCTATTTCGAGCAAGATTCCATGACTTTTTATAATCGAACGGTGAATTTGGATTGGTGCTAGACGGAAAGATCAAGCCGTTAGCGATTTGGCAGTAATGGGCGAGAAGATCGAGTATTGGCGCGGGAAGAGGTGTGGATCGGAACGCCATTTTTTGTTTTATCGATCGAAAGCAAACCTCGGGTAAAATAAACATCGGACCATCGAAGGCCTAGCAAATTTCCTTTTCGCATGCCAGTTGAAATAGCAATCAAAAAATGAACGTAAAAACGGCCACCGATGGTTTTACATGCAGTTATCAGCCGTTGTTTTTCATTGTCTGAAAAAAACCTTACCCGTTGATTGTTAAGCGGTTTATTGCGGATTGGTTTAACCGGATTGACTGTTATATATGTTCGTTGATTGTCTTCATTTTGAATGAGCGCAAAGTTAAAAACTGAGGCAAGGATCGCTCTATATTTGTTATGCGTCGCTGGGGTTGATTTTTTCCATGTCCGTAGCAGAACACGGCGATCATCAGTGGTTATTTTGTCTATTTTTTGTGAGTCAAAATGACGAAAAAAGCGAGAGACGGCTGTCAGTCGGACGGTGTCCGTACCCGTCCACTTGCGCATATATTCATCTGCCAATTGTGCAAAAGTGATGTCACAAGGCTTTTTGCCGGTGACGGCAAAATTTTCAATGTCCGCTAAAAAACGAGCTGCCCATTCGGCAACATCTCGCCTACGCCTGAATGTTTTTGTCTTAAAGTTACGTGATTCGTGGGTGATAGTGGCAACGTAATGGACATCGCCTGATTTGAGTGTTTATTTAGTGATGAAATAACCAGCCATACTAATCTCCAATTCATGGCTATTTCTAAAGTAACTATATAAATTAAATATCAGTACGCAGCTGTACAAGGCTAATCTTCCTGAAAGCCTTACCCTGCAAGGGTTTTGTTTGGTGGCTATGGGTGGATTCGAACCACCGACCCCATCATTATGAGTGATGTGCTCTAACCAACTGAGCTACATAGCCATGTGAAGCAGGGAATTGTACGTTTGTATAGATAAAATATCAAGAAGTTCCTCCACTTTTATCAAGGCAATCACATGTAGAGGTCTAATAAAAGTGAAGTAATTTATAGCCTATAATTTTATAAATTTATTTTGTTGCGTGTTAAAGGTGCCTAACCCTGACTCATATAGTACGAAAGAAATTAACGGTATCGAGGACTGATTTAGAAAAGAAATACTAGAAAAAAGTCACAAAGGGCTGAACAATTTTTTTTTTGTGTGTATAATTGTCGGAATGCCTAGGTGGTGAAATTGGTAGACACAAGGGACTTAAAATCCCTCGCCTTCACGGGCGTGCCGGTTCGATTCCGGCCCTAGGTACCAACAAATTCAGGCACTTACGTAAGTAGGTGCCTTTTTTGTTTAAGCAGCCTGTACCGTATTTGTACCGTGAGGACCTTCTCCCACCAGTACGTTTCCAACAAATTGCTCCAAGTGTGTCGAATCAAAATGGGCATACTTTTCGACCATCGATAATGTTTTCCAGCCACCCAATTCTTTCAGAACATAAATCGATGTGCCGTTCTGTACATGCCATGATGCCCACGTATGGCGTAAATCATGCCAGCGAAAGTTTTCAATTCCAGCCTGCACTAATGCTTTTCGCCAATCCTGATTATTCGGATTCATAATTGGCTTACCATTTCGTACAAAGACATACGCTGGATCGGCGCCTCTCGCAAGCCTTAAGACCCTCAAGGCATCTTCATTCAACGGCACCAATTTCAGCATGAAGAACTTTTGTCTGAATATGATGAGTCATAGATTAGAAAAATTGCCCGATGTTTTGGCTGTCACTCAAAAAGATAACAAAGTCAAAAACCTTCTACAAGCTATGAAACAAGAGGGATTGATTGA
>JACUUH010000103.1 GCA_014859375.1 Gammaproteobacteria bacterium
GCACAGTGCTGATTATTCTCGCCAATCAAAGTCAAGCCAAGCTCACCGCTAATCAGCTGGCGCAATGGTTGGGTGATCGTTCTTACTCACTGTATTTATGGCATTGGCCGCTGGTGGTGGCGTTATATTTTGCAGGCCTGCAAAACGATTGGCTTTGGGTCAGCGGTGCGATTGTGTTAAGTTTGATTTTAGCGCACTTGTCTTACCATTTAGTCGAAGTACCGACGCGCTCTTATCTCTCTGCCTCCAGCCTACGCAAAGAAATTTTTGCCATTGCCTTTGCAGGCCTGGTGATTGGTTTAGCGGCAGTAAGTGTGCGCTTGTTTACCTTTGAAAACCGCTTGCCTCCAGAGGTACAGCTAGCAGCTGCGGAAGCGGAAAATAAACCCAAGATTGGGCGGTTTATCAAAACCGATGACGGTTACTTTAGAAGTGGTGAAGCAATTACAGCATATTTAATTGGAGACAGTCATGCCAGTGCTGTTAGGTCGGTATTAGATAAATTGGCAGAAGATATTTCAGGTGGCGGGATCAAGTTTGGTTCAAGTCCAGGATGTCCTATGATTAAGGGGGCAGAGTATTCAGCCAACCGTGGAGATAAACGTAGCTGTCTTGAGTTCAATAATTTTTTTATCGATTTATTATTAAATTCAACTGATACTGCTCCGGTTGTATTAGTAAGTAGAACTTCATTGGGTTTGTATGGTTTTAATGAAAACCCAAAAGAAAGCCAAAGACCTTACATAAAATTTGAGGGTATAGACGATAGTAGCTTTGCACGTCATTACGAAGAAAAATTAACCGAAACAGCTTGTTTGTTGTCGAAAAACAGAAAGGTTTACTTAATGAGACCTATACCTGAGCTGAAGGTTAATGTTCCTAGGGTTCTGGCACGAAATTTAATGTTTGGATTAAAAGACGAGATAAAAATCACGCTTGAGGAATATCATGAACGCCATAAATTAGTATGGGAGGCGCAAGACCAAGCCGCCGAACAATGCGGGGTGAAAATTCTCGATCCTTTGCCGTATTTATGTGATGACCAATATTGTTACGGCTCTCGAAACGGTCGCCCGTTGTATTACGACGATGACCACCTCAGCGAATACGGCAATAAATATC
>JACUUH010000063.1 GCA_014859375.1 Gammaproteobacteria bacterium
ACCCCCGACCCTCGCCTTGTAAGGGCGATGCTCTCCCAGCTGAGCTAAGCACCCCGAGAAAAAAGAACTAGTTTACAGCATCTTTTAGAGCTTTACCAGCTTTAAAAGCAGGAATTTTTGCTGCCGCAATTTGAATTTCTTCACCAGTGCGTGGGTTACGGCCAGTGCGTGCAGCACGGTCACGTACAGAAAATGTTCCAAAACCAACTAAAGTAACCTGATCACCACTGCTTAAAGCAGATGTTACAGCAGATGTCATGCCATCAACAGCTAATGCTGCTTTTGCTTTAGAAATATCAGCCGCACTTGCAATTGCATCAATCAATTCAGATTTATTCACATTCAGTTCCTCTCAAAATTATTAATATAGTTATCGTCCCAATAACGTCAGCCAGCCCCGCCAATGAATGGGAAGTGTGTATCTAACTACAGCAAATTCAGTGTGTCAAGACGGAGCTCACCTTTTGGATTATCTAAATTTACCATTTAAGCTTAATCATCTGATAAACGACTGTACCGGTCAAAAATCATGCCTGAATTTATATCCACTATTTAATAGCTATTTTGGCTCAGCCACGCTTTAGTGATTGCAATATATTGAGCAATGGTAAGTGTTTCTGGCCTTTGTTTTAAATCAATACCTTCAGCCAATAATGCCTCGGGAGTGACTATATCTTTCAATGTGTTAGCAATGGTTTTTCGACGCTGTGAGAAGGCTTTAGTTACTATTTTATTAAGTGATTCAATTGGCATATCACCACCTAAATAACGATCACGCGGTTTAAGATAGATGATTGCTGATTCTACTTTTGGCATGGGATCAAATGCTTCAGGTGGCACGACAAACAACTGTGTTGCTTCGCATTGATATTGAATCATGATACTCAATCGACCATAGCTTTTTGAATCAGGTTGCGCGCAGATGCGCTCTACTACTTCTCGCTGAAGCATAAAACACATATCACTTATATAGTTTGATTGTGCCAGCAGATGAAATAACAACGGTGTTGTAATATTATAGGGCAGGTTACCTATCACTCTCAGCTTTTCATCATCGTTAGAGACTAACGTTGTGTAATCAAAGGTCAAGGCATCGGCTTGGTGTATCGTTAACTGATCATAACCAGCAAATTTTGCTTTCAACAAAGGGACAAGATCACGATCAAGTTCAATTACATCGAGCTTGTCACAGTTTTCTAATAACGGCTTTGTTAATGCTGCTCGACCTGGACCTATTTCGACTAAATGTTCGCCACGCTGCGGATTGATTGCTGCAACAATATCAGAAATGATCTGTTGATCTTGTAAAAAGTTCTGACCAAATCGTTTGCGGGCTTTCGGATAGCGAGATGGGCTACTCATAGTACATTTCGATTATTATTCATTGTAAGTGCCATGTTGATTGCAGCAATCAAGCTCGTGCTTTTTGCTTGACCAGTGCCAGCTAGTTCAAGCGCTGTACCATGGTCAACTGAAGTACGAATAAATGGAAGCCCCAAAGTGACATTAACCGCTTGACCAAACCCATGATGCTTTAATACTGGAAGACCTTGATCATGATACATAGCCAAGACGACATCAAACTGTTTCAATTTTTCATCAACGAACACTGTATCAGCAGGCCATGGGCCAGTTATATTCGAATTTTGTAGCTTGAATTGTTCAATGACAGGTGAAATCACATCAATTTCTTCATGTCCTAAATGGCCACCTTCACCAGCATGGGGATTAAGTCCACACACTGCAATTCGTGGCAATGTAATTCCAAATTGGTTTTGAAAACTGGTTTCAATAATAGAAATGATTTTTGTCAGCGATGATTGTGTTATCTGGCTACTGACTTCTTTTAAAGGCAAGTGAGTTGTTGCAAGCGCAACACGAAGTTGCTCTGTCGCTAGCATCATTACAACTTTATCAACGCCTGCCCCGTCCGCTAAAAACTCTGTATGACCAGTAAATTCGATACCAGCATCATTGATAACACCTTTGTGGACAGGCGCAGTAACCATAGCGTCAAATTGATTATTGATGCATCCATCTAACGCTATTTGCAAGGAATTCAATACATATTCTGCATTGCGTTTATCCAGTTTACCGGCCTGACTTGTATGAGATAAGGATACGGGTATGTAACGCACCTCACCTTTAGCAGATGGATATGGCTTCTGTTTGAGATCAGCCTCGGTCAGAGAGATCTCTAATCCTAATTCATTTGCTCGCTGTTGAAGTAAAGTTGGATCGGCAATAACGATCAACTCACAAGGAAATTGATGCTGAGCCATTTGAAGGCATAAATCAGGTCCGATGCCTGCTGGTTCACCGGCAGTTATAACAATTCGAGGATAGTCAATCAAAGGTCACGGTACTCAACATATGCCTCGTCACGTAATTCACGTAACCAATTTTCCAATTCTTCATTTATTTTTCTAATACGAATTTGTTCGCGCGCTTTATTTCGTTTAAATTCTTCTGCCATATTTTCTTCACGACGATCAATTACTTTTATCAAATGCCAGCCAAACCGACTTTTGAACACATCGCTGAGTTCACCCGTAGCTAAGACATTCATTTTTTCTTCGAATTCGGGCACCATAACACCAGGACTACTCCAGCCTAAACTACCACCTTCGATAGCAGAACCGGTATCGTCTGAATGGGCCCGAGCCAATTCAGCGAAATCATCACCATTTACTATACGTTCACGTAATTGATTCAAGCGTAATTCAGCATCACTATCTGTTACCAGCTCATTGGTTCTGATCAAAATATGACTCGCTAAAGTTTGTTTGACTAAGTGTGTTTCCTCACTCTTTTTATCAGCAAGCTTAACAAAATGATAACCACTGCTACTACGAAGCACATTACTTACTTCAGATACTTTCATTTGAGGCACTTCATTGGCAAACAAAGTCGGTAATTCACCTTTTTTTCGCCAGCCTAAATCACCACCTTCTAATGCATTTTGACCATCAGAATAACCCGATGCAACCTGTGAAAAGTCAGCACCTTCTGCAAGTAAAGCCTCAATTTTTGCTAATTTAGCCTGTGCAGCCTGAATTTGCTCTGGCATTGCCGCCTCAGGTAGATTAATGAGAATATGCAACAAATGATATGTTTCTTCATCACCACCTTGTGCTACTTGTGTTGCCAAAAAGTTATCTATTTCCCTATCGGTAACAACAATGCGATCTTCAACCTGGCTTTTTCGTAAACGACTAATTATCATTTCTTCTCGAATAGACTCCCTGAAATCGCTAAATGCAAAGCCATCTTTTTCTATAACATCACGAAATTCACGCAATGATAAATTGTTATTATCAGCGATCTGTCTAAGTGCGGCATTGAGTGCGTCATCACCTACTCTTACACCACTACTTGCTGCTCTCTGAAGTTGTAGACGTTGCATAATCAGGCGTTCCAATACCTGTTTACTCATGATATCAGAGGGTGGAATTGCAGCATTACGCTGGCGTAGCTGTTGGCGAACCGTATTCTCCATATCGGCCAATTCACTTTCCAATATCACTTCATCATCGACTACTGCGATAATCCTGTCTAAAGGTTGAGCAACTGCAGTTGCAACCAGTAATAAGGAAAACAGTAAAATTTTTATCATCGAATATCCAAGGTTAAATTAGCTGACTAGCATTATAGTAATTAAAGTCATATTTACAAGATGAGTTTAGATTTACCCATCGCTGTTGATGTTTTATGACTGTTTATGGAACGTTTAAGTTTCTATTTTCTCAAGAATCGTAACCAAGAATACTTTTCTTCAATACACTATCGATATCTTGCCCGAAGTTTCCTAAACCTTTCAGTTCAATTTGGAAATAAATGGCTAAATTCCGATCTTCATCCGATGCATCATTAATAAAATTTCTTACGACAAGACGAGTAGCCCAACAGCAACTTTCATATTGAACACCGGCCAAACCTTCCATTGTCCGACTGTCTTTAAGTGAACGATACCAGCGTCCAACAACACTCCATTGTTGATTAAATGGGATCTGTGTAGATAGATCAACCTGTTCTAAGCTGGCGGCTTTACGGTACGGATCAGCTAAATTTTGACGACGGTAACGATGGGCAGCATTAAAGAATAAGCCATCATCATTTCTATAGCGTAATTCAAGTGCTGACATATTGGATCGGGTATCACGCGGATCCCATTGTATCTCACCACGAGCAGTCCATTCATCAGCAATTGAAGCAACGACTTCAGCAACCATATCCGAATCTGATCTGGTATCAAAAGGCGTGTTATTAAACGATATTTCTCGGTCCTCAAAGTATTGAATTTGTCCCAAACTGACACGAAGATTTTCTTTGCCTGTTTGAGCATCAATAACGCGTGATGTTAACGCAAGTGTTAGTTGATTTGCATCACCGACACGATCTGCTCCTGAAAACCGATCATGGCTAAACATTTGCCCCATGCTGAAAGTGTTTAAACTGGTATCAAAAACGGGAATATCAGACTGATTTCGTTCTGGAATATAAAGATAAAATGCACGTGGTTCCAAGGTGTGAATATAGCCAGCGCCAGCAAAGGTCATATCGCGTTCAAAGAATAAACCACTATCTACACTCACAACAGGTAAGGTTCGGGCAGGCGATGTGTCGCCACCAATAGTAACATTACGATCTAAATCATATCGTGTGTGATGCAATGCAACACGAGGCGTAATAAAAGCCGCTGCTGTTGCCATTGGCAGACTTATTGATGGTTCAATATCAACACGTTGACCGGTGATTTTATCACTATGATCAAAATCAACATATTCTGCATTCATGCTATAGGTTAGGCCCATAAATTGATCTGGTAATGAACCGCTTAATAGCAATTGTGGCAATCTTTGATATGGCGCAGTAACGTTTGTTAATGTTTGATAGCCTTGCAGACGACCAGTAAAATCCCAGTTTGACCCATTATAACCAACATTTAGTTCACGATTTAGATGTGTGATACTCGCCAAACTTAAACCAGGACTAAAGTCTTCTAAATAGGCATTATCAGATACATAGTTATAATCAATATTTGTCGACCAGCGAGACATGAATTTGTTTGAATGTTTTAAAGTGAAATGTTTACGGTCTTGATCAAAATAAGGATTAATATCATCACCATCATTTTTCAGATTATCACTGCCTAAATAACCCGCATCAACAACACCCCTGCCATTTTCATATAAATATCTGAATTCACCATTGAGCATCAAGCCACGTTCAGACATATAGCGAGGTGTTACTGTCGCATCATAATTCGGTGAAATATTCCAATAATATGGCGTTTGAAGATCAAACCCAGTTTCATCACTGTTACCGATAGTCGGCGCCAGGAAACCTGATTTTCGTTCATCATTTAAAGGGAAACTGATATAGGGCGTATAGGCAACGGGAAAGCCACCTAATCTGACAACGACATTACGTGCTGAACCAACGCCTGCTTGATGATCCAAGTTGACAGATGTTGACTGCAACAGCCATGAATCATCACCTTGTGAACAGGTCGTATAGGTGGCATTTTTAAGATGTGTATGTGCTGTACCTTCGCGGTGAACATGACTTGCTGTACCACGGGCATGATTCTCACGTAGTTTGAAATTAGCATCAATCAGATTACCACTATCGTTAGTTAACGACCATTCAGCCTGTTGTCCATCAATAATCATGTCACTATCGCGCAGTCTGACATCACCTTGAGCAGTGATATCGCCCGAAACCTGATTATAGGTGGCTCGATTTGCTTTGAGTTCTTGCCCACCACGCGAAACAATGACGTTACCGGTAAAAACAGACGTACCATCATCCACTAATTGCGCATTATCAGCTTTAAGGTCGGTTGCAGTTTGTTCTGGATTAGCAACATAAGCTAAATAACCATTATCAGAAGCTGAGTGACATAGCTGCCATTCACTTGAATCAGCCATAGCCAAAGGACTAAAACATGATAATGTTGCCGCAGAATAAACTATCAATTTGCGCATAACCATCCTCGTGATGCTATTTAAGCCAATAGCTTGGCTGAGTTGAACAAAATATAAAGCACAATTTATCGCATAGAAATGACTTTTCATCAAATAAGCCTATTAATATAACGTCCAAATTTTATTGAAAAGACCTAACATCAACCACTTACTAATAAACACGCATGATAGAACCGACGTAAACTCTAAGTCTTTTCCGTCAACTATTATCAAAAAGTGTATTCATTTTGAAATATTTTATTGACAGCTAAAACCTAAAAACCTATAGTATGCGCTTCCTTTCGGGGGGCTATAGCTCAGCTGGGAGAGCGCTTGCATGGCATGCAAGAGGTCGGCGGT
>JACUUH010000026.1 GCA_014859375.1 Gammaproteobacteria bacterium
CCATCGTCTAGAGGCCTAGGACACCGCCCTTTCACGGCGGTAACAGGGGTTCGAACCCCCTTGGGGACGCCATATAAATCAACCGCTTAGGTAAAACTAAGCGGTTTTTTTTATCATATATTTCATAACTTCAACAGAAGTTATGCACACAACGTTTTAGGTCCCCATCGTCTAGAGGCCTAGGACACCGCCCTTTCACGGCGGTAACAGGGGTTCGAACCCCCTTGGGGACGCCAACATAACCCCCCTAGAGCCGATCTTGTAATGAATTTCGGCTGTAGGGGTATCTTTTATAGGAGATTCACTCCTATAATGTTGATTTTTAAGATGATTTTGAAAGAAGATCTTTGACTTGTTCAGCGTCTAATCGTTGTAAATCCTTGGCCAAATTCGCCAGAGCACGCTCGATTTCAAATTCGTTGATGTCTTTTATTTTCTGATTGAAGTTGCTCTGTTTCATAAAGCTTATTCTCGGACTCTTCTCGTTCCTTGTTCAAATCTTGAATTCTGATCATGTACGGGCGATGAAAGATCAACAGACCCTAGTATCATCAATACACTTTTTTCATTAAAAAATAGCCTATAACAGCGAATACTGCGGTAGGGAATGCTGCCGTCAACCAAGGCAATACGCCAAATACTAGCCCCATATGTTGAAAACTTTCATTAAACAAATGAAAACCTATCCCTACTAAAGCGCCAGCTAAAATACGCCCACCTAACGGTGTCGATCGCAATGGTCCAAATATAAATGGCACGGCAAGAAAGACCATCACAGCAGAACTAATTGGCATCATAATTTTCATCCAAAATGCCATTTGATATTGCTGCACTGCTTGGTGGTTTGTTTTTAGGTAATTGATGTATTTTACTAAACTCCATACAGGTAGAAATTCAGGTGGTACCACCACGACATTAATCATGCCCGGATTTAATTGTGATTTCCAACGTGCATATTCAACAGCTCTGACTCTTACCCCGTCTTCATCTATTGTGCTCTGAACGACATTAGATAAGATCCAACTTTCATCTTCATACACAGCTTCTGCCGCTTTAGTGACGATACGTAAGCGCTTTTCAGGATCGAATTCATAGATTGAGATGCCTGAAAAACGGCCATCTGGCAATATTTGAGCAATATGATTGAAATGTAAGCCATCTCGCGTCCAAAAGCCATTTGCTGATCGCGATCCTACTGTTCCGGTTTGAGCTAAAGATTGCAACTCTCTTGCATATTGCTCAGCCGGAGGCCTGATAATTTCACCAACAAACACCGCTATAACCATTAAAAAGGCAGCAACAATCATCACAGCTTTATTTATTTGTTGAATTGAAATACCCGCTGCACGCATTACAACAAGTTCACTCTGGCTGGCTAAATTTCCTAAACCCAACACACTTCCAAGTAATGCCGCGATAGGCAGTAATTCATAAATACGTTTCGGCATAGACAGCGCTATATATTCGAACATATCAATTAGCTGATACGTCCCTCGCCCCAAATCATCCAGTTCAGTGACTAAATCCATAAAGGTGTATAAACCTAACAGGATAAGCAATACTAGCATCGTACTGCTTAGAATAGTCTTGGCTATATAGCGTTGTAAAATGGTCACTAAATTTGGCCCTTAGCATGCTGATATTGCATCCACAAATAACGAAGTTTATGTCGATTAAATAATACAATCACGATTATCATCATCAATAAGTGCACCCAAACTGCACCAAATAGTGGTGCCATCACGCCTTTAGATACCCATGCTCGCGTTACCCCTAGCAAATTACTGTAGATAATATAAACCAATATCGCAGGAAAAAAGCCGGCATAACGGCCTTTACGTGGCCCAGCGTTAGCCAGTTTAATCGCTAAAAGGCACAAAATAATTGTCATCACTATTGCAGATACCCGCCATTGAATTTCAGCAATATCAGCCGATCCACCACGCTGCCATAATTCAGCAGTGGGCAGGGCTTTATGGCGTTCTTTTACCTGTTGCGCTTCGCCTTTTTCTACCAACAGACTGTGACTGGCAAATTGCGCAATAATAAAATCCTGATCGCCCGCCTCACCCTGATAACGAAAGCCATCTTCTAAAATAAGATATTTGCTGCCATTTTCTGAATCAATCTCAAAATGTCCGCTTTCAGCTCGAAATACCATTGGCTTATCATTGCGATGTATTTCGATAAACACATTAACCATACCTTGCTTGTCTTCAGTTAATCCTTCTGAATAAAACGTCCAGTCTCCATTGCGACTTTCTTTAAAATTACCTGCAACCAAGCCACTTGTATCAGCGGCCATTTTTGCATTCTGTTCTAGCTTGTAGCCATCAGTTGTTACCAACGGCACAATAATTAAGGAAAGCAGACCGACACAAACAGCAATAATCGATGAAAAAATCAGTACATTGTTAACAATCTGTTTTTCTGGAATGCCACAAGCAGCCATAACAGTAAGCTCATTATCAGAACTCATGCGTCCCATCGCTAACATGACAGCTAATAACGCGCCTATCGGTAAAATCATATGTAAGGCACTGAGCGAACTATAACCAAGCAAGGTAAAAATTATCTCGCCAGGTAAATTGCCCATTGCAGCTTGTGCGAGATAGCGTGCAAATCGGGTTGCAATGAAAATTAACCACAGTACACTTGTCACTGCTACCAAACTTAATAAAAACTCTCGCAGTAGATATCGATCGATAACCGAAAAAAATGAACAAAAAAGTTGTCGAATTACGGGCATTATTAAGTGGTCTTAGTTAAAATAGATCTGGTTATGAATATCATAAAAAACATGCAGTCTAAATGATCCCTAGCCTGATTGCATAAATTCACAGGAGATACAAATGCAGTATTTTGTCACATCAAACGCGCCAACAACACATAAAACAGAGTGCGTTGTGGTCGCAGTGTTTGAACAAGGTGAGCTCAGCGCGAGTGCATCAGTTCTAAATCAACATGCTAACGGCTATATTCAAACCATCATTGATCGTGGCGATATCTCAGGTAAAGCAGGCCAAACCATACTGTTACAAGATGTTGCAAATATCACCAGTCCGCGCATTTTATTAGTTGGCTGTGGCAAAAAAGAGGCCACCAGCGAAAATGACTTTATTTCTGCCATTACCGCCTCAGCCAAATTGCTTAATGATTTGGGTGCAACCGAAGCGACAACCTGTTTGGCTGAAATTGATGTCAAACAACGATCTGCAGAATGGAAAGCACGTCAAATTGTAATCAGTACAGAAACAGCACTTTACTTATATTCAGCAACCAAAGAAATCAAACCTGCTAAACATCCTTTGCAAAAACTCGGCTTTTTTGCCGATGATAATGCTGAGCAATTGGAACTGGCAATTGCACGTGGACAAGCCGTCGCCACTGGCATGAACTTAGCGCGTGAGCTGGGCAATCTTCCGGGCAATATTTGCACACCTACGTACTTAGCAAACCAAGCTATCGAAATTGGCCAGCGTTTTGAAACAGTTACAACACGTATTATTGACGAATCTGAAATGGAAGAACTCGGCATGGGTTCATTTCTGTCTGTTTCGCGAGGTAGTCGTGAACCGGCAAAATTAATTACACTCAATTATAACGGTGCAGGTGACGACCGCCCTGTTGTATTAGTAGGCAAAGGCCTAACCTTTGACACGGGTGGTATTTCACTTAAACCGTCACAAGGCATGGATGAAATGAAATACGACATGTGTGGCTCTGCCAGTGTGTTTGGAACCATCAGTGCCATTGCACAACTTAATTTACCAATCAATGTGGTTGGTGTTGTCCCAAGCTCAGAAAATTTACCGGATGGCGATGCCAACAAACCTGGTGATGTTGTTACCAGCATGGCTGGAAAAACCATCGAAATTTTAAACACAGATGCTGAAGGTCGCTTATTGTTATGTGATGCGCTTACCTACAGCGAACGCTTTAACCCAGAAATAGTCATTGATATTGCAACCTTAACAGGTGCGATTATTGTCGCGTTGGGTAATCATGCAACAGGCTTGATGGCAAACAATCAAGATTTAGCAGATGACCTATTAAAAGCAGGTAACGATAGTTTTGATCGTACCTGGCAACTACCATTGTGGGATGACTATCAACAACAACTGGACAGTAACTTTGCAGACATTGCCAATGTCGGTGGCAAAGAAGCCGGTAGTGTTACTGCAGCTTGTTTCTTATCACGTTTTACAGAGAAATTTACCTGGGCACACCTGGATATCGCTGGGACAGCCTGGGTCAGTGGCAAAGCAAAAGGCGCCACCGGTCGACCTGTACCGTTGTTAGTGCAATATCTACTTAACCGTATCGAAAGCAAATAACATTTTCAGCAATGACTAAAATCGACTTTTATATTTTAAAAGGTCAACACGCTCACGATCGGCAGGTGTTTGCCTGCCGATTGGCTGAAAAGGCCTACAAATTAGGTCATCAAATTTATATTCATGCCCGTGATGCAGAGCAATGTGAACAACTCAATCAGGCATTATGGTCATTTCGTTCTGACAGTTTTGTACCTCACCAATTAGACGATGGCCAAGCAAATGAACAGTGTCCGATATTGATCGGTCATAGTGCATCGCCCCCGCGCTTGATGGACTTATTAATTAATTTAAATACAGAACAACCGCTATTTTTCAGCCAGTTTGAACGTGTAGCAGAAATCATAGATGACAATGACGACATTAAAGTTGCTGGCCGTCAACGATTCCAATTTTATAAACAGCGTGGTTACGAGCTAGATACACACACGTTATAAGTCGCTTTCAACTAAGTCACTTACAACGCCCAAAATTAACCTCTTCAGATGATCATCGCATACCTTGGGTCACATCATGTCTGGTTCAAGGTATAATGCGCATCTTAATTTTTTGACCGAACCTGAGATATCATGGAAAAAACCTACACTCCTGACGCAATCGAACAACGCTGGTACCAAACATGGGAACAAAACGGCGAATTTACACCCTCTGCTGAAGGTACACCTTACGCCATTATGTTGCCGCCTCCCAATGTCACTGGTAGCTTGCACATGGGTCATGGCTTTAATAATACGATCATGGATACTCTCAGCCGTTACCATCGAATGAAAGGTGATAACACCTTATGGCAGCCAGGCACTGATCATGCCGGTATTGCAACTCAAATGGTGGTTGAACGCCAATTAAATGCCGAAGGTAAAACCCGTCATGATCTCGGTCGTGATAAATTCATTGATCGCATCTGGGATTGGAAACAAGAATCGGGTGACAACATTACCCGCCAATTACGTCGTCTTGGCTCTTCTTTAGATTGGTCGCGTGATCGCTTCACCATGGACCAAGATCTATCTGAAGCGGTCAAGCATGTGTTTGTACAATTGCATAGAGAAGGTCTGATTTATCGTGGCAAACGCTTGGTCAATTGGGATCCTGTCTTACATACGGCCGTGTCAGATCTCGAAGTACTGTCCGAAGAAGAATCAGGTCATTTGTGGCATTTTCGTTATCCATTAACTGATGGCTCAGGTTATTTAGTTGTTGCCACAACACGTCCTGAAACCATGTTAGGTGATACTGCGGTTGCTGTTCATCCTGAAGATGAGCGTTATCAACATCTGATTGGCAAAACGATTACCTTGCCACTGGTTGGTCGTGAAATACCTATTATTGCCGATGACTATGTCGATCCTGAATTTGGTACCGGCTGCGTTAAAATTACGCCTGCACATGACTTTAATGATGCCGAAATGGGCCAACGTCATAATCTGGAACAAATCAATGTTCTTACCATTGATGCCGCCATCAATGACAATGCACCCGAAAAGTACCGTGGTTTAGATCGCTATGAAGCACGTGATGTTATTGTCCATGATCTGAAAGAGCTTGGCTTATTAGAAGCTATTAAAGACCACACCTTGATGGTACCTCGAGGTGATCGCTCAGGCGCTGTTATTGAACCATTCTTAACTGATCAGTGGTATGTCAAAGCCGATGTGTTGGCACAACCCGCTGTTAAAGCCGTGCAAGAAGGTAAAGTTAAATTTGTACCAGCCAACTGGGATAAAACCTTTTATAACTGGATGGATGGCATTCAAGATTGGTGTATTTCACGCCAAATCTGGTGGGGACACCGTATTCCAGCATGGTATGACGATGAAGGTAATGTCTATGTTGGTCATGATGAAGCAGCCGTTCGAGCCGAACACAAATTGGCTGATGATATAGCACTCCGACAAGATGAAGATGTATTAGATACCTGGTTTTCATCGGCACTGTGGCCCTTCTCAACATTAGGTTGGCCTCAAAATACTGATGCTTTAAACACATGGTATCCAACTAGCGTCTTAGTCACTGGTTTTGACATCATCTTCTTCTGGGTTGCCAGAATGATGATGATGGGCATTCATTTTATGGGCGATGTGCCATTTAAAGAAGTCTACATTCATGGCTTGGTGCGTGATTCACATGGTCAGAAAATGTCAAAATCTAAAGGTAATGTGCTCGATCCTATCGATATTATCGATGGCATTGATTTAGAAACATTAGTTGCCAAACGCACCTCTGGCATGATGCAGCCACAACTTGCAGCCAAAATCGAAAAAGCCACTCGGAAAGAATTCCCAGAAGGCATCGAAGCCCATGGTACTGATGCCTTACGTTTTACCTTTGCATCATTGGCTTCAACCGGTCGTGATATCAACTTTGATATGAACCGTATTGGTGGCTATCGTAATTTCTGTAATAAATTATGGAATGCCGCCCGTTATGTATTGATGAATACCGAAGGCCAAGATACTGGTATTGATAACAATAATGTTGAGTTAAGTTTGGCTGATCGTTGGATTATTTCAAAATTACAATCAACTGAACACGCAGTGACTGCCGCCATTGAAAGCTATCGTTTTGATCATGCCGCCCAGGAAATATATGAATTCATCTGGAACAACTATTGTGACTGGTATTTAGAACTATCAAAACCAGTATTAAATAACGACAATGCGAGCGAACAAGCCAAGCGTGGCACCCGTCGTACCTTGGTGCGTGTATTAGAAACGGTATTACGTTTAACCCATCCATTTATGCCGTTTATCACCGAAGAAATTTGGCAAACAATCGCACCGCTTGCAGGTAAATCAGGCTCGTCAATTATGAGTCAGTCTTATCCGATTGCTGATTCAACTAAAGTAGATGAAACTGCCGTTGCCGATATGGAATGGTTAATGGAATTTATTACAGGCATTCGTTCAATTCGCTCACAAATGAACATTCCACCCAAAAAGCAACTGCCTGTTTTATTAAATAACAGTAGTGATATCGACCAGCAACGTTTACATTCAAATCGTGACTTTTTAAGTCGTCTGGCTAATCTGGAAAGCATTGCCTTGTTAGAAGGTGATGCACCTGCTTCAGCTACGGCTCTTGTTGGCAAAATGGAGATTCTGATCCCATTAGAAGGTTTAATTGATAAACAAGCTGAATTAGATCGTCTTGATAAAGAAATTGCAAAACTTGATAAAGTGATCAAGCAATCAGCAGGCAAATTGAGCAATGAAAATTACGTTGCCAAAGCGCCAGTTGATGTTGTTCAAAAACAACGTGACAAGTTAGCTGAAATGGAACAGTCATTGTCACAACTGCAACAGCAACGTAATTCATTAGCTTAAACACTTAAATTCAGATTTTATCGATCAAAAAGGGTCGGATTAATTGAAGCTTAATCCGACCCTTTTTTTTACCGTTAGTAACTTAACTGCTAGTGCCGCCTATCCGAATAGGCGGTTAAACCAACTTTTTCCACTATGTTTTTCTTTATCGCCATGTCCGTTAGATTCCAGATTAGCTTTTACACAATCAACATAATCCGCATCATCATGCTTGATATGGTTGATGATCCATCTGGACAACATAGTGTGTAACTCTGTAGTAATATCATCACCAAGCTCAAACCGTTCTACATATTCCTGGATGCGACGAGTGAATAATTCGTGTACTTTTTTATGCGGTTTACAAAATTTATAACCGGCCTCTTCCTGCAAACTTTCTTCAAACGCAAAGTGTGACAAAGTATAATCTACACAGTCATTTAGCACGTCTGCAATAGCTTGCTGATCATTATTATTTTTAGCTTGTTCAAGTTCATTGATAAATTCAACAATCCGCATATGCTGTTGATCAATCACTTTTATGCCTATTTCCAGACTGTTATCCCATACTATAGCCATCATCATCCCTCATGAATAAATACTTTCCGGTTGCACTTTTGCTGACTGGTAACAGTATACGACAAGTCCAAGTTTATAATTGACGTAATCGACCATTACTTGATCTGGTTCAAAAAACTTTATCCGTCTATGGCTACCTAGAAAAGTCTTTTTGTAATTGTGAACAAGGGCCAGATAGCAACTGACTTGGAAAAAAAGATGTGATGATCTGCCAAAATGACATTGGCAATTCACCATTTTGTTATTAGCCTAGATAGTGATAGTCGCGATATTCCGGGATCCAAAAGTGTTTTTCTATGGCTGTGATTAACGCCTCATCCGACAGTTCGGGTGCTACGCCTTGTTCTTGCCCTACTTTTGCTATAACCATTGCAATTTTTTTACTTAATGTAGCAATATCAGTTAATGGTGGCAGTAAAGCGCCTTCGCCTGTTTGCACCATTGGTGAGGCAGCTGCGAGCGTTTCACTTGCTACGATTAACATTTCATCGGTGATCCGTGATACTTTGCCAGCAACCACAGCCAAACCAAATGCAGGGAATATATAGCTGTTATTGCATTGGGGAATAATGTAACGACACCCATCAAATTCAACTGGTTCAAATGGACTCCCCGTTGCAATAATCGCTTTGCCATTGGTCCAATTCAATAACTGTTCTGGCGTGGCTTCAATCTGTTGTGACGGATTACTAAGCGGCAATATGATGGGACGCTCACATTTTTGCCACATCGTTTCAATGATTGCTTGGGTGAATAATCCTGCTTGTCCCGATACCCCTATTAATATCGTCGCATTAGTGTATTTAACGACTTCGGCTAAGGAGGCATAATGGCTTTGTATTTGCCAATCATTAACCACGGTTTTAGTTTTACTCAAGGCTTGCTGAAAATCTGGCAGATCCATGCCTTGTGTTAATAAACCATGTCTATCGACCATAAAGATTTGGCTTCTGGCTTGTGATTCTGACAGTCCTTCGCTACGCATTTGAGCCACAATTTGTTCGGCAATACCACAGCCTGCTGCTCCAGCCCCAGCAAACACGATGGTTTGCTGACTCAAACGTTCATTTTTTGCATAACAGGCAGCGAGCAGAGTGCCAACTGTCACCGCTGCCGTACCTTGAATATCATCGTTAAAGCAGCATAGTTGATCGCGATAACGCTTTAATAATGGCAAAGCATTGGTCTGATTAAAGTCTTCAAATTGCACTAATACGTCGGGCCAACGTTTTTTTACTGCTGTAATAAATAAATCGACAAATTCATCATAGTCATTTTGCTCGATTCGAGGGTGTTGCCAACCAAGGTAGTACGGATCGTTTAATAACGTCTCATTATTAGTACCGACATCAAGCATGATGGGTAATGTATACGCTGGACTGATCCCACCACAAATCGTATACAAAGATAGTTTTCCGATAGGAATGCCCATGCCACCGACACCCTGATCGCCCAAACCTAAAATACGGCTACCATCGGTTACCACAATCACTTTTACATTACGTTTGCTGACATTGGCCAGTATGTCATCAATATAATGTCGATCAGGATAAGAAACAAACAACCCTCTGGTTCGGCGATAAATTTCAGAAAAACGTTGACACGCTTCACCGACAACAGGGGTATAGATAATCGGCATCATCTCTTCAAGATGGTCGTGTAACAAACGATAAAACAGCGTTTCATTTTCATCTTGCTTGGCTCGCAAATAAATATGCTTATTTATTGGCTGATCAAAGCTTGAATACTGTTTGTATGCTCGTGCAACTTGCTGTTCGAGTGTCTCATAACACTGGGGTAATAAGCCTGTAAGTTTGAATGAACGTCGTTCTTGCTCACTAAAAGCACAGCCTTTATTGAGTAAAGGCATACTCAACAAGGTTGAACCAGAATATGTCAATGTGATCGGTGACTTGGTAGAACCGTGTTGTGTCATGCTTGCCCCTAATTTTCAGATAGTCGTTGTACTCAATAATACAACTAATTGGCAGGCTAATTGTAGGATGATGTAAGTTTTATTTAAAACATGCCTAATTGAAGCTGCGCGGCTTCCGTCATCATGTCTTTAGTCCAAGGTGGATCCCAAACTAATTCAACATGAACTTTGTTGACACCATCGACTGTCGCTACTTTTGCTTCAATATCACCAGGGAAAGATTGCGCAACCGGACAACCAGGTGCAGTCAAGGTCATATTAATATTGACATTGCCTGAATCACTGATGCTGATATCGTAAATCAGCCCTAGCTCATAGATATTGATTGGAATTTCAGGATCAAAGATGGTTTTAAGCATCTCGATCACATCATCTTTCAGCTCTTCAGGTGTCATTTTAAAATCTTGTAAACTCATGCTCTGCTCTATTCTGTTGTCACTGAAATATCGTGATCGCTATCCATCGCCGCATGGATAGTGTGCCAAGATAAGGTTGCACATTTAACGCGTGCTGGAAATTCTTTAACACCGCTTAATACTTCCAGCTTTCCTAATGCTGATGTATCAACCTCTTCACCCGTCATTTGTTTATGAACTAAATCATACAAAGCGTCGGCTTCTGCTGACGTTTTGCCTTTTAAAGCTTCGGTCATTAGTGATGCTGAGGCAACAGAAATAGCACAACCACTGCCTTGAAAACTGACATCTTCAATCACATCACCATTCAATTTGAGATACACAACCAAAGCATCACCACATAATGGATTATTGCCATGTGCAAGATGATTAGCATCACTCATTTCACGAAAGTTACGTGGTTTTTTATTGTGATCCATGATCACTTGTTGATATAAATCTCTTAAATCACCGGCACTCATTAGGCAAACAGCTCCTGTACTTTTTTGATTGCATCGACTAAGGCATCAATTTCTTCAAAGGTATTATAAAAAGCAAATGAAGCGCGTGCCGTTGCAGGAATACCAAAAAACTGCATAACGGGCTGAGCACAATGATGACCTGTGCGAATTGCCACGCCTTGTTGATCAAAAATAGTACCCACATCATGTGGGTGCACACCTTCAATCATAAACGACAACACACTGGCTTTATGCTCTGCTGTACCAATAATACGAATACCATCAAGGGCTTCTAATCTTGCTGTAGCAGCAACAAGCAAATCATGCTCATGTTGGGCAATCTTAGCTATGCCTATCGTATGCATATAATCTATAGCCGCAGCCAAACCAATTGCACCAGCAATATGCGGAGTACCTGCTTCAAATTTATAAGGTAATTCGTTGTATTGTGTATGGGCGAAACTGACCGATAAAATCATGTCACCACCACCCTGCCATGGTGGCATAGTTTCTAATAAATCTTGCTTACCATACAACGCACCAATGCCAGTAGGCGCAAACATTTTATGGCCAGAAAACACATAAAAGTCACAGTCCAAATCTTGCACATCAACAGCCATATGAGGCACAGCCTGAGCACCATCAACTAATACAGGAATACCTTTAGCATGAGCTTGAGCAATCATGTCTTTAACAGGATTGATTGTACCTAAAGCATTAGAAACATGGCCTATTGCCATAATTTTAGTACGTTCGTTTAGTAATTCATTTAAACCTGATAAATCCAGTTCACCTTTAGTTGTCATCGGGATGACTTTTAAGTTAGCGCCTGTTTGTTCACACAGCATTTGCCAAGGCACAATATTGGCGTGATGTTCCATATGACTAATTAAAACGTCATCACCTTTGGCTAACATTGGACGCACAAAACTTTGTGCAACCAGGTTCACTGCTTCAGTCGCACCGCGAACAAAAATAATTTCTTTGTCAGATTTGGCATTGACAAAGCCACGCACTTTATCACGAGCACTTTCATAGGCATCGGTTGCGCGTTGGCTTAAACGGTGAACACCACGATGAACGTTGGCATTGTCTTGTCGATAATAATCAGAAATCGCATCAATAACCTGATTTGGTTTTTGACTGCTCGCCGCATTATCTAAATAGACTAGCGGATGACCGTTGACCTGCTGATCAAGGATCGGAAAATCTCGGCGGATAGCAGCTAAATCTAAGCTCATGCTTTTTCACCTGTTTTAGGTAAACGTTGTTCAACGACCTTGGCTAATGCTTCTCTAATAGAGAGATTTGGAATGCGTGTTAACACGTCAACTGCAAAGGCATAGGTTAATAAACTTCTTGCACTGACTTCATCCAAACCACGTGCTCGTAACAAAAATAATTGATCTTGATCTAGTTGTCCGATCGCGCTGCCATGACCACATTTGACATCGTCAGCATAAATTTCCATTTCTGGTTTACTATCAATTTCACAACCACGAGATAACAGTAAGTTACGATTACTTTGGTTAGCATCCGTTTTTTGGGCATCTTTATGCACCATCACTTTACCGTTAAATACGGCATGACTATTACCATCCAACACGCCTTTGTATAACTCATCGCTAGTTGTGTTAGGTACAGCATGATCAATACGGGTATGGTTATCAACATGTTGCTCACCATCAACTAAATACAAACCATCCATTGTGACGTGTGATTGTTCGCCTAATAATTGGCTATGAATATCATTGCGCGCCAATTTAGCGCCCAGTGAAATATTATTTGTTAACCAGTGACTAGCTTGTGCCTGATGGGTTGCCAATGTCGCAATATGAAAGGCATTATTTGATTCTTGCTGTAATTTATAGTGGGTTAACCGAGCTCGTTCAGCCAAATTCACCTCTGTTACAACATCGGTAAAATAACTGTCTGGTGTTAGACCAACATAATGTTCAATCACCGTTGCTTTTGCATCTGCTGCAAGTTCAATTTTGTGACGTAGATGTGTTGCTAAATTGGCTGTATTACCAGTATTGATAACGATAATTTCGATTGTTTTTTCAATCTCAATAGCGCTATCAATCGATATAACAACACCTTCAGACATCAGCATGGTATTGAGCGCATTAAGGCCAGCTTTGGTGAGTTCAGTTTGCTGCCCTAAGCAATGTTCAAGTTGATCCACTGACTCAGATAACGCTGTAATGCTTAATCCTGATTGCAAGGCATCAATGTCAGACAATTCTTCTGAAAAAACGCCATCGACAATGACAACACGATAAGCATCGTGTAACAGAGCAACCGAATCAACTTGATCGGCTGCTATCTCAACAGACTCAGCATGATGACTAAATGCTTGCTGGGAAAGGCTCCACAAGCTGGTGTATTTCCAATCTTCCTCTTTTTTAGCAGGCAAACTGAACGTCTTAAAGTGCGTTAACGCGTCTTGGCGTAGTTTTTTTAACCAAGGTGCAGTGCCTTCAGCAGCAATTAACGCCTCAGCAACACTCGCAAATGGAGTCGCTAATTCGCTTAATTGTTTCATGCAGACACACCTTCGGGTTGTTCATCCACCCAACTGTAACCTGTTTTTTCCAGTTCTTTGGCCAATTCCTTATCACCAGATTTAACGATTTGACCTTTAGAAAGCACATGAACAAAATCAGGCACGATGTAATCTAGTAAGCGTTGATAATGCGTGATCATAATGATCGAACGTTCTTGTGAACGTAATGCATTAACACCTTCAGATACGATTTTAAGTGCATCAATATCAAGACCAGAATCTGTTTCATCGAGAATGGCTAATGACGGTTCAAGCAATGCCATTTGCAGGATTTCATTACGTTTTTTCTCGCCACCAGAGAAACCTTCATTAACGCTACGGTGAAGGAATTGCTCGTCCATTTTGACTAATTCCATTTTGCTGCGAACTAGCGTTAGAAAATCAATCGCATCCAATTCATCTAAACCTTGGTATTTACGCACCGCATTAAGGGCAGCTTTTAATAGATAAATATTGCTCACACCTGGAATTTCGACCGGGTATTGAAATGCTAAAAACACGCCACGTTGAGCACGCTCTTCAGGTTCAAAATCTAACAGATTTTCGCCTTTGTAGATCACTTCCCCTTGGGTGATTTCATAGCCATCGCGACCGGCTAAAACATTTGACAAGGTACTTTTACCAGCACCATTTGGCCCCATAATGGCATGCACTTCGCCCGCATTCACAGTTAAGTTAATACCACGTAAAATTTCTTTGCCGTCAACACTGGCATGTAGGTTTTTAATTTCTAACATTTAGATCTCTCTTTATAGTTTAACCAACTGAACCTTCTAGCGATAAGCCAAGTAGGTTTTGTGCCTCTACCGCAAATTCCATCGGTAATTCACGAATAACTTGTTTACAAAAACCATTCACAATCATTGACACAGCATCTTCAAGATCTAAACCACGTTGCTTACAATAAAACAATTGGTCTTCACTAATTTTTGAGGTTGATGCTTCATGCTCAACTTTTGCTGTTGGGTTTTTAACTTCAATATAGGGGAATGTATGAGCTGCACTTTTATCCCCCATCAATAATGAGTCACATTCCGTATAATTACGCGCATTGTCAGCATTGGGTCCAACACGGACCAAACCACGGTAGGCATTTTGTGAACGACCAGCCGAAATACCTTTTGAAATGACAGTAGAACTGGTGTTTTTACCAAGATGAATCATCTTGGTGCCCGTATCAGCCTGTTGCATATTATTGGTCACAGCAACAGAATAAAATTCACCTACCGAGTTATCACCCTGTAACACCACACTTGGATATTTCCATGTAATTGCAGAACCTGTTTCAACTTGTGTCCAAGATACTTTTGAACTTTCACCACGGCATGCTGCACGTTTGGTTACAAAGTTATAAATACCACCTTTACCGTTTTCATCACCCGGATACCAGTTTTGTACGGTCGAATATTTGATCTGTGCACGATCCATCGCCACTAATTCGACTACTGCCGCATGCAATTGATTTTCATCACGCATCGGTGCGGTACACCCTTCCAGATAACTCACATACGAATCATCATCAGCAATAATCAATGTACGTTCAAACTGTCCGGTGTTAGCCGCATTGATTCGGAAATAGGTCGATAGTTCCATCGGGCAACGTACACCTTTAGGAATGTAAACAAATGAACCATCACTAAATACAGCTGAATTTAATGCCGCGTAATAGTTATCTTTGTAAGGAACCACACTACCCAGATATTGTTTAATTAGTTCAGGATGTTCGTGCACTGCTTTAGAAAATGGCATAAAAAGAATGCCTTGTTCAGCCAGTTTATCCTGAAATGTATTGGCAACTGACACACTATCAAAGACAGCATCGACCGCAACACCCGCTAAACGTGCACGTTCATCAAGTGGCACACCCAATTTTTCATAGGTACGCAATAATTCCGGATCAACCTCATCCAGACTTTTCGGTCCATCTGTTTTTTTCTTAGGTGCCGAATAATAACTAATATCCTGATAATTGATTTCAGGATAATGGACATGCGCCCATTCAGGCGTTGCCATCGTTAACCAATGTCGATAGGCTTGTAGACGCCATTCTAATAAAAACTCTGGTTCGCCTTTGATCTGTGAAATTTGACGAACAATATCCTCACTTAATCCAGCCGGTAGGCTATCTGCTTCGATATCTGTTATAAATCCAGCAGAATATTCTTTAGGAACAAATTCTTCTATTTGCTGTTTTTGCTCAGCCATTTAATTCACCATCTTTTAGTGTTTTCAGATCCACTTTTGAAGTAAGTGGATAAAAATGTATTGGACTCACCGCAACCGTTGAAGGAACGAGCATATCTGATAATTTCACTTCATCCAGGGCATGGAAAACAGCATCATTAATACGTGTCCAGTTTGTCTGAATTGAACAATGATTTTCTTGTTCACAATGACTTTGATCGCTGACACATTCCGTTAATGCTATCGGTCCTTCAATTGCTGTAATAATCTCAGCTATCGAAATAGCATTTGCTCGTCGGCTCAAACTGTAACCACCTGTCGCACCGCGCTCTGACTTTAACAAGCCAGCACTGGAAAGTGATTTAAGTACTTTTTTAACTGTAGGTTGAGGTACACGAACAGCATCAGCCAAGGTGTGGGCACTGTGCTGCAACTCTGTTTTTTGTGCCAGATAACTCATCAATACGATACCGTAATCAGTTAATTTTCCCATACGTAACATGCGTTCTCTCCTGAATGAGGACTATTATAGTACCATTTAAATCAATAACCAAGTCTTTTACTCAGTTATTTCAACGACTATTTATTTTAAAAATATGAGAGAATGCCTGTCGTGAACTTTATCAGTATCAAAGTTACTAAAACCAAGCAACACTGATAACACAAACACTTAATCCCTTGATTCGAGAGCATTTAGATGAAATTTAAGACACTCGCACTAATTCCTTTTTTATTCGGAGCACAAGTAATGGCTGATACACATGCCGCAAAACTAGACACTGACAAACAACAACTAAGCTATATCTTCGGCATTCAAGTCGGTCAAAACATGATGCAAGAAGGCGTAGAATTAGATATGGATGCCTTCAGTGCAGGTGTTGCTGATATGTTTGCTGGCAAACCACCTCAATTAGACCAAGCTACCGCTGAAAAAGTAATTGGTGAATTCCAACAGAAAAAAGCCAAAGAAATCGCTGATGAAATGAACAAAAAACAAGTCCAAGCTAAAGCATACCTTGATGAAAATGCTAAAAAAGAAGGTGTCGTTACAACAGCAAGTGGTCTTCAGTACACAATTCTTACCGAAGGTGATGGCGCAACGCCAACAGCTAACGATAAAGTTATTGCACATTACAAAGGTACATTATTAGACGGTACTGTTTTCGACAGCTCTTATGACCGTGGCGAACCTGCAACCTTCCCGGTTACCGGTGTTATTCAAGGTTGGCAAGAAGCACTTCAACTGATGAAAGAAGGCGCTAAATGGCAAGTTGTTGTTCCTGCTAACCTGGCTTACGGCCCTCGTGGTGCGGGTCAATTAATTGGTCCAAATGAAACCTTAATTTTCGATATTGAGTTAATCGCTATTACTCAATAAAAACGATCTAAAACAATAAAGCCGGCTACTTAACTAGCCGGCTTTGTTATTTAAAATGCAGTACAAATAATCCCAATCAAAAAAGGGCCCTGGATCAGTTTTACGATCAGGTGCAATATCACTATGACCTGTCACCCTGTCTAATGTTATCCCCCGATAGGTTTGTATTAATGCTTTTATCGTATTAGCGAGTTGTTGATATTGTTGCTGTTCAAACCTTTGGTCATCACAGCCTTCAAGCTCAATGCCAATCGTAAAATCATTACAACGTTGACGCCCTTGCCAACATGACACACCTGCATGCCATGCCCGTTTATGAAATGGCACATATTGAATAATCTCACCATTTCTACGAATTAGAACATGGGCAGATACCTTTAATTGTGCGATATCCTGAAAATAAGGATGTGCTGTCGGATCAAGTTGATTCAAAAATAAATCATCTATCCAACCACCACCAAACTCACCTGGCGGCAGACTGATATTATGTACAACGATGCCTGTTATATCATCGCTATCAGGACGTTGGTCTTGATTAGGTGAGCAATGATAAGCGACTTTTGTTAATAAGCCTGATCTAATATCAACGTGCACAATTAAACCTTTAATTTCGTTATATCAATTAGTAACTCTGACAGGACTAACAGCATAAGCACTATTACGGAAATATTCTAATAAAGATAGAAAATTATCAAACCAACGGTTAACCTAATAGCCCTATTTAAATTTGTTGTAATCACATTCAATGACAATCGAAAACACCATAGCTACACGCGATATTCAAGCACAAGTCAAACTGGCACTTCAAGAAGATATCGGTCAACAGGATCTAACTGCTGATTTGATTCCGGCTGATTCCGTTGCAAAGGCGACAATTATAACTCGGGAAGCGGCAACCTTATGTGGTCAAGACTGGTTAAATGAAGTGTTCAAGCTACTAGACCCAAGTATAGCAATAAGGTGGCATTTTAATGATGGCGATAAAATGCAAGAAAATGATGTGATCTGCGAGTTATCTGGTTCAGCTCGCACCTTACTTACGGGTGAACGCACCGCAATGAATTTCATTCAAACTTTATCAGCGACAGCTACTTTAACGTCGCACTATACTGATGCTGTCGCTGGTCTAGCAGTAGACATTTTAGATACTAGAAAAACCATTCCAGGACTGCGTTTAGCTCAAAAATATGCCGTTCGCTGTGGCAAAGGCGTTAATCACCGTATAGGTTTATTTGATGGCGTGTTAATCAAAGAAAATCATATTCAGGCAGCGGGGTCGATTGAAGCTGCTGTGGCAGCATCGAAACAATCTCATCCTACGGTTCCTGTCGAAGTAGAAGTTGAGGACTTTGTTGAATTGCAACACGCATTACATGCCAAGGCCGATATTATCCTATTAGATAATTTTGATACTGATGCCTTGGTAAAAGCAGTCGCATTAAACCAGGGTCAAGCCAAACTGGAAGCCTCAGGTGGCATAAGCTTAGAAAATGTTAGAGCCATTGCACAAACAGGGGTTGATAGAATATCAATTGGTGCGTTAACTAAAGATATTCGAGCAATCGATCTGTCAATGCGTTTTAATGCATAAAAAAATGCCGTGATGTTGATAGCAACATCACGGCAATAAACAACAACTATTACGCGCTTATTTTACATTGAAACTTTAACACCAATCCAACCTGCTCTTGGGGCACCTGCACCAACAAAGCGTTCATCATCTAAGTTGTCTAAACCAGGTGCTTCATCAGGTTCACCATAAAGCCCGAAAGAAGCATATTCCTTGTCAAACAGATTATCGACTTTAGCAAAGAACTCAACATTCTTATTGACTTTATAACGGCTGTGTAAGTTTACAACAGTGTAACCACCGAGTTTATCATCCTCATTCGCTTCATCGCCACGTAGATATTGGCTTGAGTGATAAGAAGCTGTCGCACCTAATGAGAACTTACTAGTAAAGGCATAGTCAGTGCCAATTTTGACATTATGTTCTGGCGTACTAGGTAAACGATCTCCTTTACTTACCGTGAAGGTATCACCTTCTCGTGAGTATGAGAAAGAGTCTTCAAACGTTGCACGCACATAACCATAGTTAGCAAACCATTGCAGTTTATCTTGTTGACCATTTAATCCAAGCTCAAAACCTGCGCGAGCGGTTTTGTCTATGTTAGCAAAGTTACCTAAGCTAAAACGTGGATCAGGGTTACCTGTCGCCTCTTCATCTTCTGGGAAGAAGAATAGATCATCTTTTAGCTCAGTGTAATACACACCGGCATTCCAATTGAAGCTGGCTTGTTGACCACGCAAACCTGCTTCAACTGTTTTAGCCACAACATCATCCAATGGTGGATCTGCCAAAAATGCATTTGGATAAGCACATGGTGATGTTGGTTCCGCACACGTTAATTCAGATGGCGTTGGAGCACGGTTCGATTCACTATAACTACCATAAACACCTAAATTGTCAGCGATAGCATAGGTTAAACCAATCGAAGGATTAAAGCGTTTAAATACATGCGTTTCTCCGGTTTCATTCAAGTTGGTATCGCCACCCTCACTCGTGCCTGAAATATCAATCTCGATACGGTTATAGCGTCCACCTACAGTTAGAGCCAGCTTGTCTGTCAATGAAATAGTATCAGTGAAAAACAGACTATACGTCTTAGTATCAATCTTGCCATCGACAATCGTTTCATCAATAACTACACCTGTACCACTGGTGCCACGTGTATCTGTGAACCGAGCAATTTCAGATTGTGATGCATGCTTAACGTCCGAACGGTCATAGGTAGCACCAACTATGAGTTGATTTTCTTTGCCAAATAGGTTTTGTAAAAATGTAGACTGCAAACCAAAACCATAGCTATCTTGCTTGGTTTCACTAGAGTTATTCAATGCAACAAAATCGCCATTAGCAAAACCGAAGGCAGGAGCGTTGGTGATAAATACTTCATCTAATGTGCCAGGAGCATTATCATCCTCTTCACCGACTTGACCATCAATAACAGTCAACTCGGAACCATCACCGTTAAACGTTGTACGATCACTTGAGCGATAGTAGGTATTTGCAGATAACATCACAGCATCATTAAGCCAATGTGAACCATTCAAAGTAAACATACGTAGTTCATTTTGGGTGTTATCAGGGTGAGTAAACACCGCTTTACGATTGATATCAACCAGTTCAACCGGTGAGGCACCATTACCATTTAGGTCACTATCAACAAGGGTGATACCTAAATCTAACGATGAACTTTCATTTCTATAACTTAAGTTAGAGAAAAACTGTTCGACGCGAGATGGTGAAAAATCACGCCATCCATCCTCTTTAGTGACCGAGCCAGTTACAAAGTAACCCAAGGTTCCATTGTTACCACCACTTGATATTGTGCCTGAATCACGACCAAACGAACCGGTATAAGCTTCTAGTTCGTGACCTTGAAAGTTAAAACCATTTTTAGTTTGAATCGACAAAGCACCGCCCAATGTATTCAAACCAAACAGTGGATTAGAACCCGGCATCAAATTCATGCTAGCGATAGCTGATTCAGGAATTAATTCAAAATTAACTGCATCACCAAACGGTTCGTTGATGCGAACACCATCGACATACACTGACATCCCCTGAGAATTCCCTACCAAAGGCGAAGCTGTAAAACCACGATACTTCAAATCAGGTTGAAATGGATTGTTTTGAGCTGAATTAATGCTAACGCTGCCCAGTGTTTTATTCATAAAGTCAGATAAATCTAACGCCTGAACTCGCTCTACATCTTCTGCAGTCGCTGATTGGACATTGCTGGCAATCATATCTGCTGGCAAACCCACGCCATGTAAAGGTGTGGTACCGATGACTTCAATACCACTTAATTCGACACTGTCTTCAGCATACAGACTTGGTGACGTTAATGCTGATGCCAACATTACCGCTAAAATTTTGCGATTTTGTATTACATTCATCTCTCTTTAGAATCCTTACTTTATCGTTATTATTGAATAGTGAATTAGTTTTATTGCTTTGCTTGTCTTAATATAAGGCATAAAATTTAGAAACCACATTATATGTGATAATGTCTGTTTACCCAGTAGGAAATATTCCTTTTTATTACAGAGCTAGAGCTAGAACTAAATGAATAAGATAAGTGTATTACTAGTCGATGATCATGAAGTTGTCAGAGCAGGTTTTAAAATACTACTGGCTTCACAAGCTGATATTGGCGAGATCACCGACATCAATCGTGGCGAACTGGTTGCACAGGAATATGCTCGCGTCACGCCAGAGGTCGTAGTAATGGACTTATCAATGCCCGGTATTGGAGGTCTGGAAACAATTAGACGATTAGTTAAACAGGATCCTCACGCTAAAATACTAGTCTACAGCATACACGATGAATCTATTTATGTAGAAAGGGCAATGCAAGCTGGCGCCAAGGGCTATGTTACCAAAAATAGCGCTGCTGAAATTCTCGCTGTCGCCATAACACAGGTAGCCAGAGGCGAAACATATATCGAACAAAACCTGTTACCCGATCTTAATGACACAAAGTACGACACTACCTCGCACTACAAAGATATGATCGATTTACTGACACCGCGTGAGTTTGAGGTATTTCAGCGTCTGGCAAAAGGAATGACCGTACATGACGTATCAGAAAATCTTCATCTCGGCTATAAAACTGTGGCTAATTACAGCACACAGGTAAAAACTAAACTCAAAGCAAATAGTGCTGCAGAAATTGCCAATATCGCGATGGTGCTCGGCATTATCAAACCCTGAAACAACTGCTTGAGGGTTCCATAATCGCTATGCTGCCACCTGAAGATTGGAAACCCGCCGGTAGGTGGGCAGCAAACCGCCCAATCGGTTAAACTCAACAATCTCTGCTTTTTCATCCTGTGGATATGGCTCAATCATATTTCCGCCCAGTCTCGAGTGTGGGCGTTCATAGTTATAATGCTCAATCTACTTTTTCACAATGTAGCGAAGCTGCTTTTCGCTGGTGTAACCGACTAAGGCCTATTGATTGCTTTTCATAACAATGAAATTGTTTTTTCGTAGGCTACGCTTCTATGCGACCCAAGCCCTCCCAGTGGGGCTTTTTATTGCCTAAAACAAATTTTCAATTAATTTTCATTAGATTAAGATGATAATAATTTAGATTTGACTCTCGCGTCCAATATAATTACGAGTCATCTCCCCAACTGCGTCCCTCTATGCAATAAAGTATCAGAAACTATAAATTAACCAAATATTAAGTAAAATGATTCAAAATTACAGGCATAAAAAAACCACCCGAAGGTGGTTTATATGTTTGGTGGAGGCGGGGGGAATCGAACCCCCGTCCGCAAATCCTCTGCTTTCAGCTCTACATGCTTATTTCATCTATTAATTTAACTATCAGCTACCCGATGAACAGGGAAAACAGCTAGCGAGCTTGTAAGATTTTAGTCCATCAGCACCAAGCGTACTTCAGGCTTTGCTTATGAGAGTCGACGCCCGATACCAGACGCATAAGCACGGATCTGGTCGGACGGCATAGACAGGTTATTAAGCTGCTAGTGCGTAGTTGTTATCGTTTGCAACTATATTTTGCAGTCTGTTTTACGAGAAGAACTAACATACTCGGCATGCACCTTAAGTTTTGTAACCCACGTCGAAGCCAGGTCGCCCCCTAAAGTACTAAGTGTGACAGTATATATCTGTGAAGGTTTCACTGCTAGTAAAGTTTGTTATTTGTTTCTGGTGATGCGTGCTTTATCACGTGCCCAGTCGGCATCTTTGGATGATTGGCGTTTATCGTGTTGTTGTTTACCTTTGGCTAGGGCAATTTCGAGTTTGGCTCTGCCCTTTTTCCAATACATCGCGACGGGTACGATGGTGTAGCCTTTACGATCAACGGCACCAATGAGTTTATTGAGTTCGATACGGTTTAATAATAATTTACGTCGTCGTGTATTAAGTGGGCTGACATGGGTTGACGCGGATAGTAATGGTGATATGTGTGCACCGTGAAGCCATGCTTCACCTTGGTGGATCACGATATAACTTTCGTTTAGTTGTAAGCGTCCATCACGCAGACTTTTGACTTCCCAGCCTTCAAGTACGATGCCTGCTTCAAATTTATCTTCGAGGAAATAGTCATGCCGTGCACGACGATTTTGAGCAATCGTGCTATTTCCATTGGTTTTTTTAGTATTTTTTTTCGTTGCCATCCGCGTATTATATAGTGCTGTTACACTTTATAGTTTGGGCATTTTAATAAATTCTCACAAAATCTGAATTCATTATGACGAAACAGGGAATATTATGAGCAGACCTGCTAAATCAATTCACGGCCAGTGGACATCTCGCTGGGCATTTATTCTTGCGGCAACGGGTTCTGCCGTTGGCTTGGGTAATATTTGGAAGTTCCCTTATATTACGGGTGAAAATGGTGGTGGGGCTTTTGTTCTTGTGTATTTAGCCTGTATTGCGGCAATTGGTGTTCCGGCAATGATGGCGGAAATTATGCTTGGACGTCGCGGTCGACAAAATCCAATCTATACGATGCGAACACTCGCCAAGGAAGAAAAGGCAAGCCCTTACTGGAAGTATTTAGGCTGGAGTGGCGTGGTTGCTGGTGTGCTTATTCTGTCTTATTACAGCGTCATTGCAGGTCAGGCAATGGCGTATGTATTTCGCTCTTTTTCTGGTGTTTTTGAGGGGGTCACGCCCGATGGCGCTCAAAGTATTTATGCTACATTAGCAAACGATCCTGAACGTTTAATTACCTGGCATACCTTGTTTATGATTGTCACGATGGGAGTTGTGGCTCAAGGTGTTAAAAACGGCTTGGAAAGATCCCTTAAATTTCTGATGCCGGCACTTGTCGTTATATTACTTATGCTTGTGGCTTATGCGACTAATACCGGCACTTATTTCACTCAGAGCCTACATTTTTTATTTAATCCCGATTTTTCTAAATTAACGGGACAAGCGATTTTAAGTGCGATGGGACATGCCTTTTTTACGCTGAGTTTAGGTATGGGGGCGATTATGATTTATGGCTCGTATTTACCTGATAAGACATCTATTGCCAAAGCAACCCTGACTATTTCAGCTGCTGATACGATGATCGCATTGTTGGCTGGTATGGCGATCTTCCCTCTAGTATTTGCTAATGATTTAGCAACCAATGCTGGTCCGGGACTCATTTTTCAAACCCTTCCAATTGCGTTTGGTCATATGGCTGGCGGTGCTTTTTTTGGTGGGCTGTTTTTTGTATTGCTGGTTTTTGCAGCGTGGAGTTCGTCAATTTCATTGATTGAACCTGCGGTGACATGGTTAGTGGAAAATAAAAAAATAAGTCGTATACGGGCGTGTGTGGTGATGGGTGTCGGTACCTGGTTTTTAGGTCTGTTAACTGTTTTTTCATTTAATTTCGGCAAAACGTGGACGATTTTTGGCAAAACAATGTTTGATTTGTTGGATTATTTAACAGCCAATATCATGTTGCCATTGGGTGGTTTGTTCATCGCTATCTTTGCAGGTTGGATTATGAAACAATCAAGCAGCGAACAAGAGCTTGCTATTAAATCACCAATTTTTTACCATACATGGCGTATTTTAATTCGATACATTACCCCAGCAGCGATTATTATTGTCTTTTTAGAAGTTATCGGTCTGTTGGCATAAGACGTTCTATTCTATGACGATAATTACTCGCAGTGCTTTAGTGCTCTATTCACCTGATCAAATGTTTGATTTGGTTAATGATGTTGAGAGTTACCCTTCCTTTTTGCCATGGTGTCGCTCTAGTACTGTGATCTCGAAATCACCGGAGGAAATTATCGCCTCCCTAGATCTGGCTAAGGGCGGGATTCACCATGTGTTTACTACTCGTAATAGACTCATTCATGATGAGTCCATCGAAATTGCATTAGTCGATGGCCCTTTTAAACATCTTGAAGGTCTTTGGCAATTTGCAATGATTGGTGATAATCAAGGCTGTCGCATTACATTAAGTATGGATTTTGAGTTTTCCAATCGCATTATCAGCATGGCTTTAGGCCCTATTTTTACTCAAATATCTGGCTCTTTAGTCGATGCCTTTTGTAAACGTGCTCAGGACATTTATGGAAACAACTAAACATATAACTATCGAAGTAGCCTACGCGCTGCCGACAGAACAAGTGATTTTATCGCTAGAAGTACCGGAAGACTGCACGGTTGAAGAGGCGATTAAACGTTCTGGCATTTTGGAACAATTTAGCCAGATCGATATCACAACGGATAAAGTCGGTATTTTTGGCAAGATGTGTAAACTCAATACCACTATGCATGATAAAGATCGTATCGAGATTTATCGTAAACTGATTGCTGATCCAAAAGAGTCACGTCGTCAAAAGGCTGAAATGGAACGCAAGCAAGCCGCTAAAGATAAGGCAGTATCATGACCTACAATTTCAACAGCACCTTATTTGGTATTTGTGCCATTGTCTTTTTCGTTCTTTTTATCATTTCTCGATATGGCCCTATTAAAAGCACAATCATGGGTAGCCTGAGTGTGGTGGGCGCGTTAATGATGCCTGCTTTTATACCTCGTGGCGGTGGTATTGTGATGGTTGTGCCAGGCACCAGCTTGTTTTCATCAGATGATGAACTTTCATGGGCAATTGCCTGTGTGTTTGTTGTTATAAATTATCTTATTTTGACTAAGATTTTTAATACGTCACGCGGCTAAGCATCTCACCTATCGCCCTTCTAATAAGGCCATCTCTTGTTCGGTGAACCCAGCCTGCTTGCGTGCTTGTGTATGAAATGGACCGCGTAGTTCACCCGCAAAGTATGTATCGAGTAACTCACGAAATGTGGCTAATGAATCAAGCTGACGGAGATCACATAAGTAATTGAACCAATGTGTACCGATCTTCACATGACCTATTTCTTCACGCAAAATCACTTCTAATATTTCAACTGCTCGTAAATCGCCTGTCCCTCGCAGTTTATCCATCATTTTCGGGGTCACATCTAATCCCCTTGCCTCTAATACTCGCGGCACTAATGCCATTCTAATCAAAGGATCATGGTGTGTTTTTTGTGCCATTTCCCACATACCGTTATGTGCAGGAAAGTCACCATAGTCATAACCTAACGATACTAAATGTTGTCGTAGTAGGACAAAATGTTCCGCTTCTTCTGAGGCAACTCGTGCCCAATCGGCATAGAACTGTTTCGGTAGATTGGGAAAACGTGCAACGGCATCCCATGCTAGATTGATGGCATTAAACTCGATATGGGTGATGGCATGTAGTAATGTGGCAACACCGGTCTGTGCACTATTGCGACGACGCGGCAAATCACGTGGTGCCACCAGTTCAGGTTTGTCGGGTGCCCCCGGCAACTCAGGTACATCCAAAATACTATCTCGATCAAGCTCAACGGCATTATTTTTAAACTTGTGATACAAAATGTGGGTCTGTTCACGCTTTTGTGCAGGATCGGTCAGTAATAAAATGGTGAGTGCCTGTTGACGTAATTCATCCATCCAAACGTACTCGCGGATCGACCAGTGTATAGGATATATCTGTCAACACTAACCCCACTATATATAAGACCGAACCTAAAAAGACCATAGCTCTGACAATGGCAAAATCTTGAGCTTGAATTGCATCAATGGTGTAACTACCAAGTCCCGGTATGCCAAAGAATGATTCAAGGATCAGGCTACCCATAAATAAGGTTGGTATGACGACAACGGCACCAGTCAATATTGGGATCATGGCATTTTTTAATACATGTCGAAATAATACTGTGACTTCTGATAAACCTTTGGCTCGTGCCGTGCGCACATAATCTTTTGATACTTCTTCAAGAAATAAGGTGCGATACCAACGTGAACCAGCACCAATGCCAGATACAATGCCTATCAGTACCGGTAGGATGACAAACTTAAAGGCACTGATACCCTGTGCATAGCCTGAGATCGGCACCAATTGCATCATCTTTCCAACTAAAAACTGACCACCAATGATATAAAACAGACCCGAAATTGACATGATAATAACGCATAAAATTACGCCGCCCAGATCGATATAGGTTGCTCGGAAAAACACCATTAATAAAGCAAAGGTAATATTGACCAGTAAGCCTATGACAAAAATAGGTATTGCTATTGCCAGACTTGGCCACATTCTGGTTTGAATGTCTTGCCCAATAGCTCGTCCATCATCTGCCGCGCCAAAATCAAATACAAATAATCGTAAAGATTTGTCAAAAAATATGGTGTTTGTTGCTTTATCAAGGCCAGATTCATCAGCCGCCCACAATAATGGTTTGTCATAGCCGCGTTCCTGTTTCCAGACATCTATCGCTTGTTGGTTGATGTGTTTGGCGCCGAGTTGCATTCTCGCCATATCATCAGGCGTATTAACCATAAAAAATAAAGCAAATGTCAGTGCATTTACCCCAATTAAAATAGGAAATGAATACAGAATTCTTCTTATGATATAGGCAAACATAGTCTACTCAGGAGGTCAGATAAGTATAGTATAAATGTGTTTTTGTTTATTAGTTAATTCTTATATAGAATAGAAACTTTGTATTAGCCTAACAGGAGTTTAACAATGACACTATCCGTATTCGATTTGGTTAAAACCGCCAAAGAAGTTATCAATGAAGTATCTGTAGAAAAAGCCAAAAACATGCTAGAAGATAACACTATAGCCTTGGATGTGAGAGAACCTGCTGAGTTCGAATCTGGGCATATCAACAATGCTCGTCATCTGCCTCGAGGTGTACTTGAATTTAAAATTGCGGATCATCCCGATTTTCAGGATTTAGAACGCCCTATTCTGGTCTATTGTAAAACCGGTGGTCGTTCAGCATTAGCTGCAGTGGCCTTACAACAACTCGGTTATTTAAATGTGTACTCGCTTGCAGGCGGCTTTGATGCATGGCAACAATATGAATAAAAACACTGCTCAAATGCAAGTTCAACACTGATACTGTAAATCTTAGGAATACATCATGATCATAATTAAATACATACTCTTTCTTGTCGCCATAGTGTTCACAAGTGTCGCTTTTGCTGAACCAACCCATGTTATGGTGCGAGCCAAAGCCGTTGATGCCAAATTTATTGGTACCAGTGTGGGTGGCGTTAAGGTTGTTGTTGAAGATGCAGAAACGGGTGAAATTCTTGATACCGGTTGGATAAATGGTGGCACTGGTAGTACCTCAACCTTAATTTCACAGCCGATTACTCGGGGTCAGACAGTAAGCGATAAAGACACGGCAGGATTTGTAGCAACACTTGATATTTCAAGCCCTCGCTTAGTTCGCTTTACGTTAATTGGGCCTTATGGCTTTCGTCAGTCATTGCAAGAAGCATCGTTAACCAGTTGGGTAATACCGGGTAAAGATATTCTGGGTGATGGCATTATTATTTCGATGTCAGGCTTTATTGTTGATGCGTGGACACGTGTGCTTGAAGGCGGAAAAGTCGATATTTATACACAAACATCATTATTATGTGGTTGCCCTATTTACCCTGATGGCCCTTGGGATCCGGCAAATTACCAAGCAAAAGCGATCGTAATGCACAATCAAAATAAGGTCGATGAAGTTGATTTAACTTATACCGGGCCAACAGGTCTATTTTCTGGCAAGACAACACTCACTGAATCAGGTCATTATAAAGCGATCGTATATTTAATCGATACCAAAACCGGTAACGTAGGTGTTGACCGCGCTATGTTTGAGATCGATCTCAACTAAATAACCTCAGTTCTGGATAAGCACAGCCATCCAGCACCTTTGTTTTAGCGGCTATCGGCGTTAGCTTTTCTTGCAATAGCTGGGCTATTGCTACATAAATCTGCCTTGATATCCACTAAAACAAAGGCACTGCTTATGTCATTAAAACTGGTTTTAGTGGTTTTACCAGCTATTTGTTGGTAAGTCATTGTGCGTTATAGGGTCGCTGACTATTCTTATCCAGAACTGAGGTTAAATAGTGATTTCCGATACCCTGATAGTTACAGGGTATTTCAAGCTATTTTTGTAACATTAACGTTTATCAAACGTCTTAGCTTTATCGATGATTAGGAGAAGTAAGATGAATACAACTTCATGCCCAATTTCTGGTGCCGGACTAGGGTTACGAAGAAGTTTTATGGATGAACTGGATACATTTGATCATCATCAACCAGCTGATTTTTTAGAAGTTGCTCCAGAAAATTGGATGGGCATGGGTGGTGTTTTGGGTAAACGCTTCAGTCATTTTGCTGAACGATATCCTATGCTGTGTCACGGCTTATCGCTTTCAATTGGCAGCCCCGCCCCCTTGGATGAAGCCTTTATTAAGACGCTTAAAACGTTCTTTGATAAACATCATATCGTTTGTTATAGCGAACACCTCAGTTATTGCAGTGATGATGGTCATTTGTATGATTTAATGCCAATCCCATTTACCGAAGAAGCAGTGCATCATGTTGCGGCTCGTATCAAACGTGTGCAAGATATTTTAGAGCGACGATTAATCATCGAAAATGTGTCGTATTACGCTGCGCCTGGTCAGGAAATAAAAGAAGTCGAATTTGTTAAAGCAGTACTGGAAGAAGCTGATTGTGACTTGTTACTTGATGTCAATAATGTTTATGTCAACAGCGTTAATCATCGCTATGACCCGGTCGAATTTATTAAAGCCATGCCGCAACATCGTATTGCCTATCTTCACATAGCTGGGCATTACAATGAAGCACAAGACTTAATTGTTGATACTCATGGTGCTGATATTGTTGATCCGGTATGGCAATTATTAGAAACTACCTATCAACATCATGGTGTTATTCCGACGTTATTAGAACGCGATTTTAATATTCCTGCACTTGATCTATTAATCAGTGAAGTTGAACAAATTCGCCACTATCAATCTGCTTATAAGGCTGCTAACCGTGTCAGCGCTTAACTCAAAATCAGCTAGTTTTATCGAGACCCAATACCAATTTGCCGCGCATTTACGTGATCCTGCCAATCAAGCTATCCCAGGCGATCTCGAACCGCGACGTATGGCCATTTATCAGGAGCTGTTTTATAACAATATAGAAGGTTTCATTGCTAACGGATTTCCAGTCATTCGCACTATTACTTCTGACGAAAATTGGCATGCCATGATCCGTGATTTCATGATCAAACATCGCTGTAAAACGCCACTCTTCCATGAGGTTTCTCGTGAATTCCTAATGTATCTTGAGCATGAACGTGATACAGCCAATGATCCCCCTTTTCTTGGTGAATTAGCCCATTATGAATGGGTAGAATTAGCCTTAAGTGTATTGGATAGTGATGCCACACCTTTTGAGTTAACTGGTGATATTGACTGTATGCAGCAACACCTCAAAACCTCACCATTAGCCTGGCCTTTAGCCTATCATTATGATGTGCAAAATATTGGATCAAAACATCAACCAACCGTCGCTAGCGATACGATGGTATTTTTACTGGTCTATCGTAATCAACAAGATAAAATCACCTTTATTGAGTTAAACCCGGTCAGTGCTCGTCTTATTGATTTACTTAATGACAATCATACTGGACAACAAGCCGCTGCAATAATCGCTCAGCAGTTAAATCATCCTAATCCACAACTCGTTACTGATAGTGCCAAAGCCTTACTTGAAGATTGGATTAATCGAGGCATAATGATCAAGCAATAAAAAAGGCCGAGAATACCATTCTCGACCTTTTTTAAAATAGCTATGTAGAACTGAAATTAAGCAGTCGCTAGTTCAATCGCTTCAGCTGATAAACGTGTGATCTCATCCCAGTTTTCTGCATCAACCAAATTAGCCGCACACATCCAAGAACCACCAACACAGGCCACATTTGGCAAGCTGTAGTAGTCTTTAACATTTTTTTGACTAACACCACCCGTTGGGCAAAATGTAATCTGTGGGATTGGCGCACCAATTGATTTCAACATAGGTACACCACCTGCAGCTTCAGCAGGAAAAAATTTCATTTCTGTAATGCCTTTCTCCAATAAACGCATAGCGTCACTTGGGTTAGCAATACCAGGTAGTAATGGCACACCTGTAGCAATCGCTGCATCAATCAATTTATCGGTTGTACCAGGGCTCACGATAAACTCTGCACCAGCATCAATTGCAGCATGTAATGTTTCAATGTTAATGATAGTACCTGCACCCACGATTGCATCAGGCACTTCTGCCTTAATACGACGAATGGATTCTAAGGCTGCATCAGTACGTAATGTGATTTCTAAAACGTTTAAACCACCTTTTACTAGGGCTTTAGCTAAAGGCACAGCATGTTCAACATTATTGATGACCATCACCGGTACAATCGGCGATACATTCATAATTTCTTTTATTGTTTTGCTCATTTTTGTTTTTATTCCAATTTATTCAACATTAAACATGTTAACCGCACCCGTTTCAGCAGACGAAACCCCTCGACGGAAACTATCAAATAATTCTCGCCCCATGCCATAATGATGTTCAGTACTGCCTTTGATACATTGTGTACGTGAGTTAAATACATCATCATCGATCAGGATATTGAGCGAACCGGTTTGTGTATTCAAATGCAGTATATCGCCAGTGCGAACACGGGTTAAAGGGCCGCCTTCTTCACATTCTGGACACATATGAATGGCTGAAGGCACTTTACCTGACGCACCTGACATACGGCCATCGGTTACAATCGCAACTTTAAAGCCTTTGTCTTGTAACGAACCAAGCAATGGCGTCAATTTGTGTAATTCTGGCATACCGTTGGCTTTTGGTCCTTGGAATCGTAAAACAACAATTAAATCTTTTTCCATTTCACCACGTTTAAATGCAGCAACAACATCGTCTTGATCATCAAACACCATTGCTGGTGCTTCAACAATTTGATGCTCTTCTGCAACAGCTGATATTTTGGACACACCACGACCCAAATTACCGTGGATAAGATGTAAGCCGCCTGTGCTTGAAAATGGTTTTTCGATCGTACCGATAACATTGGTATCAAGCGACTTGCCTGGACCTTCTTCCCAAATTAAGTTGCCATTAACTAATTTTGGCTCTTGAGTGTAACTGCTCATGCCTCGTGTTGGTGCTACCGTCATCAAATCTTCATGCATTAAGCCATGATTTAGCAATTCACCAATTAATACGCTCATACCACCTGCTGCCTGGAAGTGATTAATATCAGCTTCGCCATTAGGATAGATTCGTGTAAGCAACGGTATAATTTTGGTCAATTTATCAAAATCACCCCAATTGATGATAATGCCAGCTGCACGAGCGACAGCAATTAAATGCATCGTATGGTTAGTTGAACCACCCGTTGCCATTAAACCCACAATAGCATTGACAATCGCTTTTTCGTCAATCACATGACCAAATGGACGGAAATCATCACCGATAGCAGTGTATTTCAATACATGTTCGGTTGCACTTTGAGTTAAGGCATCACGCAATGGTGTATTAGGATTAACAAATGAGGCGCCTGGCAAATGTAGCCCCATCATTTCAACCATCATTTGGTTACTGTTAGCCGTACCATAGAAAGTACAGGTACCGGGGCTATGGTAAGACTCAGATTCTGCTTTTAATAATGCATCACGACCGACTTTACCTTCTGCATAAAGTTGCCGAATACGGACTTTCTCTTTGTTTGGCAAACCGCTCGGCATCGGACCGCCAGGTACAAATACCGCTGGTAAATGCCCAAAGCTTAATGCAGCAATCAATAAACCCGGTACGATTTTGTCACAAATACCAAGGAATAAGGCCCCATCAAACATATTATGGCTTAGACCAATCGCAGCTGACATCGCAATAACATCACGGCTAAATAGCGATAGTTCCATACCCGCTTGGCCTTGTGTAACACCATCACACATCGCTGGCACACCACCTGCGAACTGAGCAACACCGCCAGCTTTATTAGCTGCTTGTTTAATGATGTCGGGATAATCTTTATACGGTTGGTGTGCAGATAACATATCGTTATAAGCAGAAATGATGCCTATATTAGCTTTGACACTGACTGATAAATCCGCTTTTTCTGATGCAGCACAAGCAGCAAAACCATGAGCTAAATTACCACAGGCTAATTGCGCGCGGTGGGGACCATTCTTAACTGCGGCATCAATACGCGTTAAATAGTGTGCGCGGCTTTCGCTACTACGCTCAATAATTTCATTGGTAACAGCTTCTAATACTGGATGAACCATATTTACC
>JACUUH010000064.1 GCA_014859375.1 Gammaproteobacteria bacterium
CTGTCGGGTTAAAACCCGACCCACATATAAAAATACTTCTAAAGATATGTTAATGTCGGTCGTTAACATCGTCGTAAGCTATTGATACCTCGATAAAATTATCAACTAATCCAAAAAAATAGTGATATGAATGTCCAGATAAATGCCCTTGCTTTTGATATGGTATTTGATTATTGTGATATCTGTCGTAATCGTTGTTAGATTAGTCAGCAATTCCGTTTAGCTTGTATTTCTGTATTTGGAGAAAGAAAAAGTGAAAATAAATTCACCGGTTACACAAAATGAGAAAAAATTTCCAGATTCCGCCAATATCCTTTCCACTACGGATCTCAAAGGTAAACTGACTTATATCAATCAGGATTTTATCGATATAAGTGGTTTTACCGAAGATGAACTAATTGGTCATAACCATAATATCGTGCGCCATCCTGATATGCCACCTGCTGCATTTGCCATGCTCTGGAGTTCACTGAAAGCGGGTAAGTCATGGATGGGAATGGTTAAAAATCGTTGCAAGAATGGTGACTATTATTGGGTTGATGCTTATGCGACACCTATCGAACACAATGGTGTCATTGACGAATATCAATCTGTTCGACGTAAACCAAAGCAAGCCTATGTTGATCGTGCCAAAGCAATCTATCCGGCACTTATGGCAGGAAAAACGCCCACTGTCATCAAACAAAAAATTTCTTTTCGAACAAAAGTCATAATCGCTGCAATTTTGCCTTTGCTTATTGCCGCGGTAGTAGCAGTTTCGACAGAGAACATCGCTGTTGAAATTGTCGCGTTAGTGTTGGGGCTATTCGGATCTATGGCTGCGGTTTACACCCAGCTTTTGCCACTAGACGAGGTTGTGAAACAGGCGAGAACCACGATCAACGATCCGGTGGCACAATATGTGTATACTGGTCGTGCTGATGATCTTGGTCAAATCCAACTGGCATTAAAAGCGCTTGAGTCTGAAACCACTGGTTTAATCGGTCGGATCGCAGATTCAGCATCTTCAATGAGTGATCGCTGTGATTCGCTCAGTGATGCGATGGATACATCAAAAAATCATGTATACAAACAGTTCACCGAAACCGAACAGGTCGCTTCAGCTATCAACCAGATGTCGTCAAGTATTCAGGATGTAGCCAGAAATGCGCAAAATAGTGCTGATGCAGCCAGAAAAGGTCTGGAAGAAGTGGGACGGGGCAAAGCTGTTGTTGATACCAGCGCAGTTTTGATTGAAGGACTGAAACAGCAAGTAGCCACTTCAACATCGATTATCAGAGAGCTTGAGCAAAGTAGTAAAAGCATTGCTATCGTGCTTAATGTTATTAATGAAATTGCTGAACAAACTAACCTGCTGGCATTGAATGCTGCAATTGAAGCAGCGCGGGCTGGTGAAGCTGGTCGGGGCTTTGCTGTAGTGGCAGATGAAGTGCGTTCATTAGCTAATCGGACTCATGCTTCCACCGAAGAAATCAAGAAGGTAGTGGAAAAGCTGCAACATGATTCCGGGCGAGCGGTCGAGGCAATGGATGCAGGGCTTGAAAGTGCCGACAGCTGTGCTGAGCACAGTAGTAATACGGTTGAATCGCTTAATGCTATTCTCAATGCTATCGAACTGATTAATGATATGAGTATCCAAATTGCCTCAGCCGTAGAGCAACAAAGCGCTGTTGCCGAAGAAATCAGCCGTAGTATTCACACTATTCGTGATTCATCGGAGCAAAATCTTAAAGGCGTTGAACATAGCTCATCGATTAGCTCACACATGGTGGGTGTGGCATCGGCATTTGAATCACTGGTCAGTCAATTCTGGTCAAAGCAGGCTAACGTTAAAGAGTGATCACCATTAACTGGTCACGCTATCAGTTTTGGATATGCAGGCAATTGACGGTATAGCAATGTGTCAGGCAATTCGTAGCATTGATCCTGATGAGGATGAGGTAAGGATTCGGGTATAAGATAGCGTAAAAAACTATGCTGTTATTGCACTTCGTTATCAGCAGGTTTGATTGTTAAAATTTTACCGTTATCTGTTGCGACATATAACCAGCCCTCAGGACTCTCAATTACGTTACGAATGCGCGCTTTAATCGATTTTAAATAGCGTTGTTCATCAATAGCCTGATTATTTTCATCCAAGATAATACGATTAAGGTGCTGTAGGTTTAATGCACCGGCTAATAAATTACCTTTCCAATCAGAGAAGGCTTTGCCGGAGTATTGAATGATGCTGCTGATGGCAATTGAAGGAATATAGACTTTGACTGGTTGCTCCATCCCTTGCTGGTGAGTGCCTTTACCAACGGGAAGTGGCGACCAATATTCTTTGCCATACGAAATAACAGGCCAACCGTAGTTTTTCCCTGCCTCGATTAAATTGATTTCATCGCCACCGCGTGGTCCATGTTCACTTTCCCAAAGTTGTTGCGTGTCACGATTATAAAATAGGCCTTGTGGATTACGGTGTCCAACACTCCAAATCTCAGGTAATGCCTGTGGATTGCCAACAAAAGGATTGTCTTTAGGCACGGTACCATCACGGTTTAGTCGGAGTATTGAACCTGCATGAGTGAGCAAATCTTGCGCATTGGAACGTAAACCGCGATCACCGACAGAGATAAAAATATGGCCATTATTATCAAACGTAATCCGACCACCGTAATGAACTTTGTTTTTGGTTCGTGAGTGAGTAACTAATAAATCTTGCCAATCAACCAACTTGAAATTGTCCAGTTTTGCTCGTGCGAGTGTTGTTGCGCCTTGACCGTCACTATCTTTATTGTAGGAAAAATATAGCCATGATCCTATGGTGAAATCAGGTGGCAGGGCAACATCAAACAAACCACCTTGTCCTTCGACTTTAATCTCAGGTAAACCCGATATAGCGGTCAGATTCTTTGTAGAAATATTCAAATGAGTGAGTTCGCCTTGGCGTTGGCTGATCAGAAGATTACCATCCGGTAATACCGCCATACCCCAAGGTACACCTAAGCCGGATGCAAGCGTGTCAATGTCAACGTCGTCACTATGAGCAAGTGTAGTGAAAAATAGCATTAGGATAATAACTATCCCCATGGTGATTGGATGTGCTGTTACATTACTAGATCCCGTCATCCTCGCAAAAGCGGGGATCCAACGATAGTGACTCGTTGCACTGCCCATGGAACCACTCCGCATTCGCGAGGATGACCAAACATGATTTTCTGCAGATTGAAAGTAGGTTGGGGTGAAGAATGAACCCCAACAATAGATAGAATTAAACACCAAACTTTTACCGTTGGTGGTGAGCTTATCGAACCATGAACCTAAGTAAGCTAAGCCTTCGACTCTTCGACGAGCTCTGAGCTTAGCGCGAACGGAAATTTTGGGCACTATCTGCATCTTCAATAACCACGGGTATACCTGTTTCATAACTATTGCCTCAGTTGTGATTTGAACTTATGAGCTACACGATAACATTGAACATCCGGGGCGGTTTCTAGCCCAATCTGGACGTTTAGCGGCATATTCTTCCATCTCCGGTTGTTCATCATAAGGATAACGAAGCAACTCAAGTAATTGATTGACCATAGTAAAGTCATTTTGTTCGGCTTTATCTATAGCCAATTGAGCCAAATAATTTCGTAATACATATTTGGGATTAACTGAATTCATCTGTTGTTTTCGATCGTGATCTGAGGTTTTATCTTGTTGAACACGTTGTTGATAGCGACGTAACCATGCACAAATCTGTTGTTTATCATCTTTAGTTAAGGCATCGGGCGCATAATAAGCATCGTGTAGCGTATCGAGTAATTGTTGATCAGTTTGCTCACTCTTTTCACAGGAAATATCAGCCAACTTACGATAGAAAATGGTCATATCTGTTTCGGCTAGCAGTAATACCGATTGTAAGTCTCGATTAAGATCATGATCGTCATCATTGTATTGCTTTAAGCCAAGCTTTTTAGCACGCATGGCCTGCCATTTTTGCTGATAACTGGCGGCATAGTCATTCAAGATTGCTTCTAATGGCTGTGCTTGTTCAATTAACGGGTAAATAGCATTAGCTAATTGAAATAAATTCCACTGGGCAATTTGCGGTTGATGACCGAAACGATAACGACGGCCTGTTGCGTCAGTGGTGTTGGGTGTCCAATCAGGATCATAGCTTTCGAGCCAACCATAAGGGCCATAATCAATCGTTAAACCCAAAATAGACATATTGTCAGTATTCATCACGCCATGAACAAAACCGACCCGCATCCAGTCAACAATCATATCGGCAGTACGATCACAGACTTCCTTAAACCATTGCAAATAAACGTCAACGCTGGGTTCGCCAAGATGGGGAAATTCAGTTGTAATGGTGAAATCAACCAGTTTTCTTAAGTTATCAATATCGCCACGAGCACAAAAAAGTTCATAACTGCCAAAACGTAGAAACGAAGGTGCAACACGACAGACTATGGCACCAGGTTCTTGTTGCGGCCGACCATCATAAAACATATCACGCCAGACTTTTTCACCAGTGGTGACAAGACTTAATGCCCGTGTTGTTGCCACGCCTAAATGGAACATCGCTTCACTGCATAAAAATTCTCGGACAGATGAACGTAATACGGCTAACCCATCGGCACTGCGAGAATAGGGCGTTTCACCAGAGCCTTTTAACTGTAAGGTGAAATGTTGACCTTGATGATTAACAATTTCACCTAAATTGATGGCGCGGCCGTCGCCTAACTGACCAGCCCACTGTCCAAACTGATGGCCGCCATAACATTGTGCATAGGGTTGCATGCCTTCCAGTTGGACATTGCCAGCAAAAACCTGAGTAAATAAGTCTGATCCGCAGTCTTGTTGGCTGATATTTAAATAATCAGCAACTTCTTTTGAATAAGCAACTAATCGAGGTGCGCTAACAGGGGTAGGGTTCACAAACGAATAACACGCTGCATGTACCTGACGTCGATGATTATCAGTGACAGGATCAGCAGGTAATGATCGAACAAAATTATTGTCGAACCTCAAGTTGGATAAAGCGTGATCAGAATGATGTGTTGTCACGGTTATTTAATCTGCCATATAAGTTTGTAGTGTAACTATTACAACAGAAACGCAAGCAACAAAAAACCGGAGAAAAAATCATGTTAATTAGTCTGCCAAAACTGACGATTATCAGTTTATGTCATTGCAAAGGTTCAAACTGAGCTGTGGGATCCCAAATACGTTGCCAGGTCCAAGTTATGCCTTGTTTAGCATGCTGTTCGCTACGAATACGCATAGGAGCGATGGCATTTATCTGATGATGTTCAGATTGCGCGATGTGATAGCGAAAGAAATATATCGGTTCCAAGCCCATTCGTAAATCGGTTGCGATGATTGAATTGTCTAACTGGCTAACAGAATAAAAGCCATTGCTAAACCATGATAAGCGCTGCAATGTATCGCTATCTTGCAGTGCGTTAATCAGCTCAGGGCTATTACGTTTGTATTGGGTAAAAGTGATCGGACCAGAGCCATCGAACACAGATCGAAAGCCTTCATAATAGACATCATCATCTACAACTAAAATTCGCCATAACAAAGTATTAAACGGTGTAGCGGTTACTAGGATTTTTTCAGTTTTAATATGTTGGGCTGCAAGATCACGTTTAGCGTTATCGGCAACCCAGTTTTGAGCAAGTAATCCCCACGCTAAATAAATACAGCTTAAAGTCAACCCCGTTTTTATGGTGAGTTGACTAGTAAGTGTGTTTGGTCTTAACACAATAGCGATAAACCCAAGCAGCAAAGGCAAGGTATAGAACAGATCGATAATAAAGACACTGCCACCAGAATAAGGCGAGGGCATAAATGGCCAAAACAGTTGAGTGCCATACACAGTCAGGGCATCTAAACCACTATGGGTAATCAGGGCAAACCAGACTAATAACCACCATTGCTTGAACTGAACTGTTTTATCAAAGCGATATAATAACCAAGCCAACAAAGGCGCTAATAGAGATTGAATAAGCCATGAATGTGACCAACTACGATGATTGGTGGTTGCTGCGAGATCATTATCATAAGGAATAAATACATCCAAATCGGGCAAGATTGCAATTGCCGCTCCCCACAGTACCGCTTTTCGTGGTGATGTTTTGCCGGCAACAACAAATCCAACTGCGCCACCAAGTAATGCTTGGGTTAGTGTATCCATAAAAAGTGTTTCCGATTTTGGCCTAAATTAGAAGTCTGCAATATATACCCATGGCACTTCAATTTGCAGAAAATCATCTTTTGTCATCCTCGCGAATGCGGGGATC
>JACUUH010000065.1 GCA_014859375.1 Gammaproteobacteria bacterium
CACATTGCGGTTTAAACCCTGAAACGTGTGCCATCAAAATATCTCGGACTTTTTGACACTCATTTTCATCGTTAGCTTGTTGTAATTTCTGCAAAATCGGAATCAACTCTGCCCAAACAATACTATGCTCTTGCGCCCGCATTATTTTGGGGTGTTGGGTATCTGATACTTTGTCACCAATCAATAGCTCTTCATACAGTTTTTCACCTGAACGTAGACCTGTGTAAATAATTTCAATATCACCTTCAGGATGCTGTTGATTTTTTTGAACAAAGCCACTCAAATGAATCATCCTTTTAGCAAGATCAACGATCTTGACAGGTTCGCCCATATCCAATACAAACACATCGCCGCCTTGTCCCATCGCTCCTGCCTGAATGACTAGCTCGGCTGCTTCTGGAATGGTCATAAAATAACGAATAATGCGTTTATCGGTCACGGTAATTGGGCCGCCATTGGCAATTTGCTCTCTAAACAAGGGAACAACTGAACCAGATGACCCTAGTACATTACCAAAACGTACCATGGTAAAGCGTGTGGATGGATTGTGTTCATTATCTTGCGCAAGTGCTTGCAACACTAACTCGGCAAATCGCTTGCTTGCTCCCATCGTATTGGTTGGCCTAACCGCTTTATCAGTAGAAATTAAAACGAAGGTTTCAACATGTGAATTAATCGCTGCTTTGGCACAATTTAATGTGCCAAAAATATTATTTTGTATCGCTTCTGTAGTGTTTTTTTCGACCAAAGGAACATGCTTGTAGGCTGCAGCATGGTAAATCGTATTTACATTGAATTGCTGACACACTCTTTCTAATCGTTGCTGATTTTGCACAGAACCTAGCACAGCGACAATCGTTAACGACGCTTGGTGTTGTTGTAGCTCCTTTTCAATGGCGTACAAACTAAATTCGTTAAGCTCGTACAAAATAAGTGTTGTTGGTTCAAGTTTGACAATTTGCCGACACAGCTCTGAACCAATCGAGCCTCCTGCTCCTGTCACCATGACTGATTTATTTGTGATGTTGGCATGTAATAATTCAGCTATCGGCTCAACTGGTTCTCTACCCAACAAATCACCAATATCCACTTCTTGTATATCAGAAACCTTTACTTTTCCTTCAGCCAAATCCATAAGCCCAGGCAATGTTCGCACGTGTACAGGGTAGGCTTCTAAAAGTCTGATAATGTCACTACGTCTACTACGTGAAACCGAAGGTAGTGCTAATAACACATCAACGGCTTTATATCTGTCAATTAAATAGCTTAACTTGGTAAAAGGATAGATATTAAGCCCATTGATTTGGTTATTTTCCAATGCCGGATCATCATCTATAAACGCAACAGGGCGAAGTTGCCGAGACATTTTCAATGCCGATGCCAATTGCATGCCTGAAGAACCAGCGCCATAAATAATGACAGGCGGTACACATTGACGCTGTTTATCGAGTGAACCATAGTTATTTTGGATGTGGGTTATCCACCATCTTGCTGCGAGGCGCGTGCCGCCGGCTAACAACAGAATTATCACCGCTTGAATACCATAAACTGTTCGAGGCACACCTTGAACGTTCGATATCAAAACAAGCAAAGCGAACAAAATGGAATATAGCATGGTTGCTTTAACCACTGTCCAGATTACACGCATGCCCAAATAACGGATTATTGCTCGATACAATCCAAATTTGATGAAAATAGGAATGGCTATTACTGGACCCGCTAGAAAAATCCACCATTGCTCCTGCGGAGGATAATAAAATTCACCAAATCGCAAACAAAAAGCAAGCCAAAGAGAGAACGTTACTGTAATAAAATCTACACTAGCTGTAACTGTCCTTTTGACACTCCTGGAACTCGACAACAGTTTTTCAAGTAGTGCTTTCAACATAAGGTTTAAAATCCATTTAAAAAAGTATGGATTATAGCTTTTTTTGGAGACAGGTCAGAGTTTTATCGAGTGATTAGATATAAAAACGAGGGTGGAAGTACAAGATTTAGATTTAAATCAATCTACTGTTTCATGTTTTTTTTAGTTTGAAATGGTACGCCCGACAGGACTCGAACCTGTTACCCTCAGCTTAGAAGGCTGATGCTCTATCCAGATGAGCTACGGGCGCATTGTGTTGAAGTCAGGCTAAATTATAGAGTATTTAGAATTGGTCGGGGCAGAGAGATTCGAACTCCCGACCCTCTGGTCCCAAACCAGATGCGCTACCAGACTGCGCTATGCCCCGACATCTTTTAGGACAGACATCCCTAAAGAAAGGCAGAATAATACGCTGATGATTTTCAGCAGTCAATCACTGTTTTATATTTTTTGCTGAAATAGTCTTAACATGAGAATATAACGCTTTTTTGCAGTCTGGAATAAGATGATGAGCGCCAAAATTATCGATGGTAACGCGATTGCCACAGAGCTTAAACACACATTAAAACAAGCAAATGCACAGCGCTTAACTCAAGGATTAAGAACGCCTGGCCTCGCAGTTATTCTGATTGGGAGTGATCCTGCATCTCAAGTCTATGTTGGCAGTAAACGTCGCAGTTGCGAACAAGTTGGCTTTAAATCTGAATCATTTGATTTACCAGAGTCAACTTCTGAACAAGCACTATTGGCACTGATCGATAAACTCAATCATAACGATGAAATTGATGGCATTCTGGTTCAACTTCCGTTACCGCAACATATCAACACTGAAAATGTCATTGAAGCAATCGCACCAGATAAAGATGTCGATGGTTTTCATCCTTATAATATCGGACGTTTAGCACAACGTAACCCACAGTTACGACCATGTACGCCTAAGGGTGTCATGACGTTATTAACATCGACCGGTGTTGATTTGCATGGGCAAGAGGCCGTTGTTGTCGGTGCATCTAATATTGTTGGGCGACCAATGGCATTGGAATTACTACTTGCGGGTTGTACAACGACAGTCTGCCACCGCTGGACTAAGGATCTTGAATCTCACGTTCGTCGTGCTGATATTTTAATTGTTGCTGTTGGTAAGCCTAACTTCATTCCCGGTGACTGGATCAAACAAGGCGCCATCATTATCGATGTGGGCATTAACCGTCTTGAAAATGGCAAGTTAACTGGTGATGTTGACTTTGATGTCGCTAAAGAAAAAGCTGCCTGGATTACACCTGTTCCCGGTGGTGTTGGGCCAATGACGGTGGCGACATTGCTTGAAAATACATTTTATGCGGCTGAGAAGCTACATTTAGGATAAGTTTGTCGGGTTGAAACCCGACCTACGGGGTTCCTTATCGTGGGTTGGACTTTATGACCATGGATGGTCATAAAGCTCGACCTAAACTCGGCGCCAGCTAGTTTGACCAGCATTATCTTCTAAAATAATATTCATCGCGTTAAGTTGATCGCGGACTTCGTCCGCTTTTGCCCAATCTTTATTAACACGAGCATGGTTACGCTGTTCAATTAATTGTTCGATTAGAGCAACATCAAGATCATCGCTGCCAGTTAACAAAAAGTCATTTGGGTTTTGTTGAAATAAACCTAACACATCACCAAACGACACCAGTAAACCAGCAAGATAGTTTGCACGCTCGGGATGTGTTGACTGCGCTTTATTAATCGCCTGCCGCAAATCAGCCATAACAGATAATGCTAATGCTGTATTAAAATCATCATCCATCGCTTCTCTAAAACGGACACCGAATTCTTGGTCTTGTTGCCACTCAATATTTGCTTGGACATTAATATCACGTAATGTTGTGTAATAACGTGTCAATGCTGATTTCGCTTGTTCTAGCTGTTCGTCTGAATAATTAAGTGGACTACGATAATGGCTGGTTAAAATAAAATAGCGCACTACTTCCGCTGAATATTTTTTCAGTACATCACGCACGGTGAAAAAATTACCCAATGATTTGGACATTTTTTCATCATCAATTCGTACAAAACCATTGTGCATCCAATAGTTGACTGATTGACAGCCATGAGCACCTTCAGATTGAGCGATTTCATTTTCATGATGTGGGAACTGTAAATCTTGACCGCCACCATGAATATCAAAATGTTGACCCAAGCAACGTGCAGACATAGCCGAACATTCAATATGCCAGCCGGGACGGCCTCGACCCCATGGTGAGTCCCAAGCTGGTTCTTCAGGTTTAGCAGCTTTCCATAAAACAAAGTCTAAAGGATCATGCTTAGCTTCATTAACGGCAACACGTTCCCCTGCGCGTAATTCATCAAGATGACGACCTGATAATTTGCCATAACTTGGAAATTCGCTGACGTCATAATAAACATCACCATTATCCGCAGCATAGGCAAAGTTCTTTTCTATCAGTGTTTCGATCATGGCAATAATATCTGCGATTGATTCTGTTGCTTTCGGTTCCAGGTCAGGTCGAATAACGCCTAATGCATCAGCATCATGATGCATCTCGGCAATAAAGCGTTCGGTCAAATCGTGGATTTGTTCACCATTTTCATTGGCTCGTGCAATGATTTTATCGTCAATATCGGTAATATTTCGAATGTAGGTTACGTCGTATCCACTGGCTCGCAAGTAACGTGTAACCACATCAAACACCACCATCACCCGAGCATGGCCAACATGACACAGGTCATACACTGTCATGCCACAGACATACAATTTGACCTTGCCAGGCTCGATTGGAGTGAAAACTTCTTTGTTTTTAGTCAGGCTGTTATGAATTTGCAACATGTGATATTCAATCTTTGGACATAAAGTAATTAGAAAAGGACTTCAAATTAGGATGAAATCAATAGCAGTGTACTTGTACACATCACGGTTTGTACTAATAGCGCGTATTTTACGTGATGTTAGCAGTTAAAAGTAGCTTCAACTCTCCACTTAACGCCTTAATTGCACTATCATGTAGCGTTTAATTGTTAATCATTGGAACCAAAACGTTATGAAAACCCTATTCCGCTATTTGGCACCATTCGTTTTAGCAGCACTTTCTTTCACTGTTTATGCACAAGGAGACACTGTCTTGCCACAGGTTAAACTCGAAACAAATCACGGAAATATCGTGATTGAACTGAATTCTGACAAAGCACCAAACACGGTTGCTAACTTTTTAAGCTATGTTGAAGATGGCTTCTATAGCGGTACGATCTTTCACCGTGTTATTAAAGATTTTATGATTCAAGGTGGCGGTTTCACCGAAGATTTCGTCCAAAAGAAACCTAAAGCACCGATTAAAAATGAAGCAAATAACGGCCTGAGTAATGTGACTGGCTCGGTTGCAATGGCGCGTACTGGTGACCCACATTCCGCTACTGCACAGTTTTTCATCAATACCGTTGATAATAACTTTCTCGATTTCCGTGGTGAGAACGGCCCAGCGTGGGGTTATGCCGTTTTCGGTAATGTGATTGAAGGTATGGATGTTGTAAACGCAATTCGTGCTGTGGCAACCGCTAGCAAAGGTCCACACCAAGACGTACCAACAGAAAATGTTATTATCATCAGCGCCTCAGTTGTCGAATAACACCTTGGTTACTGACACGCCCTATTGATGGGCGTGTCCAAGTACTATTGTTTTATGTCTACATTATTTATTTCAGACTTACATTTAAGTCCAGATAACCAAAATTTAATTAATCTCACTATCAATTTTCTCGCACAAGAAACCAAAGACGTTAAAACGCTCTATATTCTGGGTGATTTATTCAATACGTGGTTAGGTGACGATATAGTTCCACCAGAGTTTGAACCGATCATAAGACAACTACAGCAACTCAAACAAAACGGTATCACTATTTATTTAATGGTGGGTAATCGTGACTTTATGTTGGGCACACAATTTGCGCTTCGAGCCGGTTGTAAGCTGATCAATGACCCATATATCATCGATTTATATGGCACTAAAACATTAGTCATGCATGGTGATAGCTTATGTAGTGATGATGTATCTTATCAACGCTATCGACGCTGGACACGTTCCAAACTATTACAGTGGTGTTTTTTGCATCTGTCGGCAAACTATCGGCAAGGTATTTCAGATAAGATCAAACAGAAAAGTCGAGAGCAAAAACAGTTCAAATCAGCCATGATCATGGATGTTAATCAAGATGAAGTGAGTGCTGTCATGTCAAAATTTAATGTCACTCAATTGATTCATGGTCACACCCACAGACCCGCTTTTCACCAACTAACACTAAATGGCAAACCAGCTCAGCGTATAGTTCTGGGGGACTGGGATAATAACGTTAGCTTTTTAAAATGCGATAATCAACA
>JACUUH010000104.1 GCA_014859375.1 Gammaproteobacteria bacterium
CGTCCCTATAGAAAAGTGAGGGTGGATTTTGGGTGTAGTATGCACAAGTTTGCACCAATAGAAAAGGTGTCGTCACAAATTTTCACTGGAAATTTTAAGCTTGGAGTAGGGTGGTAAGATGGGCGAAAGCCAAAACCAAAAAAGCCAGACAACTGTCTGGCTAAAGCTCTATTAGGAGGAAAACACCGCGTGCCGAAGCACGCTTTTGTTACGCGGTTTTTTAGAAGTTCATGCGCAATGAAACGGTGTAACCGATTTGCGAGTGAGTAACTTCGTGAGAAGTGCCATTCGGTGGGATTGGTTGTCCAGAAAGAGCTGCACTTACAGTACCTGTATCAACTGATTTGTTAACTTCTGGTGCATAAACTACTGCGCCTTCCAAAGTCATACGGTTAGTTAGTTCATAACCGCCACCAAAGGTGATGTGCGTTTCAACAATACCTGGGAAGAAATGGTTGTTGAATAAGTCAGTTGCTTGTCCAGGATAAGTACCATCGTCAACTTTTTTGATTGGATCCGCTGCATGGTTAACACCTACACCTGCCCAATATCCATTACCAGAGAATTTAGCACCTAAAGCAAATACGTTTTGGTCTTCCCAGTTAAAGTCTTTGTAGCCTTTAGCTTGGCCCCAAGCAATTTGCTTAAAGTCGGCTGTATACATCATGTTACCCATGGTATAAGCGGCACCAATTTTAAGTTCAGCAGGCTGCTCTAGTTCATCACCAAATACACCCACTAAACCTAAATTGTCACCAGCTCTAGAAATTTGATCTCTGTATTTCATGTTAATAGCAGATTGGTAAGCTAAACCAATAGTTAATTCAGGTGTGACATCAAAATAACCACCTAAATTAAAGCCATAACCTAAATCGGTCGACATGCCGTTACCACTGATATCACCTGCAGGATCTGTGTAGTTAATGTCTAACGAGCCATATTGAATCACAGGTGCAAAACCGACACCCCAGTTGCTTTCGTTATAAGCCAAAGTTGGGGCAAACTTCATGATCTGTAAGTTGCTGTAGCCATTGAATAAAGCATCCGTATCACGGTAATCGACCCCCATACCCGCTGAACCGTAAATACCTAAACCAAAGACTAG
>JACUUH010000105.1 GCA_014859375.1 Gammaproteobacteria bacterium
TATCGTCCTCATCGTGGTGTTGACTACGCTGCCTCCACTGGAACACCTATACTGGCAACAGGAGATGGTAAAGTCGATTTTGTTGGCACTAAAGGTGGCTATGGTCGTACGATTGTCTTATCTCATGGTGGTCGTTACACCACGCTGTTTGCACATATGTCCAGCTACAAAAAAGGTATTCGTGTCGGCCAACGTGTACGACAAGGCGAAGTTATCGGCTATATCGGCATGAGCGGTCTGGCGACAGGTCCACATTTGCATTATGAATTTCGTGTAGATGGCGTGCATAAAAATCCATTAACGGTAACGTTACCTAAGGCTGAACCTATTCCAGCTCAATACCTGGCGCAATTCAAAACGCTTGCACAGCCTTTACTTGCCAGTTTAGATAACTTACAAGTTCCAACACTGGCATTACGTCAAGATTAATTAATACTGAAATGGGTTTTTACATCGGTGTAATGTCGGGTACTAGCCTTGACGCAATTGATGTTGCATTAATTGAAACATCACCTACAGATCAACCTAAATTAATTGCTCATCACTCGGCAGAATTTGCTGTTGAACTGCAGAATTCGCTGAAAAACCTGGTTCGTTCTCAGCAATGTCAGCTCTTCAATTTGGGTGAATTAGATATCCAACTTGGCCATGCATATGCAGATGCTATCATGGCTCTGTTGAAATCTTCAGGCATGTCAGCTAATAAAGTTGATGGTATCGGCTGTCATGGTCAAACAATATTCCACTCTCCTGACTCAGACTACCCTTTTAGCATGCAAATCGGTAATGGCAATGTTATTGCTGAGAAGACAGGTATCACAACGGTTTGTGATTTTCGTCAGAGAGATATCATCAATGGGGGACAAGGTGCCCCACTTGCTCCAGCCTTCCATGCGGCAATGTTTCGTTCAGTTAGTGAAAATCGTGTGATTTTAAATATTGGTGGTATCAGTAATATCAGTATATTACCTGCAGACTCACATAATTCACCTAAAGGATTTGATACTGGACCAGGTAATACACTTATGGATACCTGGATTCAAAAACATCTACACTATCCATTTGATAACGAAGGGAAATGGGCTGCAGGTGGGCAAATTAATC
>JACUUH010000027.1 GCA_014859375.1 Gammaproteobacteria bacterium
ATTTAATAAATAAAAACCAAACTAAGAAAGCCCGGCATTCGTGTCGGGCTTTTTTTTATCATTTTTTTATCATAAAGTTCGGAACTATCAAATTCTGATAGACTCTTACACCTACTGTATTTTGAGATAAGGAAAAATAAGCAATGATACGATTAGCTAAATTATCAATGATGATAATAGGCATGCTACTTAATAGTAGTTTTGTTCAGGCAGGAGAATTTAAGCCATTACCTGGCCAAACGGCAGTGAGAGTGTGCGCTGACGCTTATAATTTGCCTTATTCAAATGATAAGTTTGAAGGTTTCGATAACAAAATTGCTGCCATAATCGCTGATGAATTAGGCATTCCTGTTGAGTATTATTGGTTTCCTCAGCGTATAGGTTTTGCACGTAATACGATTAAAAAAACAGATCCTGAAACTGGACAATATTTATGTGATGTTGCGATGAGTATACCTGCTGAAAGAGGCATCTATTCACCAACAAAACCCTATTTCAGCTCGATTGAAACAATGGTATATCGTACTGGCGAAGGCTATGAGCTTAATGAGATAAGTGATATTGCCAAAATCAGTAAAGAAGGTAAAAAGCTAAAAATAGGTCTATTTGATCGAGCAATCGCCACCGAAAAATTGCTTGCGGATGGTCTAAGCGATCAAATTGAATATTATCAAATGATGGCAGGGGATGCTAAGGTCATTCCTGGACGCTTAGTTGAAGAAGAGCTAGCCTCTGGTCGCATTGATGTTGCTTTTGCATGGGGACCAATCGCAGGTTATTTTGCTAATAAATCATCTGTTGCGATGAAAGTCGTGCCTTTAAATGAATTAGGCGAGGACTTTGTATTTAGTTTTGGATTAGGTGTTCGTCATCAGGATGAGGAATGGAGAGACTTGCTCAATAAAGTTCTTGAGAAACGTAAAGACGATATCCAGGCAGTATTAGCAGATTACCACTTCCCTTCATTGGCAAATGTGAAACCGTCAATTAAGAACAAAAAACAAGTCTATAACATTGTTGATGGCAAAGTCGATGATAAAACCTACGTCGGTTGGCGTGTGTTTAATACAACGTGTTTTGTTTGTCATGGTCAAGACGCAACCGGTGATATAGCGCCTAATCTTGTTGAGCGCGTTGCTGATATGAGTGAATTTAAGTTTAGAAAGCAATTATTAAAACGTTATTTTGCTAAAGTAAATTTGGACGATCCTAACCGACGTATGGAGTTCTTATCACAGCTTGGTGAGGCTCAAGCAGCGAAATTCAAAATGCCCACTTGGTCAGATGATCCTTATATCAGATCACATATTAGCGAGCTATATGCCTATTTGAAAGCACGTGCAGATGGAGCTTTGGGTGAAGGTAAACCGGAGCGTTTAGAATAAGTAATTAATTAACATTATCTAGGCTACTCTATCGTAGCCTCGATGATAGCTTTAAGATTAGTGTTTATCTTAACCGCAAAGTCATTCTGAGCTTGATTACTGGTATTTGTAGCCATAAGCTTAGTACTGACAATGACAGAGTCATCTTGTTGACGAATGGCTATGGTGCAGGGCATTTCATTAATCAGATTAGGATTTATTTCCATCATTTCCTTGGCATATTCGATGTTACAGAAGTTGGTAATAGTTGATAAAGGAAAGGCTTGTTGGCCTCGATCTCGAACAGCTTGACCGATATCGCTACGATGAATAATGCGGTAATTATGCTCTGATATGGCGATGTCGAGGTTTATTAAGGTATCTTCGAAACTATACTGACTAATCTGTTGATAGATTCTGTTACTATTACTGCTCTCGCAACCGGTAATAATGAAAATTATAATTGTGCTAAAGAAAATTTTAAGAAAAAGACTTACTTTCATTGTCGTAAATACATAGTTGTTTAGAAAAAGTAAGCATAACATTAAACTATATAGAGGTATTACTTGTGTTAAAAATGAGGTTTTCGCTGATATCAGCATTTTTTATGATGTTTATGTCCATGAGTGCTAATGCAGTAACAGGTTTTTCTGAAGTAAATAATGAGTTATTTGATAAAGCCCATCTTAAAAATATCTTAGAACCAGGCACATTACATTACAGTTATAAGAAACAAAGTTTTGTCGATGGGCAGCGTGAAGATACTATCGATATGGTTGTTACTAATATCCGTAATACAGGTCGACGCGACACCCATTTCGAGTTTTTTACTGATGAATTTAAACGTCCGTATGAAGATAGAAATGACCAGCAAGGCAATGGAGTGTTTGTATTGTTTCTACAATTTGATATCCATGAAATGCAACGTTTAACAGGTGGTGATTGGGCATATTTTCAACGTAAGATTCGCTGGGCATTTGCTGCTGGTGCAGATAAGAAAGAAGTAGAAATTGATTATCAAGGTAAGAAAGTTAAAGCTGTGCAATATGTCATCCAGCCTTATATTAATGACCCTAAAAATGAACGATATAGTTTATATGCTGGAAAATATTATATATTCACTTTGTCAGAGGATATTCCTGGTGAAGTCTATCAAGTACGTACCATTGTACCGGATGGTAAAACCTGGCAAGAAGGCGATCAGTTTTTAACTGAGGAAGTTGTCACGTTTACAGGTTATGATCCACTCTAATAGCCGATATAGGCAGGTGTATCAAAAAAACGGGCGCTTCATTGCCCGTTTTTTTTATTATTAAGTTACTGATTGCTCTATTTTACGACTTTCAGGCCGACAGAATTACGTTTAGTGCTACCGAATTGTTTAGGTGGTAATGGTGGGGCGGGTTGATCGTCTTCAGTAAAAAACATGCCTTCATTATTTTCTTTACCATAAATGGCAAGTACAGCAGTTATAGGAATAAATAATTCCATTGGCTTTCCTGAAAAGCGAGCAGAAAAACTTATCCATTCATTGTCAGCATGAAAGTTTCGAACGGCATCGCTGGCAATATTTAAAACAATCTTACCATCATTAATATATTCTCTAGGAACCTGAGTGCCTTCCACTTTTGAATTGACTAAGAGATAAGGTGTAATTTGATTGTCTTGAAGCCACTGATAAATAGCTCTAATCAGATAAGGTTTTTGTGGTGTCATGGCTTACCTACTCTCATAAACTAACGCATGTCGCGTTCAATATCACTTAAACTGGCTTGAAAACTAGCCCTGTTAAAAATTCGCTTGGCGTAGATCTCTACAGCACTGGCTTTAGCGGGTAGTTTAATATTAAGCATGGGTAGTCGCCACAGCAATGGTGCCAGTGCACAATCCAATATTGAGAAATCTTCATTCATAAAAAAAGCTGATTGTGCAAACAGTGGTGCTAGCACCGTTAGATCTTCTTGGATCGATTTACGCGCCTGTGCCATTTTACCTTTTTCTAGCCCCATAAGTGCATTCCAGAGCGAGTACCAGTCTTTATCTATGCGATAGAGCATCTGTCTTACTTGAGCTCGTTTGGCAGGATCTACCGGCATTAACGGGGGCTGAACAAAGCGTTCATCGAAATAATCGATAATGATGTTGGCGTTAAATAGTACTAAGTTTTTATCAACCAATGTCGGGCTGTTTCCATATGGATTTGCCGCCGCGACATCTTCAGGCCAGTGATCATCAATCAGATCTTCGATATTAGCCGTGATATTTTTTTCGTGTAGCGCGATACGAGTTCGATGGCATAGAGGGCACGAAGGGTCAGAGTAAAGAGTCATGATGGCACGTCGGTTGCTGTTAGCCATATTTTATGATTCCTGTGGGTGTCTGAGTTTAGTGTAATTAATGGAACAATTTTGATGTTTTTAAACTAAAGAAAGGGAGCAAACTCCCTTTCTTTTAAGTGTTTATTGTCGATTGCATCCAAATTAATGGATATCTCTCCAGAATGCTTTTTTCATCGGATAAGCAATTAGGAAGAAAATAATCAAATAAAGCAAAACCCATTTGCCTAAGGCGACACGTTCTATTTTTGTAGGTTCAGCTATATAAGCTAGGAAATTTACCAAATCAGCAACAACATTATTATAGTCACTCGTTGATAAACTGCCTTTAGAAGCCGTTTCCAACTGACCATGTTCATTGCGTTGTTTGTAACCTTGCTGTTCCCAAAGAACGTGAGGCATACCAACATCCTTGAATGCTAGATTATTTGTGCCCATAGGTTTGGTTGGGTCAAGATAAAACGTACGTAAATAGGTATACAGATAATCTGTTCCTTTGGCACGTGCGATAACCGATAAATCTGGCGGAACAACACCGAACCATTTCTGCGCATCTTGAGCACGCATGGCAATAGTCATTGTGTCACCAATTTTGTCAGAGGCTAACATCAAGTTATCTTTAACTTGTTGATCTGTCATACCAAGGTCTTTTCCCATACGGTTATAACGCATGTAAGACGCTTGATGACAGCTTAGGCAATAGTTCATGAATGTTTTTGCACCACGCTGTAATGATGCTTTATCAGATAGGTCGATTTCAACTTTATCGAGATGAATTCCGTCAGCAGCAGCCATGACCTGAGCTGATGCTACTGACATTAAGCCGATAAACAAGGCATAAATTAAAGTTCTCATTTGAATGTCACCCTTTCTGGTACAGGTTTGTCCGTATCAAGTTTTGTATAAATTGGCATAAGGATAAAGAAGGCGAAATAAATCACTGAAAAAATCCGAGCCAACAAGGTATAAAGTGGCGTGACAGGTTGCGTACCTAAGAAGCCTAAACCTATAAAGCTGATAACAAATAGAGCAAGTGCAGTTTTAAAGTAAACACCGCGGTAGCGAATTGATTTCACTGGACTTCTATCTAGCCAAGGGAGTAAGAATAAAAATACAATTGAAAGCCCCATCGCAACCACACCAGGGAAGGCAGAACCGGCAATACTAGGTACGGCCCGTAAAATTGCATAGAATGGTGTGAAATACCAAACAGGTGCAATATGAAGTGGTGTTTTAAGTGGATCGGCAGGAATAAAGTTAGCATCTTCCAAGAACCAACCGCCCATTTCAGGCATATAAAATAATACCAATGAGAAGATGAATAAAAACACAATTACGCCAACAATATCTTTTACAGAATAATATGGGTGGAATGGGATGCCGTCTAAAGGGATACCGTTTTTGTCTTTATTCTTCTTGATTTCAACGCCATCAGGGTTGTTTGAGCCTACTTCATGTAGCGCAATAATGTGGGCAACAACTAAGCCAAGAATTACTAATGGGACAGCGATAACATGGAATGCGAAAAATCGGTTCAATGTTGCATCAGCTACTACGAAATCACCTCGGATCCACAATGCCAATTGCTCACCAATGAATGGAATTGCACCGAATAATGAAATGATAACTTGAGCACCCCAATAAGACATCTGGCCCCATGGCAACAAATAACCCATAAACGCTTCAGCCATCAGTGCCAAATAAATCAGCATACCGAAGATCCAAACTAACTCACGCGGTTGTTTGTATGAACCATAGATCAGTCCACGGAACATATGTAAATAAACGACAATGAAAAATGCAGATGCACCAGTAGAGTGCATATAGCGAATTAGCCAGCCCCATTCCACATCACGCATGATGTATTCAACAGAAGCAAATGCTTGTGCCGCATCTGGTTTGTAATTCATTGTCAAAAAAATACCAGTAACAATTTGTAAAACCAAAACCAATAAGGCTAAAGAACCAAAGAAATACCAAAAATTAAAATTCTTGGGTGCGTAGTATTCGGCAAGATGCTCTTTCCACATTTTTGTGGCGGGAAAGCGAGCATCAACCCAGCCCATTAAACTTGTAAACATTATGCTGCTCCTTGTGCGTCTTCGCCAATGACGATGCGATTATCGCCAAGGAAATGATAAGGTGGAACTACTAAGTTTTTAGGCGCTGGCATATTTTTGTAAACGCGACCAGATAGGTCATATTTAGAGCCATGACAAGGACAAAAGAAACCGCCCTTCCAGTCGGAGCCTAAATCAGCAGGAGCAAGATCAGGTCGGTAGGTTGGCGAACAGCCTAAATGCGTGCAAATACCCACTAAAACTAAAATGTTGTCACGAATCGAGCGCGACTCATTTTTACAGTAGTCGGGTTGTTGGTCATCATCACTATTAGGATCGGCTAAGGTATCGGTTAATTCAGGAAGAATACTGAGTGACTCTGAAGAACGATTTAAAACCCAAACTGGTTTGCCGCGCCACTCGACGGTGATCATCTGACCAAGTTCGAGTTTACTGATATCTACTTCAACCGGTGCCCCAGCAGCTTGGGCTTTAGCACTCGGTAACATTGATGAGACAAATGGAATAGCAACAGCTACCACACCTGCACCACCAACAACACTAGCTGCGGCGGTTAGGAATCGCCGCTTACCGGTATCGACTGTGTTACTCATTGAAAGGGAACTCCCCGCGAAAAATTAGTAAAATTTACTTATATTTATCAGCTTAATTCTTGATCTAGGCTCGAATTAAACCGCAAAAAATCTCGTAAATATTACCACATAAAATTAGCGGCTGGATCAAAAAAGCCCGCATGAATAGCGGGCTTTATGATGTGGCTTAATGATTAGCGTTTATTTGAGTGCATTTTCAGCTTTTTTAACAAGACGTTTTAACGCGCCTTTAGGTTTTGTTGCTTGAATATCATCCAGGTTTGTTGGCGTGCCAACAATGATTACACCGCCCATTCCTGCACCCCAATGCGGGTCACATTTGTAAAGGTAGACACCTTCAACAGTTAATGGTTTAGTTTGGAAGTTTTCACCCATTGCTGAAGTCCAGCCTTCCGCACCTTGTGGAATATATTGGTGTTCTCCACCATTGTCGGTAAAAATCGTATTGGTAATATGACCATTCATATTTTCCCAGGAAACAGTATCGCCCGGTGCGATTTTGATAACCATAGGATTAAACGCTGTTACTTCTGCATTGATTACATGGTTTTCAGCCATTACAGCACTTGATAGAAGAACTGAAGCACCTAAAAGTGCACTGATAAGTGATTTACCGTATTTCATTAATATTGCCTCTTAGTTTTTAAGTTATTTGCCATAGCGCAGTAATAGCCTCTCATATCTAAGCTGAACTGAACCTGAACAGAAAATGTGTGTATCTCCGTACACTTAATTCAACAACAGGGGTCTGTGTTTGCCGGCATATACTACTGTTTTAGCTAATTAAAGTCCAAAAGGAAATTACATTCGTTCTGGCGCAGGTTGATCATGATGCTTGGTTAGAGCCTATTTTTCGAGGCATCATTTGTTTCAAACTAAGGGGCTTAGTGTGAGTCATATCACACAGTGGTCGCGTTGTTCTTTACATTTAAGTTTGCCATTTTGGGCGCGACTATTTTCAAATAACAGTACGATATATTGCTCTGCTTTATGGTTGGACGTTTAAGTTATCTAACGACCTTCATTTTGTTGAAGTGCCCACATTGCTGCATAACGACCTTGTTGTTTTAGAAGTTGGTGATGTGTGCCTCGTTCAATGATGCGACCTTCATCTAACACCAGAATTTTGTCAGCATCCGTTATTGTGGATAGACGATGTGCAATCACAAGGGTTGTTTTATTGCGGCTAAGTTCTTGTAATTCTGCATTGATTGCTTGTTCAGAGTGACTGTCAAGTGCTGAGGTTGCTTCATCAAGAATTAAAATAGGCGGATTTTTTAATAAGGTTCGTGCGATTGCCACGCGCTGTTTTTCACCACCCGATAATTTCAAACCACGTTCACCGACTAGCGTATCGTAACCATCAGGTAGTTTTGTTATGAAATCATGAATATGGGCTTGCTTGGCGGCAGAAATAACTTGTTCTCGATCAACCTTCGGGTTACCGTACAAAATATTTTGATAAATCGTGCTATTAAATAGGACGGTATCTTGAGGTACTACGCCAATCGACTTTCTTAAACTATGTTCATCGACAGTTTGGATATCGATGTTATCAATTGTAATGTTGCCTGATTGAGGATTGTAAAACCGAAATAATAAGCGAACCAAAGTTGATTTGCCCGAGCCACTTGCACCAACAATCGCCAGTTTTTGTCCTGCGCTTATTTTGAAGTCGATATCATGCAAAATCTGTCGATTGGCATCGTAGTGAAAATCGACATGATTAAAATGAATGTCGCCATGCCGTACATTTAGTTGTGGTGAGTTTGGCGCGTCGATCTTTTCTAAAGGTTGCTCTAATAAAGAGAACATGCGCTCCATGTCTGCTAGTGAATGACGGATCTCACGATAGACAAAACCTAAAAATCCCAACGGTAAATAGAGCTGTAATAAAAAGGCGTTAACTAGAACCAAGTCACCAATCGTTAATTGGCCGTCAACGACACCTTGCCCTGCTAATAACATTAAAAGCGTTATGCCGATTGCGATGATTGTTCCTTGACCAACATTGAGTAATGAGAGCGAAGTTTGGTTTTGGATTGCCGATTTTTCCCAAACTTCTAAACGCTGATCATAACGATGTAATTCATACTTCTCATTATTGAAATATTTAACGGTTTCATAATTCAACAGACTATCAATGGCGTGATTATTGGCTTTGGTATCCATTTCGTTCATCGTACGTCGAAAGCGCATACGCCATTCGGTGACTATTAATGTATATGCAATATAAAGCACGATTGTGCCGGTCGTGATTAAGGCAAAAATGCTGTCATAGCGTGTCAGTAAAATAATGGTAACAAGTACAATTTCGACGATTGTCGGCAAGATATTAAAAATCATAAAGTTCATTAAAAAACTAATGCCGCGCGTGCCGCGTTCAATATCTCTGGAAATCCCGCCAGTTTGACGTTGCAAGTGGAATCGTAGTGAGAGCGCTAACAGGTGCTGAAAAATAGTGCCGGCAATTTTTCGAACCGAACGATAGATTACTTTTGCAAATAGTGCATCTCGCAGTTCACTAAACAGACTGCTGGCTAATCTTAATAGACCATAAGCAATTAGAACCGCGATGGGAAGATAAACAACTTGATGCTGACCATCTAAGGCATCGACCGCACTTTTAAGGGCTAGCGGAATGCCAACGTTAGCAAATTTAGCCAAAATAAGCAGTGAAAAAGCCAGGGCAACACGTCCTTTAAACTCCCATAAATAGGGCAACAGGCTTTGTATGGCTTTCCAATCTTTACTTTCTTTCATGGTGGAAGTTTAGCGTATTATTCATCTTTATATCGTGGCTTATCATCATTAACTAAAAGCAGAAACGCTTTGACGTTAATTTTTCGGTATAATTCATCAGTTATAGCTTGAAATTACCAAAGTTTGCCATATTTTATGTGGGTAACAAGTTTTGTCTTGAGGTAAACCAAATGCCATTATATGAATATCGTTGTGATCTGTGTGAACATACTTTTGAAGCGTTGCAAAAAATGAGTGATGAACCATTGCTTCATTGTCCTGCTTGTGATGAAGCCAGTCTTAAGAAACTAGTGTCTGCTGCCGGGTTTCGTTTAAAGGGCGATGGCTGGTATGAAACTGATTTCAAAAGTGGAACTAAACGTAATCTGGCTGAAACATCAGCAGACTCTTCTGCAAAAAAGTCTAGTGCCGCAGTCTGTGGAACTGGTTGCGGTTGTCATTAAGTTAACTCATTATGCGTAAGTATCTAATTGCAGGATTACTGGTCTGGATGCCGCTAGGAATTACTTTCCTGGTTGTTAAAACGATTGTCGGATTTTTAGATCAGACCGTATTACTTTTGCCTGAAGCATATCAGCCAGATACATTATTAGGCTTCCATATTCCAGGGTTGGGTGTGTTGCTTGCTATGGTATTAGTATTAGCTACAGGCATGATCGTCGCAAATTTACTGGGAAAAAGAATTGTTGCTGGCTGGGAATCGTTATTAGCACGGATCCCCTTAGTTCGGAACCTGTATGCGGGCATCAAGCAAATTATGGAAGCGGTGCTGGCAACGGATGGTAAATCGTTTCGTAAAGTGCTATTGATTGAATATCCACGAAAAGGCGTGTGGAGCTTGGGGTTTATGACATCGGATAAGCTGGGCGAAGTCCAAGATAAAACGGGAGCCCGCGTCATTAGTGTCTTTATTCCGACTACGCCCAATCCTACCTCCGGATTTGTGTTGATGGTACCGGAACAAGAAGCCATTGAGTTAGATATGACTGTTGAAGAAGGTCTTAAAATGATCATTTCCATGGGTGTTGTCGTGCCTGAGTGGAAAAAAGACGTATTCAACAGTAGCGTTAGCCCCGAACAATAACAACATAAATAGAGCGCCACAAAATCACTTTTGATGGCATAACACAAACAACTGAATTATTTAGGAAAAGCTATGCGTAGCCATTATTGCGGCGATGTGAATGAAACATTAGAAGGTCAAACAGTAACAGTAGCGGGTTGGATGCATCGTCGTCGTGATCATGGTGGTGTTATTTTCATTGATTTACGTGATCGCGAAGGTTTGGTTCAAGTTGTTTGTAATCCTGACGATGCAGAAAGCTTTGCTGTTGCCGAGCGTGTTCGTAGTGAATATGTTTTGCAAATTGAAGGTGTGGTTAATTTACGGCCTGAAGGTAGTGATAATCCTGATCTTAACAGCGGTAAAATCGAAATTATTGCTAAACGTTTAGACATTTTAAATAGCTCGGAAACGCCACCATTTCCTTTGTCTGAGCAAGCTGAAGTAAGTGAGGATGTGCGATTACGCCATCGTTATATCGATTTGCGTCGCCCGGAAATGTTACAAAAATTGCGTTTCCGTTCACAAATCACCCGAGTATTACGCAACTTCCTTGATGATAATGGCTTTTTGGATATTGAAACACCAATATTAACCAAAGCCACACCAGAAGGTGCGCGTGATTATTTGGTGCCAAGTCGTACTCATGCAGGCAGTTTCTTTGCTTTGCCACAATCACCTCAATTGTTTAAACAGTTGTTGATGGTGTCAGGTATGGATCGTTATTACCAAGTTGTACGTTGTTTCCGAGATGAAGATTTACGTGCAGATCGCCAACCTGAATTTACCCAGTTAGATATCGAAACATCATTTGTTGAAGAAGAAGATTTGATGTCGATGATGGAAGAAATGATTCGTAAATTATTTGCGAATGTTTTAGAGCAATCGTTACCAAATCCATTTCCAAGAATGACCTATGCTGAAGCAATGGCGCGTTATGGTAGCGATAAACCGGATCTTCGTATTCCGCTGGAGTTGATAGAAGTCAGCGACTTAATGAAAGAAGTTGATTTTAAAGTTTTCTCAGATCCCGCCAATGATGAAAAATCTCGTGTAACAGCACTACGTGTACCCAATGGCTCAAACCTAAGTCGTAAAGAAATTGATGACTACACCAAATATGTAGGTATATATGGTGCAAAAGGTTTGGCATATATCAAGATCAACGATATTGATGCAGGTCGTGAAGGGCTTCAGTCACCGATTCTTAAGTTCTTACCGGATGAAGTTGTAGAGGCAATTCTAAAGCGTACACACTCTCAAACAGGTGACTTAATTTTCTTTGGTGCGGATAAAGCCTCAATTGTAAATGAAGCGCTTGGTGCATTACGAGTCAAACTTGGTCATGATTTAGGTCTGGTTGAACATGGTTGGAAACCGTTATGGGTTGTTGCATTTCCAATGTTTGAATGGGATGAAAAAGCGGAACGTTGGACTGCGCTTCACCATCCATTTACAGCGCCTCGTCAATCTGACATTGCTTTATTGGAAACGGATCCTGGTAAATGTTTGTCTCGTGCTTATGACATGGTACTTAACGGTACAGAATTGGGCGGTGGTTCAATCCGTATCCATAAAGCCGATGTCCAAAGCCAAGTATTTAAATTATTAGGTATCGCTCAGGAAGAAGCAGATGATAAATTTGGTTTCTTACTTGATGCGTTGAAATATGGCTGTCCTCCACATGGTGGTCTAGCCTTTGGTTTAGATCGTTTAGCGATGTTGATGACAGGTTCTGCCTCTATTCGTGATGTAATGGCCTTCCCTAAAACACAATCTGCGAGTTGTCCATTAACCAATGCACCAAGTGCAGTCAGTGATGCACAATTAAAAGAGCTTAATATTCGCTTACGCAAAGCGCCAACTATTTCAGATACATCTGAATAAGCGCCGGTCGCTTCAATATGAGAGGGCAGAAAATGGATGATAGTACACCGCTAAACGCTTGCACTGAACAACGTTATGAAGTGCGCGAATCTGATCTGCCCTTAAGTTGTCCAATGCCTAACATGGGTATCTGGGACGCGCACCCTAAAGTGTATTTAGATCTTGTCAGTAAAGGTGAAATAAAGTGTCCTTATTGTGGCGCACTTTATCTATTAATTAAATGAGTCAAACCATTCATGTTGCTGTTGCGACCATAGTTAATGATAAACAGCAGGTGTTATTAGCGCTACGCCAAGCACATCAGCATCAAGCTAATTTATGGGAATTTCCTGGTGGTAAAGTTGAAGATGATGAATTGGTCTATGATGCTTTAGTGCGAGAAATTAAAGAAGAAATTGCTATCAACATTACCGATGCACAGCCATTATTAATCATTAATCATGATTATGGTGATAGAAAAGTGTTGTTAGATGTGTGGCAGGTGACGGCATTTGATGGTGAACCAACAGGGCAAGAAGGCCAACAAATTCGTTGGTGTGCCATCAATGAACTCAATCAAAAACAGTTACCGCAAGCCAATGTGCCAATTATCGAGGCATTACATGCCTTATTGTGAAGCCATAACCTTATATTAAACAAAGAGTATTATTCAATGAGTCTTGCCGAGACAATTCCACAAAAGTTGCAATCAAGAATTGATCATATTATTGATAATGTCAGGCCTAACCCTTGGCTATCAGAACAGCAAAAGCAAGATTATATTGATAAGATTAAAGTCCTTTTAAAGCAAAAAAATGCCGTATTAATCGCCCATTATTATGTTGATGATGAATTGCAAGCCTTGGCTGAGCAAACCGGTGGCTATGTCTCCGATTCACTTGATATGGCAAATTTTGGGGCAAAACATCCTGCTGAAACATTAGTTGTTTGTGGCGTTCGATTTATGGGTGAAACAGCCAAGATTTTGAGCCCAGAAAAAACCGTGATCATGCCGACACTTGAAGCAGAATGTTCGTTAGATTTGGGCTGTCCAATCAATGAGTTTAGTCAATTTTGTGATCAGTACCCTGATCATGAAGTGGTTGTCTATGCCAATACCAGCGTTGAAGTTAAAGCCAGAGCAGATTGGATTGTAACCTCAAGTAATGCCGTCCAAATTATTCAACATCTTATGGCTCAAGGTAAAAAAATAATCTGGGGACCAGATCGTCATCTAGGCCAGTACATCAATAACAAAACCGGTGCCAATATGATTTTATGGCAAGGTCATTGTGTGGTTCATGATGAGTTCAAACTATATGAGCTTGAACAATTAATGAAAAAATATCCAGATGCGGAGGTACTGGTTCATCCAGAATCACCGGAATCAGTGATTGCAAAAGCAGATTTTGTCGGTTCAACCAAACAGATTATTGCTGCCGGTAAAGCCTCTAAAGCAGATACCTTAATTATTGCGACCGATTATGGCTTGTTTTATAAAATGAGTCAGGCCGTGCCGGATAAACGCTTAATACCGGCACCAACAGGCGGTAAAAGTGCGACCTGTAAGAGTTGTGCGCACTGTCCATGGATGGCGATGAACACGTTGGTGAATCTGTATGAAACACTACGTGATACTAAGAACATAGTCGAAGTTGACGAACAGACCCGCCAAAAAGCATTAATACCACTTAATCGCATGTTAGATTTTTCGTATCAACAAGGTATATTAACGGCAGGTGATGCGTAAAAACTAAGCTCGATATAGGATAAAAAACGCTGTCATTCTCGCAGTTTTTGGCGAGAATCTATGACGAAAATGCCGTGTTAATTGAACTGCCCGCGTCTAATCAAGCTAACAAGACCAGCGCTTAGTGATAATCGGAAGGATTATAGTCGTCGATATCTATAGGTGGTGATTTATCAGGAATGCGATGGTTTTCAGCCGCCCAATCGCCTAAGTCTATGAGTTTGCAGCGCTCACTACAAAAAGGCCGCCATTGTTGTTCTGGAACCCATTCGACTAACTTACCGCATTGTGGACATGTTACTATTTTAGCCATCACATTTATTTTTGTTTACATCGCACAACAACTGAGTGAAAAATCGACATCTTCGGGGGCCTGTTGCGCTCGTTGATTGATATCAAACGCCATAAAACGCACGGTAAAACGATGTTTGCCAGCACTAATTTCTGGGTAATATCCAACCTGTTTTGCCACTCTAACCCGAATGAGTTGATTGGGATGACTACTATCGAGCGTGTGTTGATAAAACCCTTTAACAGCAGTTTGTTCAGAAAAAGCGGTACTGCCTCTTATCAAGCGTAAAGTCATATCAATTGCAGCACGGGCACTGGCGAATTGGTCTAACCACGCTGTGATTTGTTGCTTGCGAGCGTCACAAGGGGTGTGCTGTAGCCAATAATGATAGGCTGGGAGATCAAAATCACAGGTGCCACCTGCAATACTCGAACGTTGGCGAATTGCACATAAAAAGTCATTATTTCGTAGACTTTGACCGATAGAGGATTTTTTGACATGCAGTACATCAAGCATTAAATCCAGCTCGGACAGCAAATCATCTAAGGCTTGTTTATCAACGCCAGGCGTGTTTTCTAAAGCAGATAATGTTGTGACAAGTCGCTCTAGTTCTTTGATAATTTCAGACTTAAGATCACTTCGTTCAAATACTGATAGGATATGTAATAAGCCATCAACCGCATCTCGATTATTTAATTCGTCATCTTGCGTTAATGCGAGATCAACGCGAGCAAATAAAAACTCAAGTCTGAGAAAGGTTCTTATACGCTCATTGAGCGGTTGTTCATAAATAATTGTTTCAGACACTGGTAATGACATTAAGTGGTAGCAGTTAAAAGTACTTATTGTCCATGACTATCTGGATGCTGGCAACTAGTAGTCAGCAAATTAGCTAAATTGATGTATGTTTTATGTAGCATCCTAACCTGTTGCTTTAATGCGTCGGGCGAATCGTTATTAATAATAATATCGTCGGCATACAGTAATCTTTGTTGTTGATTGACCTGACTATTGATCATCCGTAGCGCTTGATCGGCAGTGATATTATCGCGGTCACAAAGACGAGATAATTGTATTTGTGCTGAGGTATCAACGACTAAAGTCCTGTCTACAAGATCAGTCATTTTTGCTTCAATAAGTAATGGGATCGCTAAAATACAATATGGTGATCTTGCTAATTCACTTTGAACTAACAATTGTTGGCGGATAACGGGGTGCAAGATGGCTTCTAAATCCGCCTTTGCATTTTCGTCATCAAAGATAATGTGCCGCAATTTTTGTCTATCAAACTGTTGATTGGCAAGCACAATATCTGTTCCAAATCGTGCAACAATCTGTTGGTAACAAGGTTGATTTATCTCAACCAAATCGCGAGCAATGTTATCGGCATCAATAATGGTTATGCCAAGTTCAGAAAAAAGATGACTTACGGTTGATTTGCCACTAGCTATACCGCCAGTTAAGCCTACTTTGAACATGCTAATTTTAATTGAGACCAGCTAATTCGAGGTAAGCCGTGTTGATTTCTGTACCCCATACTAATGCAATCCAGCCAGCAGCAGCTAAATAGGGTCCAAATGGAATCGGGATATTACGTTGGTGTTGTCCTATAACAATCAGAATAATGCCAACAGCCGCACCGACTAAAGAAGATAATAAGATGATAGATGGTAAAAAAGCCCAGCCTAACCAGGCACCAAGTGCTGCCAGTAATTTAAAGTCACCATAGCCCATCCCTTCTTTGCCGGTTGCGAGCTTAAACCCATGAAATACTAGCCAAAGTGATAAATATCCGGCTATAGCGCCAATAACACTGGCTTGTAAATCGGTGTAAGTTGAGAATAAATTGAAACTTATACCTAACCATAACAATGGCAGAGTAATGCTATCAGGGAGAAGCTGATGATCCACATCAATAAAGGTTAAAGCAATTAAAGCCCAAGTTAATAGTAGCGCGCCCAAACAACTCCATTCAAACCCGAATTGCCAGGCAATAATGCCTGACAGTAAAGCTGTTAAGGCCTCAATAATGGGGTAGCGTTTTGAAATAAGTGTCTTACATTGTTTGCATTTACCCGCTAATACGAGGTAGCTGATAATGGGTATATTCTCAACAGCAGTAATGGCATGACCGCATTTTGGACAACGTGAACGAGGTGTACTTAAGGTTAAAGGTTCTGTTTCTGGGATCTCTAAATCATTAAGTTCAGCACACTGCTGTTGCCATTCGCGCTCCATCATTAGGGGGAGACGATAAATCACTACATTTAAAAAGCTACCGACCAATAGACCAAGCAACAGGGTAATGATAATAAACAGTGTTGGTGATGACTGTACTAAATCGATTATTTGCATTGGTTACACTACCGCACCAAGTTTGAATATGGGCAGGTACATAGCGATAACAAGTGTACCGATTAAACCACCGAGCACGACCATAATCAGCGGTTCCATTAACGCTGTCATATTATCAACGGCATCATCGACTTCGCGCTCAAAAAAATCAGCAACTTTTGCAAGCATCGAATCTAAAGCACCAGACTCTTCACCAATTGCCACCATCTGTACAACCATGTTGGGAAACATGTCACTATTTCTCATTGCGGTATTGAGTTGGGTGCCGGTTGAAACCTCGTCTCGCATTACCATGGTGGCTTCACTAAATACGATATTACCAGTAGCACCAGCAACTGAGACCATGGCATCGACTAAGGGCACACCCGCTTTAAACATTGTTGAAAATGTGCGAGAAAAACGAGCAATAGCGCCTTTTTCCATGATAATGCCTATAACAGGAATTTTAAGTAATAGTCTGTCAAAAAAATGTTGAACTTTGCGCGAACGCTTTTTAGCCTGAAGTATTGCTACTATTGTTCCTATAATACTGCCAAAAATCAGCCACCAATATTCCTGAAAGACTTGTGAAGCATGGATAACCATTTTGGTTAAACCAGGTAAATCAGCACCAAAACCAGTAAATAAAGCCTCGAATTGTGGAATAACAAAAATCATTAAAATAGCAGTAACTAAAAAAGCAACAACAAGTATTGCTGTTGGATAGACTAGCGCTTTTTTAATTTTAGCCTTTAATGCTTCGGTTTTTTCTTTGTACGTTGCTATCTCATTGAGTAGTGACTCAAGCGTACCTGACTGCTCACCGGCGTTAACGAGACTAATAAAAAGATCATCAAAATGTAGCGGAAACTTGCTTAGAGACTCAGCTAAACTTGTTCCCGATTCAACATCCGCTTTAATGGCCAAGATCATATCTTGCATACTGGCATTTTCATGACCTTCACCAATGATTTGCATAGACTGCATTAGTGGTACACCCGAAGCCATCATAGTCGCTAACATGCGGGAAAAAACAGCGATATCACTTGGTTTTATTGCAGGTTTTCGTGGCGCGAATAGATCTTTGGGTTTTTTCTTGACTTTGACTGGGGTAATGCCTTGGCGACGCAGTTCAGCTTTGACGGCATTGATATTTTGACCTGATTGTTGGCCTTTTATACGACGACCTTGTTTATTGGTGCCTTGCCATAGGAATAGTGGGTCAACTTGTGGTTTTTTTGCCTTTTGTGCTTGCGCCACACGTTACTCCTTAATTACACGGTTAATTTCTTCAAGACTGGTTAATCCTGCAGCCACTTTTTTCAAACCAGATTGACGAAGGTCTGATATTCCTTCCAGTTTAGCTTGATCTGCTAACTGCATAGCGTTGCCGCCTTCCATAATAATTCGGCCCATTGCTTCAGAAACCGGCATTACCTGATAAACACCAACCCGACCTTTATAGCCTGCGGTACAGCTTTCGCAGCCGACAGCTTTATAGACTGTAACGCCAGCATCAATTTGTTCCTGGGTGAAACCTTCTTCCAGCAAGGCTTCGATCGGTAAAGCATCGCGAGCTTTACAGTTACTGCATAATCGTCGCGCTAAGCGTTGCGCAATTATCAATGTCACTGCAGAAGCGATATTGAATGGTGGAACGCCCATGTTGGCCAAACGAGTTAAGGTTTGAGGCGCATCATTGGTATGCAAAGTAGATAACACCATATGACCGGTTTGCGCTGCTTTGATAGCAATTTCAGCCGTTTCTAAATCACGAATCTCACCGACCATGATCACATCAGGATCTTGACGTAAAAATGCGCGCAAAGCATCAGAGAAATTGAGGCCAACAGCAGGGTTGATATTGACTTGATTGACACCAGGCAAAGTAATTTCAGCAGGATCTTCAGCGGTAGAAATATTTCTATCATCAGTATTAAGAATATTGAGCGCAGTATACAGGGATACTGTTTTACCGCTACCAGTCGGGCCTGTAACCAAAATCATGCCATAGGGATTATGCATAACCTCCATGAAGATTTGTTTTTGTTCATCTTCGTAGCCTAATGCATCAATACCAAGTTGTGCACTGGCTGGATCTAAAATACGTAATACAATTTTTTCACCAAATAATGTGGGACAAGTATTAACACGAAAGTCGATGGCCTTGGTTTTGGATAACTTAAGTCGCATACGACCATCTTGTGGCACACGGCGTTCTGCGATGTTGAGCCGTGATAACACTTTCAAACGCGCAGCTATTCGACCGCCAAGGGCTATTGGTGCCGCTTTGATTTCATGAAGAATGCCATCAATACGTGTTCTAACACGATAAGTCTTTTCATACGGTTCGAAGTGAATATCAGATGCACCGGCTTTGATGGCTGTCGTTAAAATACCATTGATAAATCGTACAACAGGGGTGTCATCTACATTTGCATTAACATCGTTATCATTATTTTTATTAGCAAGATCATCAGGTCCAAGGTCAATATCATCAAGTTCGGCATCAGCAAAATCATCAAGTTTACTGGCATTGTTGTCGAGGGCTTTTTCTATTGCAGTTGATAACTGTTGTTCATCAACTAAAATTGGATAGGTATTGCAACCAGTATTAAATTGAAACTCGTCCAGCGCTTGCAAGTTGGTTGGATCAGACACTGCAACATAAAGACGCTTGCCACGCTGATAAAGCGGCAAGGCATTATGTTGACGGATAAGTTTTTCCTGGATGATAGAGGTTGCCGCTAACTCCATGTTCATCGTAGTGATATCGAACAATGGAACGCCAAATTCTTGAGATGCAATAGCGGCAATATTTTTACTGGAAACAATTTTGTTATTGACCAAGTAGCTAACGAATGCTTGCTTGGCTTCTTTAGCTGCTTGTTGTGCGCTATCAGCCTCTTGCTCTGACAGAACTCCTTCTGTTACAAGACGTCGAGCAAGACCGCTTAATTTAACTGATGTGGTTGAATTCATCATTACTCGATATGCATCCCTAAACGCGATAAATTACTATTTCAAAGATCTATACTATTTAACTTGACCAATAAATTCTAGTTTCTTAGTTGATTCTGATGATAACTGTTAGCATATACCTTGAATGAAATGATTTTTTTGGAATATAAGCAATGCTAAAAAACAAAACTTTAATGCGGATTGCGGTTGCGCTTTGCATCGTATTTACGATGGTCGCATGCGGTCAAAAAGGCGATTTATACTTACCTGAAGGTAGTGCTTTTATTACGTGGCTAGGTTAAGAAAACAATGGATTATTTTCAGTATAAAGCTGGCGAAATGTTCGCAGAAAATGTCGCCTTATCTTCGTTAGCACAACACTATGGCACGCCTAGTTATATCTATTCTCGCGCGACACTTGAACGCCATTGGCACGCATTTGATGACGCATTTTCAGACATGCCGCATTGTGTTTGTTATGCGGTAAAAGCGAATTCTAATCTGGCAGTTTTAAATGTATTAGCCCGATTGGGTTCTGGTTTTGATATCGTGTCGGGCGGTGAGCTTGCTCGGGTTATTGCTGCTGGGGGCGAAACTAATAAAGTCGTGTTTTCTGGTGTAGGTAAAACCAGTGAAGAAATTAAATATGCGCTGTTACAAGGGATCCGTTGTTTCAATGTTGAGTCGGTACCAGAGTTAGAACGAATTAACGCGGTTGCTTCTGATTTAAATAAAATCGCGCCAATTTCGATTCGAGTTAACCCCGATGTCGATGCGCAAACTCATCCTTACATTTCGACGGGTTTGAAAGAAAATAAATTTGGAATCGCAATTGAACAAGCTGAGTCTGTCTATTTGCAAGCACAACAGATGTCACATATCGAAATCAGCGGTATAGATTGTCATATAGGCTCTCAATTAACATCAGTGTCGCCATTTATTGACGCATTGAAGCGCGTATTAGTGTTGATAGACTCCCTGTCTGAATTAGGCATTGAAATTAAGCACTTGGATATTGGTGGTGGTTTAGGCATTACCTATAACGACGAGACGCCTCCAACCCCAGAACAATATGCACAAGCCTTAAAACCCTTACTTGCGGGACGAAATCTTGACGTGTTAATGGAGCCGGGACGAGCTATTGCCGGTAATGCTGGTGTGCTAGTTACGCGAGTCGAATACATCAAACAAACCGATGACCGCAACTTCGCTATTGTTGATGCTGCAATGAATGATTTAGTGCGACCAGCCTTATACCAATCCTGGCAATCGATAGAAGAGGTTAATCAGAACCAAGCAATTTCAAAGCAAAGCTATGATATCGTCGGTCCAGTATGTGAAACAGGTGATTTTCTGGGTAAAGGCAGAATGCTGGGAATAAACGCTGGCGATTTATTATTTATTCGTTCTGCTGGTGCTTATGGTTTTACTATGAGCTCGAATTATAATTCACGTCCAAGAGCCGCTGAGATTATGGTTGATGGTGACCAAGTGCATTTGGTTAGAGCCAGAGAAACAATTGAATCTTTATTTGCAGGCGAACAGATCCTACCTGAGTAAGCGACATGTTGAAATTCTCTAAAATGCATGGGTTAGGCAATGATTTTGTTGTGATTGATGCCATTAATCAGGGTGTAACGCTCACTGCACCGCAAATCCGATTTTTGTCGGACAGGCGACGTGGTGTTGGTTGTGATCAGCTTTTATTAGTTGAAACATCCAACGTCTCTGGATGTGATTTTAAATATCGAATTTTCAATGCCGACGGAGGCGAAGTCGCTCAATGTGGTAATGGTGCCCGATGTTTTGCGCGCTATGTTCGTGATAAAGGTTTGACGGATAAAGATACCATTTCAGTTGAAACTGCTTCGGGGATAATTTATCCAACATTAAACGCTGATGGTAATGTTACGGTTGATATGGGCTTACCCCGCTTTGTGCCGGAACAGATTCCGTTTATTACGGAGCAGCAAGCAGATAGCTATTCGTTGATGCTTGACGATGAGCAAACAATCACCATTGGAGCGGTATCAATGGGAAATCCCCATGCAGTTATGTTGGTCAATGATATTGCTGGTGCAGATGTGGCAACATTAGGCCCGATGATTGAACGCCATGCTCGGTTTCCTGAACGGGTTAATGCCGGTTTTATGCAAATTGTTACGCCAAAACACATACATTTACGAGTTTATGAGCGTGGTGCTGGTGAAACACAAGCCTGTGGAACCGGAGCGTGTGCTGCGGTAGTTTCCGGCATCAAACGTGGCCTGTTAGCACGAAATGTGACAGTATCACTACCTGGTGGTGAGTTAACTATTGTATGGTCTGACAATAATTCATCAGTTTTGATGACCGGATCTGCAACACATGTTTTTGATGGAGAGATGTCGTGGGCGATGATAAACACGCTATAACAGCTGAGCAGGTCTCAGACTACCTGATTCAGCATGCTGATTTTTTTATTGAACAGCCTGATCTACTTGAGTCATTACAACTCGCTTCTTCTCCAGCGGGCACTATTTCATTAGCTCAACGACAAACAGAACGACTACAGAATAAAAATCATCAATTACAACAACAATTACATGCTTTGATCGATAATGCGCGACAAAATAACGCCTTACAAACACGTGTGCATCAGCTTTGTCTTAAATTGATGGATGCCGGTTCTATTGATGAGTTACTGCCACTGTTAGTAAGTGAGCTTAAGCTTGAATTTAAGGCAGATGAAGTTGCGTTACGCTTATTTTATTCAGGTGAACATGTTCCATCTTTACCTGACACGACAGAAAATATTGTTCAACTCCATGCTGACGATGGTGCATTGAAAGTATTTGATGGTATTCTGGCTAAACAACGTCCAGTATGTGGTCGGTTTAGTAAAGATCAAAAGAAATTGTTGTTTGATACTCAAGCTGAGCAAGTCCAATCAGTTGCGTGTTTACCAATCGGTCATTCTCCTTGTGCCGGACTATTGGCCATAGCGAGCTTTGATCCTAATCGTTTTCATGCCGACATGGCGACGGATTATTTACGCTTTTTAGGTGAAGTGATTATGCGATTATTACGGCCTTTTACCCACAACCATGGCGAATGATCAACAATGGGATATCGACTTATTCTTGCAGTATTTAGAGCGAGAAAAACGTATGTCACGACATACCGTGACAAATTATCAACGTGATTTAAACCAATTTATCCAATTCTGTCAGCAGCAAACCCTCCCTACCTGGTCTGAAGTAAAAAGTAAGGATATCCGCCAGTTTATTGCAGTGCTTCATCGTCAAGGACTAGGTGGACGGTCAATTCAACGCATATTATCTGCGATCCGTAGTTTTTATCGCTTCTTAATGCGTGAAGGTTGGGCTGAAATCAATCCGGCACAGGCAGTGCAAGCGCCTAAAGTTCAAAAAAGGTTACCTGCAACCTTGGATATCGACCAAATCAATGGCCTGTTAGATTTGTCTCATCATCAAGGCACAATTGCTATTCGTGATCACGCCATTATGGAATTATTTTATTCCTCCGGATTACGTTTGGCAGAATTAGTCAGCCTCAATTTGCGCGATATTGATATTACTGATCGGTTGGTTTATGTTACTGGTAAAGGTAGTAAACAGCGAGTAGTACCAATTGGTAGCAAGGCGATAGAGGCATTACAACATTGGTTGGACAAACGCGAACAATTGGGCTTTTATGGCGAGCAGGCATTATTTATTTCTCAAACAGGGCGACGATTAGGGGATAGGGCGATTCAAAAACGATTGATGTTTTGGGGCGTAAAGCAAGGTACTTCAGATAAAGTACACCCTCACCGTCTTCGACATGCTTTTGCTTCGCATATGTTAGAAGCCAGTGGTGATTTACGTGCAGTTCAAGAGTTATTGGGACATGCCGATATATCGACTACCCAGATCTACACCCATGTAGATTTTCAGCACCTAGCCAAGGTGTATGATAGCGCTCACCCACGAGCTAGAACAAGAGCAAGAAAAAAAGAATAGGAAAGAATTTACGTTTGGTAAAAAGGATTTTTTTACTAGGACAATAAGGTCAAAAATGAAAGTATTATTAGCGGAAGACTCCCGTTCCAATCAAATGCTAATTAAGGCTTGTATTGAAGATGCTGGGCATGAGGTTGTAACGGCTAATAATGGCCAAGAGGCTATTGATGCCTTTATTGATGATCGACCGGACTTAGTGCTTTTGGATGTGGTTATGCCAGTTAAGGATGGCATCGAGACCGCCAGAGAAATAAAGCAACTTACAGAGCAAGACAATGATTGGATCCCCATCGTTTTCTTATCTGCGATGGCAGACGCTAAAGATATCGAAAAAGCGATAGATGCTGGTGGCGATGATTATTTAGTCAAACCGATTGATGCTATTGTACTTAATGCTAAATTGCGCGCGATGAAACGAATAGCAAAAATGAGGCATCAGCTTCACAAAGCAAATCTTGAATTAAAATTAATGGCATCGCGTGATGGTTTGACCGGCTTGGCTAACCGCCGTCACTTTGATGAAATGCTCATAAAGGAACTTAAACGTTCAGCTCGATTAAAAACACCGCTTTCACTCATTTTGTGTGACATTGATTTTTTTAAATTATTTAATGATAACTATGGTCATCAAGGTGGTGATGATTGTTTGAAAGCGGTAGCTAAAAAAATGCAGGAAACAGTTAAACGACCAGGCGATGTGTTGGCTCGATATGGTGGTGAAGAGTTTGCGGTGATACTTCCAGAAACAGATCTGGCTGGCGCTACTCATATCGCCAAACAATTGAAAGCGGCTATCGAACAACTTGCCATGCCACATGCCTATTCATCAGTAGCAGACTATGTGACATTAAGTCTTGGCGTGGCATGCGTTGATACAGTTGATACTAATTTTATCGAGATAATACGAACACTGATTGAACGCGCCGATAAGGGCTTATATCAGGCTAAAACACAGGGTCGAAATCAAGTTGTCTGCTTTGATGATGAGATTTAATGAGCTTTACTGGTTAATGCGCCTGTTCCCAGTTATCACCGACGCCAATCCCCACTTCTAACGGCACATCCAAATTAGCAGCGTCAGTCATACATTTGTCAATCGTGGCTTTTGCCAAATCGATTTGATCTTTGGGCACTTCAAATACTAATTCATCGTGTACTTGCATGATCATTTTTATCGCTGTGTCAGTCGTTGTTAACCAGTGATGAATTGAGATCATTGCCCGCTTGATGATGTCAGCGGCAGTACCTTGCATAGGGGCATTAATCGCCGTGCGCTCAGCATATTGTCGGCGCATGCCATTGCTTGAATTGATTTCTGGTAAATAAAGTCGTCGGCCAAATAATGTTTCGACATAACCATCTAGCTTAGCTTGTTCGCGTGTTGTCTCCATATAGTGTTTCACACCGGGATAGCGTTCAAAATAGGTGGTCATATAATCGGCAGCTTGATGACGCTCAATCCCCAGTTGTTTCGATAAACCATGAGCAGACATGCCATAAATTAAACCAAAATTAATGGCTTTAGCACTGCGGCGTTGATCGTTAGTAACTTCATCAAGCGCGACGCCAAATATTTCTGCAGCAGTATGACGATGAATATCCTCACCAGCGGCAAAGGCTTTTAATAAGCCAGGATCTTGTGATAAATGCGCCATAATACGTAATTCAATTTGTGAATAGTCGGCAGCTAAAATAGTGAAGCCTTGTGGTGCGACAAAGGCTTCACGAATGCGGCGGCCTTCTTCACTTCGAATAGGAATGTTTTGTAAGTTCGGATCAGACGATGATAAGCGGCCAGTAGCGGTTACTGCTTGATGATAAGAGGTGTGGACTCTGCCTGTGGCACGGTTAACTTGCAAAGGTAAACGATCGGTATAGGTTGATTTTAATTTACTTAAACTTCGATAGTGCATAAGAACTTGAGGTAGTTCATAACCGTCATCGGCCAGCTCTTGTAACACAGCTTCAGCCGTCGATGCTTGACCTTTAGGTGTTTTTTTCAGAACAGGTAACTCAAGCTTGTCATACAAAATATCGCCAAGTTGTTTAGGTGAGCCTAAATTAAATTCTTCACCGGCAATCGCCCATGCCTGTTGTTCCAGTTTAGCTAATTTGTGAGCTAGTTCATCGCTTTGTTGTTGAAGCATCCAAATATCAATATTAACGCCATTGCGCTCTAAACTAGTAATAACCGGCAACAATGGCATTTCTAATTCAGAATAGACTGATTTTAATGATGGAATCGCTTCGATTTGTGGCGATAAAACAAGGTGAAGTTGCAGTGTTATATCGGCATCTTCAGCAGCATAAGGCCCTGCTTGTTCTAAATCGATCTGGTTAAAGGTCAGTTGTTTTTTGCCTTTGCCAGCAATATCTTCAAAGTGAATGGTGCTGCGGTTAAGGTATTTTTCTGCCAAGGAATCCATATCATGACGCGTTGCAGTACTGTCTAAGACATAGGATTGCAACATGGTGTCATGTTGAATGCCTTGCAGGTCAATATCATGGTTAAGCAAGACATGACGGTCGTATTTTAGATTTTGTCCGACTTTGTGCTTGTTTGGGTTTTCTAATAAAGGTTTAAATAAACCTAATACATGCTCGGCATCAAGTTGCAAAGGCGCACCAATATAATCATGATGCAATGGCAAATAGGCCGCTTCGCCTGCTTTAACGGCAAATGATAGTCCAACAATGCGCGCATCAAGATAATTTAGGCTGGTTGTTTCGGTATCAAATGCAAATAAGTCAGCCGTGTTTAATTGAGCAAGCCAGTGTTGTAGACGCTCTTCAGTTAAAATCGTTTCGTAATTTTGCGCAGTAGAAAGTGCCGGTTTTTCTGCAATATCAGCATGTTGTGGTTCTGATTCAGCGAGTGTTGATTGGGGACTATCGCTGATTTCTTTGATCCATGTTCGAAATTCCAGCGTTTTAAATAACTCAAGTAACGCGGCATTATCTTGCGGTTTTCGCTCCAGGCTTGTGGGTGTTTGATCTAATTCAACATCACATTTAATAGTGGCTAGTTGATATGACAAAGGCAGATCGGGCGCGGCCTCACGTAATCTTTCACCTAATTTGCCTTTGACTTCATCGGCATGGGCGATAACACCGTCTAAGGTTTTATAGTGTTGCAGTAATTTGGTGGCAGTTTTGGGGCCAACGCTGGGTACGCCTGGGATATTATCAACTTTGTCACCCATTAAGGCTAAATAATCAATAATCTGAGCTGGTGAAATACCGTATTTATCATGAACTGCTTGTACGTCCGTAACCGTGTCACTCATGGTGTTAATTAAGGTGATATGTTCATTGACGAGCTGAGCCATATCTTTATCGCCCGTTGAAATCACGGTTTTAATGCCTTGTTGCGTCGCTTGTCTGGCTAATGTGCCGATTACATCATCCGCTTCAACACCATCGATCATCAGCAAAGGCAAGCCCATGGCTTTGACTACGGCATGCAGTGGTTCAATTTGTTCGCGGAGATCATCCGGCATTGGCGGACGATGAGCCTTATATTCGGAATAAAGATCATCACGAAATGTTTTGCCTTTGGCATCAAAAATTACCGCAATATGCTGAGGTTTATAATCACGTAACAATTTACGTAGCATGTTCACGACACCGTAGATAGCTCCAGTCGCTAGTCCTTGTGAATTAGTCAGGTTAGCTTGACCCATAGCATGGTAAGCACGATAGAGGTAGGACGAACCATCCACAAGAATAAAAGGGGCTTTTTGAGTCATGCGTTTTTAGATCACTATTAATTGAGAACAACGGATTGCTTTAATCATTGCAATGGAAATGCTATCTTAATTACAAATTAAACGGAGCAAAGTTTCATGTTAAATAAATCAGCTATTGTATGCGTTGTTGCATTATTGGTGTCATTAAATGTATGGGCAGATGACAATTATTTAGAGAAGCCGCCAGTGATACCTGAACCTTTAGCTGATGGCGAAAGTATCGAGCCTGAAATTAATATTATTCAAGAAAACGATCGCACGGTCGAAGAATATCGCCTGAATGGTGAGTTATATATGGTCAAAGTGACACCTGCGGTTGGCCCCGCATATTACTATATCGATACCGATGGTGATGGATCATTGGAATCGAAACAATTTGAACTTCAATCTGGATTAGTACCCAATTGGATTTTGTTTAAGTGGTAATAACCTAGTCAACCCAATTTAATTCCAGAGCTTTTTTAATGTCGGTTTATACAGAAGTCGGACGCGACCAACTTGTTGCGTTTTTAGAAGATTATGCGGTTGGAAATCTGGTGTCTTATCAAGGCATCAGTGACGGCATTGAAAACACAAATTATTTCGTTACAACAGATCAAGATCGATTTGTTTTAACCTTGTTTGAACAACATGAATTTGGCGAGTTAGCCTATTTTCTTGATGTCATGACATTCTTTTATCAACATGGCATACCATCTGCCCATCCAGCCGCTGATAAACAAGGTCACTATCTCAAAACATTATGTGGTCGTCCAGCCGCGTTAGTCATGCGTTTGTCTGGTCGTGGTGTTGATAGCGTTGCCACGATTGAACAATGTCAGAAAATAGGCGATGTTCTTGGACGAATGCACATTGTTGGCCAAGGTTTTAAATCACGGCGACCGACAGAGCGTGGCCCTGAATGGCGACAACAAATGGCTGAGCATTTATTGCCTAAAATGGATGCTGACTCGGCAACTATGCTCAAAAATGAACTTGCATTTCAGGCGGGCTATGCAGAACTTAATTTGCCATCAGGCGTAACCCATTCGGATTTATTTCGAGATAATGCCTTATTTGATGGTGATGAACTGAAAGGCATCATTGATTTTTATTATGCCTGTAATGAATATTTACTGTATGACTTGGCGGTTGCTGTTAATGACTGGTGTGTTGATGAAAATGGTTTGATAGAACAAAAGCGATATCAAGCATTGATGTCAGCGTATCAAAAACATCGCGCATTAACGAAAGATGAAATAGCTAATTGGTATTTAGTATTGCGTGCGGCAGCATTACGTTTTTGGTTATCTCGGTTACAAGATAAACTCTTCCCGCGTGAAGGTGAACTCACCCAAACCAAAAATCCTGATGCTTTCTTGACGATACTGAAACAGCATCGGGAGCATGATTTTATCGATTCAATGCAACAGGCTATCTAAACGTGTTGATTGCAGTATTCTCGGTACTAGGTTTTCTTGGTTTTATTTATCTCGCCGCACATTATAATTTTTGGCGGCCAAAGATTTCAAAAATACACCCTAGAATTCTGATGTATCACAGCATTAACGACGAGGTCGGGCAAAATCATCCTGATTTAGTCGTCCGTCCAGAACAATTTAAGGCCCAGCTAAACTACTTAAAAAAACATCATTATCATTTTGTAACAATGGCAGAGTTGATTGCAGGTAAATATGATGGGCAGCCACGTGTTGCTCTGACATTCGATGATGGCTTTCAAGATAATTATGAGTACATGTTCCCCTTGCTGAAGGAATTCGAGGCAAAGGCAACGATTTATTTATGCCCTGAAATGCCTAATATTGATAAATTGACTCGCGAGCAAATTTGCGAAATGGATGCATCCGGATTGGTAGAGTTTGGCGCACATACCTTGCATCACGTTAATCTATCTCAAATATCAGATGATATTGTTGAGTATGAAATTAATGAATCAAAAAAACTGGTTGAGTCGATAATTGATCAGCCATGCAAGGCCTTTGCATATCCTTTTGGGCGTTTAAATGACAACGTTGCTACTGCCGTTGAAAAAGCTGGTTTTGATAGTGCTGTGGTCGTTAAAAAAGGCATTGAATCAATTAGAGATCAATACCGAATTAAGCGGATCTCAGTGTTAGGTAAAACTAATTTAATTCAATTCCATATTGCGATGACGCGAGGAAGATATCGAGTATGAATAATATCAGTGTTTTCTTAGTGGTAAAAAATGAAGCACACAATATCGAACGTGTACTGGAAAGTGTGAAAGACTTTGATGACATCGTTGTTGTAGACAGTGATAGCACCGACAATACCATCGAACTAGCAGCACGATATACAGATAAACTTTATAACCATGAATGGCAAGGCATGGCCGTTCAAAAAGAATATGCTAAGTCACTTTGCAAACACGATTGGGTATTAAACCTTGATGCCGATGAAGAGCTTACTAGTGAGTTAAAACAGCAAATTGTTGATTTGGTTAAAACTGATAATGATATTGCGGGTGCCGATATTCCTATCCAAGAATTTTTTATGGGATTGCCTAGTCATTCAGCCGCAAGAATGAACAGCCACATTCGTTTATTTCGTCAGAGCAAGGCTAAATATGGCAGTGAACGCTTCCATGAAAGTGCCGTTGTTACTGGTGAAATCACCCCTCTAACGGGGCGAATTAATCATTATGGTGAGACCTCAATTGAAGTGAAAGTCGCTAAGACTAATACCTATTCAAGTGGTAAAGCCCTTGATAAGTTTGAGCTAGGTAAGCATAGCAGTCTAATTAAACTAGTTATTATTTTTCCATTAATGTTTGTAAAATCTTATTTTATCCGAAGAAACTTTTTAAATGGCCGCCGAGGTTTTATCGGTAGTATGGTTAATGCTTTTTATGCCTTTCTCAAAGAGGCTAAATTGTATGAGTTAGAGGTTAAACGTAGCAAAAAATAGCTCACTTATTGTTTAGGCTCTTGGCGGGCAACCGCTAGAGAAGATACACATAATGCAACTAACAACCATAGAACTTGAGCCCAATCAGACGAAAAAGAAGATAGATGAGAGTTTAATGGGAAGAAAATTGCCATTAAAGAAATCAGGTAACCACTGGCTAGAGCCGATTGCCCATTAAGCGCTATAGGTCGCCATTTGATAAACATTATCCACAGGGTGAGAAGGTAACCAATGAAACCTATGATGCCGGTCTCGGCTAGAAATTCTAAAACGATCTGATGTGATTGAAATGCGCCCGTTTGCTGTTCTTTAGGTAGGTTGTTATTGACAAAAATATCATCTGGATCAGCATAATCTGGATAAGCATAACGGAACCCTCGAGCGCCAACACCATTGATTGGATTGTCAGCAAACATTCGTAGTGCCGTTTTCCAGATAGGCAGTCGGAAGGAAGATGCCTTATTCACCGATTCGTAGTCGCCATTCAGTCCAGTCAATGAATTATCCAGCCTTGCTTGAAACTGTGACGTATTGATAACGGCCGTAGCTATTAAAAGTGTTCCAATAACACTTACGAGTACAGTGCTTCGAGAGAGCGTTAAATTTTTAGGCCTGAATAAAAATAAGAAAAATAGGACTGCTGCAAACAGTGATACCCATGAAGAGCGATCGCCACTGATTAAAATCACCGATATAGCAAGTAGCGTAAAAATCGTAACAATGTACATATTGGATCTTTCCTTTAGTGCTGCAATGGCCACGCCTAAAAAAGGAATAATCATCAGACCTAATTTGGCATCATCGCCAAAAACACCACTAATCCGATTACTGGAAAAAGGCGGCAAACCAAACAGATCTTTGCCTATTAGTAATTGTAACCATGCATCGCCGAACCAAAATAGCAAAACGAGTCCTATTCCTGTCCCAAGCCAAAGCTGAGATTTGTGGCTACTTAATCGACTAAGGATAAAAATACCTGCAAAATAAAAGCGTAAGGTACCAAATACATTTGATGCCGAGTGATTTAGATTGACTGCATCAGGTAGAGACAATAAAGCGGGTAGCCAAACACACAGAAAGAAGAGACTAAATGCTTTTAATCCGGAAGATTGTCGAAGATTTTGATGATTTTTGATGAGATCATAAATTCCAATAATCGCCATAATAAGCACAAACAACTCGACAGAGCGACCAAATGGTAATGCAATAACAGCAAGCAATGGTAACCAAAGAGCCCATCCTGAGTTATATAAGAAGTTCAAATTAATCATCTTGCCTATCTTACTTGAATTTATTTTAGTGTGTTGGCTAAAATTTCAACAATTTTAATAGCTGAAGTACCGTCACCGTATGGATTAATGGCTTCCGCCATTGAGTTGAAGTAGTCTGTGTCAGTTAATAAACGCTCACTTTCCGTTACAATTTTATGCGTATCTGTGCCGACAAGTTTAACACCAGCTTTTAAGGCTTCAACACGTTCGGTTTTATCTCGCATAACGAGTACAGGTTTACCTAAGGATGGCGCTTCTTCTTGCACGCCGCCTGAATCAGTTAGTATAAAGAG
>JACUUH010000028.1 GCA_014859375.1 Gammaproteobacteria bacterium
AGTCCAACGTCAGACCGTCGGGTTGAAACCCGACCCACAGACCCACATCGTGGTTATCACTGTTGCTACGCCGTAATGGGTAATGCTAGTATTACTAGCGACTAATAGGAAGCTAAATAATGAACATAACCACTACCAGTAAATTAACCAAAAAGTATCAAGCGACTATTCCTGAACCCGTTCGTCGCTTACTTAATTTAGCTGCGGGCGATGCGATTGCTTTTGATATCGAAAATAATGATGTGCATGTTCGTAAGGCTCGAGCGGTAGATTTTGCCTTTGCTCAAAGCTTGGAAGGCACGCTGACTGAGTGGTCAAGCGCTGAGGATGAGGAAGCCTATCGTGAGCTATGACCAATTTGATGTTGTTGTGGTGCCGTTTCCATTGACTGATCGCACAAGCAACAAACGTCGTCCTGCTCTCGTTGTTTCTAATGCAACACGGTTCAACACCCTGATGGGGCAATCCGTATTGGCAATGATAACCAGCGCTAAAAATTCCGACTGGCCTTTAGATACTGAGATTAGTGATCTTGATAGTGCGGGCTTACCCTCTGCCTCATTGGTACGGATGAAGTTGTTTACACTCGACCATCAGTTAGTCATCAGAAAAGCCGGCAGCTTATCTCGCCACGATCAAACCGCCGTGACAACTGCGCTGCAGACTTTATTTAATCAACACTAACACTGGGTAATACCATGTCTGACTATACCAATTCTTTACCTTTATTAGTAACAGCTATCCAAAACACCATCAATGACAATGCCGAGGAAGTAGCACAGCTTGATGCCGCTATTGGTGATGGTGACCATGTCATTAATTTGCAACGTGGATTGGATGCGCTTTCGAGTATGAGTGATGAATTAGCTCAAATGGATTGGTCTGCCGCGTTTATGAAAATAGGCATGACTTTAATGTCTACCATGGGCGGTGCATCAGGCTCTTTGTTTGGTACTTTATTTATCAGTATGGCGAAAGCGTCAAAAGATAAACAATGTGATTTTGCCGGTTTTGCCGAGGTGTTTGCTCAAGGAGTTGAATCGGTTAAACAACGCGGCAAGGCTGATATTGGTGAAAAAACGATGCTGGATACACTCATTCCTGTGTCTGCTGGTTTACTATCAGATGCACATAACGATGTTGCATTCGATAGTGCGTTAAATAACGCTAAAGCCGTTGCCATTGCGGGAATGCAATCAACAAAAAATATGTTAGCGACTAAAGGACGTGCATCGTTCTTGGGGGAACGCGCTATTGGCCATATTGATGCCGGCGCTCGCACTAGTCAGTTAATGATTTGTGCTATTGCAGATTGTTTGTTGGATACATAAAAGCTGGACTGGATTGCTTCCCACCACGGCTTTGCCTCGTGGTCGCAATGACGGATGGAATACCGCTGTGGTTGATTTTGTTCAACCTCAATGACACAATAACGCTATAACGTTATGGAGTTATTACAATGAGCAATTTATCAAAACGTTCTACTGTGTATTTTAATGAAAACATTCACCAGGCATTACGAATGAAAGCGATCACGTCACATCGCTCACTGTCTGAGTTGGTTAACGATGCTGTGACCCTAATGCTGGCCGAAGATCAACAAGACTTATCGGCATTTGAGCAACGAGTTAGTGAACCCTCACTGTCTTATGAAGCATTACTAGATGATTTAAAAGCGCATGGCAAACTATAGGCTTGTTTTTAAACAATCTGTTGCTAAAGATTTACGGTCAATTCCCAAACACGATGTTGCCAGCATACTTAATAAAATTGAGTCTCTGGCAATAAATCCAACGCCTTTAGGTTCGGAAAAACTATCGGGTCAATCTCGCTATCGCATTCGTCAAGGTAATTACCGAATTCTGTATGAAATTGACGATCATCAAATTTGTATTACTATTGTAAAAATAGGCCATCGTCGTGATGTTTATCGTTAATCCCCCTTCGACTGTTCGAGCAACTCAGAGCTCTGAACTGGATTGCTTCCCACCACGCTTTGCCTCGTGGTCGCAATGACGAATGAGGTTGCTCGCAGTGATGTGTAAATCTGCTTGCAATGACGGTGCGGGAAGCTTGCATCAATAACGCTGTTCAATCAATCAACAGCCCCAGCGTAAATTCGCAGTGTGCACGGGGGCATCCCAATACGTCAGCATGTCGTCATCTAATAAAGTCAAGGTAACTGACGCACCCGCCATATCAAGTGATGTGGTGTAGTTGCCGACTAATGATCGTACGATTTCAACGCCTTTTTCTTGCCAGTATTGCGCGGCTAGATCATAAATTAGGTAAAGTTCCATCAGCGGTGTGCCACCAAAACCATTAACATGCAATAAGACTTTTTGCCCCTGTTGCGGTTGTAATGCCTTATCTATGGCTGCAACTAAATGCGCCACCATTTCACTGGCGCTGGTTAGATCCATCGGTTCACGTCCTCGCTCCCCGTGAATGCCAACGCCCATTTCAATTTCATTGGAGCCTATATCAAATGTTGGTCTACCTAATGCTGGTACAGTGCAACTGGTCAAAGCCAGCCCCATTGACGCTGTTGCATTATTAACGCGATCACCTAAGTCTTTGCATTGTTGAAGACTCGCCCCCGCCTCTGCTGCAGCACCAACGATCTTTTCAACTATTAGTGTTCCAGCAACACCACGACGACCTGTACTATGATCTTTGTCTAGGGAAACGTCATCACACACTAAAACGGTTTGATGTTGACACTCGAGCATTTCTGCTGCAATTTCAAAGTTCATGACATCACCAGCATAATTTTTAACGATAAATAAAACACCAGCGCCATTTTCTACCGCTTGGGCGGCTGCCATCATTTGATCAGGTGTGGGTGAAGTAAATATTTGTCCTGGACATGCCGCATCTAACATGCCCATTCCTACTAAACCGGTATGAAGCGGTTCATGACCAGAACCGCCACCTGAAATCAAGGCAACCTTTGGGGTCTGACTACCGTTTTTTCGACTTACAAAATGAGGCGTACTGTTCAGTTGAATGATATCGCTGTGTGCTTTTGCAAAGCCAGAAAGGCTTTCTTCTAATAAACTGTCAACACCATTGATTATTTTTTTCATTGTAAATTGTCTCCTGCTTTAATTCTTGGCTTTATTGTTAGCCAGGGTGCGAGTAATTTCTGTTATGTCAGCCATAACCCATGTTGGTTGATACTCCACTCGTTCGATATCATTGCGAGTCGATATTCCAGTTAACACTAAAATACTGCGCATGCCGGCATTGACCGCACCTAATATATCGGTATCCAAACGATCACCAATCGCTATTGTGCGCTCACGTGTTGAACCCAATAATTCTAATGCTTGTTCATACAGAATAGGCTGGGGTTTTCCAATACTGGTAGGTTTGACTCCTGTTGCCGCCTCTAAAGCTGCAATTGTGCCGCCATTGCCGATAACATCACCCAGTTCTGTCGGTAACGTCGTATCGGCATTAGTCGCAAAAAAGTGTGCACCAGCTTTAATATTGAGCGTTGCAGTGGCTAATTTATCCCATGTTAATTGTCGATCTAGGCCTGAAACAACAATATCAGCTCCCTGATCCAAAATGCCTTTATCTGGCTGATTCACTTGGTAGAGTTCGGTTAGAAAAAAACCGGCATCAAGCAAAGGTTGACGTAAACCTTGTTCGCCAATAACAAAAGCACGACGCATTTCTGGTGGTAAATGTGTCACTAAATAGCGTGCTGTTGCCATACTTGATGTCAATATTTCATCTATAGCAACACTAACACCCATATTGGCTAATTTATCAACATACTGTTGCTGAGTCAGACTTGCGTTATTTGTTGCTAGAACAAAAGGAGTTTGAAGCTGCCGTAGCGTAGCAAAAAAGTCAATAATGCCGTCTATCGGATTATTGCCATGCCAAAGCACACCGTCCATATCAATAATCAAACTGTCAAAATCGTCTAAAATAGTCATGGTTATGAGCTACCGCCATTTAATAATTAAGCCGCTAGTATCTTTTTTAACGCCCCAGCTTGGCATACTCTAATTGATGCTGTCTAGCCTATATCGACATCCACAGATAACGCTGGGGCAATAAAATTGACATAGAGCCATGATCTGCTTTATATTTTCACAGCGTATTTTTAGCGTAAACAAATTAAATCAACCTTTTAGGAGCATGTCAGCATGGCAAAAGCACTTATCCAAATGGCTCTAGATTCTCTAGATTTCGACGCAACTATTGCACTTGCAGAGCAAGTAGCACCTTATGTTGATATCTTGGAAATCGGTACACCTTGCATCAAGTACAACGGTCTTGAGCTTGTAACTGCATTAAAAGCAAAATTCCCAGAAAAATTAATCCTTGTTGACCTTAAAACAATGGATGCTGGTGAATACGAATCAACTCCTTTCTACGAAGCTGGTGCAGATATCTGCACAGTATTAGGTGTTTCTGACAAAGCTACTATGGGCGGTGTTATTAAAGCAGCGAACGCAAACAACGCTGAAGCTCAAATTGACTTAATCAGTGTTAAAGATAAAGCAGCATGTGCAACTCAAGCAGCAGCAAACGGTGCGCAAATCATCGGTGTTCACACTGGTCTTGATGCACAAGCAGCTGGTCAAACACCATTTGCTGATCTTAAATTGATTGCTGACTTAAACTTAGGTGTTCGCATTTCAGTTGCTGGTGGTATCAACAAAGACACTATCCAAAGCACAATTCAAGCTGGCGCAACTATCGTTGTTGTTGGCGCGGCGATCTATGGCGCTCCTTCTCCAGCAGAATCTGCTAAAGAATTGCGCGCATTAGTAGATGCAGCATAAGACTATTTGAGTCATTCAAAAATGACGAGTGGCCTTTTGGTCACTCGTTTTTTTTAACTCTTGGATAGACATTGTCTTTCAAGCGTATTGGTCATAGCTTATTCATGATAATTATTGGGTAGCTCAGCCACAGGAAAGTTAAAAGATATATCCTCACATTTAAGATGTTAGATTGATGTTTTGACTTGCCACAACTAAGCTAATAATAGTAACTTATCCTTTTAACCAGAATATCTCTGGGCGGATAGAGATTAAACATAAATAAACTAGGGGTATTTCTCATGAATGAAAAAGGTTTTTTTGCTTCAATGTGCGACTTTTTTTGTGGCTTGTTTTCGTCGGGTTCTGACAAAAACACTGCCATGGCATCAGCATCTACAGCAAATAATGATAGGCTAACAGGCGTTGAGCGTTACATCCGTAATCAAGCTGCAACAACGGCAAAACAATTAACCGGCGTTGAGAAATACATCCGCAACCAAACTGCGGCAAAACCAGTTACTGGTGTTGAAGCTTATATTCAAAATCAAGCAACTGCTAAACCGCTCACTGGTGTAGAAAAATATATTCGTAACCACAGCTAATACCAGCTCGACTACGAAGTTGATTTATCGTTCTTTTGTTACATCATTAAGTAATAATATGAGCCATAATCGCAAACAAGCCAATTACTGATGAAATAGCCCAATCGCTATTGCAGATGAATTACTAATTTTTTGACATAAAGGTATCTACAAACATGGCAAATTTACTAGACCAACTTAAAGAAATGACAGTTGTTGTTGCCGATACTGGTGATATTGCAGCTATTGAGCAATTTACACCTCGTGATGCGACAACAAATCCATCTTTAATCACCGCTGCGGCTCAAATGCCTGAATATCAGAGCATCGTTGATGACACACTTAAAGGTGCTCGCGCCACTGTCGGAGTTAATGCACCTGCTTCAGAAGTTATTACTCTAGCGTTCGATCGCCTAGCAGTTTCATTTGGCCTAAAAATTCTCGACATTGTGCCACAACGTGTTTCAACTGAAGTTGATGCTAGATTGTCTTATGACACTGATGCGACAATTGAAAAAGCTCGTGATTTGATTGCTCAGTATGAAGCCGCTGGTGTTTCGCGTGACCGTATCTTAATCAAAATTGCAGCAACTTGGGAAGGTATTCAAGCAGCTAAAGTGCTTGAACAAGAAGGCATTCGCACTAACTTAACATTAGTATTTGGTCTTCACCAAGCTATCGCATGTGCTGAAAACGGTATCCAATTAATTTCACCTTTTGTCGGTCGTATTCTTGATTGGTACAAAAAAGATACTGGTCGTGAGTCATACGAACCAGCTGAAGATCCAGGTGTTGTTTCTGTAACTGCAATTTATAACTATTTCAAAAAATTTGGTTATAAAACCGAAGTGATGGGCGCTAGCTTCCGTAACATTGGTGAAATAACAGAATTAGCTGGTGTTGATTTATTAACAATTTCTCCTGGCTTGCTTGATCAATTACAATCAACAGAAGGCGAATTAGTTCGTAAATTATCTCCAGAACAAGCGGCTGCATCTGATATTGAAAAAATCAATATGGATAAAGCAACATTTGATGCAATGCACGCAGCGGATCGTATGGCGACTGAAAAATTATCAGAAGGTATTGATGGTTTTGCAAAAGCACTAGAAACGCTTGAAGAGTTATTAGCAAATCGCTTGGCTGAAATCGAAGCTTAATTTAAGCTTTAGCTCAAACCAAGAAATTATCAGCCTGCTACCGAACAATCGGATAGTGGGCTGAAATTTTCACACTTAGGTCTAAATTGACATCAGGCTTATTTGTGAACTATAGTTCGAAACCCGCGTAATTGAACGTGAAATAATAAAATAAAATACTTTAGGAGTATGATCATGGCAGAAATCCAAATGGCTCTAGATTCTCTAGACTTCGACGCAACTATGGCTTTAGCAGAAGCAGTTGCACCTTATGTTGACATTCTAGAAATCGGTACACCTTGTATTAAATACAACGGTCTTAAGCTTGTTAAAGCGTTAAAAGCTGCTCACCCTGATAAAAAAATCCTTGTTGACCTTAAAACAATGGATGCTGGTGAATATGAAGCAACTCCTTTCTTCGAAGCTGGTGGTGATATCACTACAGTTTTAGGTGCTGCTGATATGGCTACAATCAACGGTGTTATCAAAGCTGCAAACGCAAATAACGCTGAAGCTCAAATCGATTTAATCGGTGTTGAAGATAAAGCTGCTGTTGCTAAAGCTGCTGCTGCAAACGGTGCTCAAATCATCGGTGTTCACACTGGTCTTGATGCACAAGCTGCAGGTCAAACACCTTTTGAAGATCTTAAATTGATCGCTGGCTTAGGCTTAGACGTTAAAATTTCTGTTGCTGGTGGTATCAACAAAGATACTATCCAAAGCACAGTTCGAGCTGGTGCTGCAATCGTTGTTGTTGGTGCTGCTATCTACGGTGCGCCTTCTCCAGCAGAATCTGCTAAAGAATTACGTGCTTTAGTTGACGCAGCATAAGGAATAAAACAATGCATCGTGATCTACTCTTAAATAAAATCAATAACATCTTAGGTGTGACTGATGATTCACTCGAAGCTACGTTAGTTTCAATGTGTGATGATGCCAAACGCATCTTTATTACAGGTGCAGGTCGCTCAAAGCTGGTTGGTAACTTCCTAGGCATGAGACTGATGCATAGTGGTTATACCGTCTATATTCAAGGTGAAATTAGCACACCCAGTATCCGTGAAGGCGATTTGTTAATCGTTATCTCTGGTTCTGGTGAAACGACTCAACTTGTTTCATTTGCAAATAAAGCCAAATCTGAAGGCGCTAAAGTGGTTTTGATTTGTTCAAAATCAAGCTCAACCATTGGCGATTTAGCAGATCAAACTATTCAAATTGGTAACGATGAAAGCTTTGCCCCTACAAAAGGCATGCCTATGGGTACCATGTTTGAATTATCAACATTGATTTTCCTGGAAGCGATTGTTTCTCATCTTATTCATGAGAAAGGTATTCCAGAAGAAGAAATGAGATATAGACACGCGAATATGGAATAATCACTTTTCTTAGAAAAATAAAAACGAGTAGTCGCAAGGCTACTCGTTTTTTTTTGCCTGTTAAAAATATGACATAGAGCATCCTTCAGCTTCACTGTATAATTGGCATTTTTATCAGACCACTAAGATCAGACATGACTGCTGCTAAGACACTTTATGACAAGCTTTGGGAACAACATATCGTCCGTACCGATGAAGATGGTATTACAGCCCTTCTCTATATTGATCGTCAATTAGTCCATGAGGTTACATCGCCTCAGGCATTTGAAGGATTAAGACTGGCTAATCGCACTCCACATCGTCTTGATTCTATCTTGGCAACGCCAGATCACAATGTTCCTACCAATAACCGTGATCAAGGTATCGCAGATCCTATTTCACGTTTGCAAGTTGAAACGCTTGACCAAAATTGCAAGGATTTCGGTGTAACCGAGTTTGATTTATCTGATATTCGTCAAGGTATTGTTCACGTTGTTGGCCCTGAACAAGGCGCAACCTTACCCGGCATGACCGTAGTTTGTGGTGACTCTCATACCTCTACCCATGGTGCTTTTGGTGCGCTTGCATTCGGTATTGGTACATCTGAAGTTGAACATGTATTAGCTACACAGTGCTTGATCCAGAAAAAAGCTAAAAATATGCTAGTACAAGTTAATGGCCAAGTCCGTGATGGCGTCACCGCTAAAGATATCGTTCTAGCCATCATTGGTAAACTTGGAACGGCTGGCGGAACAGGTTATACCATCGAATTTGCTGGCGATGCAATTGCAGCTTTATCGATGGAAGGTCGTATGACTGTGTGCAATATGACCATTGAAGCGGGTGCACGCGCTGGCATCATTGCTGTTGACGATACCACGATCAACTATTTAAAAGGTCGTCCTTTTGCGCCATCTGGTGATAATTGGCAAAAAGCAGTTGATGCTTGGCAAGACTTACATAGTGATGCTGGTGCTGTTTTTGATAAAACAATTACCCTAAACGCAACTGAGATTAAACCTCAGGTTACTTGGGGTACATCACCTGAAATGGTGGTTGCTGTTAATGACAAGGTACCAAACCCTGCCAATGAAACCGATCCTGTTAAACGTAACGGTATGGAAAAAGCACTGGCATATATGGGCTTAAACGGTGATCAGGCCATTACTGACATCCAACTTGATCGTGTGTTTATTGGGTCGTGTACCAATTCTCGCATAGAAGATTTACGACAAGCTGCTGCTGCAATTAAGGGTGGTAAAGTTGCATCCACCTTAAAGCAAGCCTTGGTTGTTCCGGGATCAGGCTTAGTCAAACAACAAGCAGAGCAAGAAGGCTTGGATAAAATATTTATCGAAGCTGGTTTTGAGTGGCGTGACCCTGGGTGTTCAATGTGCTTGGCAATGAATGCTGATCGGCTGGAATCGGGTGAACACTGTGCCTCAACCTCGAACCGTAATTTTGAAGGTCGCCAGGGCTTGGGCGGTCGAACGCATTTAGTTAGTCCTGCGATGGCAGCCGCGGCGGCAATTGCTGGTCATTTTGTTGATATTAGCAATTAGATTTACAACACCATGACTTCAGACCGTCGGGTTGAAACCCGACCTACATGGCTATTTCCCGTAGGTTGGAATTTATGACCATGGATGGTCGGGGCGCTATCGCTATCCTGCTAACGCGAAACTTGGATATCCATGTCCATCGTATGTAGAAAATGCAGGAGCAATTTTCGGTCATTCCAACGTTAGATTGCTGGATTAAAACCCAGGCTAGGAGCTAATGCTGAACTATCAGATCGACTTGACTTAGACTCTACCGAGCAGTGGTTGACGTACAACTGAGCTTGTATATTCACCACCTGGACCGTAAGACGTGATATTGGTGTCACGCCCACGTAAAACACTCATTGCACGGTGAAGGTATTGGCGATTAACATTAACGATACCGCCATTGATTTGATTGTTATCTCGACAGGCGGCGGCTGTGATCCGTAGTTGCTCTAAAACAGTATTTAGTTGGGTTTGTTGCGTGATGTCCTGATTTGCAATAAACGCTTCTAATCCATCCTTACCTGATGAAAAACCTTCTGATTGCAAAATTGCTTCGCGTTGCCGACCTAACTGTTCCAATTGAACCGTTAAAGGCTGTTTTTTGGCAGTCATCGCAGTAATCGTATCTGATTCTGACTTTCTTAACGCATCACGCTCGCTCAGAAGAATATCTAATAATTGTGAGGCAACGCGATGCTCAGCTTGTAATAGTGATAATAAAGAGTGTGATGATGTTGTCGCCATGTCTGATTTCCTACGTTAAAATTGAATGTCAGAATTAATTAGATTTTGTGCCAGTGTTTCACTATCGACGTTATATGAACCATCAGCAATCGCAGCTCGTAAGGCTGCCACACGATCTGTATTGACTTCTGGGGAATCAGCAATCGCTTGTCGTAATGACTGTAATTGAGTCGCTGTTTCAGTCAAACTCACTTTGTCATTAACACTCGAATTTTCAGACACATCCTGAGATTGGGTTGAATCATTATTGGTGTTACGTGTTTTGACGTCTCGCATCGAATTCAACAGCGCTTGATTCGATGTTTTTATGTTATTTATTTCAGACATTTAAATGTCTCCACTATGATGTAACAAGTTTGTCGGTCACAATCATAAAAACTTGAATAAAAAAGTCATATTTATTCATAAAAAATTACATCGCCACTCGAACAATTCCCGGACCATCAACAACACCTTCAACAACACGATGTGAAGATGCATTTTTAACCCTGACTCGTTCACCTTGTTCCCCATCAGCCAGCGCAGTACCAGCCATTCTAACTTCCATTTTCCCTACAGTCGCAACCAGCATTATTTGCTCACCACGATGCACTACTTTTTGTTCAAATAAACTATTCGGATTAATCACACTACCAACAGCGACAGGGTATTTTAATTGCTGTCCAACAACGCTTTCAGTAGTTTCAATATAGCCACGACGCATTTTCGCTATATCTTGTTGTTCTAAGCGTATGTCAGCTTCTGTAATAATTTGCTTGGCATCCAGGCCCCTCGCAGCAACCACAATCGGTTTAAACACTTTTATTTTAACTGGGACATAAACGGTCCATGCAACGGGTGCATTACACTTAATGCCAACCGTTTGACTGCCCAAGCTCATATTATCTGAATTAGAAAAAGCCGTTAATGCGTGGTCACATTGTTGTAATCGCAAGCGTGAATCGAGTGATTCGACACTAATCTGCGGGTTGTCATACCGAGCTTGAGCTTCTGCTAAACTGTACACATAAGCAGTGTGCTCAATTTCATCCAATAACTGCAAGGATTCACTATAGGCAGGACATACCAGTCCTATTAGTAAAGTTACTGTTACAATCAATTGCATTTTGATGGTGTACATATCGCTCTCCAGGGAACCGTAAAATAGATGACTATTCCAAACTTACTGAAACTTAACTAAGATAAAGCAAATTACATGCCCGTTTTTTTGATTAAATAAACAATAGAATACTTTCATCTAAATGCAAGCTCAGGTAAGTTACTCGCTTAAAGAATCAGAAAACGGTTCCGATAACACTTTATATACCTGTAATCAATGAATTTGTTGTTACATTACCAGCTCCGGTCATTCCCGCTATGTGGGGGTGACAAAAGATGATTTTGTGCAGATTGAGGCGTCATAGGTATATAGTTTATACAGAGTAATTCTCAGGAGATATTTACCATGGCAAGTATGATCGATGGCGTAGATCAACGAACTCAGCTAGTCGGTCATAACCGTCTAGAACTACTTCTTTTCCAATTAGGAACAAAACAACGTTTTGGCATCAATGTATTTAAAGTGAAAGAAGCCATTCCTTGTCCAACACTGACCAGAATACCCAACTCTCATCCGGTTGTTAAAGGCACCGCTCATATTCGAGGCATGGCAATAAGTATCTTTGATCTATCGTTAGGCATAGGTGGCAGACCAGTCGAAGATATTAGCAAAAGCTTTGTTATCATTACCGAATATAATCGTTCGGTCCAAGGTTTTTTAGTCAGTAACATTGAACGAATCATTAATACTAGCTGGGCAGATATTTTGCCGCCACCGAGTGCGGTTGGTCGTAATAATTATATGACAGCAATCACTAACATAGACAATGAGCTCATTGAAATTATCGACGTTGAGAAAGTGATGTCAGAAGTAATTGGTAACGATCTCACTGTATCTGAAAATTTAGTTAAAAATTTTGCAGAACAAAATGCAGAGCAGCGTCCGCACATTTTAGTGGCTGATGATTCCAGCGTGGCTCGCAACCAAATTAAACGTACCATGGAACAAATCGGGGTTGATACCACCATCGTCAATGATGGCAGAAAAGCCCTTGAACAACTACAAGAATGGGCTGAACAAGGAATTGATGTTAAAAACCATATCGCAATGATGATTTCAGATATTGAAATGCCAGAGATGGATGGTTACACCCTTACTTCAGAAGTGCGTAAAGATCCCTTGCTAAAGGATATAAAAATTCTTTTGCATACTTCGATGAGTGGTAATTTTAATACCACTATGGTCGAAAAAGTTGGTGCTGATCGTTTTATTCCCAAATTCTCACCTGATGATTTGGCTATTGCCGTCCAAGGGCTTATTGAAGAATGGAAAGTGCCTGGAACAAGCTAAAACAAAAAAGGCTCTTAAAAGAGCCTTTTTTTATGACCAAGATTATTTGCTATGGCGCTCCAACACCCATCATATCCATTGGCATGGGTATAACATTACTTGTTTCGGTGACAATATCAGATTTGGCACGCATCAAATTGGTTCCAACAAAGCCACCAAAACGATATGCCCAAGCGTGTAAATCTTTATTTAGTTTTGCTACTTCCTTGTTAACATCATCTGCTGATTTGAGCACATTCAATGCCTCTATATCTTCAGGTGCTGTTTTAACAAGTGCAGGATCAAATTCAGCCTTGAATGTGGTGAAATACTGCCCATCAATAAATGATGTTTCAGTTATTACTTTCATACCATCAAATGTAATAAATTCAGCAGTAACAATTTCGGCATCACCACGAGAAAAGTCCGAAATTGGCTGTACATCTTCCATTCGTAATTGAACTAAAGTACCTGCAATGTCATAGCCTAATTGCTCATATTTAAACACGGTTTTATCTAAGGCTTCTGGCGTACCAAATTTATCTTTAGCGCCAACATTAACCAATGTTGCAGTATCACCATTTGGTTGAATAATATTGACTTGTGCAATACGTTCACGGGCAATATTAACCACTTCACTCTTAATCCAGTTGATCATAAAAGGATTCAGATTTAAATAGCCTTCTACAAACCAGGTACGTTGTTCACCATCACGACGCACATAAAACTGGCGAGGACCAGAGGTTTGACCAACTTCACGTTCATTACCAATAATCAGGCTAGCCATTTCATTATCGCCACTGAGCAATGTCACTAACAGTGATGAGCCAGCATTATCAGCACCTTCCACACCTAAAATTGGGTACTGTTCTGGATTGGCTGTTTTACGATCAAGGATTTTAGATTCAGCGATATCAATCAAGGCACGTTTAACAAGATTAAAATCCGCTAAATGATTCCAACGTTCCTTTATGTACCAATCTTCATCTTTCTTAAACAGGGTAAATTCATCTTGTGAACTCTTGAATTTCAAGGTATCAACAGTACTCAACTTATCGAATAAACCAGGAAACAATAATGCATAATCATCATTATTATCACTAGGACGTTGAATTGTAATTAACATCAAGACCACCATTACAACGGTGACGATGAATAAAATAGTCAGGCTATTTAGTTTCTTTATCATTTGGATCAACCTAGTCAAATTCAGTTACATTATTGTTGATTGCGACCACGAGTACGCTTACGTATCCGCAACCAACCACTAAGTACTGCTAACAACGCAATTATCATTGGTACAAGGCCAATATTGAAAAACTTAAGTTGGGTATCAAGCTTATCAATATCTTTACGTAAATTACCTTGAACTTCGCGCAATTTCTGTTGCGTTTTATTGACAATCAATTCGAATTCGGCAATTTCTTGTTTCTGTTCATCATTAAGAATTGCTTCACCGCTACCACTACGTTCAACCTGCATTCTGGCAATACGTTGTTTGGTTTCAGTCAATGTTTTCTGTAGTTCACGCTCTTTGGTGCGATAGCGTTTCTCAGCATCACGCTGCAATGCTAATACCCGATCAAACGGACGTGAGAATCCGGCACGAGAACGTACACTAATCAAACCGGTACTACCCGCCATGTCATCAATTGCATTAATCAGCAAATCAATATTATTTGATGTGCTATAGGCAATTTGATGACCATAGAAGTCCTGTTTTTGAACCCAGAACCTGTCTTGCAACATATCAACATCAGCAATTGCAATCACATCAATAGCCTGTTTTGATTGTGCAAGATGACCAAAAGGCAACTGATAGTCACCTGTATCACCTTTCAAGCCTTGTGGGTAGGCGGTTTGAACATTACCTTTTACACGCACAGCCATTGGATAACTCAATGTTCCGGCTTGGTATTTGGTCAATAATGCCATTGGATCATGTCTAAATTGCACCACACGTTTATCAACCAACATAGCTTCATTAGTTGATGAAAACAATGGCGTAATTTCTGTGCTATGGCCTTCAATTGCCTTGAAACGACCAATTGTTGCAACATCAATTTTTTTCAACTGACTGGTGACATGATCCTCTTTATTGACTTGATCTGCAGTTACCGCTTGCCATAACACATAATCGATAGGCTGATTATTAGATATCGCACCAAAATCAACTTTAATCGCTGTTTTACGATCGGCAACGATATCAGCACCGACACGTTCAAATCCCCAGGCTTTAAATAGTTCAGCCATATTTGAACTACGCGACGCTAAACGCGCTGCCATTGGATTGTCAGGATCTTTTTCTGGAATATCGATTTCAGCATAAGGATCAACATAAGTAATCAATTTGCCGCCACGCAGTACATATTGCTCAATCGCATACAGAGTACTGTCACTGAAATCTTTGGGATGAATCACCACCAATACATCTAAGCTCGATGGAATACGTTTGATATCAACTGGCAACACAGACACATTAAACATTTGACGTAATTCAACCATCACAGCCCATGGCGCTTTACCCGTATCTGTATCTAATTTGCCTTTTAGAGGATCATAGTTTTCGCCATCAACCGGTAAACCACTGATCACACCTACCGATTTACGTTCAGCACTTGATAATTTGTAGATTAACTTGGTTAAATCATATTCAAGTACATCTTCTTTTTCAGGTTGGAAGAAAGGAATACTCTCTACGCCATCAAGCAAGTTACTGCCCGCAAGCCCGAAATAGAGCAAGTCGGTTTTACCGTCGATAGGCACACCTTGCAAACCATACTGTTTGGCACGCTGTTCACTATCAGAGAAAGGCTCGGGGTTAATAATTTGCAAACGAATCATATCGTCTGACGCACGCTTATATTCCATCAATAATTCTTGAACACGTTGGGCATAGGCTTTTAAGCTAGGTAATTCTTGCGCCACTTGTTCAGAATAATAAAAACGTAATGTAATCGGTTCAGCCAGTGATTGAATAATCTTCAAAGAACCGTCCGACAAGGTATATAAATTGTCTTGTGTTAAATCAAGTCGAGCTGATTTTAAATTGCCATTGATGACGATGTTGAACGACAAGAATAGAATGATGGCTAATACTAAGCCGAGAGTTGATAATATCTGTTTATTCATCTTCGCTAAAACTCCTAGTCGGCTTTACGGGCATTAACAACAATGGCATTAGCAAATAGCCATATGATAATTACCGACGCGAAATAGAACATATCACGCATATCAATCACACCTTTAGATATAGCGTCAAAATGCGTTAGGAAACTAAATGAACTGACTGCGTTAATTAAGGTTGCAGGCGCCCAGCTACTGAAAAAATCCAAAACGATACCGTAACCACTGAGTACAAAGACCAGACTCACAATCAGGCTGATTACAAACGCAATGACCTGATTTTTGGTGGTAGCAGAAATACATGAGCCAATAGCTAGGAAACCACCAGCCATTAACAAACTACCTAAAAATCCGGCAAAAATAACACCGTTATCTGGCGACCCCAAATAATTGACCGTGATCCAAAGTGGGAAGTTAAGCAATAATGCCAAGCCAGTAAATGCCCATGCAGCTAAGAACTTGCCTAATACCGCCTCTTGTACTGAAACTGGCAAGGTCATTAATAACTCAATCGATCCATTTTTACGTTCTTCCGACCATAAACGCATTGAAATAGCCGGGATCAGTAAAACATAGAGCCAAGGATGGATCGAGAAAAACGGATAAAGGTCGGCTTCACCACGTTCAAAGAAGTTACCTAAATAAAAGGTTGAAAAACCAGTAAGTAACAAGAAAATAATAATAAAAACATAGGCTACTGGCGTTGCAAAATAGCCATTTAGCTCGCGTTTCATAATAAACCAAATATTGATCATGTTCATTAGACTTCACCTTGAGCGCTATTAAGTGTAATACTGCGGAACACCTCATCGAGTCGACCATTTTCAGCATACAGTGAATCAACTTGCCAACCGTGATCACGGATCACTTGTGATAATTCAGCCGTAATGTGTTTACCTTGAGTTGGATAAACGCGGAAACCACGATTTGAGGTCAATGGCTCAACGCCTGAAACAAAATCAAGCGAATGCAAGAACGGCACAACATCAGTGTCAGCAACATTAGCAATGTTTAGGCAAACGGCATTGTGATAACGTGACATCGATTCAAGTTGATGTGGTGTACCATCAAACCGAACCTTACCATTAGCAATGACAACATTACGGGTGCATAAGGCATTCACTTCTTCCAAAATATGGGTCGAAATAATGATAGCTTTATCATGCGCCATGTCGTTAATTAAGGTACGTACTTCATGTTTTTGATTTGGATCTAAACCATCGGTTGGTTCATCCAAAATCAACACAGGTGGATTATGCAAAATCGATTGTGCCAAACCAACACGACGTTTATAACCTTTAGATAAGGTTTCAATTGGTTGAAACATAACATGCTTGATCCTTGCACGTTCAGCGGCTGAAGCCACTGCCCGCTTTTTATCTGCACCAGATAAGCCACGAATATCGGCAATAAAACGTAAAAAACTATCCGGTGTCATATCCGCATACGCTGGCGCACCTTCAGGTAGATAACCTAGACTAGCTTTAACTGAGATAGGATCGGTTAACACATCATGACCACAGACTCTTACCGTGCCTCGTGTTGGCGTCAAAAAGCCCGTAATCATTTTCATGGTGGTTGATTTGCCTGCACCATTTGGCCCAAGAAACCCTAATACCTCACCTTTTTTTACTGAAAATGACACACCATCTACAGCTTTAATTTCACCAAAATATTTGGCGAGATCATCGATCTCGATTCTCAATGTCATAACAAAAGCGTCCCCCGCTCTATAATCTTTTTTGCAAACCGCACATTATTCTGACCTTAACCACAACAAGTCAAGTTTGATTTAGTCAAAATCAGTATTATTCTTGTTTTCATTGACACAACAGCTTAGTCTATCAACTAACCGTATTATCCAAGGTAATGTCATATATGGATTCAACATCACTGATTCAACACCTAAAAAATACCTATTGGTCAGTTGTCGATTTCACCGCTATCGCCAAAAATCGCAATCAAATAGTTAAAGTCATCAGTTCAATTTTAGCCATTATTATTGTTGCGTTGTTAGTAATAATGTTGTGGTGGGATCGCACTCCAAACGCTTTCAATCCATTTGAAGTTGCGACTGAAATGTCTAATGCGAGACAACAAACTGTTGTCACTGGCTACACGTCAACCGCCACCCTAATCACCTTAAGTAATGCCTTATTACATAAGCCAGGCGGCTATCTCAGCAATGATGTCATGCCGCCATCGATATGGATGGACAACGTTCCTAACTGGGAGTTCGGTGTATTAGTACAAATTCGTGATTTTTCTCGTTCTTTGCGCAACGATATTAGTCGTTCACAATCACAATCGTTGGAAGATCCCGACTTATCCATTGCCGAACCACAATTTAATTTCAATTCTGAATCATGGTTGTTTCCACCGACTGAACGTGAATATCAAAAAGGCGTGAAGGCATTAGAGTCTTATTTGACTCGTCTGAGTAATCCAGACAATGATGATGCCCAATTCTACGCCCGGGCTGATAACCTTGCCGCATGGCTTGCCATTGTTGAAAAACGTCTAGGCAGCTTATCGCAACGCCTTAGTGCAAGTGTTGGTCAAATTCGTATCAATACTGATTTAGCCGGCGATCCCAATGCTAACCAGTCGACACCAACACCTGCGGAAGTCGTCACCAAAACACCGTGGACACAGATTGATGATGTCTTTTATGAAGCGCGCGGTTCGGCATGGGCACTTATCCACTTATTAAAAGCAGTCGAACATGACTTTGCTGACATACTTCAAAAGAAAAACGCATTAATCAGCTTGCGTCAAATTATTCGTGAGCTAGAAGCAAGTCAGGAAAGCGTTTGGAGTCCGATAATATTAAATGGAAGTGGTTTTGGCCTGCTGGCCAATCATTCTTTAGTCATGGCGTCTTATGTCTCACGCGCCAATGCAGCCATCATTGATTTGCGTAGTTTACTCAGTCAAGGATAACATCACACAATTAAACAAACCTTTAAGGAATTCATCAATGAAAAAGTTAACACTGTCAGCTTTAATCGCTTCTGCTTTATTAATTTCAGCCTGCGATCAAAGCTCTGACACAGAAGCAGAAAAATCTGTGATGGAACGAACAACTGAAATAGCTAATGAAGCAGCAGAAACGGTTAGTGACACTACAGCAGATGTTGTGGAAGCAACATCAGAAATGGCAAGTGATGCCGTAGATGCCACAACTGAAATGGCTGAAGATGCTGCGGAAAGCGCATCAGAAATGGTAGATGAAGTAATAGATGCAGCGGCTGAAATGGCTGCTGACGTAGCTGATGCTGCTAGTGAAGCAATGGAATCGCTAGAAAATACAGCCGAAGAAACAATGGATTCAGCAACTGAAATGATGGAGGCACATAGCTCTGAAATGGACATGCCTAATGCTGAAGATATGCCTTCAGAAACAGATATGGACGCAATGCATGATGCTATGCCTAACGCGCAATAATCATAGCGTTTGAATATAAATAAAAAGCGGGCGAGATCTAGTTTTCGCCCGCTTTTTTATAGCCCTGCTTTTTTATAACTTAGTGAACAGCATCTGGATAAAATAACTGCTGATCCGATTTGCGAAACCCTGCAATAATGGCCTGACCTTGTTCACTGGTCACAAACTCAATGTATTTTGATGCCAAGTCATACTTCACATGGTTATGTTTTTCTGGATTCACCGCCATTACGTGATAAGGGTTAAACAAAACCTCATCACCTTCAAACACAACGTTTAAACTCATTTTGTCGGCATAGGCGATTTGAGTACCACGATCCGTCAAGGCATAGGCTTGCTTTTCATCGGCAATTTTTAACACCGCCCCCATACCTTGACCTGCCGCAATATACCACGCACCTTGAGGCTCAACAGCAGCAATCTTCCATACACTTTTTTCTTTCTTATGGGTGCCAGAATCATCACCACGAGAGATAAAATCCGCTTGTGTTTTGGCAATACGCTGCAAGGCATCAGCCGCTGAAACGGCTTGTGCCAGATTGGCCGGATCAGACGCTGGTCCAACAATCACAAAGTCATTATGCATAACCGCTTTGCGATCAATAAAGTCACCACTTTCCACATAGTTCAATTCGGCTGCAGGTGCATGCACAAACACCACATCAACATCACCATTAGCCCCAATTTTTAATGCCTTGCCAGTACCCACTGCAATCACATCAACTTTGACATCGTATTTGGCCTCAAAAGCAGGATGTAACACCGCTAATAAGCCTGAGTTTTCGGTGCTGGTCGTGGTTGATAATTTAAGATGTTCAACCGCAAATACAGTTGAACTCATCATTACCATAAAAGCAAAGGCTAAGCCTTTTTGTATCAATTTCATTATTAAATTCCTTATTTAATTAAACCTTAAAATGCCCATTGACTACGTACTTGGAATACACGTGGTTCCTGGTCATCATAGGTGCCACCTTTCACATCCAACACATCAATATAGTTAGCTGAGAAACGTAAGGTTGGTGTGGCATACCAGTTCACACCTAATGTCACAGAGTCAGCTTCACCTCCCATGATATCAGCATCGGTTAAATCGACCGTACTATAGCGTAAACCTAATTCCCATGCGCCAATACCGCCTTCGCCAACACTCGCTTTCGGAGTGACACTACCAAAGATACCTTTTTTATAATTACGTGACTCACCAGTTAAGAAATAACCGGCTTGGGCATACCAACCATTAAAGTCTAAATCGCTAGCGTTATTACGACTGACCGATGTTGTAATGTATTCTGCTTGTGCTGAGAATGGCCCCATCACAGTTGCTAGTTCAGCACCGACTTTTAAGAAATCACTTACACCAGTAATTGTGCCGGTATTAACGATATTCACACCAGAAATATGGGTTTCGGCTTGTTGTGAGAATGATGTTGTACCTAGACCACCTGTATCACGGTAATTTAAGCCCAAGCCTAAATGAATGACCTTGGTTTTTTCATTGATTGGAGCAAAGGTTGCGCGTGCCCCCAAACCCCAGCCTTCATCTTGATCATGACTTGTACCATTGGTTGCTGACACTGTGTCACCAAACACACCACCTGCTAATGACCAATGTTGTTGGTTGGTACTAGCCATAACACCAATATGACGGCCCGGAGCAAAAGCACCGGCTAATGAACGTTCAGTGAACATCACATTATTGGCACTGGTTTGTTGTTCCAAACTGAACGGATCTTTAAAGTGGCCAACTTTTAACTCCAGATGATCGACACCTTTATAAGTGATAAGAGCATCGGTAATACCTTTGCCATTGGCACCGGTGCTTGCAAAATCATATTCCAATTTATAGCCCCAATCCGAATACATTGTGCCTTCCAGATATAAACGCGCACGGCGAATTTCAGTACCATCACCCATTTCAGGATCGGCACTGTACGCTGCTGCATCGGCTTGAAGTCGACCGCCTAGTTTGGTTGAGAATTTACCATCACGAGTTTTAACGGTAACACCACCTTTGACTTTGACTTCAACATCGGATGGTTTTGTGGCTTCAGTCAGTTGTGCCTGGATTTTGGTGTCTTTCTCGACAGATTGGGCTTTGTTTTGTTCTAATTCTGCAACTAAGCGACCATACTGCTCATCACTGACCATGCCATTTTCATGCAACATCGTGATTAAAGTTTCGATTTCAGAACCTGCCTGAGCCGTTGTTGCCATAGCTGAAAATAAGGCTGCAGCAAGCAGTGTTTTTGATTTATTCATTGACGTTTTCCTGATTAAATAATAGAAATTCAGCGCAATCAAATATGTATTACATTTCACATATAATTTGATAAAAACACATTCTATATCTTGTTAACTCATAGATAAATATGCTTAACTTTACATATTATGGAAATCAAACTTAATTTTAACTGGCAAATTGCACAGCACGACCTTGATCCAGTTTTATTCGAGTTATTAAGTTCGATCCAACGAGAAGGCTCCTTACAACAGGCGATAAAACAAGCCGAGGTGTCTTATCGTTTTGCTTGGGGCTTACTTAACAAGTGGCAGAAAATCATCGGTCACCCCTTAGTCATTATGGAGCGCGGTCGTGGTGCCACATTATCTGCTGTCGGTGAAAAATTATTAACGTCCAGTCAAAAATTAACTGCCCGTTTTGCACCTGAATTAGATAATGTTGCCACCCAATTCAAGCGTGAATTTGAAACGCTTTTATCATCGCAATCATCAGCAAGATTGGCTATTTTCGCTAGTCATGGACTTGCCATCAGTGCATTGCGTGACTTGCTGCATCAACAATCCGATTTAAAACTGGATCTGCACTTTTACGGCAGTTTAGAAAGTATTCGTGCGCTGGAAAATGCACAGTGTGATATTGCCGGTTTTCATATTCCAATCGGACACATTGCACAAACGATCGCACCGCATTATCTGCAACTGCTAGATCCCAAAAAACACCAACTTATTTATGTTGTGAAACGTGATCAAGGACTCATGGTTAAGCAAGGTAATCCAAAAAATATCGCTGCTATTACGTCGTTGACTCAGCCAAACATCGAATTTATCAATCGCCAAAAAGACTCAGGAACACGCCTTCTTTTTGATAGGCTTCTACGCTCTGATAATATCAATCCATCTAATATCAATGGCTATGGCAATGAAGAATTCACCCATATGGCTGTCGCAGCAATGATTGCCAGTGGTGTTGCTGATGTTGGTTTTGGAATTGCGCCAATGGCTGATAAATTTAATCTCGACTTCATACCTCTAGCTAAAGAGCACTACTGCCTAGCTGTACCTATATCACTATTGCATGATCAGCATCTAACGCAGATCGTGTCCATTTTACAAAGCGATGAGTTTAAACAAAAATTAGCGGGGTTTTCAGGCTATGATATTTCACGTTCAGGGCAATTTGTCAGTTTTGATGAGGTATTTTCCTCAACATAGAGACTATAATTCTCGCACCCAGTGCCCTGATTTACCGCCTGCTTTCTCTAATAACCGAATATCAGTCATGATCATGCCGCGATCAACGGCTTTACACATATCATAGATGGTCAATAATCCTACTTGCACCGCTGTTAACGCTTCCATTTCTACCCCAGTTTGACCACTGGTTTCAACGTGAGCACGACATTGCACCGCGACATCATCTTCTAAAATTTTAAAATCTACTGTGACTTTGCTTAAAGCCAGTGGATGACATAACGGAATTAAATCGGATGTGCGTTTTGCTGCCATAATCGCCGCAATGCGTGCAATGCCTAAGACATCACCTTTCTTATGATTACCTTGTTTAATTAAATTCAAGGTATTGTCTAACATCATGATTTGACCTTGAGCAATGGCAACGCGTTTAGTCACCGCCTTATCGCCAACATCAACCATCTGTGCTTCACCAGCGTGATTGAAATGCGTTAAATCCGACATGGGAGTATCCTATAGTTTTTAGAGTGATAGAAACAATTAACCAGATGAGTATTCAAGTCAAATTCTTTGCCAGCCTTCGTGAACAAGTTGGCTTATCAGATAGTACCATTGAACAGGCATCAACTGCAGCTGAGGTGTGGGATCTTGCAACCAATAAACAGCAACAGCCTGATAATCTTGTTGTTGCAATCAACCTTGAATATGCCAAGTTAAACAGCTCTGTAAACGATGGTGATGAAGTCGCCTTTTTTCCACCCGTTACTGGTGGCTGATATGGCAGCAATCATTTCTGAAGATTATTTTGAACCTTGGCAGCTAATTAGCGAGCATCAACAAAAATCTGAACTCGCTAAACAGTTTGGCGCTACTGCGACCTTTGTCGGTAGCATGCGTGATTTTAATGACGATGCACACGTCAGTGAAATGTTGCTCGAACATTATCCGGAAATGACCCAACGTTATCTTGAAAAATTAGAGCATGATGCCAAACAACAATGGCCGATCATCGACTGTCTTATTGCTCACCGTGTTGGTCATATCAAACCTGCTGATGCGATTGTTGTCATTGCCTGCTGGTCGGCACACCGTCGTGCTGCGTTAGATGCCTGCAATTGGCTGATTGAACAACTCAAATTCAACGCCCCCTTTTGGAAAAAGGAAAGCCGTCCAGATGGTGACGTGTGGGTTGAACATAATACAGCAGGCTAAATCGGTTAACGACATGAGCTCAGTCAAACTAACGATACGCTTGCCTTTTAATGGCGACACTGCACTTGGTCCAGGTAAAGTTGATTTATTAGAAGCAATCGACCAAACCGGCTCGATCTCTGCCGCAGCTAAATCTATGCACATGTCGTATAAACGTGCATGGGATTTAGTTAATGTGATGAATACCAGTTTCAAACAACCTCTGGTTACCACTGCAACCGGGGGCAAACATGGTGGCGGCGCTCAAGTCAGTGATTTTGGATGTGAGGTCATCCGGACCTATCGAACTATGGAGCAACAAGCATTAACGGCGATTGAAGCAACGGTAACACAACTCACACGTGAATTAAATCAAGAATAAACCATTGTTTACAATAACCGCTATATATGATTGAATACAGCGTTTAAAATAACATCACTAGCTTATGTCTCAGCAACAACATCCAATCAATCTGCTTATAGGTATTGATGATACCGACAACTTAGAAAGTCGAGGTACGGGCTTTCATGCACGTTCAATTGGTGCGGCAATGGATGAAAATAGCTGGGGCGAATGTAATGTCATTACCCGTCATCAACTATTGGTAAGCCCGCTGGTTCCGTTTACATCACATAACAGCGCTGCGTGTATTACCGTTGCAACAACGCACGATCATGTCGATGCTATTTCAAACTTTTGCCGCGATTATTTAATCGAGGAAAGTGCAGAAGGGTCTGATCCGGGCTTATGTATTGCTACGACTAAGCAACTTAGTCTTGCCATGATCCAATTTGGCTTTTTAGCCAAACGTCAGGTTATCACGCAAGATGATGCACATCGTGTTGCTAGGCAATCCAACATTTATTTACAAGGTCTGGGCGGTGATCATCAAGGAATTATCGGTGCGCTCGCTTCTGTCGGTCTCAATGGTTCTGGCAGTGATGGCCGCATGTTATGGTTAAAAGGGATGCGCGAACGTGCACAACAACATGTATCTGTAGCCGAGTTACTTGATGACAGTGGTATTGATGTTATTCAGACAGTAGAAGGCCAAGTTGTTACCGACGGCAAACTAATAATTGAAATGGGTATGTGGCCTCGTGCTATCTGGACTGGCGGCAAGGCTACTTTAATTATCCAAAAATCTACGGAGAATCCAGATGTCTGGCAAGTTGCAGCAAAAGAATATCTCAGACAGTTTTAACTTGATCGCAGATAAACGACTTGAACTGGCGCTTTTAATTGGTGCTGGTGCTTTAGCGATTGTGCTTCACAAAGTATTGCGTTGGCCTTTAGATATGCCCGGTCGTCATGGTTTAGAGTTTATGGCTATCTTCGCCTTCTTACGTTTGGCTTCTCAGCAAAAATGGGCCGCAACCATTGCCAGTATCGGTGCAATGACAGCGCTCACTCTATTCTCAGCAAACCCGATTGGCATCATTATTTTATTAGCACAAGGCGTGTTACTCGATCTACTCTACAACCATCTTAGCTGGCAAGGCCGCATCGTTATTTTAGTGCCCTTTTTTACTGCTATTGCTCATATGCTCAAACCACTTTTAAAAGCATTAGCCCAAACTAATTTGGGCGTTTTCAGTGACTCTCTTAGCATGGGACTTGTAACACCTTTACTTTCACATGGTTTATTTGGTTTTGTTGGCGGCGTTTTTGGCTTGTTAGCTTGGAAAACCTACCAACGCACTCGTTCTCATTTTAAAGCTTAACTAATCTTTCTCGTTCAGGAGTCTTGCCCAATGTCATCGCGTAATAATCGTTATATTCATAAAAATATAACCAAATCGCTTTTAGCTACGTTTGCCATCACATTGACGGCCAGCGCCTATGCTGCCACTGACAATCAGTATCAACTTGGTCAAATTGTCGTTAACCCAGCGGATCGTGCAGGGACGACTTATTCTTTAACTCAAGATGATTTTGAACGTTCTGGTGCTCGTTCATTAGATGAAGCATTACGCTTTGTGCCTTCATTGAATGTACGAAACGGTGCTGACGGCACACCTAGATTGGATATTCGTGGTTTGCGTACTCGCCAAATTAAATTATTGGTTAATGGTATCCCTTTAAACTCAACCAATGATGGTCAATTTGATCCGACGCTTATTCCAACCTTTGCCATCGATTCTATAAATCTTCAAGCGGGTACCTCATCTGTTTTATATGGTGATGGTGGCATGGGTGGTGTATTAGATATTCACACTCGTAGTGGTTTTAATGGCCTGCAATCGGGTGGTCGAGCCGAGTTAGGCAGTGATCATTATTGGCAAACTAATGCTTATACCGGTTATGGCGATGACGATAATGACTTGTTTGTTTCTGCTGGTGTCAGAGCGCGTGATGCCTTTTCAGTGTCGAATGATTTTGATCCAGTATTGGCAACTTCTGCATTTAATTATCAGGATGATAACGATCGTAATAACAGCGATTATCGCCGCGTTAACCTTATGGCTTCTTATAACCGAAAAGTGACTGATAAATTACGCCTCGGTTTATTTATCAATCATTTTGATGGTCACTATGGCAAGCCACCGACTGTCTTTGATAATAAGGTCGACGACTTTGCCCAGAAGGCTAAATTTGAACGCATCGAAGACCAACAAGGTACATCTTTCCAAATCGGTGCCGATTATGACTTCAGTGATAACTGGACTGGAAAACTGTGGTTATTTAATAACCAAGAAGATGAAAGTTCTGCTGGTTATGATGACAATAACTACAACAGCATTATCAAAAACAATTCATTTATTCAAAAAGATGAAACCGATATCCGTGGTGCTCATGCCCAATTAAATGGTCTGATTGGATCCAACACCGAAATCGCCTTTAGTATCGATCAACGCCGTGAAGCCCTTGATTCAAGCCAAACCAAATGTGGGAAAGGAACCTGTAAAAACAATGTTGACTATATCACTACCACTGTTAATAAAGACATTAATGTACGTTCCTATGGGTTTGAACTGACCCAACCATTAGCCTACGATCTAACGATGGTTGCTGGTATTGGTTATCACCAATTAGATAAAGATGGTGGCAATGATGACAATACGCAATCGGCACAATTGAGCTTGTCAAAAGCATTTTCGACAGCAACCTCTATCTATGCCAGCGTTGGACGTAAAGTCGATGCGCCAACAATTAAACAGCTTTATGATGCAACGTCAGGTAATAATGGGTTGGACTTTCAACGCGCTAACCATTACGAAATCGGTCTTAAGCAACAATGGCAAAATGCACAGCTCGATGTTGCCGCTTACCGCTCTATGGTCTATGACTTTATTGAGAAAGATAATGATAACCAATTTATGAATCGCCAAAAAATGGAGCTTGAAGGTATTGATATGTCCGCTAGGCTACAAGCAACGGATAAATTGGCGATCGGTGCAAGTTTAGGTTTATTGCATGCAACGGATAAATCAGTTAATGCTGACTCTACAACATTACAATATCGCCCTAAGTCTAAATTGTCATTACAAGCAGACTATGACATTTCAAGCCAACTAACAGTGAATGCGAGTTTCCAACGTATTGGTGAACAAGCTTATTTTTCTCGCAAAGATCCTGCTATTTTCCAAAAAATGTCATCGTTTAATTTAGTCTCAGCTAAATTAAGCTACGCACTACCACAGAACGTAGGCAGCGTTTATGTTGGTGCTGATAACCTGTTTGACCAAGATTATTCAACCAGCTACGGCTTCCCGCAACCAGGTCGTTTTTTCTACACTGGTGTTAAAGTAGACTTCAAATAATCTGTGGCACGACCGTTCTAGTTTAATTAAACTCGGGCGGTCGTGTCATTTCTTCAAAAGGTAAAAATATGACTCGCCCCGGTTTCGTCGTTATTTTTACTACTTTTCAGCTTGCCATCTTTTAATCAATAGACCCTAGTTATTAGCTGATTTTGAACAACAAACTGGACTGCATGTTGAAGTAACAAATGATAGTGATGTAGTTGACATCGCCAAATCAGAACAAGCTTAATAACACATATCATGCTGGTGCCAAACAGCTTCAGGACTACCTATGATTAGCAAGTACTCAAGCTAAACTCACCGCCTTTAAAACACCAGACTCTCAGCTTCAACTATGGTGGCCTGCCGAGCGACATAATTAATCACGTTCGATTAGCTCAATTTTATAACCATCAGGATCTTCTACAAAAGCAATGACGATGCTGGCATCATGGATCATTGGACCAGCTTCACGTACGACTTTACCACCACACTGTTTAATTTTTTCACAGGCGGCATAAGCATCAGGCACGGCAATGGCAACATGGCCAAAGGCATTGCCAACATCGTAACTATCTGTATCCCAATTATGGGTTAGTTCGAGTACGGTATTGTTTTCCTCATCACCATATCCAACAAAGGCTAAGGTAAATTTGCCATCAGGATAATCTTCTTGGCGTAACAAAGTCATTCCCATGACATCGGTATAAAACGCAAGTGATTTTTCTAAATTACCCACTCGCAACATGGTATGTAACATTCTCATTTTATTTCTCCGATCCAAATTAATTATTTTATATCTAGTCAGACACAAAGTTGTCAGCAACTAATGCTATTAGTTTGACTTTTAGCGTGAGTTAACTCAAGTCAATCACCTTTAACTGAGACGATTATGGCAAGCATCCTTTTTATATTAATAGATGATAACCGCCACTATACTTGATGATGTTGCATTGATGACTAAAGTTGCTGCTAAAAAAACCGCTGGCGTGCTGGGTGATGACTTAGCACTCAATGCAACAAGTTTCCGACATCAAAGCCGAGCGTGAACTACCATTGCCATAGCGATGACTATCGGTGTTTATGCCTTGGTCGCGCGTATTGTGAAATTGGATGATGCTATTTCGCTAATTGGGAAATTTATGGTTGGAAGATTTATGGGATTTATCACGCCACTTCTAATAAACATGATTATTGGCATCATATCAGGCGCACTTGTTTTAAGCAGTGTAAACCTGATTAATCGCTTGAAAATGGCGACTTCCTAGTTTTTAGTTGCTCTTGTTCGCCAACTTCCTGAGCAAGGTAACATTTCAATACACCCGCCTGTCCTTGTTGTTCATCAACGATCTCAAGCTCAGCACTGGCAACAAAAACACCAGTAATGATGTTTTGGCGAATATAGGTGTTTTTACTGGCCAAGGCATCAAAGCTGATCGAGCTTTCACCAAACTCGGTTTGTGTCGTTACCGTATGCGTACCCGGTTCGATATATTTATAAAAATAAACAAACATAGCAGTATCACCGAGCACTTCGCCATCGAGTTTTATCGTTTTTCGCAGTAATCCTGAACGACGGGTATCACGGAAAATATAAAGCCCAGCACTATCAGCAGCCGGGGCTGGGAAGGTTTTTAATAATGCGTCCTGGCCATAATTAGTCAGAGGTATCGACGCACAGCCGGACAGCATCGTTAATACTATCAATAAAATAATTAAGAGTAGTTGCGTTATAAGCGGTCGAAATATCATTGATGATACCTAAGCTAGTTCAATCCTAATTGCTGCCATAATTCATCCACACGTTGCACCACCTCGGGATCACGTTCAATCGGTCTACCCCACTCCCGATCTGTTTCACCGGCTAATTTATTAGTCGCATCCATACCCATTTTTGACCCCAAACCTGACACGGGTGAGGCAAAATCCAGATAATCTATGGGTGTATTTTCAACCAAAACGGTATCCCGAGCCGGATCCATTCGCGTGGTAATCGCCCAAATCACATCATTCCAATCACGCACATTGACGTCATCATCCACCACAATCACAAACTTGGTATACATAAACTGCCGCAAGAATGACCACACCCCCATCATCACCCGTTTAGCATGACCGGGATACTGTTTTTTCATACTCACCACCGCCATCCGATAGGAACAACCTTCTGGTGGTAAATAAAAATCAATGATTTCAGGAAATTGCTTTTGCAAAATCGGCACAAATACTTCATTTAAAGCCACACCCAAAATAGCCGGTTCATCAGGTGGCCGACCAGTGTAAGTGCTGTGATAAATCGGATTGTTACGTTGGGTAATGCGTTCTACGGTCAACACAGGAAATTGGTCTACTTCATTATAATAACCGGTGTGATCACCATAAGGTCCCTCATCTGCCATATCGTCGGGATAAATAAACCCTTCCAAAATAATTTCAGCTGTTGCAGGCACCTGTAAATCGTTACCAATACATTTGACTAATTCTGTTTTTGAACCACGTAATAAACCCGCAAAGGCATATTCCGATAAGGTATCCGGGATCGGTGTCACTGCAGCTAAAATGGTCGCAGGATCACAGCCTAAAACAACACTCACGGCAAACGGCTCACCCGGATGGGCTTGTTGCCATTCTTTAAAATCCAAAGCACCACCACGATGTGATAACCAACGCATAATAACGCGATTTTTGCCAATCACTTGTTGGCGATAAATACCCATATTTTGGCGCTGTTTATGTGGACCTTTAGTGACCACTAACCCCCATGTGATAAGCGGAGCCGCATCTTGCGGCCAGCAAAGCTGAATTGGATACTGACTTAAATCAACCGCATCACCTTCAATCACGGTTTGTTGGCAGGCAGCAAAATTAACTACTTTCGGTGCCATATTCAGCACTTGTTTGAAGATCGGCAATTTATCCCACGCATCCTTCATACCTTTTGGTGGTTCAGGTTCTTTCAAAAATGCTAATAATTTGCCGACGTCACGTAAGGCATCAACCGAGTCTTCCCCCATGCCTAATGCCACACGATGCGGTGTACCAAAAAGATTAGCTAAAACCGGGATATCACTCCCTTTCGGATTTTCAAATAATAAAGCTGGGCCACCAGCACGTAATACCCGATCACAGATCTCCGTCATTTCTAATACAGGATCAACCTCAACGCTGATACGTTTTAACTCGCCTTGTTGTTCCAAATAGGTAATAAAATCACGCAGATCAGTATATTTCATGTAAGCATTTTCTCAATTGCACGGGTACTTATGCTCCATTATCAATGAAATAGTCATGAAGTTCACTGATTAATAACATTTAGAATAATGATGATAGCTAAGCACCTCATGTACCTGATCCATCAAACCTGCTGAGTGAGGTTTAAGTTTTAACTGTTCGGATGGCGCGTTTTGGTAGGTCATGAATAATTCCGGCTTTTAGCTTGATTATCTAATTACGGGGAATTATAGTCCTGCTATATATGAAAATTACAGGGAATTGTTATTCCTATTATTAACAAGTAATGCTTTTCAGCAACAAGGAAAATAATGTCAAAATTAAATGTGGATCAAAAAGCTATATTCGATCTGCTTTCGGACAGAAAGGCAGATTTTCTTATACCAGACTACCAACGCCCTTATGGGTGGAATGAAGAACAATGCCAAACCCTTTGGGATGATATTTTTTTATTCTCATTTCCTGATAACAATTACGAAGCATTTGATAAAAATGAAGAGTATTTTCTTGGCTCTATTGTTACTTATAAAAACGAAGTTGGTAAATCAGAGGTTATTGATGGTCAGCAGCGACTTACAACATTAATGCTTATCTTGCGGGCTTTTTATGACAAGTTCGCTAATATGCAAGACAGCAACTCAAAAAGTACCCGCGCTCGAATTGAAAAGTGTATTTGGAAAACAGATGAGTTCGATAACGCCGATAAAAATACGCTTAAAATAGATTCTGAAGTAGCCACAGATAATGACAAAGAAGAATTTCTTGAACTGCTTCGTAGTGGAATAGTTAAACAAGGAGGTAAGAGTCAATAGAGACTGTAACAGATTCTGTGTAACTGCCATTAGTTAATATGCTTTTCGAGGCG
>JACUUH010000066.1 GCA_014859375.1 Gammaproteobacteria bacterium
ACGTTCGATGCGACGATTTAGGGTGCTTTTTTTGTACAGCGTAAAGTCATGTCGGGTCCGCTGTTGTAATAGTTTGATAATATTCTGTAGTGGGGCGGTGGCAGACGCTGTCTCGGCATCTGTGGAGGTCTCAGGTAACGATACTTGAGCGACATAAGACAGGATACGGGCAGGTAATTCATTGGCTGGTGCAACGATCTCAGCACAACCTGCGGAGATGGCACTCTTTGGCATGGAATCAAATTGCGCCGTGTTGGGATCTTGCACCACATTAAGACCACCCACGGCCTTTATGGCTTGCATGCCTAATGTGCCATCCGACCCCATGCCGGAGAGGATCACGGCGATGGCGCGATCACCCTGGGCACTGGACAGGGAGGAAAAAAGAACATTAACCGGTAAGCGCATGCCTCGTGGCACAGCCGGTTTTGCCAGCTTCAGTCGGTCGTCGACCACACTGAGTTCGGTGTTCGGTGGAATGACATAGACATGGTCAGGCTCGATACGCATGTCATGCTTCGCTTCACGCACGGGCATGGTGGTGAAACGTTGCAACAACTCAGGAAGCAGTGCCTTGTGGGTGGGATCGAGATGCTGCACTACGATATAGGCCATCATGCTGTCAAGCGGGGTCTGGCTTAGGAATTGCTCCAGGGCGACCAGGCCACCAGCCGAGGCGCCGATCCCCACAATGCGTGGCGTCGGATGGGCTGGTCGAGGTGAATCGACGTTAATGGATGAAACCATGGACTAATAGCCCTCGACCAATACAGACAGTTCAGTATGTGTCATCATGCAGAACCGCTAAACCTTTTTTGTTATTGCGTTAATTCAAGAAACGATAATAAGGCAATCTCGTCACCCGGTTCAATGTTGGCAAAAACCTGTAGCCGTCTTATCTCAACTGACTTATCACCGGTTTGCACTTCACACGAAGCCACATCGCCATAATGCAACTGCTTCAGCAACTCGCCCAGTACCGGTCGGCATATAGGGGCCAGAAAGCTGTCGATCGAATTCCCGGCCAATTCAGAGGGTTCAATACCAAGCAACCTGGCGCCGGTCAGATTTGCTTCAATGATATGGCCATCCATACTCACAACAAAATAACCAAAAGGTGCCCGTTCAAACAGTGCCTTGTAGCGTTCGAGTTCATGAAAAAATTCCTGCTCATTGGCCTTGAGCTGTTCATGCTGCAAATCCAGCTCAACCTGATGGGCCTGCAATTCATGCAGTAGTTTGAGTGCATCACCGGCGTTTTCGGGAGAACTGGCCAGCCGGTAGAGAAGTGACAGAGCATCCGGGCTGATCGACCAGCCTTTGGTGGGCGGGGTAGTGCCTTGCTTAATACTGGCTTCAGCAGCCTGGCGCAACTGGTTTAGATCAGTTAAGTCATTGGTGGATATGGGCATAAAGCCTCCGGTAGCACAAATCGATATACTCAGACCTTGCTTGTCGTGCATGGTTCAGGGCATCACACCTGCTTGTAGCAAGCCCAGCAAACATTGGCGCTAAACATTATAAACCGACTAAATCGCAATGTCCCTATTTCTACTTCGTTTTGTCTGGTTATGTGAATATCATCATATATGTCGGAATATGGTTTGTGTGATTTCCGTATGGATTCAATCCTCTTTGTACGATAACGCACAGACGGACGTATGTTATTGCGTAACCTAGTGTAGTGTCCTATGACGGACTGGCCCTTGCATAACTAAGATTCCCTGCTATACATAACGAATTCCTTTGTCAGAAGCTGCGACACCCTGTTTTTACATACTGTCACAGCGAGGCAAATCATGGTTCAAAAAACACCTGAGAGATCGGTAAATCGAATGATAGAGCAGGCCACTCCATTGAAAAACCGGCTACTGAATTGCATGCCTCTGGAGTTGCAGAGTCGTCTCATTCCTAAGCTAAAAATGATGAGTCTGGAGCAAGGATCCGTCGTGCATGAGGCAGGTGCGAGCTTAACCCATGTCTATTTTCCCATCGATAGCATCATTTCTTTGCTCCATGTACTGGAAAACGGAACAACAGCAGAAGTGTCTGTGATAGGAAACGAGGGCATGATTGGTGTTTCCGTTTTCATGGGAGGCAATAATGCCCAAAACCAGGCAATTGCATTAACCACCGGTACTGTCTTCCAGATGTCTGCCATACATTTCAGGGATGAATTCAATCAGCCAGATGCGGTGTTTCGTATGCTGTTGCTTCGTTATAGCCAGGCATTGATTACGCAGATGGCTCAAACGGTAGTTTGTAATCGTCATCACAGCATCGAACAGCAATTATCACGCTGGCTACTGATGGCATCCGACCGTCTTCCTCACAACGATATCATAATGACCCATGAATTGATCGCAAGCATGTTGGGTGTGCGCCGAGAGGGTATTACTGCGTCGGCGCACAAGCTGAAGGAGGTGGGTGCTATTGACTATCACCGTGGTCATATCATGATAGTGGATCGGATTAAACTAGAAAAAATGAGTTGCGAATGTTATCTGGTGGTAAAAAGAGAAACAGACAGATTACTGCCGTGTCATTCGGTGGAATCACCAGAGTCCGTAGATACAACTAGCAACTGGGGATCGATGATCTCATCGGGTTTGCATGCGAAGTGCATCTCGAGAGTTTGAATCTATATGCGTGTAAATGCACTACTGTTTATAGGTCTATTGATTGCGTTAATTATAAAATTCTAACTCATGGTTTTTTAGACATTTTTTGCTGGTTTCTATGTTTGGTGCAACCGGGTACCTCTGATTTAAAATAAAACCTGTAATTGTTATCACCTCCGGCCTTTTTTGCAATGTACATTGCCGAGTCCGCAAAATGTAACAGAGTATCGATGTTTTTGCCGTCATCCGGGTATATACTAATGCCAATGCTTAAGCTGATATTTAATTCCTTATCCCCGAAATAAAACGGTTCTGACAGTTCACTGAGCAGCATCTTGGCAACACTTTCAGCATCTTGAGTACTGTCGATTTCCGCTAACATAATCACAAATTCATCACCACCCATGCGGCACGCTATATCTGAGCTCCGAACACGTCTTTTTAATCTTTCAGATACCGACTGTAAAAGTCGGTCTCCTACCGCGTGACCATGACGATCATTAATGTCCTTGAAGTGGTCTAGATCGATGAATAGTAATGCAACTTGTTTGCGATGGCGATCAGCAAGGCTTATGATACGTGGCATATTTTCAGATAAAAACATACGATTTGGCAGTCCGGTAAGATAATCATGTTGTGCCATGTGCGCCATTCTTTCAGTGATTATTTGTGATTGATTGCTGTCATGAAACACGATTACCGCACCCGTTATAATTCCTTCACGATCCCGAATAGGTGCGGCAGAATCTTCAATTAAAATCTCGTTGCCATTACGATTGACTAAAATGCAGTTCATTTCAAGTTCGGTATTTTGTCCATGTTCAATAACAGATTTCGCTGGATTACTAGCAGGTTTACGTGTTACGCCATCTATAATGTTGAATATTTGGGTAATAGGTCGTCCTAAGGCGTCTGGTTGCGACCAACCTGTTAGTGCCTCCGCTATGGGGTTTAGATAGCTAATATTGCAAAAAATGTCCGTGGCCAGTACGGCATCTCCTATTGAATCCAGGATGACTCTGCTGCGTTCTTTTTCATCATATAATCTACATTCTGCTTCACGTAACATGAGCTCGGTCGACTTGCGTTCGGTAACATAGCGTAATGCGCGAGGAAGCCAGTATGCATCAGCATGTTCTTTGGCTAGATAATCGTGTGCACCATGTTGTACTGCGCTACGTGCTATGGCCTCGTCGTCTTCCGTGCTCAGTACCAATATCAAGGTATCGGGTGCTGCCTGATACACCTGCTCGAAGGCCTTAATGCCCATGCCATCAGGTAGAGTAAGGTCCAGTAGTACAACGTCGAAAAACATCTTTTCAAGTTGCACAAAGGCATCCTTAAGACGTGTTACCCACACGACCGTAAATGCCCCGTTACCATAACTGGATAGTGCTGCCCGTATCAGATCGGCATCAGACGATTCATCCTCAATGAGTAACACAGTCGTCGGTATGATGGGAGTTGTGCCGAGATCTTGGCTTCCTCGCTGCGTGCTCAATGAGGTTGTCGGGCAACTGGATGAGACCTCGCTATTATTCCGCGTATTTGTCATAAAGCAACCTCATTGAGTATTGAGTGTGATGTAATATGTTTCGTATTATTAATAATGGCTTATGCAATTATTATAAAGATAATGTCCCCTGTATGTTCGGTAGCGTACAGGCACACAACACAGTTTTAGGTAAGCTCGTGTGCGGTAGATAATACTGATTACTTATGCTGGGGTGTTACAATGAATACAGGTGTTTCACTTGCATTGCTTGTTGTTGGGGTATTATTGTTTATTTGGGGTTTCAATCTTTCCGATTCGACCAGTTCTGATATATCTCGTCTATTTACGGGATCACCAACGGACAAGTCTGTGTGGTTGATGATTAGTGGATTGGGTGTGGCCATTATCGGTTTGTTCGGCATGGTCCGTAGGGCCTGATTGCTACGATGCCTGGTGAAATAACTGTGCTCCAGCCTACCTGCAGGAACGCCCTGTTAGCCGCCTTGCCAGACGAGGAACGGCAGTATTTTATTTCCCTCTGCAAGCTGGTTGATATGCGTTTTATGCAGGTTCTTGTTGAGCCGGGTGATCGTATCTGCCAGGTATGCTTTCCCATAGATGGATATATCTCTCTGGTGGCACCTGTCGATCATAATGCCAATATTGAAGTCGCGCTTGTCGGAAATGAAGGGATGTTAGGTATTTCGCTGATCCTTGGTGTAGAGGTTGCGGCACAGCGGGCTTTGGTGCAAGGTCCGGGTGCGGCATTATGTATGGATTCCACACTGTTCGTGCACGAGTATGAACGAAGCCAGGCGATGCAAACTATTCTTAAACGCTACCTCTATGTGTTGATGGGGCAGTTGGCACAAACAGCCGCCTGCACACGTTTTCATGTGGTAGAAGAACGTCTCGCTCGTTGGTTGTTAATGACCCGTGATCGGGCGCATACCGATGAGTTTCATATTACTCACGAACTCATGGCCTATATTTTGGGCGTGCGTCGTGTTGGTGTAACTATGGCAGCCAGCTCATTGCAACATCGGAACTTGATTAGTTATCGTCGAGGAAAAATAAAAATTATCGATCATCCCGGTCTCGAAAATGCTTCATGCAGTTGCTATGCAGCAGATAGAGAGGCTTATGAGAAAATGATGAATAAGAACGGGATTTGAGATCTATTCTTTAAGATATTTACATTGATAGGTTGGTGGTTTTTGATATGTTGTGTGTTATGACTGTAACTCATAAAAAACACATCCATGTGCTTTTGTCTATTACTTTACTTGCATACTGTTTTTGACCGACACCACACCCTTGATATCACGTGTTAAGGCAACGGCGCGGTTAATGTCAGACTGTGAACGAACAAATCCGCTAAGTTGTACCACGCCTTTGAATGTTTCGACATTGATCTCGGAAGACTTTAGATTTTCATCACTAAAGATGGCGGCTTTTACCTTGGTTGTAATGACTGTGTCATCAATGTACTCACCCGTCCCGGACTGAGTCTCGGTTGATGCGCATCCGGTTAGTGTGGTGAGGCCTGCACCAAACGCCAGTGTTGCCGTTAGGCTTAGGGATCCCCTCATTTTCGGTGCCATTCGGCTCAAGTTTGTGACAGATCAT
>JACUUH010000029.1 GCA_014859375.1 Gammaproteobacteria bacterium
CTATTCGTGAAGGCGGTCGTACTGTTGGTGCTGGCGTCGTTAGTAAAATTACTGAATAGATAAAGAAACAAAACCGGTCGAGACGTTTTGGAGTTCTCGGCCGGCTTAAAGAGTATGTTAGGCCAGTAGCTCAATTGGCAGAGCGACGGTCTCCAAAACCGTAGGTTGGGGGTTCGATTCCCTCCTGGCCTGCCATTTTATTTTCAGATAGATTAACTAAGTAACGAATAAATAATGGCAGATAATATCAAATTGATTGTCGCAGTTATCATTCTGATAGCCGCGACTGTTTCGTTTTACAGCTTTGCAGAATATTCTACTATTTTGCGAGTGCTCGGCTTGTTAGTGGCCGTTGGCGTGGCTTTATTTATTGCTGCAAAAACAACGGTTGGCTCGACCTTGTTAAAATATATCCGCGATACACAAGTAGAAGTCCGTAAGGTTGTTTGGCCTACACGCCAGGAAACAGTTCAAACAACACTGATTGTTGTTGTGATGGTGTTTGTTGTTGCATTGATGTTATGGGCATTCGATTCGTTATTAGGTTGGGCGGTTCGCGCTCTTACCCTATAGAAATAAGGTTTGAATAATGAGTAAACAATGGTACGTAATTCAAGCTTATTCTGGATATGAAGGGCAGGTTAAACGCTCGCTAGAAGAATGTATTAAGCGTTTAGGCTTAGAAGAAAAATTTGGTGATGTTCTCGTTCCAACTGAAGAAGTTGTTGAAATGCGTGAAGGTCAAAAACGTCGTAGTGAACGTAAATTCTTTCCAGGTTATGTATTAGTTAATATGGAAATGGATGATGAAACATGGCACGTCGTCAATGATCTTCCTCGTGTTTTAAGATTTATTGGCGGGTCTGGTGATCGCCCCGCACCTATTACTGAAGCCGAAGCAAATAAAATCTTGCAACGTGTTCAAGAAGGTGTCGAAAGCCCAAGACCAAAAGTACTATTTGAACCTGGTGAAGTTGTTCGGGTTACTGATGGTCCATTTAATGACTTCACTGGTGTGGTAGAAGAAGTTAACTACGACAAAAGTAAATTACGTGTTGAAGTGCTTATTTTTGGACGTTCAACACCAGTTGAGCTTGAGTTTAGTCAAGTCGCAAAAGGTTAGTAAGTCTGGCGTTATAACGCTGGTTTTTTAATTGGGGAGCCGTAAGGCGTTTGAACCCGTTGAGGAGTAAATAATGGCTAAGAAGATCCAAGCCTATATTAAGCTGCAAGTCAAAGCTGGCGCAGCCAACCCTAGTCCACCTGTAGGTCCTGCTCTAGGTCAGCACGGTGTTAACATTATGGAGTTTTGTAAAGCATTTAATGCCAAAACTCAAAGTATGGAAGCGGGTTTACCTATTCCAGTTGTTATCACTGTATATAGCGACAAGAGCTTTACATTTATCACTAAAACGCCACCTGCCGCAGTACTGTTGTTGAAAGCGGCTGGTTTACAAGGTGGTAGTGCAACCCCAAATACTAAAAAGGTGGGTACTGTGACCCGTGCTCAGCTTGAAGAAATTGCTACAACTAAAATGGCAGATCTTTCAGCAGCGGATATGGATGCAGCGGTAAGAACGATTGCTGGCACTGCACGTAGTATGGGCTTGAGCACAGAGGGTGTTGAATAATGGCTGTTATCGGAAAAAGAAGTCGTGCTATCCGCGCAAAATTGGAAGCGGGCAAAGTCTACGGTATTGATGAAGCTTTAACATTCATTAAAGATAACGCTTCAGCTAAGTTCGTTGAATCAATTGATGTTGCGATTAACTTGGGTGTTGATCCTCGTAAATCTGATCAAGTTGTTCGCAGCTCAACAGTATTGCCTAACGGTACTGGTAAAACTGTACGCGTTGCTGTGTTTGCCCAAGGTGCAAATGCTGATGCGGCTAAAGAAGCTGGTGCTGATGTAGTTGGGTTTGAAGATCTTGCTGAATCAATTAAAGCGGGCAGCATGGATTTTGATGTTGTTATCGCGTCACCAGATGCAATGCGCATTGTCGGTACGCTAGGTCAAGTGTTAGGTCCTCGTGGTTTAATGCCTAATCCTAAAGTTGGTACTGTAACTCCAAACGTTGCTGAAGCAGTAAAAAATGCTAAAGCAGGTCAAGTACGTTACCGCACCGATAAAGCAGGTATCATTCATTGTTCAATTGGTAATGCAAGCTTCGAAATTGATGCGTTACGTCAAAACTTGAAAGCACTGGTTGATGACTTGAATAAATTGAAACCAAGCTCAGCGAAAGGTGTTTATCTAAAACGTATCAGCGTATCTAGCACTATGGGCGCGGGTATTGCTGTTGATAAGTCTTTCTTAGACTAAGCAAGGTTAAAAAATTTGGACCGCCAGACCTTTCGGTCTGGCCGTCTAAGACCGCAGGTATGTGAGTTTAATCGGTTACATCCGTGTAATTGGCCTGCGCAGACGGGTTCAACTGCAGAATTTCTAGCGTTGAATACCGTAACTAGGTGGAAGAGGTAACTCTTCTTTTAGCAACAACGCTACCATTTGGTAGTAAACCTAAGGAGGTACTTAGGTGGCTTTAAATCTTGAAGGTAAAAAGGCCGTCGTTGCTGAGGTCGCTGAAGTAGCATCATCTGCTTATTCTGCTGTAGCAGCAGAATACCGCGGATTAACTGTTTCAGAAATGACAGCGCTACGTGTTGCAGCTCGCAATCAAAATGTTTATTTGCGTGTTGTTCGTAACACTTTAGCTAAACGTGCTGTTGAAGGAACTGATTTCGCTTGCATGCAAGAAGGAATGATAGGACCTTTGGTGTATGGCTTTTCGCAAGAAGATCCAGGTGCAGTAGCACGCGTCATTAGTGAGTTTGCTAAAGACAACAAAAAACTTGAAATCAAAATGGTATCTCTAGGCGGTAAATTACTACCTGCTTCTGATATCGACAAGCTGGCTAAAATGCCTACTAAGGATCAAGCAATTGCTATTCTTATGGGTACGATGAAAGCACCGATTGAAAAATTTGTTCGTACTTTGGTTGCACCGACAAGCAAGATGGTTCGCACGCTCGCGGCAGTTCGCGATGCAAAAGAAGCAGCATAATTCTCATTTTGAGACTAAGTTGCTGTTTAAATTAATTCTGTAAGATTGAAATAGGAAAATAACATGGCTGTATCTAAAGACGATATTTTGGAAGCGATTTCAAATATGACAGTTGTTGAGGTCGTTGATCTGATCGAAGCAATGGAAGAAAAATTTGGTGTAACTGCTGCTGCTCCTGTAGCTGTAGCGGCTGCTGCTGGCCCTGCGGCTGCAGCTGCTGAAGAGCAAACTGAATTTGACGTAGTAATGACTGGTTTCGGTGATAACAAAGTTGCTGTAATCAAAGTTGTACGCGGCATCACAGGTCTTGGCTTGAAAGAAGCTAAAGACATGGTTGAAGGCGCACCTGCGACAGTTAAAGAAGGTGTTAGCAAAGCTGAAGCTGATGATGTTATCAAACAGCTTACTGAAGCTGGCGCAACTGCTGAAGCTAAATAAGCATTTGCTTAATCGATGTGGTCTTATGACCATCTCGATATAGGAATCGGCTGGTGATTTTTGTCACCGGCCTTTTTCCGTTACTGGTCGGTATTCATTTGATTTCTGACTGAATAAATACAAAATGATAATTCCTTATGACCCTATTTTTAGTGGTATAAGGACGTTTCTTGAGGTGTAATAAATGGCTTATACGTTTACCGAGAAAAAACGGATTCGTAAAGATTTTGGAAAGCGTCCAAGTGTCTTGAATGTTCCTAACTTGCTTGCAACCCAAGTCAATTCATATCAGGACTTTTTGCAGCATAGCATTGCAGCAGATGATCGCGCAGCGAAAGGTTTACATGCAGCGTTTGATTCAGTCTTCCCGATTAAAAGCCATACAGGCATGGCAGAACTACAATATGTTAGCTACCGCTTAGGTACGCCATCGTTTGATGTGAAAGAATGTCAATTACGTGGTGTGACATATGCTGCGCCATTACGCGTCAAAATGCGTCTCGTTATTTACGATAAAGATGCCCCTGCAAAATCAAAAATTGTAAAAGATATTAAAGAGCAGGAAGTATATATGGGTGAAATCCCATTAATGACGGAAAAAGGTAACTTCGTCATTAACGGTACTGAACGTGTAATCGTATCTCAATTACATCGCTCACCTGGTGTGTTCTTTGATAGTGACAGAGGTAAAACACACTCTTCAGGTAAAATCTTGTTTAACGCTCGCGTTATTCCGTATCGAGGTTCATGGTTGGATTTTGAATTTGACCCCAAAGATGCGGTATTCGTGCGTATCGATCGTCGCCGTAAACTACCAGCCTCAGTGTTGTTACGTGCACTCGAATACACAAATGAACAAATTCTGGACATATTCTTCAGTCAAGATACTTTCGTTAAGAAGGGTGATGATTATGAACTAACGCTGGTGCCACAACGCTTGCGCGGTCAAACAACACCATTTGCAATTACAGGCCCAGAAGGTGAGGTGATTGTTGATGCTGATCGTCAAATTACTGGACGCCATATTCGTCAAATGGAAAAATCGGGCATGACTAGCCTGACTGTTCCTGCCAGTTACTTAGTGGGTAAAGTTATCGCTAAGGATATGATCGATACCGATACTGGTGAGTTGTTAGTCGCTGCCAATGAAGAAATTACAGAAGCGACATTAGAAACCTTAGAACGCTTTGACATCACTACTATCAACACAATCTACTCTAATGATCTAGATGATGGCCCATACATCTCTGACACATTACGATTAGATGACACAACGACGCCATTAGAAGCAAAAGTTGAAATTTATCGCATGATGCGTCCTGGTGAGCCACCAACAGAAGATTCCGCTCAAAACTTATTTAAAAACTTGTTCTTTACTAGTGAACGTTACGATCTATCTGGCGTTGGTCGAATGAAATTTAACCGTCGTTTAGGCCGTGATAGCCATGAAGGTGAAGGTATTCTTTCTAGCGAAGATATCGTTGATGTAGTCAAAGAGTTGATAGCTATTCGCAATGGTCATGGTGTTGTCGATGATATCGACCACTTAGGTAACCGTCGCGTACGTAGCGTTGGTGAAATGGCTGAAAACCAATTCCGTGTTGGTTTAGTTCGTGTTGAACGTGCTGTCCGTGAACGTTTAAGTATTGCCGAGTCTGAAGGTTTAATGCCGCAACAACTGATCAATGCTAAACCTGTTGCCGCTGCGATTAAAGAATTCTTTGGTTCTAGCCAATTATCTCAGTTCATGGATCAAAATAATCCATTATCTGAAGTAACTCACAAACGCCGTGTTTCAGCATTAGGCCCTGGCGGTCTTACTCGTGAACGCGCAGGTTTTGAGGTGCGTGACGTACATCCAACGCATTATGGCCGTGTATGTCCTATCGAAACACCTGAAGGTCCAAATATCGGTTTGATCAACTCGTTGGCTGTCTATGCACGTACTAATGAATACGGCTTCATCGAAACACCTTATCGTAAGGTTATAGATGGTAAAGCAACAACCGACATCGAATATTTGTCAGCGATTGACGAAGGCGAATACAAAATTGCACAGGCGACAATCAGTCTAGGTGAAGATAATTCAATCTTAGACAACATGGTGCCATGTCGTTATAAGAATGAATTTTCATTAATGCCTTCAGAACACGTGCAATATATGGATGTGTCACCACGTCAGGTTGTATCGGTTGCGGCTTCATTAATTCCATTCTTGGAACATGATGATGCTAACCGTGCGTTGATGGGATCAAACATGCAACGCCAAGCTGTTCCAACATTGCGTGCTGAGAAGCCAATTGTTGGTACAGGTATGGAACGTACTGTAGCTAAAGACTCAGGCGTAATGGTCACCGCTCGTCGTGGTGGTGTAGTTGACTCTGTTGATGCTAGTCGTGTGGTAATTCGCGTTCACGATAACGAAGCTGAAGATGCAGATTCAGGCGTAGATATCTATAACTTGATTAAATATGCACGTTCTAACCAAAGCACATGTATCAATCAACGTCCTCTTGTTAAACCTGGCGATGTCATTGAAAAAGGTGATGTCTTAGCTGATGGTCCTTCTACCGATAAAGGTGAGTTAGCTTTAGGTCAAAATATCCTAATCGCGTTCATGCCTTGGAATGGTTACAACTTTGAGGATTCGATCCTAGTATCTGAACGTGTTGTTGAAGAAGATCGTTTTACAACCATTCATATTCAAGAACTAAATTGTTTAGCGCGTGATACTAAATTAGGTACAGAAGAAATCACCAGTGATATTCCGAATGTAAGCGAAAGTGCTTTATCTAAATTGGATGAGTCTGGTATCGTTTATGTGGGTGCTGAAGTAAAACCGGGTGATATTTTAGTTGGAAAGATCACTCCTAAAGGTGAAACACAGTTAACACCGGAAGAAAAGTTACTGCGTGCAATCTTTGGTGAAAAGGCAGCAGATGTTAAAGATTCATCGTTACGCGTTCCATCAAGCACATACGGTACTGTTATTGATGTACAAGTATTTACCCGTGATGGCGTTGAAAAAGATGAACGTGCATTAGCAATCGAAAAAGATGAGTTAGAAAAAGTACGTGCTGACTTGAAAGATCAACACCGTATTATTGTTGACGACGTTTTTGCTCGATTAGAAAAAGCATTAACAGGTAAAGTGGCTAAAAGTGGTCCAGGCTTGAAAGCTGGCGATAAAATCACTAAAGCGTACTTGAAGGCACTTGAGCATTCACAGTGGTTTGAAATCACTATGGAAACAGATGCGCTTAATGCTCAACTAGAACATGCTGTGCAACAAATCAAACAATATCGTCAAGATATGGATGATGCGTTTGAAGTTAAGAAACAAAAACTGATCTCAGGTCACGATTTGGCACCAGGTGTACAACGTATGGTGAAAGTATTCTTAGCTGTGAAACGTCGTATCCAACCTGGTGATAAAATGGCGGGTCGTCACGGTAACAAAGGTGTTATTTCAAACATCGTTCCTGTTGAAGATATGCCTTATACAGCTGATGGACGTCCAGTTGATATCGTATTGAACCCGTTAGGTGTACCGTCACGTATGAATATTGGACAGGTACTAGAGATCCACTTGGGTTGGGCAGCTAAAGGCCTAGGATTTAGGATTGCTGAAATGCTAGACCAACAACGTGAGATTGCCGAGATACGTCAATTCTTAGACAAAGTTTATAATACCAGTGGTAAAAAAGAAGATCTTGATTCGTTATTAGATGAAGAAATCATTGAATTGGCCAACAATTTAAGAGGTGGTGTACCAATGGCTACACCGGTATTTGATGGCGCCAATGAAAGTGAAATCAAAGACATGTTGGAATTAGCGGGTTTACCACGTAGTGGACAAACCACATTAATCGACGGTCGTACAGGTGAAGAGTTTGATCGTCCTGTTACAGTGGGTTACATGCATATGTTGAAATTGAATCACTTGGTTGATGACAAAATGCATGCACGTTCAACTGGTCCTTATAGCCTGGTTACACAACAACCGTTGGGTGGTAAAGCTCAATTCGGTGGACAACGTTTCGGTGAGATGGAGGTATGGGCACTACAAGCTTATGGTGCTGCTTATACACTACAAGAAATGTTAACTGTGAAATCAGATGATGTTAATGGTCGTACCAGGATCTACAAAAACATTGTGGATGGTGATTATCGAATGGAAGCAGGCATGCCTGAATCCTTCAAAGTATTAACGCGTGAGATTCGTTCTCTAGGTATCGATATCGACTTGGTTGAAGATTAAGTCTTTATAACGTATCGAATTAATACCAATAGATAATCAAAACATTAGCCGTTAATCGGCAGCGGAGAAAAAAAGATGAAAGACTTGCTTAATTTATTAAAGCAACAATCGCCAACAGAAGAGTTTGATGCTATCCGAATTGGATTGGCATCACCTAAAATGGTGCGGTCATGGTCTTTTGGTGAAGTTAAAAAGCCAGAAACGATCAACTACCGTACCTTCAAGCCTGAGCGCGAAGGTTTATTTTGCTGCAAAATCTTTGGTCCAGTTAAAGACTACGAATGTTTGTGTGGTAAATACAAACGTCTAAAGCACCGTGGTGTTATTTGTGAAAAATGCGGCGTTGAAGTCACAGTAGCCAAAGTACGTCGTGAACGTATGGCTCACATCGAATTGGCTAGTCCTGTTGCACACATCTGGTTCTTGAAATCATTACCATCACGTATTTCATTGTTCTTGGATATGACATTACGCGACCTTGAACGCGTGTTGTATTTTGAAGCGTTCATCGTAGTAGATCCAGGCATGACACCATTAGAAAAAGGTCAGCTTTTATCTGATGATATGTACTTGCAAGCCATTGAAGAATACGGTGATGAATTTGATGCTCGCATGGGTGCGGAAGCCGTCCAAGAATTGTTGCGTGCTATTGATCTGGTTAAAGAGATTGAAGTGATCCGTGAAGGTATCGATTCAACCAACTCTGAAACCAAGATCAAAAAATTAAGCAAACGTCTTAAATTAATGGAAGCCTTCCTGGATTCTGGTAATAAACCTGAATGGATGATTATGGAAGTGTTGCCAGTATTACCGCCTGATCTTCGTCCATTAGTACCGCTGGATGGTGGACGTTTTGCGACATCTGATTTGAATGATTTATACCGTCGAGTAATCAACCGTAACAACCGTTTGAAACGTTTGTTAGATCTAAATGCACCTGACATTATCGTACGTAACGAAAAACGTATGTTGCAAGAATCTGTCGATGCTTTATTAGATAACGGTCGTCGTGGACGCGCTATTACAGGCACTAACCGTATGCCGCTTAAATCTTTGGCTGATATGATCAAAGGTAAGCAAGGTCGTTTCCGTCAAAACTTACTTGGTAAGCGTGTTGACTATTCAGGCCGTTCAGTAATCGTGGTTGGTCCATACTTGAAATTACATCAGTGTGGTCTTCCTAAGAAAATGGCATTGGAACTATTCAAACCATTTGTCTACGGTAAATTGGAACGTGCAGGCTTAGCAACAACCATTAAAGCCGCTAAGAAAATGGTTGAACGTGAAGGTTCTGAAGTGTGGGATATTCTTGAAGAAGTTATTCGTGAACATCCAATCATGCTGAACCGTGCGCCAACATTACACAGATTAGGTATTCAAGCATTCGAACCATTATTGATTGAAGGTAAGGCGATTCAATTGCACCCACTTGTTTGTAGTGCATTCAACGCCGACTTCGACGGTGACCAAATGGCGGTACACGTACCGCTATCATTGGAAGCGCAGTTAGAAGCACGTTCATTGATGATGGCAACTAATAACATTTTGTCGCCTGCAAATGGCGAGCCTGTGATTATTCCTTCACAGGACGTGGTATTAGGTCTTTATTACATGACGCGTGAATTGGTTAATGTGAAAGGCGAAGGCATTAAGTTTGCTAATTTAAATGAATTGAAACGTGCTTATGCAAATGGTGAAGCTGAGTTGCACGCTCGCATTACGGTTCGTCTTGATGAAACAGATGTGACATTGCCTGAACCAGAGCAAAGTCGCACCATTCGTGTTGACACAACCGTGGGTCGTGCAATCTTATTTGGTATCGTACCAAAAGGATTACCGTTCTCAGTTGTTGACCGCCCGATGACTAAGAAAGCTATTGGTGACTTGATCAATACATCATATCGCCGTCTTGGTTTGAAGGATACGGTCATCTTTGCTGACCAATTGATGTACCTTGGTTTTACTCATGCGACTAAATCAGGTGCTTCTGTTGGTGTGGATGACATGGTTATTCCTGAACAAAAAGTTGAAATCTTGGCTGCGGCAGAAGCTGAAGTAGAAGAGATTGCTACTCAATATGCTCAAGGTTTGGTTACGGATGGTGAGCGTTATAACAAAATCATCGACATCTGGTCACGAACTAACGATCAAATCGCTAATGCGATGATGAGCGGTTTGGGCTCGGATACGGTTATTGATGCTGAAGGTAATGAAGTCAAACAACAATCTATGAACTCCATCTATATGATGGCTGATTCTGGTGCGCGTGGTTCGGCTGCTCAAATTCGTCAGCTTGCGGGTATGCGTGGTTTGATGGCAAAACCGGATGGTTCTATCATTGAAACACCAATTACTGCGAACTTCCGTGAAGGTCTAGATGTACTTCAATACTTTATTTCTACGCATGGTGCTCGAAAAGGTTTGGCTGATACAGCGCTTAAGACAGCGAACTCAGGTTACTTAACTCGTCGTTTGGTTGACGTGTCACAAGATTTGGTTGTTGTTGAAGAAGACTGTGGTACCGAACGTGGTATCAATATGACACCAATCATTGAAGGCGGTGACGTTGTAGAACCATTAGGTGAGCGTGTACTTGGCCGTGTTGTAGCTAAAGATGTGCTTGATACTGATGGTAATGTAGTTATTGCTGCTGGCGTGATGATGAATGAAGATTTAGTCATCACGTTAGAACAAAAAGGGATTGATGAAGTATTAGTACGTTCAGCTATCACCTGTGAATCACGTTACGGTATTTGCGCCTCGTGTTATGGGCGTGACTTGGGCCGTGGACATCAAATCAATGTGGGTGAAGCTGTAGGTGTTATCGCGGCTCAATCAATTGGTGAACCTGGTACACAGTTAACAATGCGTACATTCCATATCGGTGGTGCTGCTTCACGTACAGCTGCCGATAACTCTGTTGCATTGAAGTTCAAAGGTAATATCCGTTTCCACAACATTAAATCAGTTCAGAATGCCAATGGTAAATTCATTGCTGTTTCTCGTTCAGGCGAGTTGCATCTGATTGATGATAATGGTCGAGAGCGTGAGCGTTATAAAATCCCGTATGGTGCTGAAATCAGTGTTGCTGATAACGAATCAGTAGAAGCAGGCCAAATTGTTGCAACATGGGACCCTCATACACACCCCGTCGTGACAGAAATGACAGGTCGTGTACAACTGAAAGATCTTGTTGAAGGTGTAACTGTTGATAAACAGGTCGATGAAGTGACTGGTCTGACAAGCTTAATCGTGCGTGATCCAAAACAACGTAGCAGTTCGTCAAAAGATATGCGCCCAATGGTTAAATTGGTTGATGAAAACGACAATGACGTCTTTATCGTTGGTACAGAAATACCAGCACAATACTTCTTGCCAGGTGGTGCGATTGTGCGTGCAATAGATGGCGCGCAAGTAAATATTGGTGATGTTTTAGCACGTATTCCACAAGAAAGTAGTAAAACGCGTGATATCACTGGTGGTCTTCCTCGTGTAGCCGACCTGTTCGAAGCTCGTAAGCCAAAAGATCCTGCACTGATGGCTGAAATTTCAGGCACAATCAGTTTTGGTAAGGAAACTAAAGGCAAACAACGCCTAATCATTACCCCTAAAGAGGGTGATGCCCATGAAGAACTTATTCCTAAATGGCGTCATGTTTCTGTGTTTGAGGGTGAAAGCATTGAAAAAGGTGAAATGTTAGTTGATGGACCTGAAGATCCACATGATATTTTACGTTTGAAAGGCGTGTTAGATCTTGCGAATTATATGTCTAGCGAAGTACAGGAGGTTTATCGTCTGCAAGGTGTAAAAATCAATGATAAGCATATTGAGGTTATTGTTCGTCAAATGCTACGTAAAATTGAAATTACATCACCAGGTGATACCAAGTTCCTTAAGGGTGAACACGTTGATCATGACACATTGTTAGAAGCAAATGATGTTGCACGAGCTGCAGGTAAATTAGAAGCAACCTATAGTCACTTGTTATTAGGTATTACTAAAGCGTCGCTTGCTACAGATTCGTTTATTTCAGCAGCGTCATTCCAAGAAACAACACGCGTGTTAACCGATGCTGCAGTAACAGGTAAACGTGACAGCTTACGTGGTTTGAAAGAAAACGTTATTGTTGGCCGATTAATTCCTGCTGGTACTGGGTTGGCTTATCACAAAGAACGTTATCGTAGACGTCACGGCAATGAAGCTGTCGTAGCAGAAAAACCATCTCCAGTTGTTGAAGCTGAAGATAATGCAGAAGAATTAGAAAAGCTATCTTAAAAGAGAGCTTGACTCAATGATATGTTGAGTAGTAAAATCGATCTTCTTTATCAGGCTCCCATGTTTGGGGGCCAGATTTTTACTGGTAGTGCGAGAACAATAGTATCGCAGGTTACCTTAGTTGAATATTTGTTAAAGGCTGTACTTTAATGGCAACAATAAATCAGTTGGTTCGCAAACCAAGATTGAAGCAAAAGAAAAAGAACAATGTTCCTGCGTTGCAGGCTTGTCCTCAACGTCGTGGTGTGTGTACACGTGTATATACAACCACACCTAAGAAACCAAACTCTGCGATGCGTAAAGTGGCTCGTGTGCGTTTGACAAATAGTTTCGAAGTTACATCATACATTGGTGGTGAAGGTCACAATCTTCAAGAACACTCGGTTGTATTGATTCGTGGCGGTCGTGTTAAGGATTTACCTGGTGTTCGTTACCACACTATTCGTGGCGCACTTGATACGTCGGGTGTTGCTAAACGCCGCCAAGGCCGCTCTAAGTACGGCGCTAAGCGTCCGAAAGGTTAGTAGTCGCTTTATTTAGTGATTGCATAGTTAAAGAATTAGGAAAATCAGATGCCAAGAAGAAGAGTTGTTGCCAAACGTGAAGTGCTGCCGGATCCAAAGTTTTCGAACATTGGATTAGCGAAATTCATTAACGTCATCATGAAAGATGGTAAAAAATCTGTTGCAGAAAAAATTGCATACAATGCAATCGATACTGTAGCAGAAAATAAAGGTGCAAATGGTTTGGAAGTATTCCAGAAGGCACTAGAAAATATTAGTCCTATGGTTGAGGTTAAATCACGCCGCGTTGGTGGTGCGACATACCAAGTACCTGTTGAAGTGCGCGCTGAACGTCGTGTTGCATTAGCAATGCGTTGGTTAGCTGAAGCAGCACGTAAACGTGGTGAAAAATCAATGGCAATGCGTTTGGCTGGTGAGTTAGCTGATGCTTATGATGGAAAAGGTACAGCGGTTAAGAAGAAAGAAGATACACACCGCATGGCTGAAGCGAACAAAGCGTTCTCTCACTTCCGTTTTTAATTTATTTCTCCTTGAGCTATCTAAACGTTAGATAGCTCAAGATTGCTTGACCCAGTTCTTTAACAATTTATTTATTAGCTTAAGAGTAGCGAATAGTGGCAAGAAGTACACCTATTAATCGATACCGTAATATCGGCATCATGGCGCATATCGACGCGGGTAAAACCACGACGACTGAGCGCGTGCTGTTTTATACGGGTATATCGCATAAGATTGGTGAAGTCCATGATGGCGCTGCAACGATGGACTGGATGGAACAAGAGCAAGAACGTGGCATCACTATCACTTCAGCTGCAACAACCTGTTTCTGGTCAGGAATGGATAAACAGTATCCAGATCATCGTATCAATATCATTGATACGCCCGGACACGTCGATTTTACAATTGAAGTAGAACGCTCATTGCGAGTACTTGATGGTGCGGTTGCTGTATTTTGCGCTGTTGGTGGTGTTGAGCCACAATCTGAAACAGTGTGGCGTCAAGCTAATAAGTATAAAGTCCCTCGAATGGCATTCATTAATAAAATGGATCGTTCAGGTGCGGACTTCCTTCGTGTTATAGAGCAAATCAAAAAGCGCTTAAGCGCAAATCCTGTTGCTATGCAATTACCTATCGGATCTGAAGAACAGTTCGAGGGTGTCGTCGATCTTATCCGTATGAAAGCAATCTATTGGAACGAATCTGATATGGGTGTAACGTACGAGGCTAGGGATATCCCATCGGCTATGCTTGCTCAATGTGAAAATTATCGTGAGCAGATGGTTGAGGCGGCAGCAGAAGCAAGCGAAGCGTTAATGAATAAATATTTGGATAGTGGTGAACTATCTGTACAAGAAATTAAATTAGGCATCCGTTTGCAAACCCTTGCAAATCAGGTGATTCCAACATTTTGTGGGTCTGCATTCAAAAATAAAGGTGTTCAAGCCATGCTTGATGCCGTTATTGATTATATGCCTTCACCTGTTGATGTTCCGGCGATTACTGGCGTATTAGACGACGGTGCAGAAAGTGTTGGTTCGCGTGAGGCAGACGATAGTCAGCCATTTGCAGCACTCGCATTTAAAATAGCGACGGATCCATTCGTTGGCACGCTAACCTTTTTCCGAGTTTATTCTGGCGTGATGAAATCAGGCGATGCTGTCTATAATCCAGTTAAAGGCAAGAAAGAACGCATTGGTCGACTTGTACAAATGCACAGCAATAGTCGTGAAGAAATAACCGAAGTATCTGCAGGTGATATTGCTGCTGCGATTGGTTTGAAGGATACAACTACGGGTGACACTTTGTGTGATCCAGAACATATCATTACACTCGAGCGTATGGAGTTCCCAGAGCCAGTAATATCTGTAGCTATCGAACCTCGTACGCAAGCTGATCAAGAAAAAATGAGCATCGCGCTTGGAAAGTTGGCGAAAGAAGATCCTTCTTTCCGTGTCTATACAGATGAAGAGTCTGCGCAAACGATTATTGCGGGCATGGGCGAGTTACATTTAGATATTATCGTTGATCGTTTGAAGCGCGAATTCAACGTGAGCGCAAATGTGGGTGCCCCACAGGTTGCATACCGCGAAACGATCACAAAATCAGTTGAAGCTGAAGGTAAATTTGTGCGCCAAAGTGGTGGTCGTGGTCAGTATGGACACGTTTGGTTGCGTCTTGAGCCACAAGCGCCAGGTGCTGGCTATGCCTTTGAAAATGCGACTGTAGGCGGATCGGTTCCAAAAGAATATATTTCATCTGTAGATAAGGGTATACAAGAGCAGATGAAAAATGGTGTAATAGCCGGCTACCCAGTTGAAGATGTTAAAGTGACATTGTTCGACGGTTCTTATCACGATGTGGATTCAAATGAGATGGCGTTTAAAGTTGCCGGATCGATGGGGTTCAAAAATGGTGCTTTAGAAGCAGCTCCTGTTTTGCTCGAGCCAGTGATGAAGATTGAGGTTGTTACGCCTGAAGATTATATGGGTGACGTGATGGGAGATTTAAGCCGTCGGCGTGGCCTAGTAAATGGAATGGAAGATTCGGCAAGCGGCAAAATTATTAATGCTGAAGTGCCATTAGCTGAGATGTTTGGCTATGCAACAGATTTGCGTTCTGCTACGCAAGGTAGAGCAACGTACTCAATGGAGTTTGCTCGCTATGCAGAAACACCTAATAACGTGGCTGATGCAGTCATAAGTAAAAGATAACTAGAATAGTTTTAATGAGGTAGACGAGATGTCCAAGGAAAAATTTGAAAGAACGAAGCCCCATGTAAACGTGGGCACCATTGGTCACGTAGATCATGGTAAAACCACATTGACAGCAGCGATTACCAAAGTAATGGCTGAATTACAAGGTGGGACATTCAAGGATTACGCGGATATCGATAACGCGCCAGAAGAAAGAGAGCGTGGCATTACCATTTCTACAGCTCACGTAGAATATGAAACAGCAAATCGCCACTACGCCCACGTAGACTGCCCAGGGCATGCTGATTATGTTAAAAACATGATCACAGGTGCTGCGCAAATGGACGGTGCCATTTTAGTTGTGAATGCGGCAGACGGTCCTATGCCACAAACACGTGAACACATCCTATTGTCACGTCAAGTTGGTGTACCGTACATCATTGTTTACCTAAACAAAGCTGACATGGTTGACGATGCAGAGCTTATCGAATTAGTTGAAATGGAAGTACGTGAACTTCTAGACACCTACGACTTCCCTGGTGACGACACACCAATCATCGTTGGTTCAGCATTGAAAGCGTTAGAAGGCGACACAAGTGAAATTGGCGTACCATCAATCATCCGTTTGGGTGAAGCAATGGACAGCTACTTCCCAGAACCTGTACGTGCAATCGATGGTAAATTCTTAATGCCTATCGAAGACGTATTCTCAATCTCAGGCCGCGGTACCGTAGTAACAGGTCGTATCGAGCGTGGTATTGTTAAAGTGGGTGAAGAGCTTGAAATCGTTGGTATCAAAGATACAGCGAAAACAACCTGTACTGGCGTTGAAATGTTCCGTAAGCTACTTGATCAAGGTCAAGCTGGTGATAACGTCGGTGTGTTACTACGTGGAACCAAACGTGAAGACGTTGACCGTGGTCAAGTATTGGCGCATCCAGGTTCAATCAAACCGCACACAAAATTTGAAGCAGAAATCTACATCTTGTCAAAAGATGAAGGTGGTCGTCATACGCCATTTTTTAATGGTTACCGTCCACAATTCTACTTCCGTACAACAGACGTAACCGGTGCTTGTGAATTACCAGCAGGTGTTGAAATGGTTATGCCTGGAGATAACATTAAAATGGACGTAACTTTGATCGCACCGATTGCGATGGAAGAAGGTTTACGTTTTGCTATTCGTGAAGGCGGTCGTACTGTTGGTGCTGGCGTCGTTAGTAAAATTACTGAGTAATAGAAATGGCAACAACTCAAACAATTAGAATCAGATTGAAATCATTCGATCACCGTTTGATCGATCAATCAGCTAAAGAAATCGTTGAAACAGCGAAACGTACTGGCGCACGTATCAATGGACCAATTCCATTGCCTACAAAAAAAGAACGTTTCACTGTGTTGATTTCTCCGCACGTAAATAAAGATGCCCGTGATCAGTATGAAATTCGTACGCACAAACGTCTTATGGATATCGTTGAGCCGACTGATAAAACAGTCGATGCTTTAATGAAACTGGATCTCGCCGCTGGTGTTGATGTCCAGATCAAGTTGAATTAATAGGAGCCTGATATGACTATTGGACTCGTTGGCCGTAAAGCTGGTATGACACGTATCTTCACTGAAGATGGTGTTTCTACTCCTGTAACGGTAATTGAAGTTGAACCAAATCGCGTAAGTCAATTAAAAACAATTGATGTCGATGGCTATAATGCAGTTCAAGTTACGGTTGGTGCCAAAAAAGCATCACGTGTGACTAAGCCACAAGCTGGGCATTTTGCAAAAGCAGAGTCAGCAGCTGGATATAAAGTGTGTGAATTTACTGTTGATGAAGCACCTGAGTTAGAGCTTGGTTCTGAATTAAATGTAACTATCTTTGAAGTAGGGCAGCAAATTGATGTCTCTGGTGTTACTAAAGGTAAAGGTTTTGCTGGTGTTGTTAAACGCTACGGTTTCCGTGGTGGTGATGCGACGCATGGTAACTCTTTGTCACATAGAGCGCCTGGTTCTATCGGTCAATGTCAAACACCTGGTCGTGTATTCAAAGGTAAAAAAATGGCTGGCCATATGGGCGATGTGAAACGTACATTACAGAATTTATCTGTAGTTCGTGTTGATAGTGAGCGTAACTTGTTACTAGTTAAAGGTTCTGTACCTGGCGCAAAAGGTAGCAATGTTGTGATTCGTCCTGCTGTTAAAGCCTAAAAGATTCTTAGGGGAATATTGTGGATCTTCAATTACAATCATTCGATGGCAATAAAGCCGGAAGCATTACTGTTTCTGATGCTGTATTCGATCGTGAATATAATGAATCTTTGGTTCATCAAGTAGTAACAGCATATTTGGCTGCTGCTCGTAGTGGCACACATGCACAGAAAACACGCTCTGAAGTAAGTGGTGGTGGTCGTAAACCATTCTCACAAAAAGGTAGTGGTCGTGCACGTGCAGGTACAATTCGTAGCCCATTATGGCGTTCGGGTGGTACTACATTTGCAGCTAAGCCGCGTGACTATAGTCAAAAAGTAAACCGTAAAGTTTACCGTAATGCGATTTGTTCAATTTTATCTGAACTACGCCGTAACGACTCTTTAGTGGTTGTTGACAAAGTTGAGTTAGCGTCGCCAAAAACAAAAGACTTGCTAGCAAAAACAAAGGCTATGGGTATTAACAATGCACTTATCGTTTCTGAAAATGCAGCAGGTAACTTAGCTTTGGCATCACGTAACTTATATGATCTTGCAGCAACAGATGCAGCGCATCTAAATCCAGTTGCATTGTTACGATTTGATAAAGTTGTTATGAGTGAAGACTCAGTACGTAAGCTAGAGGAGTCATTAGCATGAACTCAGAACGCATAACAAAAATTATTTTAGGCCCTGTTGTTGCGGAAAAAGCATCACGTGTTGCTGAAAATAACAACCAAGTAGTACTTAAGGTGCTACCTAACGCCAATAAAATTGAGATCAAACGAGCTGTTGAAACCTTGTTTGAAGTAAAAGTTGAATCAGTATCAACTGTGAATGTTAAAGGTAAAACTAAACGCACCGGTCGTATTTTCGGCAAGCGTAGCGATTGGAAGAAAGCCTATGTGACATTAGCTGAAGGTGCTGATCTTAACTTCCTTGGCGCAGAATAAATAACAGAATACGGGTGAGGAATCAGGAATGGCGTTAAAAAAAGCTAAACCTACATCAGCAGGACGTAGATTCGTTGTTCAAGTAAAAACAGCAGATCTACACCGCGGCGCACCATATGCGCCTTTGGTTGAAAAGAAAGCCAAAACTGGTGGTAGAAATAACACGGGTCGCATCACTGTAAGACATCATGGTGGTGGTCATAAACAACGTTATCGTTTGATTGACTTCAAACGCAACAAAGTAGGTATTCCTGCTGTTGTTGAGCGTATTGAATATGATCCGAACCGCACTGCACGCATTGCGTTACTTAGTTATGCTGATGGTGAAAAAACATACATTATCGCTCCTAAAGGCGTTGTTGCTGGTGACCGATTGGAGACAGGTGAAGATGTTGCAATTCGTGCAGGTAACTGCATGACTTTAGCAAATATTCCCGTTGGTAGCACTGTTCACTGTATTGAAATGAAACCAGGTAAAGGTGCGCAAATTGCACGTAGTGCAGGTAGCAGTGCTCAATATGTAGCACGTGAAAACGGCTATGCAACATTACGTTTACGTTCAGGTGAAATGCGTAAAGTCTCTCTAGACTGTAAAGCAACCTTAGGTGAAGTCGGTAATGGCGAGCATTCATTGCGTTCACTTGGTAAGGCTGGTGCAACACGTTGGCGTGGTGTAAGACCTACCGTTCGCGGTGTGGTTATGAACCCGGTTGATCACCCGCATGGTGGTGGTGAAGGTCGTACATCAGGTGGTCGTCATCCAGTATCACCATGGGGTATGCCAACTAAAGGCTATAAAACACGTAAAAATAAACGTACAGACAATTTAATTGTACGTCGTCGTAGTAACCGTAAGTAAAGGCTAGGAACTAGATATGCCGCGTTCGATTAAAAAAGGTCCGTTTATTGACCTTCACCTTGAAAAAAAGGTTTTAGAAGCAGTAAAAGAAAATAATAAGCGTCCGATTAAAACATGGTCACGTCGTTCGATGATTATTCCAGATATGATCGGGTTAACTATTGCTATTCATAATGGTAAGCAGCATCTACCTGTATTTATTACAGAAGATATGGTTGGTCACAAGTTGGGTGAGTTTTCTCCAACACGTACCTTTAAAGGCCATGTTGCTGATAAAAAAGCTAAACGATAAGGTTGAGATATGGCTACGAAAGCAAAATATAGCTATGCACGCATTTCTGCACAAAAAGTGCGTTTAGTTGCAGATCAAATTAGAGGGTTGCCGGTCGAAAAGGCAATTAATTTATTAACCTTCAGCCCTAAAAAAGCTGCAGTACTAATGAAAGACGTATTGAGCTCTGCGATCGCAAATGCAGAACACAACGATGGTGCTGATATTGACGAACTATATGTGTCGGCAGTTATGGTTGATGAAGGCTCAACAATGAAACGAATGTCACCGCGTGCAAAAGGACGTGGTAACCGTATCCTTAAACGTACAAGCCACATTACTGTGGTTGTTGACGAAAAGTAAGAGAGAATACTTATGGGACAAAAGGTTCACCCAATTGGCTTCAGACTTGGTATAATTAAAGATTGGAATTCGATCTGGTATGCTGATTCTTCTGAATATGCAGATCTACTAGACAAAGACATCAAGGTTAGAGCGTATCTTAAAGATAAACTTTCTCATGCGTCTGTCAGTAAGATTCAAATAGATAGACCAGCGAAAAACGCTAAGATTACAATTCATACGGCTCGGCCAGGTATTGTTATTGGCAAAAAAGGCGAAGATATCGATAAGCTTCGCATTGCAGCGTCCAAAATTATGGGTATACCAGTTAGTGTTGGTGTTGAAGAGATTCGCAAACCAGAGCTAGATGCGACATTAGTTGCTGAAAGTGTTGCGCAACAACTAGAACGCCGCATTATGTTCCGTAGAGCTATGAAACGTGCGGTTACTAATACTATGCGACTAGGTGCAGAAGGTATTCGTATCAATGTTGGTGGGCGCTTAAATGGTGCTGAGATTGCTCGTACTGAATGGTATCGCGAAGGTCGTGTGCCTTTGCATACATTACGTGCAGATATCGATTATGGGACTGCAGAAGCAAACACTACCTATGGCATCATCGGTGTCAAGGTTTGGATTTTTAAGGGTGAAGTTTTTGACGCAAACGCGCAAACAGTAACCCCAGCTGAGAAGTAAGGTTATAACCAATGTTACAGCCAAAGAGAACGAAATTTAGAAAGCAGATGAAACTGCGCAACCGTGGCTTGGCTCACCGTGGAGCTAAAGTAAGCTTCGGAGAGTTTGGGCTTAAATCACTTGAGCGCGGTCGTATAACGGCGCGTCAAATTGAAGCAGCTCGTCGTGCTATGACTCGTTACATCAAACGTGGTGGTAAAATTTGGATCCGTGTTTTTCCGGATAAACCAATTACCAGTAAACCGCTTGAAGTACGTCAAGGTAAAGGTAAGGGTAATGTTGAGTACTGGGTTGCTAATATTCAGCCGGGCCGCATGCTCTATGAAATGGAAGGTGTATCAGAAGAGATTGCACGCGAAGCGTTCCGTCTTGCGGCTGCCAAGCTTCCTCTTAAAACAACATTTGTAACGCGAGCAATATTGTAATGAAAGCAAGCGAAATTAGACAAAAATCTGTTGAAGATATGGCGCAAGAGCTAGATGCTCTTCATAAAGAACAGTTTAATCTGCGTATGCAAAATGCTACTGGTCAGTTAACACGTTCGAGCGAACTTAAGCGTGTACGCCGTGACATTGCACGTATCAAAACTGTACTGAACGAAAAGAAATAGGGTACGAACATGAGTGAATCGGAAAAAAGCATACGTTTAGTAACAGGTCGTGTTGTCAGTGACAAGATGGATAAAACCATCACTGTATTGGTTGAGCGTAAAGTTGCGCACCCTATTTATAAAAAATATGTGAAACGTTCTACCAAGTTGCATGCACATGATGAAAACAATGAATGCAATATTGGTGATGTAGTTAGTATCACTTCAAGCCGTCCGCTTTCGAAATCAAAAAGCTGGCAATTGGTCGAAATTATCGATCGCGCGAAGTAGTGCCACGGTTTATATTGGAGTTAGATCATGATTCAAATGCAAAGCAGTCTAGATGCCGCTGATAACAGTGGTGCTAAACGCGTAGAATGTATCAAAGTATTGGGTGGTTCACACCGTCGTTATGCCGGTATTGGTGATGTAATTAAAGTGACTATTAAAGAAGCGGCACCTCGCGGTAAAGTAAAAAAAGGTGAGGTTCATAACGCTGTTATCGTTCGTACTCGTAAAGGTGTTCGTCGTCCAGATGGTTCAGTGATCCGTTTTGATGCTAATGCAGCTGTTTTATTAACAGCTAATCTTCAGCCGATCGGTACTCGCATATTTGGACCTGTGACACGTGAGCTTCGCGGTGAGAAGTTCATGAAGATTATTTCATTAGCGCCTGAAGTGCTATAAGTTAGGAGTGCTGAAATGGAAAGATTAAGAAAAGGCGATCAAGTTGTTGTAACAACTGGTAAAGATCGTGGAAAACAAGGCGAGATACTTAAGCCAGGTCAAGATGGAAAGTTCTTGGTTCAAGGTATTAATGTTGTAAAAAAACACACCAAACCTAATCCTGCTTTAGGCAGAACTGGCGGCATCGTTGAAAAAGAAATGCCAATCGACGGTTCAAACCTGGCACTGTTGAATCCTGCTACAGGTAAAGGCGAAAAGGTTGGTTTTAAGATTTTAGATGATGGTCGTAAGGTTCGCGTGTTCAAATCAAACGGCGAAGTTGTCGGCGCTTAAGCTACGAAATTAGGTATATACAGTGAGCAGATTAAAAGATTTTTATCGTGATGCTGTAGTCAGTCAGCTTTCAGAGCAGTTTGGCTATAAATCAGTAATGGAAGTACCTCGGATTACCAAGATTACTCTTAATATGGGTGTTGGTGAGGCTCTTACTGATAAAAAAGTATTGGAAAATGCGGTTGCTGACATGGAAAAAATTTCCGGTCAAAAACCTGTTGTTACAAAGGCAAAGAAATCTATTGCCGGATTTAAATTGCGTGAAGGATGGCCGGTAGGCTGTAAAGTCACACTACGATCTGAACGCATGTATGATTTTCTTGACCGTTTAATTACTATTTCACTTCCACGTACTCGTGATTTTCGTGGTCTAAACCCTAAGTCTTTTGACAAGCAGGGTAACTATAGTATGGGTGTGAAAGAGCAAATTATCTTTCCAGAAATCGAATACGATAAAATCGATAAGCTAAGAGGGATGGATATTACGATCACGACAACAGCAAAGACTGCTGAGGAATCTCATGCATTGTTGTCAGCATTTAAATTTCCTTTTAGAAAATAAAAATTTAGGTTGGATGGTATAAGTTATGGCTAAACGCTGCATGATTAATCGCGAAATTAAACGCGAAAAAATGGTAAACAAGTACGCTACAAAGCGTATGGAATTAAAGAAACAGATTCTTGATGAGTCATTGTCGTTTGAACAACGTCAAGAAGCTGCAAAAAAATTCCATGCACTTCCACGTAATTCAAGTGCGGTTCGTATGAGAAATCGTTGCAACATAACTGGCCGTCCACATGGTTACTATCGCAAGTTCGGTCTGTCTAGAAATAAGTTACGCGAACATGCAATGAAAGGTGATATCCCTGGCCTTGTAATGGCTAGCTGGTAATAACCGATTGATATTGTGGAGCTAGAATAAAATGAGTATGACAGATCCTATTGCAGATATGCTAACACGTATTCGTAACGCACAGCAGGCAAAGAAAACAACTGTTTCAATGCCTTCTTCAAAAGTTAAGATTAGCATTGCAAAAGTATTACAAGATGAAGGTTATGTGTCTGCACATAACATTACCGATGTTGACGGAAAAGCAGTGCTTACAATTACATTAAAGTACTTTGAGGGTAAGTCGGTTATTTCAGCGATTGATCGCGTGAGCCGTCCCGGACTTAGAGTCTATAAGTCAGCAAATGATCTGCCTAAGGTAATTGCAGGTTTAGGTGTTGCTATCATTTCAACCTCACAAGGTGTTATGACTGACCGTAAAGCACGTGCACTTGGTCAGGGCGGTGAAGTCCTGTGCGCAGTCAGCTAGCCTTAGTATTTGGAGATTAGAAAATGTCACGTATTGCTAATGCGCCAGTAGAAATACCGGCAGGTGTTGAAGTTTCATTGGGTAACAATGAAGTGTCAATCAAGGGAACAAAAGGTACTTTAACTCGTATCATTCACCCAGAAGTTGAAGTAACACAAGAAGGAACCACATTAAAATCAAGTGCGCGTACACCAGCTAAACAGTCAACTGCCTTAGCCGGAACTACACGTGCTTTGTTGAATAATATGGTTATTGGTGTAAGCCAAGGTTTTGAGAAGAAATTAACACTAGTAGGTGTCGGTTACCGTGCAAAAGCACAAGGTAACAAATTAGACCTTACTCTCGGTTTCTCACACCCTGTAGAATACACTGCTCCACAAGGTATAAGTATAGAAACCCCAAGCCAAACTGAAATTGTTGTGTCTGGTCCAGATAAACAACAGGTTGGTCAAGTTGCGGCAGATATTCGTGCATACCGTTCTCCTGAACCATACAAAGGTAAAGGCGTTCGTTATTCAGATGAACATGTTGCTCGTAAAGACGCTAAGAAAAAATAATTAGGCTGAACAATGGATAAGAAAAATTCACGTTTACGTAGGGCTGCAAAGTCTAGAGCTAAGTTGAAAGAACTTGAAGTATATCGCTTAAGTGTTCATAGAACACCACGCCATATTTACGCACAAGTACTTGCTCACGATAGTTCTAAAGTTATTGCTTCTGCTTCAACTTTAGATGCTGAAGTTAAAGCAGGCTTGAAAGGCACAAGCAATATCGCAGCGGCTGTTGCCGTAGGTAAAGCTGTTGCAGAAAGAGCTGCCGGTGCTGGTGTAACTAATGTTGCATTTGATCGCTCTGGTTTCAAGTATCACGGTAGGGTGAAAGCATTAGCTGACGCTGCTCGTGAAAATGGCTTGCAGTTTTAAATTTAAAGGTATTATCAAATGGCACAAAATGATCAGCGACAAGCTCCATCAGATGGCTTAGTTGAAAAGTTAGTAGGAATACGTCGCGTAGCAAAAGTTGTTAAAGGTGGTCGCGTATTTGGTTTCTCGGCACTAACAGTTGTTGGAGATGGCCAAGGTCGTGTTGGTTTTGGACAGGGTAAAGCGCGCGAAGTTCCTGTTGCTATTCAAAAAGCAATGGATGAAGCACGTAAAAACTTGCAAACAGTGACATTAGACGGTCATACATTGCAGCATCCAGTTAAAGCTCACTTTGGTGCGGCTAAGGTGTTTATGCAACCAGCCTCTGAAGGTACTGGTGTAATTGCCGGTGGTGCGATGCGTGCTGTATTTGATGCTGTTGGTGTTCACAATGTGTTAGCTAAATCTATCGGTTCAACTAATCCACTGAATGTTGTACGTGCAACAATCAAAGGCCTAACTGATATGAATAACCCTGAAGCAATTGCTGCTAAACGTGGCAAGACAGTTGCTGAGATCATGGAATAAGTACAATGGCATCTGAATCTAAATTAAAAGTTACATTGGTTAAGAGCACAATAGGTCGCTTAGCTAAACATAAAGCATGTGTTGCTGGTCTTGGTTTGAAAAAAACAGGCAGCAGTGCAATTGTTATTGATACACCAGAAAACAGAGGCATGATTAATCATGTTTCTTACCTGTTGAAGGTTGAGGAAGTATAAGATGTATTTAAATACTATTGCTCCGGCTCCAGGAGCGAAAAAATCTGCTAAACGCGTAGGCCGTGGTATTGGTTCTGGTTTAGGTAAAACAGGTGGTCGTGGACATAAAGGTCAAAAATCACGTTCTGGTAGTTTTTCTAATCGTGGTTTCGAGGGCGGTCAACAACCTTTGCAACGTCGTCTACCAAAAGTTGGTTTTAGATCACGTAAAAAAGCGACTACTGCAGAAGTACGTTTAGACGTTCTTGCTAATATCGATGCTGCTGTAATTGATTTGTTAACATTAAAGTCAGTAGGCGTAGTTCCAGAAAATACATTACGAGTAAAAGTAATTGGTTCTGGTGAATTGGCTAAAGCAGTCACGATTAAAGGTCTTGTTGCTACTGCAGGTGCAGAAAAAGCAATTGCTGCTGCCGGCGGGAAAGTAGAAGAGTAACCTACGTGGAAAAAAACAAACATAGTGCATTGCCGAGTGTAGGTAAGTTTGCTGAGCTAAAAAGTCGATTACTTTTTGTGCTTGGTGCTCTGCTTGTCTACCGTATGGGTACGTTTATTCCAGTGCCTGGGATTGATCCTGCGGCACTAGCGGTGATGTTCGAGCAGCAAAAGGGTACGATCTTAGACATGTTTAACATGTTCTCAGGCGGTGCCTTGGAGCGTCTATCTGTTTTTGCGTTGGGAATTATGCCTTATATTTCGGCATCGATTATTATGCAGCTACTAACAGTCGTTCACCCTAAGCTAACACAGCTTAAAAAAGAAGGTGCAGCGGGTAAACGTAAAATTACTCAATATACTCGTTATGGAACCTTAGTCTTGGCAACATTTCAGGCATTAGGAATTGCGATTGCTCTTGAAGGACAAAGTGCCGGCGGTATGGGTGTTGTAGTTGACCCAGGCTTGTTGTTTAGAATAACTGCAGTTATAACATTAGTTACAGGTACAATGTTCTTGATGTGGCTAGGTGAGCAGATCACGGAGCGTGGCATCGGTAACGGTATCTCATTGATAATCTTTGCGGGCATTGTTGCAGGACTTCCAGCCGCAATAGGTGGTACCCTAGAGTTAGCCAGAACTGGGCAATTGCATACATTCTTAGTCATTACATTACTGTTCTTGGCATTAGCCGTAACAGCATTCGTTGTTTATGTAGAACGAGCGCAACGTCGGATACCTGTGCACTATGCTAAACGTCAGCATGGCCGAAAAATGATGGCTGGCCAAGTTACACATCTGCCTTTAAAACTTAATATGGCGGGTGTAATACCGCCTATTTTTGCATCGAGTATTATATTGTTTCCAGCTACAATTGCAGGCTGGTTTGGAACTACAGATGGTTTAGGATGGTTAAAAGATATCTCTACACTTATGTCACCGGGTCAGCCAGTCTACGTTGTGGCGTACGCTGTAGCAATAGTATTTTTCTGTTTTTTCTATACGGCATTAGTATTTAATCCGAAAGAAACTGCAGACAATTTACAAAAGTCTGGCGCATTTATTCCAGGGATTCGACCTGGTGAGCAAACTGTACGATACATTGATACAGTCATGGGTAAGCTAACTCTTGCTGGTGCTATATATATATCAGCAGTTTGTTTGTTGCCAGAGTTTTTGATTTTATACTGGAACGTACCGTTTTATTTTGGTGGAACATCGTTGTTGATTATCGTTGTAGTGGTGATGGATTTTGTTTCACAAATTCAATCACATATGATGTCGCAACAATACGAAAGCTTGATGCGTAAATCAAATAAAAAAAGTAATGGTATGTCTGGCTTTTTAAACTAGATTTTAAGTCTGCATATCACATATACAGTTGGAGAAAGATCGATGAAAGTTCAAGCGTCAGTTAAAAAAATATGTCGCAATTGCAAAATTGTTAAACGCAGTGGCGTATTGCGAGTTATCTGTAAAGAAGCTCGTCATAAGCAACGTCAAGGCTAATAGCTTTAGTGTTAATTAATGTATTGTTGAACCAAGGTTTTATGTGCTATAATTCTCGGTTCACTATTGAAGGATTAGGGTAGCTCAATGGCTCGTATTGCTGGAATTAATGTTCCTGTACAGAAACACACTGTAATAGCATTAACTGCTATCTACGGTATAGGTCTTACTCGTGCAAAACAAATTTGTGCGGCTTCAGGTATTGCTGAAGATAGAAAGATCAGAGACCTTTCTGAACAAGAAGTAGAAGCGCTTCGTACCGAAGTTGCTAAGTTCACCGTTGAAGGTGACTTGAGACGTGAAGTGTCTATGGATATTAAGCGTCTTAAAGATCTTGGATGTTACCGAGGTGTACGTCACCGTAGAGGCCTCCCTCTTCGCGGTCAAAGAACAAAAACTAATGCAAGGACTCGTAAGGGTCCTCGCCGCATGATTAAGTAAAGAGGCGATTCGATGGCAAACTCATCAGCACGTCAACGTAAACGTGTAAAAAAGAATGTTGTAGATGGTGTGGCACATGTTCATGCTTCATTTAACAACACAATTGTAACGATTACAGATCGTCAAGGTAATGCTCTTTCTTGGGCTACTTCTGGTGGTTGTGGATTTAGGGGGTCTCGTAAGAGCACACCGTTCGCAGCACAGGTAGCAGCTGAAAAAGCCGGCCAGGTCGTCAAAGACTTTGGTATGAAAAACTTAGATGTTGAAATCAAAGGTCCAGGTCCAGGTCGTGAATCAGCAGTTCGCGCATTAAATAATCTTGGTTTTAAAATTAACAATATTACAGACGTTACACCAATTCCCCATAATGGTTGTCGTCCGCCAAAACGGCGTAGAGTGTAGTTTAGGAGAACATTATGGCTAGATATATTGGTGCTAAATGTCGTTTGTGCCGCCGTGAAGGTGAGAAGCTTTTTCTTAAAGGTGAAAAGTGTTTTACATCGAAGTGCGCGATGGAGAGTCGTGCGTTTCCACCTGGTCAACATGGTCAGCGTCGTGGTCGCTTATCAGACTATGCAACACAGTTACGTGAAAAGCAAAAAATGCGTCGCGTATATGGTATTTTGGAAAAGCAATTCCGTCTGTACTATAAAATGGCAGATAACAAAAAAGGCTCAACTGGTGAAAACCTACTTCAATTATTGGAGAGCCGATTGGATAACGTTGCGTATCGCATGGGGTTTGGTGTTTCTCGCAGTGAGGCGCGTCAATTAGTTCGTCACAATGCAATCACGGTTAACGGTGCAAAGGTGAATATCCCTTCATACCAAGTGAAAGCGAATGATGTCATTGCTGTGCGTGAAGCTGGTAAAAACCAATTGCGAATTAAAGCTGCATTAGAGTTAGCTGTACAACACGGCTTCTCTGATTGGGTGGATGTTGATATTACAAAAATGCAAGGTACTTACAAGCACGTTCCTGAACGTTCAGAGTTGCCTGCAGAAATCAACGAACACTTAATTGTTGAGTTGTACTCGAAATAATTTTAATTAAACCATTAAGGTTTACTTAGAGGGAATTGCATGACGACCTATATGAGTCAGTTTTTAAAACCAAGTATTGTCGACATTAAGAAGGCTAGCAAAACGCGAACTCGTGTAGTGCTAGAGCCCTTAGAAAGAGGCTTTGGTCATACGTTAGGTAATGCACTAAGACGCATTTTATTGTCTTCAATGGAAGGGACTGCTGTTGTTGAAGCTCAAATTGCTGGTGTCGTACATGAGTATTCAGCAATTGAAGGTGTGCAAGAAGACGTACTAGATATTTTATTAAACATGAAAGGTCTAGCTATTATCTTACACGATGTAAGAGAGGTAGTTCTTACAATTAGTAAAGAAGGTGTTGGTCCAGTAACCGCTGCAGATATCCAGCTTCCACATAATGTTGAAGTTGTAAATCCTGAACATGTTATTGCAAACCTTACTGGCGGTAGTTTATCCATTACCTTTAAAGTTGAAAAAGGTCGTGGTTATGTGCCTTCTAGTGTGCGTGTTGAAAATGACGATGAAGATCGTGTGATCGGTCAGCTGTACCTCGATGCTTCATACAGCCCTGTAAGCATGGTTACATACAATGTTGAAAGTGCACGTGTTGAAAATAGAACTAACTTAGATAAGTTAATTCTTGATGTTGAAACAGATGGCACCTTAGAAGCTGAAGATGCTATTAAATATGCATCAACGATTTTGAGTGATCAACTGTCTGCATTCGTTGATTTCAAAGTAATTGAAGAACAAACGGTTGTAGAAGAAGTTGTTGCTGTTGATCCAGCATTATTGCAGGCAATTGATGAGCTTGATTTAACTGTTCGTTCAGCGAACTGTTTGAAAGCTGAAAATATCTACTATGTTGGTGATTTGATCCAACGTGGTGAGATGGAACTATTAAAAACACCAAATCTGGGTAAGAAATCACTAACCGAGATTAAAGATGTATTGGCATCAAAAGGGTTATCATTAGGTATGCACCTTGATAATTGGCCTCCTGCATCACTGGAACAGAAATAACAATACTGAAGTAATTCAGCATAAGATATAGGGTAATAACATGCGTCATCGTAATTCTGGTCGTAAATTAAACCGTAATAGTAGCCACAGAAAAGCTATGTTCAAAAATATGGCTGTTTCTTTGATGGAACACGAAGTTATTCGTACAACGTTGCCTAAAGCAAAAGAATTACGAGGTGTCGTTGAACCTCTAATAACTTTGGGTAAAGAAGATACTGTTGCTAATCGTAGACTTGCATTCTCTCGCCTTGGCGATAGAGCTGCTGTTACAAAATTATTCACAGATTTAGGTCCTCGTTCAACTACTCGTCCAGGTGGTTATATACGTATCCTAAAATGTGGCTTACGTGAAGGTGATAAAGCGCCTATGGCAATTGTTGAATTAGTTGATCGTAATACTGAAACAACAGCAGCATAATTAACCACATTAATATTGCTACAAAAGAACCGGCTTTATGCCGGTTTTTTTATAAGTATAAGCCGTAAATATTGAATTGCGTATTAGTGAGACAATAACTGTTAGTATTAACAATGGCTTAGAAATAAAAGTGAACTCAGCGCGATAAAATATTTTATTTTAGTGTTGACAGCCCGGTGAGTGTCTGTATAATTCTCGCTTCTTTGTTAGACGAAACAAT
>JACUUH010000030.1 GCA_014859375.1 Gammaproteobacteria bacterium
GAGCAGGTCTGTTTCGTATTCATAATTCTTCTTCCAATTCGATCTTCTGCCTAACGCTTGCAGCATGCGCGCCCACGGAATGGAGCCGAAGGCGCAATGCAGTGGACGTCGCAGTGCCTGCACTTGTTAGAATTTATATACCTTGCTGCTCAAGCTTTAGCTTTTGGAGAAAATTAGAAAACCCTTTTGCTGAAAACAAAAATCTACCACTCTCATCATGCGTTTTGATTTCAACGAAATTTCTTAACTTGAATTCCTTAACTATATGACTCCTACCAGCCTCAGTTGCAGGCATGAAGTAACGTCTTTTCCCATCACAGTATTGCTGGTACCGAGTCAACGTTCCATTTACATATATTGGATTATGCGAAATAACATCCCCCGAAGATTCCTCACAATCAGAATCAAACATGATTATATAAACATATGGCTTTCCTGATTGTGCTATAGATAGTAACGCATGAAGGTTTCCATGAATTGAATCCCTCACAAGATACTCGTTACTCTTGGACGTATACCAAGCCTCGACTTCACTTTCTGCCGATACAGAAAAAGAGGAAAGCACTGTAACTGAAAGCACGACAGCCCAAATAGCTTTTTTCAAAACATATCTCCTTTAAAATTTCTAACAGTGTGATATACAGGACGCTATCCTATATATCAAAATTATAAGGAATCCTTGTTTTAGGATTTTGCTGTTTATCATTTATGTGTAACTCCTTGTAGCATAAACTAAATAAAAAACTATTGACTTGATTTATAGTGTTAACTAGGATGGCATCCTAGTTATTTTTAACAATAGACACGAAAAGGATATTCAATGTCTAAATCACCTTTTTTATCTTCTTTGGAAGAGTATATGACGGTACGCCGTTATAGTAAACGCACTATTAGAAGTTATTTGCAATGGATCCGCAGTTATATTCTTTTTCATAATAAAGCTCATCCGAAAGAGTTGCATGCCAAACACGTTGAAGATTTCTTAACGTATCTTTCGATTACGCGAAAGGTTTCTACAAGTACACAAAGAACGGCTTTAAACGCTTTGGCTTTTTTATATAACAAGTTTTTAGAGCAGCCCTTGGGTGATTTATCTGAATTTAATCGAGTAAAAAAACAGCCCAAGTTGCCCACTGTTTTAACCGAAAGTGAGGTGATGATGGTGTTGCAGCATCTTGACCCTGTTTATAAATTACCGATTGGTTTGTTATATGGTTCTGGCTTGAGGTTGATGGAGTGTGTGCGTTTAAGAGTTAATGATGTTGATTTAAATTTAAAGCAGGTTCGTATTTGGAATGGTAAGGGAGGGAAACATCGTTTATCTACCTTGGCTTCTGAATTAGCGCCAGCATTAAAACGTCAGATTGAAAAAGTTCAACATTATCTGGCAGAAGATCTGCTGAATGAATCCTTTTCTGGGGTATGGTTGCCCGATGCATTGGAACGAAAATATAAAAACGCGAATAAGTCACTCGGTTGGCAATATTTGTTTCCGTCTATGAAGTTGAGTGTTGATCCACAAAGTGGTTTGATTCGACGTCATCATATAGATGAAACGGGTATTAATAAGGCGCTCAAACGAGCAGCGGCTAAGGCGAATATTACTAAACAGGTAAGCTCTCATACATTAAGGCATTCGTTTGCAACTCATCTTTTACAAAATGGTGCAGATATTAGAACGGTGCAACAGCAACTTGGACATAGTGATGTAAAAACGACGGAGATTTATACGCATGTGCTCAAGCAAGGGGCTGACGGTGTTAAAAGTCCTTTGAGTCGTTTATTAGGGAATAATGTTATTACTTAGTAAGTTGTGTGTTTTACGGTTAGGGCTTCAAGTTTATCCAGCGTGGATCGAATCAATAGGGGGTAATCGATCGATTTTCTATCCCTATATTTTGTACTTAATATCGACGGTAAATCCCTATAATCAGATCATCAAGCTAACAGCGGTTTAAAACATGGTTATACCCAATCAACTTGGAGATGCTTGCTACTTTACCGTTGGTGGTGAGCTTGTAGAACCATGAACCTAAGCAAGCAAAACCTTCGACAAGCTCAGGGTGAACGGACGTTTTTAACACTATCTCCATCTTCAATGATCACGGGTTATAATGGCGTTATTCCAATTTTTTGTTTGTGAGTCTGATGTCTTCCGTCAATAATACTGTTCTTGATATATCTATTTCTAAACAACGTTGTCAGTTATTGATTGATGGTGTGTCTGTGTTTGAATCGCCAGTATCAACTGCTTTGAATGGTGCTGGAGAACGCAAAAACAGCGGTTGTACTCCGCGTGGACAGCATGTGATCCGTGCTCGTATCGGTGCTGGCCAGCCAATAAATACGGTATTTGTTGGTCGTCGTCCGACCGGTGAAATTTATAATGATGCCTTAGGACAACAGTTTCCTGAACGAGATTGGATCTTGACGCGGATTTTGTGGTTAAGCGGTTTGGAATTGGGCAAAAATCGTTTGGCAAATGTTGATACAATGCAGCGCTATATTTATATCCATGGTTGTCCGGATTCATTGCCTATGGGCATTGCCTTATCTCATGGGTGTATTCGTATGCATAATCAGGATTTACTTGCGTTGTTTGATAAGGTGCAAGCCGGAACTCGCGTGTTTATCCATGAATAAGGTAATTGACTATGACATTAGGCCCATTAATGGTCGATGTGCTTGGTTTGGAACTAAGCGAAACAGAACGTGATATTTTGCGTCATCCTTTAGTCGGTGGCGTTATCTTATTTAGTCGTAATTATGAGTCTCCTGAACAAGTTGCAGCATTAACAGCCAGTATTCGAGCATTGCGTGATCCACATGTACTGATTGCAGTTGATCATGAAGGCGGCAGGGTGCAACGTTTTAGAAAGGGCTTTACTCGTTTACCACCGATTGGTGCGTTAGGTAAACACTATATGCAGCATCCTCAACAAACCTTGGAACGTGCTGAAACCACAGGTTGGTTAATGGCGGCAGAGTTACGAGCTGTTGGGGTCGATTTTAGTTTTGCGCCTGTACTGGATTTGGATTATGGCGTCAGTGAGATTATCGGCGATCGTGCATTTCATCGTGATCCACAAGCGGTATCGGCCATGGCTAAAGCTTACATTCAAGGTATGAAACGAGCCTATATGCCTGCTGTGGGTAAACATTTCCCGGGACATGGTGCAGTTGAAGTCGATTCTCATCTAGGGTTGCCTGTTGATTCTCGTCATTTTGAAGATATGAACCAAGCGGATATTTTGCCGTTTGCTCAACTGTGTAAGCAGGATCTCGCTGGCATTATGCCTGCCCATATTGTTTATGAACAAAGTGATTCATTACCTGCTGGTTTTTCACCTTTTTGGCTGCAGGAAATCTTGCGTGATCGTTTAGGTTTTCAAGGTGCCATTTTAAGTGATGATTTGAGCATGGAAGGCGCGGCGATAATGGGTGATAGTTTAGCTCGTGCGCAAGCTGCATTATCTGCTGGTTGCGATATGGTGTTAGTGTGCAATAAACCTGAAAGTGTTATTCAGGTGATTGATGGTTTAAAACTGAAAGATGATCCCATTCGTCATATGCGTTTGGTTCGCTTGCATGGCCGTCATGGTATTACTCGCACTGAATTATTTGCCAGTCAGCAATGGAAGGAAGCAGCGAAGACCGTATTAAGTTATGCCCCTGATCCAGAAAGAGAGTTAGATTTAGCATGAAACAGTTAGTTGTTGTTTGTTGGATTATATGTTCAGTACTATTGATACCATCTGTATTTGCTGCCGATGCCAATCCTGATGTTGTGCAACAAACCTTGGTCGTCACTTCTGACAAAAGTGCTGATCTGCCAGTGCCGAATGATAGTGATATTAGATCGTTATTACCTGATGGTACGATACCTTCTGTTTTGACAGAGCGGTTTTTACTCGAATATTGGCAATGGCTTGGTTTATTAGTGACCATTGTTTTTGGATCGTTAGCCGATAAATTAGTTGCCTGGTTTTTAAAGTCATATATAACCCTCTGGAAGAAACATAAGCCGGTTTATGATGAGTTAGATCCTACAACTTTACGACCACTTGGTTTAATGGCTATGGCATTGATCTGGTCTGCCGGTTTAGGGCTATTAGCCTTGCCTGATACAGCCGAGTTAATTCTATCAATAGCGGTCAAGGTGTTAGTCAGTTTATCTGGCATTTGGAGTGCATTTAGATTAGTCGATGTAGTTGATACATTGTTAATTAAACAAGCATTACGAACAGAAAATAAATTTGATGACTTATTTGTGCCGATGGTGACCAAGAGTCTTCGTGTCTTTGTCGTTGTAATCGGCATTATCTTTATTGCAGATAATTTAAACGTTGATGTCACGAGTTTATTAGCAGGTCTAGGTCTGGGTGGTTTAGCCTTTGCATTAGCGGCGAAGGATTTATTAGGCAATTTTTTTGGCTCAATTACAATTTTATTAGACCGGCCTTTTCATATCGGTGACTGGGTGATTATTGGTGATGTCGAAGGAATGATTGAGACGGTCGGATTTAGAAGTACGCGGATACGGACGTTTTACAACTCATTGATCACACTGCCTAATTCTATTTTAACGACCACTAAAATAGATAATATGGGTGCTCGGCGTTATCGTCGTATGAGGTCAATGTTAGCGTTAACCTATGACACGCCACCGGAAAAAATTGATGCTTTTTGTGAAGGGATCCGTGAATTAATCCAGCTTCATCCGTATATGAGAAAGGATTACTATCAGATCTATTTCAATGAATATGGTAAGGCATCGTTAGATATTCTGGTGTATGTATTTTGGGAAACACCAGACTGGAATACCGAACTACGTGAACGCCATCGCTTTTTGTTAGATATTTTACGTCTGGCGAAACAGCTAGGCGTTGAGTTTGCCTACCCAACTCAAACACTTTATCTCAGACAAGATAGTGGACAGTCAAAGCAAGCTAGTGACACTTTTAAAACCGCTATGACAGAGGCGGATGCGTTTGCCTTGGGTAAAAAACAGGCACAAGCCATTGTAGATGGTACTTTAGGGCGTGATGTTAAGCCTGATCCTGTACGTTTTCCATGATCATGGAATAGGTATGAATCAAATCGAAAAAGTGAGTTAACGGCGTTTTATGTCTGCCCAATTTGTCCATTTACATTTACATACTGATTATTCGTTAGTTGATGGTTTAGTCCGTGTTAAACCGCTAATAGAAGCTGTCGCTCAAGCTGGCATGCCTGCGATTGCTGTCACAGATCAACATAATCTATTTGCTGCGGTTAAGATCTATACAGCAGCACAATATAAAGGTGTTAAACCAATATTGGCTGCTGATTTACGTTTGCGTGATTCGGCTGAACCCAAGAAAAACAGTCGCTTTGTTTTGTTATGTCAAAATAATGAAGGCTATCGTAATTTATCTCGCTTATTGTCACGAGCTTATATTGAAGGTCAACATCTGGGTGTACCCATGCTCGATTTGGATTGGCTTGAGGGCGCTACCGATGGTTTGATATGTCTTGCTGGTGGCCGTGAAGGTATTTTGGGAAGATCGCTGCTTAATAACCAGACAGCAGAATTAAAATCGATAGTTGAACATTGGAAAACATTATTTCCCAATCGTTTTTATCTTGAACTGATCCGTACTGGTCGTGAAGATGAGGAGCGTTATATTGATGGTGCACTTGCGGTTGCCGTTGAGCATGATTTGCCTGTGGTTGCGACCAATGATGTACGGTTTTTAACTCCCGATCAGTTTGAAGCACATGAAGCGAAAGTCTGTATTAACGAAGGCCGGTTATTGGATGATCCACGTCGTCCGCGTAATTATTCAGAACAGCAATATTTGCGTAGTCCTGAAGAAATGGTCGAACTGTTTAGCGATATTCCTGAGGCCATTGCCAACACCATTGAAATAGCCAAACGCTGTAATGTTGAATTAACCTTAGGCGAGCATTTTTTACCTGATTTCCCTGTACCAGAAGGTATGACGATTGCTGAATTCTTTAGCCAAGAATCGTATAAAGGGTTAGAACCACGTCTGGAAGTCTTATTTCCAGATCCAGAAGTTAGAGCACAACAGCGGCCTATTTATCAACGTCGCTTGCAGATTGAGCTTGATGTTATCAATGAGATGGGCTTTCCCGGTTACTTCTTAATCGTTGCCGACTTTATTCAGTGGGCTAAAAATAATCAGGTGCCTGTTGGGCCGGGTAGGGGGTCGGGCGCGGGTTCATTAGTGGCCTATGCTTTAAAAATTACCGATATTGATCCCTTGCAATATGACTTGCTGTTTGAACGGTTCCTTAATCCCGAGCGGGTGTCGTTACCTGACTTTGATATCGACTTTTGTATGGAAGGCCGTGACAGGGTTATTGACTATGTGTCACGACACTATGGGCGTGACCATGTATCACAGATCATTACTTACGGTACGATGGCAGCCAAAGCGGTATTACGTGATGTGGGTCGGGTTCTGGGGTTTCCCTATGGTTTAGTTGATGGTCTGGCCAAGTTAGTACCATTTGAATTGAAAATGACCCTAACTAAAGCGCTTGAACAAGAGCCTTTGTTACAAGAGCGCTACGACAAAGAAGAAGATGTTAAAACCCTGATTGATCTGGCGTTGCAGCTTGAAGGTTTAACCCGAAATGTCGGTAAACATGCGGGTGGTGTTGTTATCGCACCTAAAGCATTAACTGAATATACACCGGTCTATTGTGAACATAATGGTGCCAGTTTTGTATCGCAATTTGATAAAGATGATGTTGAAAGCGTTGGTCTGGTTAAATTTGACTTTTTAGGTCTGAAAACGCTGACCGTTATCGACTGGGCGGTTAAAAATGTTAAAGCGATGTTGCCGCCCGATGAAGCTGACAAGATTGATATTAGCAATCTGCCTTTAGATGATATTGCTACCTATGATTTATTAAAACGTTGTGAGACGACAGCGGTATTTCAGCTTGAATCGCGAGGTATGAAGGACTTAATTAAACGCCTGCAACCTGATACGTTTGAAGATATCGTGGCGTTGGTAGCATTATTCCGTCCAGGGCCGTTGCAATCAGGCATGGTGGATGACTTTGTTAATCGTAAACATGGCCGGGCCAAAGTTGATTATCCGCATCCTGATCTTGAACCCGTTCTAAAGCCAACCTATGGCGTTATTGTTTATCAAGAGCAAGTTATGCAAATTGCTCAAGTGCTGGCCGGTTATAGCCTGGGTGGTGCTGACATGTTACGTCGTGCCATGGGTAAGAAAAAAGCCGAAGAAATGGCACAACAACGTGCTTTATTTTTAGAAGGTGCACAAAAACGCGACATTGATGAAAAAACGGCAGGGCCAATTTTTGATTTGATGGAAAAATTCGCTGAGTATGGTTTTAATAAATCACATTCAGCAGCCTATGCCTTGGTTGCTTATCAAACAGCATGGTTAAAAGCCCATTATCCAGCAGCATTTATGGCGGCAGTATTATCAGCTGATATGGATAATACCGATAAAGTGGTAGGTTTAATTGATGATTGCCGTGATATGAAACTGACGGTGTTACCACCTGATGTTAATCACAGTAAAATTCAATTCACGGTCGCAGATGCACGTTCTATTCGCTATGGTATGGGCGCTATTAAAGGCGTTGGTGAAGCGGCTTTGGCGGGCATAGTCGAAGAGCGACAACGCGGTAAGCCTTTTTCAAGTTTGTATGATTTTTGTCAGCGTGTTGATATGAAAAAGGTCAATCGACGGGTGATGGATGCCTTGGTTAAATCGGGTGCGATCGATTCCTTAGGCGGTCATCGCGCCAGTTTGGAAGCCACTATTCCCAAAGCATTGCAGATTGCCGAACAACATCGTAACAATCACGATAGTGGTCAACATGATATGTTTGGTCTGATAGCGGTTGATCAAGATCAAGCCGATGAACCACTGGTTGAAGCAGTTGATTGGTCAGAACAGCAATTGCTTGTCGCTGAAAAAGAAACCTTAGGCTTGTATTTAAGCGGTCATCCAATCGATCGTTATGCGGATGAATTATCATGCTTTATACCTAAAAAAATCAGTCAATTAGAAGCGCCTGAGTCGAAAGGATATCAACGTAATGAAATCCCAGTGATAACAGCTGGTTTAATTGTGGCAATACGCACTATGAAGGGTCGAAATGGTGGTCGTATGGCGTTTATTACACTTGATGATCAAACTGCACGACTTGAAGTACGTGTGTTTGCGGAGGTCTATGAGCAATATCAATCGGTGATTCAACCCGATAAATTAGTGATTATTCAGGGCAAAATTGGTCAGGATAATTTTACCGGTGGTTTAGCCGCGACAGCTGATACAGTTTATGACATAGCGCGTGCTCGTGAAATGTGTGGCAAATCCTTATCAATTACAGTGGAAAATGATCAAGGTAATACTGACTGGATTGATAATTTGAAAGGATCTATCAGCCCGTACATTGGTGGTTTAACACCATTAGAAATAGAATATAAAAATAAAGACGCGCGTACACTTATTCAGTTAAGTGAAGACTGGAATGTTGTGCCAACAGATGCTTTGTTGGCAGAATTATCCATGTTGGATCAAGTACGTACTGTTAAAATGAAATATAGAAAATAACGTGGAGTTGTTACGTGTCTGGATATGAAGATGATAAAACGTTAAAAAATCAGAACACAGACAGTTTGATTTCTGACGCTTTGGATTTTGTATCAGAGTATTCTGCTAAAGCAAATGTTGAATCTGGCAACATTGTTCCCGAACAAAAATTAGCTGAACAATTAGACATGCCCTTTGTTAAATTGCATAACTATGAATTTAATGAAGCCGTGCTTGGATTGATCCCTGCCGAATTTGCACGTTCACATAATGTTATTCCTCTTCAAGTCGATAAAGCTAGATTGTTAGTTGCGGCCGCTAATCCGATGCAACAAAATCTCTATCAAATGCTCGGGTTTATCACAGGTCTAAGCATAGATATTGCTGTGGCTACGCTTAAAGATATCCAATGGGCTGTCCAACATTATTATGGCGTTCAAGATGATGAATTGGCTTTAGAGTCTATTGATAATCACATCAATAACGACACCGGTGTGCAAGAACTGGAGCGTATAGGTAGTGAACGACCAATTGTTCGCCTTGTTAGCAATATTATTCGTGATGCAATTGAGCGTAACGCGTCTGATATTCACATTCGTCCACGCGAAAAAAATGTTGAATTAATCTATCGATTAGATGGCACACTCACTACCATCCGTTTTATAAGTAAAACATTATTGGCTGCTCTAGTCAGTCGGATAAAAATCATCGGTGGAATGAATATTGCTGAACGACGTATTCCTCAAGATGGACGTAGTTGTGTGCATGCTGGTGATGCTAACGTTGATTTGCGTATTTCAATTATGCCAACAGTTGAGGGTGAAAGTGTCGTTATAAGGCTGCTTAATGCGCAAGTTGGCTTAAAGTCGATTTCAGAACTTGGCTTTAGTAATAAAGATGAAGATGATTTTCGAGATTTATTACATAAAAGTAATGGCATTTTTCTGGTCACGGGTCCAACGGGGTCTGGCAAGTCAACGACCTTATATGCCGCTTTGGGTGAAGTTAAAAACCAGAATGTCAATATCATTACGGTAGAAGATCCGGTCGAATACCACATGGATGGTATTGAGCAAATACAGATAAATCATACTACTGGTTATACCTTTGCACGAGCACTGCGCAATATCTTACGGCATGATCCAGATGTTATTTTGGTCGGTGAAATACGTGACCACGAAACAGGAAAAATAGCGGTTGAAAGCGCTTTAACAGGGCATTTGGTATTAAGTACGCTTCACACTAATGATGCGGCAGGCGCCGTGACTCGCTTATTAGAAATGGAAGTAGAACCCTATCTGTTGAATAGTTGCCTACTGGGTGTGCTTGCTCAACGATTAGTAAAACGTAATTGCCCTGACTGTTTAGAAATAGAACCCGTAGATCGATTGGTAAGACACGCTTTAGAACTATCTATGGATGAAACTTTTTATCATGGCAAGGGCTGTGAACAGTGTAATCACACAGGTATAAAAGGACGACTGGCAGTATATGAATTATTATGTATGACCGATGACATACGTTCGTTGGTAAGCCCTGATGTAGCTACAACGACAATTCATCAGAGTGCAGTTGATGCAGGCATGGTTCCATTGACGGCCAATGCACTTGAACGCGCCAGAAATAAAGAAATTTCGTTAGCTGAAGTGTATCGTGTAAGATTAAATTGATATGTGCTTGAAATTAATATGTAAGAGGAATTCTCCATGGATATGACACCATATCTAAAGTTAATGTCAGATAAAAAAGCATCCGATTTGTTTTTTTGTACTGGTGCCGAGCCACAAATAAAAATTGAAGGTGTTATTAAGCCGATAGGTTCGACCAAGCTGGTTCCAGGTGATACCGATGAAATGGCACAGTCATTAATGAACGACAAACAACGTAAAGAGTTTGATGAATTACTAGAAATGAACTTTGCCGTTTCAATGAAAGGTATGGGACGGTTCAGGGTTAATATATTTCGACAACGTAGCCAAACATCAATTGTTATTCGTTTTATCGAGACCAAGATCCCTCGGTTTGATGAGATGAACTTACCGCCGGTGTTAGGCGATATTATTATGGAAAAACGCGGTTTGGTTTTGGTCGTTGGCTCAACTGGATCGGGTAAATCCACCACATTGGCTGCGATGATTGGCCATCGCAATCGACATTCGGCATCACATATTTTAACGATTGAAGATCCACTTGAATTTATTCATAACCACGACAAATCAATCGTGCAACAGCGTGAAGTGGGTATTGATACATTATCCTATGAAAACGCCTTAAAAAATGCCTTGCGCGAAGCACCAGATGTTATTTTAATTGGTGAAATTCGTGATATGGAAACGATGAAACATGCCATTGCCTTTGCCGAAACTGGGCATTTATGTTTAGCGACCTTACACTCAAATAATGCTAATCAGACACTTGACCGAATTTTGAATTTCTTCCCTGAAGTCGCACATCGTCAACTACAAATGGATTTATCGTTAAATTTACGTGCCATTATTTCACAGCGCTTGATAATGAGTAATGATGGACGTCGTTTACCAGCGGTAGAAGTTATGTTGAATACACCGCTTATCTCTGAACTGATTGCTAAAGGTGATATTTCAGGTATTAAAGATGCAATGAAAGAAAGTACCGATGATGGGATAATTACATTTGATCAAGCCTTAATTACTTTATACAAGGCTGGCAAAATCTCACTTGATGAAACTATTGCCAATGCAGACTCTAAAAATGACGTTAGCCTTGCCATTCGAATGGGTGATGATGTTGCGAGTTCTACTAACGAAGACAGTAAGCTGTTTATGAGTTAGCTTATTTTGACTTTGGTTTGTGTATAATCTCTAACAATATTTGAATTTAAGGTAACAAACACTCATGCAGTTAAATTTCCTCGACTACGAACAACCCATCGCAGAATTAGAAGCTAAAATCGATGAGTTACGTTATATGAGCAGTGATAGTGAGCTCAATATCACTGATGAAATTCAACGATTACAAGATAAAAGTAAAGAGCTGACCAAGTCGATCTTTGCAGCGTTAACTCCTTGGCAAACCACACAAATGGCGCGTCATCCGCAACGCCCTTATACCTTAGATTATATTGAACGAATCATTACTGATTTTGAAGAGCTTCATGGTGATCGTACTTATGGTGATGATCAAGCCTTAATTACTGGAATGGGGCGCTTAAATGGTCGTCCGGTGATGGTAATTGGCCATCAAAAAGGTCGTGATACCAAAGAAAAAGTCGCCCGTAATTTTGGCATGCCGCGACCAGAAGGGTATCGTAAAGCATTACGTGTTATGAAATTAGCCGAACGTTTTGGTCTACCCGTTATTTCATTTATTGATACACCGGGTGCCTATCCTGGTATCGGTGCTGAAGAACGTGGTCAAAGTGAAGCGATTGCGCGTAATTTATATGAAATGGCGCAACTTAAAACGCCGATTATCAGTACGGTGATTGGTGAAGGCGGTTCAGGCGGTGCCTTAGCCGTTGGTGTGGCCGATTATCTTATGATGCTGCAATACAGTATTTATTCTGTTATTTCACCCGAAGGGTGTGCCTCTATTTTGTGGAAAAGTGCCGAAAAAGCCGCTGATGCTGCGGCTACTTTAGGTGTAACCTCCGACAGACTTAAAGGTTTAGGTTTGGTTGATCAGATTTTGCAAGAACCGTTGGGTGGTGCGCACCGTAATGTTGATGAAATGGCTGAACGTGTGCGTGATGCTATTGAAGTGAAGTTGCGTGAACTTGAAGCTATGCCAATCGATGCACTGATTGAAAACCGTTTACAGCGCTTGCTAAATTACGGTGAGTTTGAAGGTTAAACTTAAACTCAGTATCATCACTAAGCGTTATCAGCCATCACGGTGAATGACCTCCAACATATCATTGATGATGTCATTGCCATCGCTAAAGGCAAACCGGTTTGGCTTGCCTATAGTGGTGGTATCGATTCGCATGTGCTTTTACATCTATTAGCCACAAGTGGCCGTTCTGAACTTAAAAATCTACATGCAATTCATATTAATCATGGGCTTCATGCTGATTCAAACCAATGGAGCCAACATTGTTCTGAGGTTGCGACAGGCTTAAACTTGGCTTTTACCAATATCAATGTGGTCGTAGACAAGATTGCGACTCTGGGAATGGAAGCCGCTGCAAGACAAGCACGCTATCACGCGATTCAAGCAACTGTATCTGAAGGTGATGTGATACTGACAGCACAACATCAGCACGATCAAGCTGAAACCTTATTATTACAATTATTACGTGGTGCCGGGCCAAAAGGTTTGGCTGGTATGGCTAAAATTACACAATTGGGCAATGCACAGTTAGTCCGGCCTTTTCTTACTGTTTCGCAAACGGATATAGTTGCGTATGCAAGGCGACATGATCTTAAGTGGATTGATGATCCGAGTAATGTTGAAACGCGCTGGGCCAGAAATTATATTCGGCATGATCTATGGCCAAACATTGAACAACGCTGGCCAGCGGCGGCTAAAACCTTAAGTCGAAGCGCACAACATTGTGCTGAAGCATCACAGTTATTAGATGAGTTAGCACAGCTCGATATTGAAGCACTTGTTGATGTTACACATAGCCTGTCAATCAGCCAATTAGTCAAGTTAAATGCAGCACGGCAACGCAATGTATTACGTTATTTTATTAGCCTGCACACCAGTTCTTTACCTTCAACTGTTTGTCTGGAACAGATTGTTACAGAAGTATGCCATGCCAGAGAGGATGCCAATCCATTAGTGCAATGGGCTGATATTGAAGCACGGCGCTATCAGAACAGGCTTTATATCGGGTCACGTGTAAACAAACACGATCCAAAACAGGTTGTGACTTTAGCAGATAGTACGCCGATAAAACTGGATGATGATCGTTGTTTAGTATGGCAACAAGCTGTTGGGCAAGGACTGAGTAAAGCGATAATTGAATCCGGTTTAACCGTAAAATTTCGTCAAGGCGGTGAACGAATTAAACTATCTGAATCGTATCACAGTAGTTTGAAACATCTATTTCAGCAATGGGCTGTTCCGCCATGGCTTCGTGATAGTGTTCCTTTGATTTATCGCGAACACGAATTGATCGCTGTGGTCGGATACGGCTTAGCAGAAGCCTATACTGTTGCAAAGGGTGAACAAGGCTATTTTCCTGTGATAGAAATAACGCAATAATCTAGATTTTCATTGAGCCAAATCACTAATTCTGTTAGTTTATTGACCTGATTTGAGCACGACTATTCTGGACGTGCCGTTTAATTAGAACTCTCCAAAATATGACTAAATTTATATTTGTCACTGGTGGCGTTGTTTCATCCTTGGGTAAAGGAATTGCTGCAGCATCACTGGCTGCTATTCTTGAAGCCCGTGGTTTGAAAGTGACCATGGTGAAACTTGACCCATACATTAACGTCGATCCCGGCACAATGAGCCCGTTGCAACATGGTGAAGTGTTTGTGACTGAAGATGGTGCAGAAACGGATCTGGATCTAGGTCACTACGAGCGTTTTATTGACGCAAAAATGACCAGCAAAAATAATCACACGACCGGCCAAATATATGAAAATGTTATTCGTAAAGAACGTCGTGGTGAATATCTAGGCAATACGGTACAAGTTATTCCGCATATTACTGATGAAATTAAGCGTTGTATATTTGAAGGCGCGGGTGATGCTGATGTCGCATTGATCGAAATCGGCGGCACGGTCGGTGATATTGAATCGTTGCCATTTTTAGAAGCGATTCGACAATTAGGGATTGAGTTAGGCAAAGATAACGCCATATTTATTCATCTAACCTTAGTGCCATATATTCCATCAGCTGGTGAAATTAAAACCAAACCAACACAACATTCCGTTAAAGAATTACGCACGATAGGTATTCAGCCAGACATCTTATTATGTCGTATGGATCGTCCATTACCTGAGTCAGAACGTCGTAAAATTGCACTGTTCACCAATGTGCCGGTCAATGCGGTTATTTCTGCTGTTGATGTCGACAGTATTTATAAAATTCCGATGGAATTACATCAACAAGGTCTGGATGATATTGTTGTTAAACAATTACATATTGATGCCAAACCTGCAGATTTAAGTCAATGGCAGCAAGTGATTGATAATTTAACCAATCCTGAAGGTCAGGTTGATATTGCCATGGTCGGTAAATACATGGAGTTGACCGAAGCCTATAAGTCATTGTCTGAAGCATTGATTCATGCCGGTATTCACACTCGTACCAAAGTCAATGTGCACTATGTTGACTCTGAAATCATTGAGCAGAAAGGCTTTGATGCCATTGCTAATATGGATGCGATTTTAGTACCTGGTGGTTTTGGTGAACGTGGTGTCGAAGGTATGATCCTTACCGCGCAGTATGCACGTCAAAACAATGTACCTTATCTTGGTATCTGTTTAGGTATGCAAGTCGCCGTTATCGAATATGCGCGTAATATGGCTGGACTTCCAAATGCCTATAGTACTGAGTTTGATTTAAATACACCTGATCCTGTCATTGGTTTAATTACCGAATGGCAGAAACAAGATGGCAGTGTTGAACAGCGAGATCATGATTCTGATCTGGGGGGCACCATGCGTTTAGGTGGTTATGCCTGTTTGCTTGAAAAGGGCAGTTTAGCTGAATCTATTTATGGTGCAACAGAAGTGATTGAACGTCATCGTCATCGCTATGAGTTTAATAATAACTACAAGCAAAAGCTTGAAGATGCGGGGCTAAAATTCTCGGGTACATCGCTCGATCAAAATCTGGTTGAAATGATTGAGATCCCAGGGCATCAATGGTTTGTAGCATTGCAATCTCATCCAGAATTTACATCGACCCCACGCCATGGTCATCGCTTGTTTGAAGGCTTTATTCAAGCCGCCAAAAAAAATAAAGAAAACAGAGGAGCAATCTAATGCAATTATGTGGAAAAGAAGTGGGTGGTAAACAACCACTGTTTTTAATTGCAGGTACCTGTGTTATTGAAAGTGAACAAATGACGATGGATGTGGCGGGTCAGTTAAAAGAATTGACAGATCGACTAGGTATACACTTTATTTACAAATCATCATTTGATAAAGCCAATCGTACATCAACAGCGAGCTATCGTGGGCCGGGTTTAGAAAAAGGTCTTGCCATCCTGGAAAAAGTTAAAAAAGAATATGGTTTACCTGTATTAACGGATGTGCATGAAGATACACCTTTAGCCGAAGTTGCTAGCGTGGTGGATGTCTTACAAACCCCAGCATTTTTATGTCGTCAAACAAATTTTATTTTAAATGTAGCTAAACAAGGGCTACCTGTTAATATCAAAAAAGGCCAATTTTTAGCACCGTGGGATATGCAACACGTTGCTGATAAAGCTAAATCAACCGGTAATCAACAAATTATGTTGTGTGATCGTGGAACATCGTTTGGTTATAACACGCTTATTTCTGATATGCGTGGTTTGCCAATAATGCGTTCGATGGATTGCCCAGTGGTCTTTGATGCGACCCATTCGGTGCAACAACCCGGTGGTCAAGGTGGAACATCTGGTGGTCAACGTGAATTTGTACCTGTTTTAGCTCGTGCAGCCGTTGCTGTAGGTGTTGCAGGTGTGTTTATGGAAACACATCCGCAACCAGAACAAGCATTAAGCGATGGTGCCAATTCTTGGCCATTAGCTAAAATGGAAGCTTTGCTTGAAACCTTAATGGCAATCGATAGTACCGTTAAACAACACGATTTTATTGAAGATTCTTTGATCTAAAAACTGATTTAGATAACGACGTCAAATCATCACTTTTGTGGTCGGTGGGTTGTAACTACTTTTGAGATAACTAGTGCGATTGCTTAATCGCGACGCGGAGAAATTATGAGCAAAATCGTTGATATTCTAGGTCGAGAAATTCTTGATTCACGCGGCAATCCTACGGTTGAAGCAGATATTATTTTAGAAAATGGGGTCATGGGGCGTGCAGCAGTGCCATCAGGCGCATCTACAGGTCAAAGAGAAGCTGTTGAGTTACGTGATGGTGATAAAGCACGTTATCTTGGTAAAGGTGTTTTACATGCGGTTGCTGCCATTAATGGCGAATTGCGTGATGCTATTGTTGGTATGGATGCAACTGAGCAAACAGCCATTGACGAGAAAATGATTGCACTTGATGCAACACCAAATAAATCACGTTTAGGTGCCAATGCCTTATTAGCGATTTCTATGGCAACAGCACGCGCTGCTGCCAACGATGCCGGTTTACCTTTGTATCGTTATTTGGGCGGTGATAATGCTACGGTGATGCCTGTACCAATGATGAATATCATCAATGGTGGTTCGCATGCTGATAACAGTGTTGATTTACAAGAATTTATGATCATACCGGTTGGTGCAAGCTCACTTGCCGAAGCTGTACGTTATGGTGCTGAAGTCTTTCATGCCCTGAAAAAAGTATTACATGATCGTGGTTTAAGTACCGCTGTCGGTGATGAAGGTGGTTTTGCACCCGATCTGCCATCGAATGAAGCTGCAATTGAAGTGATCATAGAAGCTATTTCAAATGCAGGCTATGAAGCGGGCAAAGATATTATGTTAGGGCTTGATGCTGCCAGCTCTGAGTTTTATAAAGACGGTCTTTATGACTTGGCGTCTGAAGGTCGTAAATTAACCTCAGCTCAATTTGCTGATTTACTTGAAGCATGGGTCAATAAATATCCAATCATTACTATCGAAGATGGTATGGATGAAAATGATTGGCAAGGTTGGAAATTATTAACCGATAAAATTGGTGATCGTGTTCAATTAGTCGGTGATGATTTATTTGTAACCAATACTGCCATACTTGAACAGGGTATTGCTAAAGGCGTTGCCAACTCAATTTTAATCAAGGTCAATCAAATTGGTACCTTGACAGAAACCTTAGCTGCAATTGATATGGCTAAAGCTGCTGGTTATACCGCTGTAGTGTCACATCGTAGTGGTGAAACAGAAGATACAACAATTGCTGATCTTGCTGTCGCAACCAATGCGGGTCAAATCAAAACTGGATCATTATCACGCTCTGATCGTGTCGCTAAATACAATCAGTTGATCCGTATTGAAATAGAACTGGCTGGTAAAGCAAGCTATCCTGGTATGAGTGTGTTCAAGCGATAATCGACCTTTGCACGAATGAAGCTAATTATGTTGATTTTGACGGTGCTGTTGCTATTACTTCAATATCGTCTATGGTTTAGTCATGATGGCCTGCCAGCGATGTTGCAAATGCATAGAGTTGTTGAACTACAGCGCCAGGAAAACACAGCGTTGCAACAACGTAATCAGGTTTTAGCAGCTGAAGTTCAAGATCTAAAAGGTGGTCTTGAGGCGTTAGAAGAACGAGCTCGTAATGAACTGGGCATGATCAAGTCTGATGAGACTTTTTTCCAAGTTATAGAAGACGCAAGCAGTGAGCAATAACGCAGTCTGGGCAGTCGTTCCTGCTGCAGGTATTGGGACCAGAATGTTGTCTGACCGACCTAAGCAATATCTGGAATTGGCTGGTCAGACGATTCTTGAGCATACCTTAGGCAGATTAGCTTCTCATCCCAGAATTGTTGGCATCATTGTCGCTGTAGCAAGTGATGACCCTTGGTGGCCATCGCTGACATTACCTGAAGATGCCTTTATTCATGTTGTTGATGGTGGTCAGGAACGATCTGACTCTGTACTCAATGCACTTAATAAACTAGCAAAAATAACGTCTGATGACCCATGGGTATTGGTGCATGATGCCGCACGCCCTTGTCTGCGACATGATGACATTGATGCGATGTTAGATACCTTATTCGAGCATGCCGTTGGTGGGATTTTAGCTGTACCTGTCAACGATACGGTCAAACGTGTTGATGCATCACAACAGATTACGCAAACAGTGTGTCGTAAGGGCTTATGGCGCGCAATGACACCTCAAATGTTTCGCTTACAGGCATTATCTATTGCTTTAACTCAAGCAAAACAACAAAATTTGGCTGTGACAGATGATGCCAGTGCAATGGAGTTAGCTGGATTTCAACCGATGATAGTTGAGGGACATGCAGATAATATCAAGATCACCTTACCCCAAGATTTAGCGTTGGCTGGTCTATTCCTACAACAACAAGCTGGAGAGTGCTAATGAGAATTGGTCATGGCTATGATGTTCATAAGTTTGCTGAAAATCGACCTTTGATTATTGGCGGTGAAACAATTCCTCACACTCACGGCTTGGAAGCACATTCGGATGGTGATGTGTTAATTCATGCGATTTGTGATGCTTTATTAGGCGCTGCAGGGTTATGGGATATTGGTCATCACTTTCCTGATAACGATCCAGCCTTTAACAATATCGACAGTCGCATATTGTTGAGATGTGTTGTCAATGATCTAGCTGATCGTGGTTGGACAGTTGGCAATGTCGATAGCACTATTATTGCTCAATCACCCAAAATGGCAGCTCATATTCCTGCAATGCGAGCCAATTTAGCATCAGATATGGCCGTGACAATTGATGACGTTAATGTCAAAGCAACCACCACTGAAAACCTTGGTTTTGCCGGTCGTAAAGAGGGCATTGCCGCTCATGCCGTTGTGTTAATTAATAAAGTAAAACCGCTTTGAAACAGTTTGATATTGAAGGTTTAGCTAGAGTTAATACCTTAGCAACGCAGTGCAGTGCCACGATTCGTGGTTTACCTGAACATTTTCAGGTTATCGAACAACTGCCTTTTGAGCCTGATGGTGTTGGCGGTCATGTTTGGTTAAAAATTGAAAAGCGTGGCATTAATACAGATTGGCTAGCAGGTGAATTAGCTAAATTTGCTGGCGTACCGCAGGTTGCTATTGGTTATGCTGGTTTAAAAGATCGTCATGCTGTCACCACTCAATGGTTTAGTATCAATATGGAAGGTGTTGAACAGCCAAATTGGTCTGAGTTTGCAAGCGATGACATCACTATTGTTGAACAGACTACTCACGCTAAAAAGTTAAAACGCGGTGTGTTAGCTGGCAACCAGTTTAAACTGATCTTAAGTGATGTCTTAGGTGAGAGAGAGCAGTGGCAACAGGCGCTGGAATTAGTTAAACAACAAGGTGTGCCCAATTATTTTGGTGAACAACGCTTTGGTCATAATGGCAACAACCTTAATCGTGCTGATTATTGGTTTGTCAGCGGCAAAGCGCCTAAAAAACGTAATCAGAAAAGTATCTATCTTTCTGCTGCAAGATCATGGCTGTTTAATTTAATTTTGGCACGACGGATTCAAGATGGAAATTGGGATCAGGCTTTGATGGGTGATGTGATGGCGTTAGCTGGCACCAAAGCCAGTTCATTTGTCTGTGATCAAGTTGATGATGTCGTAAAAGCACGTGTGACAGCGATGGATATTCATCCTACAGGTGCTTTGTGGGGTCGTGGCATACCGCCAAATCATTCCGATTCATTGCAATGTGAGCAGGAAGTATTGAATCAATGGCAAGATTGGCAACACGGTTTAGAAAAGGCGGGCCTAAGTCAGGAACGCCGATCATTACGTTTATTTCCAGACCATTTTTCATGGCAGTTTTTGGATGACGCACAGTTAAAACTTGAATTTTTCTTGCCAGCAGGGTGTTATGCTACTGCTATCATGCGAGAGTTAGCGATGATTAGTGATGCCCAACATCGGAACTATCAAGACTCGAACGCTATCCCACTTAATGACGCTGATACAAAATAGGCGGTGGCCGATGAACGTATTTAGACAGATAGTTGCATTGATTTTTTTACTGCCAAGTCTAACGTTAGCTCAAACATGGCAGGCACAAAGTGGCGAGATACAGCTAGCAGTACTTGAATTATTTACTGCCGAGGGTTGTGGTTTATGCCCTGCTGCTGATCGCTGGGTTGATCAATTACCACAGCAGGGTATTAATGACGACCAATTGATCGTACTAGGATTTCACGTTGATTATCTAGATGATAAAAAAGGCTGGATTGATCGGTTTGCCAGCCCTGTATTTTCAGATCGACAACGGCAATTAGCCCGTCTTAATCTCTACCAAACAGTCTATACACCTGAGTTTGTGGTGAGCGGTGAGGTCATTCATAATTGGCGACAGCATCTAAAAGAGCTTGTCAAAGCGGTAAATGGCTTTAAACCGGAAGCACATCTTGAGATACAGGTTACACAGCATTCTGATCAGTTAATCATTGAGAGTAAGATTGATGTTATAGGTGATGCTAACCAGCAGTTTTCAATGCTATATTTAGCCGTGACCGAAAATAATATCGAAAGTAAAATTGGTGGTGGTGATAATGCTGGCGCGACCTTTCATCATCAAAATTTAGTGCGAAAATGGTTAGGTCCATTTGAACTAAATCAAACTGGACATACCGACCTAACAACACAGATCACGATTGATGATGACTGGAATCTAAGCAATTCCAGTATCGTTGCAGTTGTACAAAATTTAGAAGATGGCTTTGTGTTACAGGGTCTCAAATTACCGCTAGTTGAAAAAGAATTATAGATGGAATACTTACCATTATTTGTCGATCTAAAAGGTCGTGAATGTAGTGTTGTTGGTGGTGGTGAGATAGCTGCACGCAAAGCAAGTTTATTATTAAAAGCACAAGCCAATGTCACTATCATTGCACCTAGTGTATCAACATCAACATTAAGCTTAATTGAAAATAAACACGTCAGATGGTTACAAGATACATTTAAACCCGAACAGTTATCAGATCAATTGTTAGTGATTGCTGCAACAGACATTGATACGGTTAATCGTGATGTTCATAAATATGCAAAGTCCAAAAATATTCTGGTCAATGTTGCTGATTGTCCTGAATTATGTGACTTTATCTTACCGTCAATTTTAGATAGAACACCGATCGTTGTTGCTGTTTCAAGTGGTGGCAAATCACCGATCTTAGCAAGACAATTACGTGCTCGTCTTGAAACCTTGATCCCGCCAAGTTATGCCCGTTTAGCCGATATGGTGGGGCGTTATCGTGATGCAGTCAAAGACAAATTACCAACAATTGATATGCGTCGTCGTTTCTGGGAAACGATCTTGCAAGGCAAAGTTGCTGAACATGTGTTGGCTGGCAGAGATAACGTCGCTCAAAAGTTGATGGAAGCAACACTCGCTGATACCAAACTCGACGATATGGATAAAGGTGAGGTATACCTTGTTGGAGCAGGGCCAGGTGATCCTGATCTACTTACATTTAAAGCATTGCGCTTAATGCAACAAGCTGATGTGGTGTTTTATGATCGGCTGGTCAGTAAAGAAGTATTGTCACTGGTTCGTAGAGAGGCCGAACAAGTCTATGTCGGCAAGCAACGTGCATGGCATGCCGTGCGCCAAGAAGAGATTAATCAACTATTATTAAAACATGCCAAACAAGGCAAACGTGTCTTACGTCTTAAAGGCGGTGATCCATTTATCTTTGGGCGGGGCGGTGAAGAAATTGAAACCTTGGCAGCCGAGAAAATTCCATTCCAAGTCGTGCCGGGAATTACCGCTGCTTCTGGCTGTTCCAGCTACGCAGGTATTCCACTGACACACCGTGATTATTCACAAAGTTGTGTATTTGTTACCGGTCAGCTTAAAGACGGTGAATTAGATATAAATTGGCCTGCTTTGGTACAACCGCGTCAAACAGTGGTTGTGTATATGGGGCTTGTTGGATTGCCTGTATTAAGTGCAAAACTGCAACAACATGGCATGACAGCCGATACGCCAGCAGCATTAGTGCAGCAGGGCACAACCGATAACCAAAAAGTATGGATCAGCACCATTGCCGACTTACCGGAACTTGCACAACGTGAGCAACCTGTCGCGCCAACATTGGTTATTATTGGCGACGTAGTTAAGTTACACAAATCATTAGCATGGTTTTAGTTGTCAATTTTATATGTCTATACCTAATCAACTTGAAGATGCTTACTACTTTTATCGTTCGTGGTCGACTGCATGGATGCAGGAGGTAGAGCAACGCAGGACAGGAAACGTTCCTGACGTTTGTTTTGCATACACCACATCCATTTGGATAAGCAGTTGCCGAGAGCTTGTCGAACCATGATAAGTAAGCTAACTCTTCGGCTCTTCGACGAGCTCAGAGTGAACGGAAATTTTTAGTCATATCTGCATCTTCAATGATTATGGGTATATGTTTTATTTTGCATCTCAACATGTGGAATGCCAGCATCTAAAAATGCATCACCTTGAACTGTAAAACCATGCTTTGTATCAAATCCTTGGGCATGAGGTTAATTAATAGTGTCTAGTTCACCCAATTGTTTTTGAATCGCTAGTTTTGATTTTGAATTAATAATTATTGGTGCTTTAACAATGGCTTTCATTGTTTGAGGCACATCATTTTCAATTGGTTTGTAAACAATCAAGGCAACAACAACATCGTGTGGATCGCTTAGCTCAAGTAATTCTGATTCTTCATCAGTGAGTGTAATAGACAATTGCAGTTTTAAAGCTTCAGGAGACACCACGGATAGGGCAAGTCCATGATCAGTTAAAGATTGTAGTTCAAACACAGTAGGGTTATCAGATTCTGGGCTGAATAGTTGAAATTGGTTGTGTTGTTCATAACCAATCAGGCCATGAGGAAAAGATAAAGTATTGTCAGATTGGACTGTTGGCATAGTCATAAATGTCTCCATATTGTTGGTTGAGTGAATACGAACAAGCATAATGCATACCAATTTCAAAAAGAGTTTAAATAAGTCGTAATTCCGATTGCTTTATATCCGGTGTAAATGTAAGCTAATCGCTTGTTATAGCTTAGAGAGTACCCGTCTGTGCGCAAACTATTAGTTGCTGGTAATTGGAAGATGAACGGCACTAGTGCAACTAATAAAAAATTACTCGACGGTATTTTGACACACGCTGATTCATTCAACTCTGTCGATGTTGCACTGTTTCCTCCTGCTGTTTATCTACAGCAAGTCCAACAAGCCTTAAAAGGTACTAATCTATCTTGGGGAACACAAAATTTATCCCAATTTAGACAAGGTGCTTATACCGGTGAGATTTCAGCGGTGATGTTGAAAGACTTCGGTTGTCGTTATGTTTTGATTGGTCATTCAGAACGTCGTTGCTTATACGCCGAACTGGATCTCGATCAGTTAGTTTTAGATCACATTATTGCTGAAAAGTATGAAATGGCGATCAGTGAAGGCATCACACCTATTGTATGTATAGGTGAAAGTCCAGAAGAACATGCACGTGGTGAAACTGAAGAAATCATCGGGCGTCTATTAGATATAACTATCGAACGGTTAGGAGTAAAAGCATTGTCGCAAGCAGTGTTGGCTTATGAACCCGTTTGGGCGATTGGTACTGGAAAATCTGCAACGCCCGAATGGGCTCAAGAAGTCCATTCTTTCATGCGTGAGCGTATCGCAAAACACGATCCCACCACTGCAGAAACAGTACAAATACTTTACGGAGGCAGCGTAAAAGGTAATAATGCTGCCCCATTGTTTTCTATGCCAGATATTGATGGTGGACTGATTGGCGGTGCATCACTGGATGTTGACGAATTTGTAAGTATCTGTCAGGCAGCAGTTTAAATTTAAGGTTTTATGTAATGCATTTAGCAATATTGGTTGTTCACATAGTGGTAGCACTAAGCTTGATTGGATTTATATTAATCCAACATGGTAAAGGTGCCGATGCTGGCGCTGCGGCATTAGGCGGTGGTGGTGGCGCTTCATCAAGCCTATTCGGTAGTCAAGGTTCATCATCATTTCTATCGAGAAGTAGCGCGATTCTAGCAACTGTATTCTTTATCACAAGCTTAACGCTAGCTTACTTTTCAGGTGCAACAGATCGCCTTGAAAGTGTTACTCAAATTGATACCGTTACAGAAACGCTTAAGTCAGCTCCAGCAGATCTGCCTGATTTGCCATAAAAAATACTTGCCGATGTGGTGAAATTGGTAGACACGCCATCTTGAGGGGGTGGTGGGCGTAGCCCGTAGCAGTTCGACTCTGCTCATCGGCACCATTAATAAAGACTTTAATATCAGAGCGTTACGTGATACCGAACGCTCTGGATTAAATAGCACGTATTTACATTCTTAAAAAATTCTAAATATATTCTAAAAACGATTACTCAACTTTGGGTATTTGAACGGTCGTCCAGTCATGACCGTCAAGGTAATGTTGAGTCATTTTTCACTGGTGTGTCCTCGCAGTGTTTGGATCTCTTTTAAACTCCAACCTTGTTGTTTACGTAAAAATTCCCCAAGACTTAATAGTTCATGAAAGGAGGGGGGGTGATCACTTTCTATAGCGACTCCTGCACGCTTGCGTGCCTCTGCAAACCCTTTTGAAATCTTATCCCCGGTTAGCTGCATAATATGGTCTTTTTCTTCTGATATTTTTATGCCGTTCTTTGCTAGTTTTTGATGAATAACGTAGGGACAATCAAGTTCATCTTTATAGCTTGAAATGAGCTCAGACAGCGTTTTAGCCCCACAAGCAGCATGCACTATGGGTAAGTCAGCAGGGATGCGTAAATAAGCCGCTCTACCGTGTTTTCGTGTTTTACTTTGAATTAGGTAGATATAGCCATCACCACGATCATAATCGAATCGCCAGTTCTTGATATCCGTTCTACGTTGCAATGAATTGAGAGATAACTCCATGGCATGTTGAATAGGAGGACTTGCACACGCATAGATCGCTTTATAGTCTTCAAAGCTTAATCTCTCACGTTGTGTGTGCTCGGTGTCCGCCCGTAAGATAAGAGCAGGGTAATTTTGAATTTGCCGACCATCTGAGATGGCTTGTTTGAAGATCTGCGTTAACAGCGTTTTATGACTATTGTAGACCTCTGCGGATGAACAGCTTTTTAGGTAATCAGCGATATCTTGCTGCGTCATAGCAGAAAAATTAATATGACCAAGTTCTTTTATGAATACATTACAGCGCCTCACTGCTTCTTTCATGAAGCTCTTAGATAACTCAAAGCCCTTGTTTCGCTTTGCTGGTAAGACGTGGTCGCGATAATATTCGACATAGTCTGAAAACGGATCGTCTACTCTAATGACTTTACTGACTAAGTCGACATCTTTTATCAATAGTTGATTTAATTGTATTGCTGCTTTTACGGCTTCTTTTTTATCTGAGCCCATACCTGTTCGTTTGCCGGTACTTCCAGCGTGAGCGGGATAAACTTGAACGATGGGCTGAAGATCAGATTTATTCGAGTGAACAGGTACTGGTTGATACAAAAGATAAGATTCGTGATTGTAAGCGTCGTAGTCGCCTTGCCGAGACAATGGAAGATCAAGAACGTCTGTTGAAGGAATTGAGGACGTTAGAGCGTCAGCAACGCCGTCAGAGGCAAGAGATTTTTGATGTTGAAGATGAGATATAAGCTAAACGTGATCAACTAATAGATGCATTAGAAAAACGTTTAAAACAGAAAACCATTATTCATCCATTGTTTAAAATACGATGGGTATTAGATTAAATATTCCCCGTCGGGAATATTATTGTTGAATCTGACTGATTTGTTATGTATATTTACCGAACGGGAATATTTGTTGGGAAAAGTCTTTAAAAAATGAAAAAATTACCGAGCGGGAAAATATTGAGCACCAAATCATTGGGTGATGTAGTTCGTCAGCAACGAAAATTACAAGGCGCGACACAAGTTGAATTTGCGTCGTTATGTGGCGTCGGTGTGCGATTTATTTCTGATTTGGAAAATGGTAAACCAACGGTTGAAATGGGTAAAGTCTTACAGGTTCTTAATAGCTTGGGCTTGGAGTTGGCTATTCAGCCACGAGGTTGGACACACTCTGCTTTTACCATTGAAGCATCAGGTGGACCATCATGAGCCAAGTGCTTGATGTGTACTTATCAACTGATCGTGTAGGGAAACTACACTTAGATGATGAGCGACGTTTTGTATTTGAATATCATCCTGATTGGGTTGCAGATCATGATTCACAGCCATTATCATTAAGCCTGCCAGTACGGGCTGAACCCTATCGTGATGCTCTTGCTCAGCCGTTTTTCGCAAATTTACTGCCTGAAGCCGAAATAAGACATCTCATAGCAAAAAGTTTAGGTCTGTCAGAACAGAATGATTTCGCTTTGTTAGAAGCCATCGGGGGAGAATGCGCTGGTGCTGTGAGTTTGTTTCCGGAAGGAACAATTCTCCCGACACAGATTGATTACAAAAAGCTTGATGATGACGCATTAAATCAATTAATTGCTGATTTGCCTGCACAGCCGATGATGGCTGGTGAACAAGATATTAGGCTATCACTTGCAGGCGCACAAAATAAACTGCCAGTTTTTTATGATGGTAATGAAATCAGCATACCAAGAGGAATAGCGGCAAGTAGTCATATTTTAAAACCGCCAATGGTGCATTATCCAAATACAGTTGAGAATGAATATTTCTGCATGCAGTTGGCTGAAAGAATAAACTTAAACGTCCCTGAAACGCAGATTTTACATAAAGCGGTACCGCTATATCTCATCACACGTTATGACCGTATTCGAGATGAGCATGATAACTTAATGAGATTACCACAAGAAGATTTTTGTCAGGCAATGGCAATTCCCCCTAATAATAAGTATGAAAAAGAAGGCGGGCCAAGCCTAAAAGCGTGTTTTGAATTAGTACGAAATCGCAGTATTCAACCCACCAAAGATTTAAATGAATTACTGAATTGGGTGATATTCAATTACTTGATTGGCAATGCAGATGCTCACGGCAAAAATGTTTCCTTAATGCTTACACCAGAAGGACCCGAGTTAGCACCATTTTATGATCTTATGAGCACAACAATTTATCCTAATCTTGCTCAAAAAATGGCTATGAAAATAGGCGGTGAAGATCGTCCTGACTGGATAATTGCACGACGCTGGGAGCAGTTTTCAGAAGATATTGGTATAAAGCTCAAATTGGTTCGACTTAGATGTTTAACAATGGCTGATGAATTGTCTTATCAAGCAGTTAATTTGGCATCTGAATTTCAGAAACAGCATGGCGAGAATGACCAAATTAAAAAAATAGTAGGGTTGATTGAAAAACGAAAAAGGAAGCTCAACACCATCTTCAGTTCAAGTAAATAACTAAACAAATAATGGAAGCAAGGCATGGCTATCGAAAACAGCAAACTGACTAAATTCACAAGCTTATTGAAAGAGCTATTTCAGCTTAATCAACCTGAGTTAGATTTTGGTATCTACCGTATCATGCATGCTCGAAAAGACGATATAAATCGCTTTATTGAGCAAGATTTACCTAAGGTCGTAAACACTGCATTTAGTGGTTTTGAATCACAAGATAAGGTGGTAGTACAACAAGAGTTGGTAAAAGCAAAAAAAGCAGCTGAAGATGCAGGGTTTGATGCATCACAATCTCCAAAAGTACAGGAGTTAGAAGCTCAATTATCACAATCGGTAGATACTGGTCGTGAAGAAGGTGAGGTCTATGATGCGTTACTTACCTTCTTTAGTCGTTATTACGACGAAGGTGATTTTATTTCACGTCGAGTCTATAAAGAAGGCACGTATGTCATTCCTTACAGTGGCGAGGAGGTTTCCCGCATTGGGCAAACAAAGACCAGTATTACATCAAATCATCAGAGTCATTAAGAGATTTTTGTTTTCGCTTGAAGTCTGATCAACAAGAAAACCCAATGCGGGTTCATTTCCGTGTGATTGATGCTGAAGCAGACGCTCAAAATAATAATAAAGAAGCCGATGATGCCAAGCGTGTCTTTATCTTAGACCAGGATAATCCATGGGAAGTGAAAGATAATGAGCTGAATATTTATTTCTATTACCGTGCGTCAACACAAGATGATTGGACTGGAACGGCATTAGAGACTGCAACAGAGACCGCCAAGAAAAAGCCACCGACATTAGATTATTTGAAGAAAATATCTGAACAACGCTTACTTGATTTAAATGGTGGTGTACCTGAGGATTGGCGACAATTATTAGACGTTAAGTATAAAAAAACAGATGGTGAATTAGCTGAATATAGTGTGTTAATGAGCCAGCTGAATTTATATACTAAGAAAAATACCTTTGATTATTTCATTCATAAAAATTTAGGTGAATTTCTAACCTGAGAACTTGATTTTTATATCAAAAATGAAATGTTTCGCTGGGAAGATATTAGTAATATGAAGAGTAATCCTGCTCGCCTTGCGCCTCTATTATCAAAAATAGAAGTCATTAGAGTTATTGGTGAAAAAATAATTGCTTAAGTCAGCTTGATTTTTAGTCACCTTTTCACTTAGTACGGACTGTTAAAACTGTGACCTAAACGACA
>JACUUH010000067.1 GCA_014859375.1 Gammaproteobacteria bacterium
ACTGGCATCTGACCATTAACTAAAGATTGATAAAGTGCCTGAACAGCTGCACGACGAGCATGAGATCTAGGAAGACCGCCTGCCATGTTATTTAGCACTCTCAATTTGACGCAATACATTGACCATTTCAATCGTACTCATTGCTGCTTCTGCACCTTTATTGCCTGCTTTAGTACCGGCACGTTCGATCGCTTGCTCGATTGTATCAACAGTCAACACACCAAATGAAACAGGAATATCGAGTTGCAACGTTAATTGACCAAGCCCTTTTGCACATTCACCAGCGACATAATCAAAGTGAGGTGTACCGCCACGGATAACAGCACCTAAGGCAATAATCCCATCATATTTACCTGTACGTCCCATACGTTGCACAGCAAGTGGAATTTCGACAGCACCAGGAACACGTGCTATTTCAATATCAGTTTCGTTAGCGCCATGACGTACCAGACAATCAACCGCACCGGAAATTAGATTATCAACAATAAAATCATTAAACCGTCCCGCGACGATACCAATACGAAGCCCTTGGGCCGAAAAATCACCAGAAAAAGTCGTGATATTGCTCATGGTTATTTAAAATTCCGAGATATGTGTAAATAGTGACGTGTATTGTACTTTGTTTTAACCCAATAGTCCTAACATGTCGTTATGACCAGCGTTTAACATAAGGGGTTTGTTTGTTTTTGCTGTAAGGTAAGTCTTTACTTTCTGCCTGTATGGTAAACCATTGATATGGATATTGATCAATTCTGACTGCAGTTAATGTCTCGCCCCACACTGCGCCGCTGTCAAGTGAAAATACATTACCGTATTGCCCTGTACCTAAGGTTGACCAATGGCCAAAGACAATTTTGTTGTGCTGTGATTGTCGGTTAGGCATATCAAACCACGGTTTCTGATCAGAAGGTTTATCTTTAGGCGCACCTTTAAAAGGTAATGCCAACGTTCCATCATCATGACAATAACGTAAACGGGTAAAACAATTGGTAATAAATCTTAATCTATCCCAGCCCGTTAACGATTCAGACCATCTCTTAGGCTTATTTCCATACATATGCTTAAAAAAGTCAGCCCAATTGTCTCTTTGTAAAACGGCTTCAACTTCTTTCGACAATCTTAACGCATCGTCAATTGTCCATTCAGCAGGCAGGCCAGCATGAACCATACTAAAACCAAGATTTGGATCATGATGAAACAGCGGTTGGTGGCGCAGCCAATGTACTAGTTGCGCACGATCTTCAGCGTCCAACACCGAATCCATTGTGTCGAGGTGATGGTGATGTTCGACAATGCCAGCTGCATTAGCTAATAAGTGAAGATCATGATTACCCAAGACAACTTTGATTCGATTTGGACCAAGATCCATCGCTAATCGAAGCACATCTGCCGATCGTGGACCTCGATTAACCAGATCCCCAGCCAACCAGACTTGATCTGCTAATGGATCAAAATCAATATGATCCAATAACCTTAATAGCTCGTCGAAACAGCCTTGGACATCGCCGATAGCATAAACAGCCATAGTAAGCGTCTAGTTAACGTCTACGGTATAACGGTTCAGGACGTAATACTGTCGCCTGATAACTTTCAGAAAAGGCATCAAACGCCTTGATTGCCTGTGTTAATCGATTAGGGTTGGCTAATTCAAAACTGTTAATACCACATTGCGACATATAGAACAGCTGATCGTATAACACATCACCTTGGGCACGAATTTCACCTTTAAAGTCGAAGCGATCACGCAATAAACGCGCAAATGAATAACAACGTCCATCAACAAAAGCAGGGAAAATCAATGCAATAAGAGAAAAGTGTGCTAAGTCAGGCACGATTTCTTCGAGTGGGTCATCACCCGTCAAACGAATACCTAAGCCTCCTTCATGCTGTGTCAGGGTTTGATGCTGTTCTTGCCAGCGTGCTAATGATACTGTGATATTACCCGCAACTAATTCAGCTTCATCGTCTAAATGTAACCAGTTATCTTCGACGATTTCACGATCTTTAATTATCTGCATATACACGCTCCTTGAATGGATCCACACCAACACGACGAACCGTTGCCAGGAAAGGCTCATCTTCAAGGCGTAATTCTTTGTAGGTATCTAATAACGTTGCCACAGTATCAACCACTTCATCTTTAGGAATAGCCCGACCTAAACGCTCGCCTAATGAGGCATCTGCTTCAGAACTACCACCAAGGGTAAATTGATACCATTCTTCACCTTTTTTATCGACACCCAAAATACCGATGTGGCCTACACTCTGGTGAGCACAGCCATTCATACAGCCTGACATTTTGATCTTGATATCACCTAAATCATATAAATAATCCATATCATCAAAACGTTCGTTAATTGCTTTTGCTAGTGGAATTGAACTTGCATTAGCTAAACTACAAAAATCTAAACCTGGGCAACAAATTATGTCTGTTAAGGTGTTGATATTTGCGGTTGCAAGACCTTCTGCTTCTAAACGCAACCATAAGGCATACAACTCACCTTGCTTCACATCACTCAACACTAAATTTTGGTTATGAGTTGAACGCACCTCACTCATACTAAATTCATCAGCCAAGTCAGCAATCACATCAAGCTGTTCTGCCGTAACATCACCGGGAGGACTGGTTGGAGATTTCAATGATATATATGCAATCTTATAACCAGGCACTTTATGATCAACGACATTTTGTTTTACCCATCGGGCAAAAGCTGGATCGTGTGCTTGCATCTCAGTAAAAGTTTGATCATCTGCTGCTGAAGCATCGTAATCAGGTTCAGTGAAATACTGCTTAACACGCTGGATTTCTTTGTCATCAAGTTCTAATTGTTTACGAATATGTACCCATTCCGCTTCAACCAGTTCGCGAATATGATTGATACCATGCTCACGCACGGTGATTTTGATACGTGCTTTGTATTTGTTATCACGACGACCTAAACGGTTATAGACACGTAAAATCGCTTCAAGATAAGACAATAAATCTTTCTTTTCTAAGAAAGGACGAATTTGTTGTCCCAAAATTGGAGTACGACCTAAACCACCACCGACTAATACTTCAAAACCAATCTCACCTTGATGATTTTTAACAAGGTGCAAGCCGATGTCATGTACTTGGGTCGCAGCCCGATCATCCGCGCTACCCGTGACTGCAATTTTGAATTTACGGGGCAAATAAGCAAATTCAGGATGGAAGGTAGACCATTGACGAATGATTTCACACCAAGGACGAGGATCTTCCAATTCGTTAGCGTTAACACCTGCCAACTGATCTGACGTTGTGTTACGAATACAGTTACCACTACTCTGGATGGCATGCATTTGAACCGATGCAAGTTCAGCTAAAATATCAGGCACGGTTTCAAGTGCTGGCCAGTTTAACTGGAAGTTTTGGCGTGTTGTGAAATGCACATAGCCTTTGTCATATTTACGTGAAATATCAGCAATTTTGTGAACTTGTTTCGAAGACATCAAGCCGTAAGGGATAGCAACACGTAGCATCGGTGCGTGAATTTGAATATATAAACCATTCATTAAACGCAATGGTCGGAATTGGTCTTCTGTCAATTCACCCGCTAAAAAACGACGGGTTTGATCGCGGTATTGTGCTACGCGCTGATCAATCATCGTTTGATCGTAGTTATCGTACTGATACATCTAAGCTCTCTAAACTAGATAAATAATCGATGGATTATAACGCCCACAACAATTATTCGAAACACAAAGCCATACCGAATTGAGGTCACATCAACCTTTATAGCGCTACATATCAGCTGTTACATGACTATCTTACATCTGAAATACAATTAAACTTTAAGGTATCATCTTGTCTTTTGCGATTACTATAGCCTTATGTCACTCACTCCTCGTCAAAAATATCGCCTTTGGCTCATCATTGCTTTTTTAGTGTTAAGTTATGCAGCCAGTAAATACGATCCTGAATCAAATAGCCATTCACTTAAGCACACCGCCTCATTCCAACAGCTATTTGAACAACAACAAAGTAATATTCAACTTGAAGTCGATGCAACCGTTGTAAAACTATTAGCTGATGATAATAGCGGCAGACGCCACCAGCGCTTTATTATTCAACTCGACAGTGGTCATACGCTTTTAGTTGCTCATAATATCGATCTAGCGCCACGCATTGACGATCTTAAAGTCGGTGATAAGGTTAGTGTGTTTGGTGAATATGAATGGAATGAGAAAGGGGGTGTTTTGCATTGGACCCACCATGATCCTGCAAAAAAACACATTACTGGTTGGATCCGTCACCAAGGCAATCAGTATCAATAATCATGATAGCTAATAGTCACAGATCAACCTGCTTTACAGCTATTGCTAATGACGATGCCCATAGTTTAATTCTGGGTTCCATGCCAGGTGTCGAATCACTTACTCAACAACGCTATTATGCTCATCCCAGAAACGCATTTTGGCCTATCATGACAACGATTCTCGAACTGGAAGCGGACTTGTCTTACCACCAACGATGTGCCAGTCTGATTGCAAACAACATTGCACTGTGGGATGTGTTACAAAGCTGTCAGCGTCAAGGTAGCCTCGACAGTAATATTGAACCTGAAAGCATCATTGTGAATAATTTCACTGCGTTTTTTCAGCAACATCCAGCACTAAATTTGATTGCGTTTAATGGTGCCAAGGCTGAACAGATATTCAATAAATATGTATTACCGACCTTATCTGAACACCAATTAACCATTACCAGAAAGCGATTGCCATCAACCAGTCCGGCTCATGCCGCCATGTCTTTTCAACAAAAATGTTTATGCTGGCGACAGTTGTTGCGGCACTAAGTCGACTTAGATTAACCTCAGTTCTGGATAAGAATAGTCAGCTACCCTATAACCAACAATGACTTGCCAACAAATAGCTGGTAAAACCACTAAAACACGTTTTAATCACATAACCAGTGCCTTTGTTTTAGTGGATATCAAGGCAGATTTACGTAGCAATAGCTGGCTATTACAAGAAAATCTAACGCGGATAGCCGCTAAAAAAAAGGTGCTGGATGGCTGTGCTTATCCAGAACTTAGGTTAGATTATGTATTACGA
>JACUUH010000068.1 GCA_014859375.1 Gammaproteobacteria bacterium
CTAGCTGTTTTAATGTGTTTGGCATTAATTGATAGGTTTGCATTGAGTGATTTTAATGCATCTAAAGACAAGGGTTCAGATGAAAAAACACGATCTTTTTTGTTAGCGGGTTGTGATGCCTCATCACCTGCAAATTCAACTAAATCAATTAAATTTGAATTGAACTTAGCACTAATTGAAGGACGTTTAGATGCAATATTTACCGTTAACTCACCTGATAAATCAGTATTGCCAGCAGTAAGCACCAACGATTTAATAGCATAACTTCCCACGCCATCAATTAAGTTGCCCGACAATGCAACTGGACCAAAATCAGGTAAATCACTACCGGCCAGTTTTGACAAGTCAGCCAGATTATTAAGCTCAAATTTAACAGCGACATTGATACCTTTGGCATCCATCGGTTTAGTGATTTTGCCGTTTAATGTCAAGCTGGCATCACTTACTTCAATCGTTAAATCTATAGGATAGTCATTATTTGCAGTCAATTGTTTAAGCGAACCTAACTGCCCACTAACAGAAATTGGTACAGCGTTGTATGCCGCTTTCATCATTAAAGAAAGTGGTTCATCAACACCGTCTGACTCGGCTGTTATCTGATCAATAACAAGCTTGGTGTGTTGACCCGTAATGCCATCGATATAGATAATCTTGGCATTTTTAATATGTACTTCATTGACAACAATCTTAGGTGGGTGTGTTTCTGCTGCTGTTGTTTTTTCTTGTTTATCGTCAGACTTGCTCGCAAAAACCCAGTTGCCTGCGCCTTTTTTATTGGTTTCGAGCACAATATCAGGGTCAATCAAAATAAGTCTATTAAGCTGAATATCGCCTGTAATTAATGGCAATAACGCGACTTTAATCTCAAACTTTTTCAGGCTCACCATCTCAGGTTTAGAACCCCAATCAGCATTGCTGAAGCTAACGTCTTCAACCACAACCGTTGGCACCAATGACAAAGCAAATCGCATATCACCATTGATTTCTAACTGTCGCCCAGTTGCTTCTTCAACAAGCTGAATAACCTGTCCTTTATACTGGCTGATATCGCTTGTACTGATAATCGCTACCAGAGCAATCACACTCACACCGACTAAACCCGCAATAATTTTGATTATTTTTGTCATGACCATCCCTTCTTATTCATTTAAGAGTCATTATGATAATCTGGCTAACAATTAGTCGTGTAAGGTTTTGGTCTCTATAACCCGACCGATTACCGTTATAGCATCAACCAATTCATCTAATGCGTATGATGCACCATCGAAAATGAGCTTGACTTTATCCCTATCTAACAACAATCGGCATACGATAATTGAGTTTTTATACTCAACCACATAAATGTCGCCACTACGAATAAAACGCTGAGCCAAATCAATCACAACATGATCACCTTCATTAATGGTGGGCGACATATCATTGCCAGCCATCACATAGGCTTTGTAGTTTGGGATTTCATTTAAGTTTGCGTTTAATTCGATCATATTTCAGACTTTATTTCCCATGTTAGTATGGGTCGACAGTTCTATCTTAAATCACTATTTACCAAAGGGGAGAATTGTCAATTCCATAACCCAACACAATGCGATCAAACCTCGTCCATTACATCACTATTTTGCGTCTAATCTTGGCTGAGATGATAATGTAAACCTATTTGGAACCGTGCTTTATTTAGCCAGTAACCTTATAATCAAATCCATTTAAATAAAACGTTTGTACTTGATGCTATTGCTAACCACACTAAAACCAAAATAGATTTAGGCTTACATGATTGAACAGAAACAAAGCACATACCAACCAATTATCTTGATAATCATAGCATTAGCATTCATCCAATTTATCAGCTGGATTAAGCCATCACTGTTACCGCTTGAGCATGTAGCCAATTATGCGCCTGTGCATACATCACTTGAATTTATTTCTATCATTATATCGGTGATGATTTTCTCAATTATTTTCGCCAAAACTGACCGGAAATGTTCGCTTAATCTGATTATCCTGGCCTGCACATCGCTAAGTGTTGCGCTCTTTGATTTTGTCCACACTATGTCGTTTCCAGGTATGCCTGATTTTTTTACCCCAAACGGACCAGAAAAGACCATAGATTTCTGGTTGGCAGGGCGAGCATTCTCTGCAATTGGCTTGCTTATTATCGCGTTCTCACCGTGGCAAACGACATACATAGATAAATTGCGTTGGATTCTGTTATTAGCAACACTTATCCTGTGTGCACTCTTCATTTATGTCGTACTATTTTTTCCAGAACTCACCCCTAAAACCTATATAGATGGACAAGGCTTGACCTCGGTTAAAATCGTGAGCGAATATTGTCTGATAGCACTCTATTTAACTGCTGCACTACGATTTTTCTACCAAATTCACTCCCGGCAACACACCTACAACATAATGAGTTTATTTACTGCTACAACCATGTTGGCGATGAGTGAACTATTTTTCACCTTTTATTCTGATGTTACTGACATCTATAACTTGCTTGGGCATATTTACAAGCTTATTGCCTATGTTTTTATCTATCACGCTGTTTTTATCAGTAGCATCAAGGCTCCGTATCAACAGATGTATGAATCAAAAAACCTGTTGCAGTCAGTGATTGAATCAATTCCTTTACGCATATTTTGGAAAGATCGTGAATCTCGTTTTCTCGGTTGTAATACCTTATTTGCCCATGATGCAGGCGAATCTGAACCTATTCATATCATCAATAAAAATGACTCGCAATTAGCATGGAAGAAGGATGCAGAATTGTATCGTGCTGATGATCAGCAGGTTATGAATACAATGACACCCAAATTAGCTTATGAAGAACCTCAAACAAAAGACTCAGGTGAACGTATCTGGCTAAGGACCTCTAAAGTTCCTTTATTTAATACTGCAAACGACGTTATTGGCATATTGGGAATGTATGAAGACATTACCCAACAAAAACAGGCAGAACAAACCCGAATAAAACTTGACCGACAACTTCAGTTGTTGAGTCAATGTAATTCCACATTAATACATGCAAACGATGAACAGTCTATTCTTAATGACATTTGCCGACTCACAGTAGAAATCGGTGGCTATAAAATGGCATGGGTTGGACTAAAGGAAAATGACAAAGCCAAAACCGTTAATCCGATTGTTAAGTATGGTGATTTTGGTGATTATTTCGAACACCTGCATATTACATGGGATGATAGCGAATTAGGACAAGGCCCCACTGGCACAGCAATACGTACTCAGCAGCCAATAATCAATCAAGATTACTTATCTAATCCCCGAATGAAACCGTGGCGTAACCAAGCTCTCCGACTGGGTTATCAATCAAGCATTGCCCTGCCTTTAGCCAGTAGTAACATCGTTATCGGTGCCCTTTCGATTTACTCAGATGAACCTCATGCTTTTGTTGAGGAAGAAGTACGATTACTTGAAGAGTTAGCCAATGATCTGGCTTATGGCATCATCACCTTACGTACACGTTTAGAACGACAGGAAATGGAAAAAACAAATGCGTTTCTAGTCCACCATGATACCTTGACTCACTTACCTAATCGCCTATTATTGCGTGATCGATTTGAACAGGCCATCGCATTGGCACAGCGCCAGAATACGCTTGTAGCGATACTCCTGCTTGATCTGGACAATTTTAAACATATTAACGACAGTTTAGGACATACACTGGGTGATAAATTATTAATCCATAGTGTAGAGCGGATGCAATTATGTATTCGTCAGACAGATACGATAAGCCGTCAGGGTGGGGATGAATTTATCATTCTGCTGACCAATCTTGATGATGTCGCAACGGCAGAAACGATTACCCAGGAAATTCTCGAAATATTTCGTGAGCCGATTCAAATGGACGAATATGTCCTGAATGTGTCATTTAGTATCGGCATCAGTATGTTTCCTAACGACAGTAAAAACTTTGATGGGCTTGTTAAAAGAGCAGATACAGCGCTCTATAAAGCAAAAGATGCAGGAAAGCGTACTTATCGTTTCTTCTCTGAGCAAATGAATGTTGATGCCGTAGAGAATATGAAATTACAATCTTCCTTGCATCGCGCACTTACAAATGAAGAGTTCCAGCTTCACTATCAGCCACAGTTTAATACGATTAGCGGTGAGTTAATTGGTGCTGAGGCATTATTACGATGGCAACATCCTGAGCTGGGGCTTGTTTCTCCAGCCAAATTTATTCCTCTGGCAGAACGTAGCGGTCTTATTGTTGAAATTGGTGAATGGGTGATCAATGAGGCATGTAAGCAAGCACAAATATGGAACCATCGCCGAACATCACCTCTTATCATGGCTGTTAACCTTTCAGCCATACAATTCAAGCGTGGCAACATTATCGACACCGTTAAACTAGCCCTTGCCCAATCAGGACTAAATTCGACTCTATTGGAATTAGAATTAACAGAATCAATTTTAATGAATGATCTCGATATAGCAATAAAAACGCTGAATAGTTTGAGAGAAATGGGGATTCATATTTCTATTGATGATTTTGGCACAGGCTATTCTAGTCTGTCTTATTTGAAAAAACTGGCGGTCAATAAACTTAAAATTGATCAATCATTTGTTGCTGATATGGTGGATAATTCTGACGATGCAGCTATCGTTCGTACCATTATTCAAATGGGGCATACGCTACAACTTAGTGTTATTGCTGAAGGTGTAGAAACACTGGAGCAATTGAATCTGCTCAAAAATTATGGCTGCGATGAAATTCAAGGCTATTTTTATAGCCGCCCCATACCGGCAGATGAATTTAGTAGATATTATAATATCAATTGGGAATAACCAGCCTCGTGAGTTCATACCCATCCTATACATACATACATACATA
>JACUUH010000031.1 GCA_014859375.1 Gammaproteobacteria bacterium
TATATACCCCACCGTCGATGTAGAGCGGGTAATTCTAGCATTGTCTTATATTCATTCAAGGACTATTATTATCTATATTTATAATTAAAAAGTATATAAATGAAGCTGCAACAATTAAATTATATTCGTGAAATTACCCGTCGAGATTTGAGTATCTCTGCTGCGGCAGACGCATTACATACCTCGCAACCTGGCATAAGTAATCAAGTTCAACTGCTGGAACATGAACTTGGTTTTAAAATTTTTGAACGCCACGGCAAACGTCTTGTCGATTTAACACCAGCGGGAAAACTCGTTATAGATATGGCTGACAGAGTGTTGTTGGATATTGAGAATATTAAACAACTCGCCGCAGACACTCGCAATGATCAAACAGGCACGCTATCTATTGGCACAACCCATACTCAGGCACGCTATGCACTTCCCAAGGCAATCAAAGCATTTAGTCAACGTTATCCCAAAGTTCATCTTAATATGGTACAAGGTACACCAACAGAAATTGCTGAAATGGCAGCCACAGGCAAAGTAGATATAGCTATTGCTACTGAAGGTTTGGGGCAATTTGACAGGCTTGTCATTCTACCTTGCTATCAGTGGAACCGTTCGATTGTGGTGCCACCCGATCATCCATTACTTGACGAAAAACAACTGACGCTCGAGTCAATTTATCATTATCCGATCTTAACCTATGTCATGGGCTTTACGGGGCGAGCCCAACAAGATCAAGCTTTCATTGAAAAAGGGCTAACGCCTAATGTCGTGTTCACAGCTACAGATGCCGACGTTATTAAAACCTATGTTGAATTAGGTTTAGGCATTGGCATTATTGCCAGCATGGCGTTTGATCCTGTTAAAGATGCGCCACTGCAAGGGCGTGATGCCAGTCATTTATTTAAAACCAGTACCACTCAACTTGGCATTCGACGTGGTAGTTATTTGAGATCTTATGGCTATGCCTTTATCGAATTATTAGCACCACAATTAACCAAACACGTTGTACAAACAGCCATTGCCTAACGACAAAAGAGTTCTATAGCCGTGATCATTGACGATGCAGACTCAATTCACTTATAAAAACAAGGTGTTACAAATAGATTAAAGCAATAATCACTGGTTATAACACACGTATTCCACTATAATGTCGGCTTTGATTAGCTAAGTTTTAGCTAATCTGGCCTAGGGGTGGCATAAAGCCTGAGATCACCACATTAACTTGAGGTGGAACCCTACGAACCTGATCCAGTTAATACTGGCGTAGGGACAGGCAGCGATACAGTCATTGCACAACCGTGCTCAAAAATGCGTTATCCCCCTGTCCTTTTTTATCTAAAAAGGGTAACAATGAAAGTTAAGGTTTTATCAATCGCAATTCTATGCGTTATTGCGACATCTGCTAACGCTGAGGAAACAAAGCTACCTTCGATGATTGTCGGGGCTGATTTCAGACCAAACATTGCACTTAAAACGCCCGTAAGTTTAACCTCAATTAACAGTGAAACCATTGAATCTCGTGGTGCTCAACATGTCGAGGATGTTCTTAACTTGGCGCCAAACGTTAACGTTTCTAGTGGCGCATCACGCGGACAATATTTCCAAATCCGTGGTATTGGCGAACGTAGTGAATTCAAAGCACCACTAAATCCTTCTGTTGGCCTCTATATTGATGGCATAGATTTAAGTCGTTCTGGTGGTGCGGCAACATTGTTTGATATTGAACAAGTGGAAATTCTACGTGGTCCTCAAGGTACACTTTATGGTGCCAATGCCCTGGCAGGATTAATTAACTTGCAGAGCAAGCAACCCACTGAAGAGTTGGCTATTCATGTTGAAACGGGAATTGCAAATCACAATACGCATAATGTCGGCGTAGCTGTTGGTGGCGCGCTTATTGAAAACGTATTGTTAGGCCGTATGTCTGTCTATAGTTATCAATCTGATGGCTATATGGATAATAGTTTTTTGGGTCGTAACACCCAGGATAAAGATGAAATTACCGCACGTGGTCATCTAAAATGGCTAGTTAACAACGATTTAACACTTGACTTAAATTTATTACATATTGATATCGATAATGGTTATGATGCATTCACATTCGATAACACTCGTAACAGTGTTGCCGATCAACCAGGTAAAGACGCACAAAAAACCGACGCTTTTGCATTAAAATCAGACTGGCGAGCCAACGATAAAATCCAAATTCAATCTACCGTCACTTACTCACAATCAGATCTTGAATATAGCTACGATGATGATTGGTCGAATGCCAACCAGTTTGATCCGGATGATTTCCCATATAGTGGCTTTGATCAATACTTGCGTGATAGAGAAAACTACTCTTTTGAAGGGCGTATACTTTCAAATGAAAATGGTAAAATCTTCAATAATTCAACAGCTTGGACTGTTGGTTTTTATCATGCAAATCAAAAGCAAGATCTCAATCGTAATTATTTTGATAACGATACCCCTGATGTTTTCCCATTCAGTAATGCGTATGACACCTTAAATACATCTATTTTTGGTCAATTGAATAGCGATTTATCTGAAAAATTGATGTTAATTTCAGGCTTACGCATTGAAAATTGGCAAGCCGAATATAGTGATTCAAATAGTTTGGATATTGAAAAAGATGAAGTGCTTTATGGTGGTAAGCTAGGCTTACAGTATCAAATTGAACCAACTCACATGCTTTTCACCACCTTATCACGTGGATATAAAGCTGGCGGTATTAACGATGATCCTCGGTTAACCAGTAATGAACGTAGTTTTGATTCTGAATATTCTTGGACAATAGAAGCTGGGATCAAATCTGCTTGGTTAGAAGGTGACTTGATTACTAATATCACTACTTTCTATACACTTCGTAAAGATGCCCAACTAAAAACCTCACTTGCAGTGCCTAAAGTGCTTGGACCTGGTACCGATTTCATTGACTATTTCGTCAATGCTGAAAAAGTCACTAATATTGGGGTCGAAGCCGATCTAGATTGGTTTATTAACAATCAGTGGCGTGTCTTAGCTTCAGTTGGCTTATTAGATGCGGTACTAGACGATTATGAAAATCCTGAATTATTAGCTGATGGCATCACACTCAGTGGTCGCCGTATCGCGCATGCACCCGCATATCAGTTTAGCTTAGGTGGTGAATATTATGTCACTAACAACTGGACATTTAGAGCTAATGTCGAAGGTAAAGACGAGTTTTATTTTTCAAACAGCCACAATTCAAAATCAAACTCGTATGTCTTAGTTAATTCAAGTTTAGATTATGCCAAAGGAAACTGGAAAGTTTCAGTTTGGGGAAGAAACTTGTTAGACAAAGATTACGATACCAGAGGCTTTTTCTTCGGAATCGATCCGTCAGCAGACTATGCACCTAAATCCTATACTCAGAAAGGCGACCCTAGAGTTGTAGGCGTTAACTTAACTTGGGATTACTAGTCACATTCTAAAAGGGCCCTCATTGGGGGGCCCTTTCTCACTTTATTTAGGTAGTAATTTTATGCGAATTTCAATTGATATTAGTCTTTATCCTTTAACAGAAGGTTTTGTTGAACCTATTTTAGCCTTCATCGATAAATTAGAAACCAACCCAAAACTCATCGTAAAACGTAACAGCCTCAGCACACAAGTCTTTGGTGAATACCGTGATGTTATGGAGATGATGACAGCTGAAATTGAACAGGTCTTCAGTGTTATGCCACACAGTGTCTTTGTATTAAAAATGGTCGGTACAGATCGCGCAGATGTGGTTGATGTTTAACATGCTGTCTAGGTCGGATTTCAATCCGACAAATATTGCAAGCTTAGGATCCATGTTCGGTTAAAACCGAACTACAAAATATGGAAATACTCATACACGCTTTCGCAGCCATGTCTGGCTGGGAAATTATCGCAGCCTTACTTGGCATTGGTTATATCATCTTTGCCGCTAGAGAATCACAATGGTGCTGGCCACTGGCATTGATCAGTACGCTGATCTACACCATCTTGTTTTGGGAAGGACAACTTCCGATGCAAGCGCTGCTCAATTTTTACTATATGGGCATGGCTATTTATGGTTATCTGTTATGGCGAAAACACGGTATCAGCGAAGATAATCTAGCCATCACCAGTTGGTCATGGTCTAAACAAGCACTATTTCTCTTCATTGCCACACTGCTCAGTGTCATAACTGCTTATTATCTTGACATCACCCAAAGCTCACAGCATCCCTATCTTGATGCCAGTGTGACCATTTTTTCAGTGATGAACACATGGTTAATGGCTCGTAAAGTTTTGCAAAACTGGTTGTATTGGGTGGTGATTGATTCGGCAGCAATCGTACTCTATGCTCAATCAGCTTATTACGCCACTGTTGTTTTATTTGGGGTTTATACCGTTTTAGCGATGATTGGTTTTATAAATTGGCGACGGCTATATAAAAATCAATAACTCTAGTTTAAAGATAATAGCGATATTGCTGACTGGTTAGCAATATCACAGCCAAGCCCCAAAAATGCCGTTTATTTCCACCAAGTCGGTGCGTTGATCCATTTTGTAATATCGGTTTCGCCGAGGCTATTCATCAAAAATAATAACAGGCGATAACCGTAGCGTTGCTCGGCTAAAGCGGGCATGTCGCTGATCTGTTGATAGGCTTGTTCAAACGTGTTTGCTTGTTGTTGATTAAGTTGATATTCAAGCAATACCAATTCCAATTCCCTGGGTCCGATCACAAACGCATCCATATCGACAATTGCTGATAATTGACCTTGTTGATGTAGCATCTGATCCCAGCGTAAATCGAGCATAATCGGTGAAAACGTAGTTAGATTGAGTTTTTTAGCTTGCTCCAAAGCCTGTTCGAGTATGTTGTTTGGAATGGTAGCTGGATCTAATTCAGCCAAAGTCATTAAGGTGTGGTGCAAGCGTTCTGACCATTGTTTAGCTGAAAAACCGGCATGATGAAATGCCCCCCAGTTTGATAGCTGATGTCGATGAAGTTGAGCAAGATGACTGGCCAATTTTCTAACCATCGAGTCTGATACCGTTTCAGCATCGACATCATCACCAATAATATGCCTTACCAGGACATAACGTGATGCTTCTGAGGCAATGTATTCAGGAATAGTAAGACAACCGTGTTCGCTCAAAAATGTATGTATCTGTTGTATTTGATTTAATGAGTCAGGAAAATCAACCGCAAATAAACTATTGACGCCTTGCCAGAATGACGATGTTTTAATTGTGTCGTGATTGCATAGTTTGAGCACCATTGGACCATCTATCGTTTGACAATGCCAGAGTTGATGAGTGCTATCTTCGAACTTGGCACACATCTGTTGTGCCGGCTTGGTCAGAGCCGGCAAATTTTGCTGTTGCGTTTCCGTGAGATTTGGGTACTTTACCAAGGAAGTAAATCACCGTTACTATGCCAGAATGATCCGGTGTTTTTAATAGTCAACTCTTCCATTCTGGCAATTAAACCAGCAGCCGATTCATCTGGATCGATTAAACCATTATGATTTGTCATATCGGTACGAACCCAACCTGGATGAAGAATACCAACGGCAATACCATGCGGTTTTAAATCAATCGATAACGATTTACCAGCGGCATTAACTGCGGATTTTGACATGCGATAACCGTAGCTGCCACCAGAATCATTATCTGCAATCGAACCCATTCGACTGGTTACTATGCCCACTTTGCTGCCAACACCAAGATTGTTTAATAATGCTTGTGTTGTTAACAAAGGTCCAAGACTGTTGACCTCAAACATACGGATACTACTTTCAACCGCATCTTGGTCTAATTCGTCCATCGAAATACCATTGGCGATCCCGGCATTATTGATCAGCCAGTTAATGCTGCGCCCTTCCAGTTTTTTTGCAAGCGCATTTAAGCTTTTCAGATCTGAGGTATCGACATCTTCAATCACTTCAACGTTCAACCCATCAAGTGCAGGTGAACTATGGCGACAGGTTGCTATAACATGCTTGCCATTCATCGCTAACTGTCTACATAATTCAAGGCCTATACCTCGATTACTGCCCGTCACTAATACTGTTTCAGTCATGTTTATTACCTCAATTCTTCACTTTAAGTTTAGTCATAGTTTCAATTGATGGTGACAAAACAACACCGGCTTCTGTCACGATCGCATCAATTAAATTAGCTGGGGTCACATCAAATGCGGGATTAGATGCTACTGTACCTAATGGTGCAATTTTCTGGCCTTGTAACATTGTCACTTCTTGTTGTGGTCGTTGTTCAATCGGAATTTCACTGCCATCATTTAACGCCCAATCTATGGTTGAAGTGGGTGCAACCACCATCATTTTAACACCATGATAGTGAGCTAAAATAGCCAGCATATACGTACCGACTTTGTTTGCAACATCACCATTTGCTGTAATGCGATCTGCTCCCACAATCACCCAATCAAGTTCACCCGATGCCATTAACGATGCTGCCGCACTTTCAGCTTGCAATGTCACGGGGATAGTATCTTGCTGTAATTCCCATACGGTTAACCTTGAACCTTGTAACCAGGGTCTGGTTTCATCAGCATACACATGGCTAATTTTGCCGTCACTATAGCCCTGTCGAATCACCCCTAATGCAGTTCCAAATCCACCTGTTGCTAATGCTCCGGCATTGCAATGGGTTAATACAACGCTATCTTTTGCCAGCAGTTGCGAACCTAATTTTCCCATTGTATGGTTGGCTGCAATATCGTGTTGATGAATTGCCTGCGCTTGTTGTAACAGGATTGTTTCAGCTGATTCCGTATCCGATAAGGTCATATAGAGCTCGGTCATTCGATGTAGCGCCCAATGTAAATTAACTGCGGTTGGACGTGATTCTGCCAAACGTGCAAGTGGTGCTGTCATCGCCTGTTTCCAATTAACCCCAGCAACATTCCATGCTTGTCTTGCGGCTAACACAACACCATAGGCAGCGGTAATTCCAATTGCAGGTGCGCCACGCACAACCATATTTGTAATCGCATGAGCCACATCATCTGGATGACTAAATTCGAGCCAAATCTTCTGATGAGGCAATAAGCGTTGGTCAAGCAAAAATAAGGTATCATCCTGCCATTTCATTGGCTGAATAGAGTCAGTTTGTTTATCCAATGTCATCTCCTGTCGATGGCGGTATAATCATGTTCATGAAAAAAGTCGATCTCATTATACATGCTCGTTGGATAGTCCCTGTCGATGCAAAAAATTCGGTGTTACAACATCACTCTATCGTGATTAATGATGGTTATATTGTAGCCATAGTTGCTCAAGATCAGGCAAAACAGAGATATTCAGCAGCGCTTGAACATCACTTCGATCAACATTGTCTGATGCCCGGTTTGATTAATAATCATGCTCATGCCGCTATGTCCTTATTACGCGGCCTGGCTGATGACTTACCGTTAATGACATGGTTACATGATCATATCTGGCCAGCAGAACAACACTGGGTCAGTGATAGTTTTGTCGAAGCGGGTTCTCAACTCGCCATTGCCGAGATGTTGCGTGGTGGCACCACCTGTTTTAATGATATGTATTTTTTTCCTGATGCAACCGCACGTGTTGTCGATCAATCAGGGATCCGAGCCAGCCTTGGTATGGTGATTATTGACTTTGCAAGTGCTTGGGCTGCCGATGCCGAAGAATACATGCATAAAGGTCAGCAGTTGCATGACTATTATCGTCACCATGCTCGTATTACCACCGCTTATGCACCTCATGCGCCCTATACCGTGTCAGATCACACCTTAAAATCAGTCATTACCAATGCTGAAGAATTGGATATTCCGATTCATATGCATATTCATGAAACACAAGATGAAATTAACCAAAGCATTGCAACCTATGGTGTCAGACCATTACAACGATTAAAAAATCTTGGTTTATTGTCACCACGCTTAGTTGCCGTTCATATGACACAACTAACTGATGAAGAGATCAAATGGTGTGCCGAGGCTGGAGTTCACATTGCCCATTGCCCTGAGTCAAATTTAAAACTGGCGAGCGGCTTTAGCCCGATCGCCAAGTTAGTCAAACACGGCATTAATGTCAGTATTGGTACTGATGGCGCTGCATCAAATAACGATTTAGATATGTTTGCCGAAATGCGCCAAGCAGCACTGTTAGCAAAAGCTGTTGCACAAGATGCCACGGCAATACCCGCACAAACAGCATTAAAAATGGCAACAATTAATGCGGCAAAATCGCTAGGGCTGGATCAGATCACAGGCTCACTCAAAAAAGGCAAAGCGGCTGATATTATCGCTGTTGATTTTTCTGATATTGAGAGTCAGCCTTGTTATGATGTTATTTCTCAGCTTGTTTATGCCACTGGCCGCCATCAAGTGACTGATGTATGGGTCGATGGCAAACAACTACTAAAAGATCGCCAATTGACGACACTACATCAAACAAAAATTAGTGAACAAACACAACAATGGGCAAGCAAAATAAGGCAATCCGATCAATGACACACTCATATAGCAATGTCGATCCAAATGAAGTCGCAAAATTTGATGCATTAGCCAACAGTTGGTGGGATCAAGAAGGCGAATCAAAACCATTACATCAGATCAACCCACTGCGTTTAGGTTTTATCGAAACACGCTGCAAACTTGCTGACAAACAAGTCATTGATATTGGCTGTGGCGGCGGGATATTAACGGAAGAATTAGCTAAAAGTGGTGCACATACAACCGGTATTGATATGGGTGAATTGCCACTTAATATTGCCAAGTTACATGCATTAGAAGCAGGCTTATCGATTCACTACCAACAGATAACAGCAGAACAAAAAGCACAACAGGCTGCGCAGCAGTTCGATGTTGTGACCTGTATGGAAATGTTAGAACATGTGCCTGATCCTATCTCAGTCATTCACGCCTGTTCGGATTTAGTTAAGCCGGATGGTGACGTCTTTTTATCGACACTTAATCGACATCCAAAAGCCTATTTATTTGCTATTGTCGGTGCCGAATATATGATGAAAATATTGCCTAAAGGCACACATGATTATAAACGCTTCATTAAACCATCTGAAATGGCTAAATGGTGTCGGCAAGCGGGGTTAGAAGTCGTTGATATATCAGGATTATCCTATAATCCTCTGACCCAACAGTATTCACTCGGTGACGATGTCAACGTCAACTACCTTGTCCACTGTAAAAAGACAGGCAATTAATGCAAGACTTTACAGCGATCTTATTTGATCTTGATGGCACCTTAGTCGACACCGCACCTGATTTGGCATTTGCCTTAAATTCATTGCTGGAAGAGCAAGGTAAATCAATATTGCCTTACGAAACAATTCGTCCTATTGCCAGTAATGGTGCTGACGGATTACTCGAACTTGGCTTTGGCAGTTCAGATCATGATGATCTTTTACCTACGTTGAGAGAGCGCCTACTGGCTATCTATCAAGATAATATTTCGCGTCAATCAAAACTGTTTGGAGGTATGAACGAGGTGCTTTCAGCACTGGAACAAGCCAATATTACATGGGGAATTATTACCAATAAGCCGGCATTTTTAACCGACCCTCTTGTAAAAAATCTAGCCCTTCATCATCGTGCACGGTGTGTGGTCAGTGGCGATACAACACCATATAGTAAACCTCATCCAGCACCGATGATGCATGCCTGTCAACTGATTAATGTGCCGCCAGAGCGATGTATTTATATTGGTGATGCCGCACGGGATATCGAAGCCGGTAAAAATGCCAATATGCGAACAGTAGCTGCACTCTATGGTTATGTCGGTGAGTCTGATAACCCTGACAACTGGCAAGCAGATGCTCATATCAACCACCCAAGTGAGATCTTACAATGGATTTAATTATCACCGTTATTCAACAAAACCAGGTCGTGCTTATTGTGGTAATCGCAGCCATTTTGGCAGGTGTTGTTATTGGTGTTTTGATGCGTTCAGGCAAAGTACGCGAACTGCAAGCTCGCAATGCTGAACTCACGCTGACATTAGAACTGGAACAAAAAAATAAACGTCAACTTGACGAGATCCTTGTTCAAACACGTGAGCAGTTAGCGAATACCTTTAACCAATTATCTAACGAAGCATTAACGCGTAATAACAGCAATTTTTTACGCCTTGCAGAAGAAAATCTCAAACGTTTTCAAAGTGAAGCTAAAGCAGAGTTGGACACTAAAGAAAAAGCCATTGAGCAAATGCTCAAACCGATCAACGATGCATTAAAGCAAACAACAAAACAGATCCACGATATCGAAAAAGACCGTAAACAAGCCTATGGCAGCCTCACCACTACCATTGCTCAAATGACACAAAGTCAGCAACAATTACAGCAAGAAACTCAAAATCTGGTTCAGGCACTTCGTCGTCCTGAAGTACGTGGTCAGTGGGGTGAAATGACCTTGCGCCGTTTAGCTGAACTCAGCGGTATGGTGGCTCATTGTGACTTTTATGAACAAACGCATACTGCAACCGATAGTGGTGCTATTCGTCCTGATATGATCGTACGCCTGCCGGAAAAACGTGAAATCATTGTTGATGCCAAAACGCCATTAGATGCTTACTTATCAGCTATTCAAGCTAAAGACGATGCCACGCGTCAACGTGAAATGAAACGTCACGCTCAAATCATTCGCAGTCGAATTAAAGAATTATCACGTAAAAACTACTGGGCAGAATATTCACAGTCACCCGAATTTGTTGTGTTATTTATTCCCGGTGAACAATTCCTGTCGGCAGCCTTAGAAGTCGATGCAACGCTGCTTGAAGACAGTATGAGTCAAAATATTATCCTAGCTACGCCAACCAACTTTATCGCTCTGCTTCGCGCTGTTTCGTATGGCTGGAAACAACAAGCCTTGGCAGATAATGCTGAAATCATTCGTGAGCTCGGTGAAACCCTATACAAACGCCTGGCAACATTTGGCAATCATTTAAGCAAGTTAGGTAATAGTCTTGGTAGTAGCGTTAATCACTTTAACAGTGCCGTTGGTTCATTAGAACGACAAGTATTACCTGGCGCACGTAAATTCACCGAAATGGGCATTAGCAGCAAAAGTGACATTACCGACTTGCCTCCTATTGAGCAACAACCAAGAACAATACAAAATCTAAAAGATGATGAAAGCTGACGTCGAACTCGACCGAGCCTATGACTATTGTCAAAACTTGGCTAAATCGCATTATGAGAACTTTCCGGTAGCGTCAATATTATTACCCAAGCGACTTCGGCAACCAATCAGTGTCATCTATGCTTTTGCTCGCACCGCTGACGATTTTGCCGATGAAGGTGACCTATCTCAAGCAACGCGACTTTCTCAATTGAATGAATACAGCCAAGCGCTATTTCAAATTAGTCAACACGATTACCAAGGCAATAATCCTATCTTTATTGCTCTAGCCGACGTGATTCAAAAACACTATTTACCAATAGAGCTTTTTGAAAAACTATTATCCGCTTTCAAACAAGATGTTGTTAAAAGCCGTTATACAGATTTTGACGAAGTCTTAGATTACTGCACTCGTTCTGCTGATCCAGTCGGGCGTTTACTACTACATTTGAATGGCGATCCAACGCAAGAGCAACTGCAACAATCTGATGCAGTGTGTAGCGCCTTACAATTAATTAACTTCTATCAAGATATCGTCCAAGACTATACCGAACAAGATCGTATTTATATTCCACAAGATGAATTAGCTCAATCAGGTTTAATTGAATCCGATTTGGTCGATCCTGCTACTGATAAGATCGCACCATTACTACGTAGTTTATATAAACGTACACAACATTTAATGACAAAAGGCGCAGCACTTGGTGCCAGTTTGCAAGGCCGAATGGGCTGGGAAGTCAGAGCAATGACATTAGGTGGAATTACCACATTACATCAACTCAACATGCAATCAGATCAAAACTTACTGACCCGACCACGCTTAAAAAAATCAACGTTTATAGCTATTATGTTTGGTAGTATCAGTGCTTGGAGCTATCAGAAAGCGATAGCTAAACTATTGCAATAGTCTGTGATACCTATGGTCATTGGTTGTGCTGTTTTTCTAGTGTGGATAACGGCCAAGATAGCAAGTCATAGTAATGATGTAATCATCAAGCTCAATTCTGGATAAGCACAGCCATCCAGAATTGAGGTTAATTAATTAGCGGGGATTTGTGTATAAAAGACGGTCATCTAACCGTCTTTCTAAGGGAATAAACTTAATTTGAAATCTTAAATTTAGATGCGGCTTGTTGTAGTTGTACTGATAACGATGACATGGCATCTACCGCATTTGACATTTCTCTCGCACCTTCAGCGGTATGCTCTGCAATTTGGCTAATATTAACAATACCACGGTTAATATCTTCAGCAACGGCAGACTGCTGATTAGCAGCGCTAGAAATAGCCGCACTCATTTCATCCATTCTAGAAATCATTGCTGTAATTGTATCCAAAGCAATGCCTGCACTTGATGCTTTTTCCACACTAGTTCTTGCACTTTCACGACCTTCATTCATGACTTTTACAGCAGCATTAGCACCATTTTGTAATCGGCCAATCATTTCTTCAATTTCGTGTGTAGATGATTGCGTTCTACCCGCTAGTGTTCTAACTTCATCGGCAACAACAGCAAAGCCTCGGCCATGCTCACCTGCTCGCGCCGCTTCTATCGCTGCATTTAATGCCAATAGATTGGTTTGCTCAGTTATACCTCGAATTACATCAACAATAGCTCCGATATTACCAATATCAGACTCAAGATTATTTAATGTTTCGGCTGCTTTTTCGACTTCATTTGCCAACGAATCAATTGCGTCGATTGCTTCAGTTACAACACGCTTACCAGCTTGTGCTTCATTATCTGCATCGCGAGCAGCTTCAGCAGTATTAGTTGCAGTTCTCGCCACCTCTTGCACAGATACAGCCATTTCGTTCATTGCCGTTGCAACCTGGCTGGTTTCTGATTGTTGCGTTAACACACCATCTACTGTCGCCTTACTGATTGACGCCATGTTTGTAGTTGCATCTTCCATTTGAGCTACACCACCGATAAGGGTATGTACTAAATTAGAAACATTTTTACGAGCACTGTCTAACTCAAATGCCATCCAACTAAAATCACTTTTACCTGCAATAGCAACTTTCTGTGTTAAATCACCCTTTTTAATATTTTGGATAGCTCCGACTATGGTATTGGCTCTGGTTTCACCAAATCGACCTATTAAGTGCGCCAAAAGCATCATGATACAGCTACCAATTACAACAAAAATACTCGTTATTTTTAGCTGTTCTGCTGGCGCCATTTTCTCCATCGTCATATAAAAATATAACGCGGCTAACAAAATCTGACCAAAGATACCGAATGTAGCAACAATGTACATGCGTTTTCTTAAAGAGTAATTTTCTAGTTTAAACATTTTTCATTCCTATTTTTTATTGTATGTAACTCTAGTGTCTGTTTCTCTTTCATCGCCACCACTGCTATGAAACAGAAACAGACCCTAGAAACACATTAAGCATAAATGCTTAAACCCAGCTCAACATCTTGCTCATTATCCACTATTTTTTGTTCATGTTCGCTAGTATTATCATCAACTTGCGACACGTTTTGGCTGATCGAAGCTGAATTTAACTCCTTTTCTTGCTGTTCCTGCTCCGCTGATTGTCCAAACGATTGTTGAGATACATCAGCATTGGCTAACTCAAGTCCATTTTGAGCAAAACTTTCTCTCAACCTGGGAATCGCCTGCTCTAAAGCATCGCGTGTTGTTGCGTTTTGAGCGATAAAACTAATATTAGCCTGTTCATTTTGCATGTTCAATCGTACTTCTACCGGTCCTAATTGTGCTGGATTAAGCTTTAATGATGCTTGTTGCACACCTTCTCGCGCCATCCACAAAACACGGCTAGTCATCACTCGACTCCAAGCAGCATTGTGTAACGATGGTTGAATATCCAGTACTGGTACCTCAGCTTTGACCTGTCCGACCCCATTAGCTTGATTTAACGTGACTAACGACACGCCTAACCCTAATTTATCAACAGCGGGACTATGTGATATTGCCCGTGTTTTTGAGCTGGCATGCTCTAACAATTCAGCATTAATTGTTTTCGCAGTAGCACTATTTTTATCAAAAATTGCATCGAACTTAGCATTATCACCCGCATTTACATTTGCTTGCTCTTTAACACCGGCACCACGTAATGACAGTGCTTGTGAAATATCAGGTCTTAACTTTAATGTTGTTGGGTTCGTTTCTTTTTCGACTGTAGTCACGGTTTTTTTTATTGGTTCAGATCCATCAACCAGGGTATTTTGAACGGCAGTTGCCCCAGCATTAGTTGGTTTAGTCATATTTTTGACAGTATCAGAAACACGCTTACCAACAGTTGCTTTCTGCGATGTTTCATCGCTATCTACCACTGTCTGTTTAATGGCATGAACTACATCATGCAAGGTTTGTGTATGGATCAAGCCTTGTGGAATTATCTCATCATCCGTATCTGTTGATGCCATGACAGTTTCAGCAATGATCTTGTCTTCAAGCATGACATCCTGATCTGGATTTTCAGCAGTTTGTTCCGCATCTACATGCGCATCCGGCAACTTATTGCCAGCTTCATCAATTGCGTTTTCTGATTTTTCTGCTTTGGTATCACCTTTATCTAGCGTTGTTTCAGATTTTTTGACATCTCGATCTGCTTTAGATGATACGGTATTTGGCTTTTCAACATGCTTATCCAATTCACTTGAAAAAGCATTGCTTTGATGCGTTTTCCCCTGCTGTGATGCATTGTTCGCATATACTCCAGCCGATGTTTTTGTAGCTGTAGCACGTGTATTATTGATTAAAATTGTTTGATTCATATCGTCTCCACCGACGCCATCATCATTATGACGTTCTTGTCTTGAAACCATATTAGCAAAAAACATGCCAACAGCGGAGTTTAATCTGAATTTAATGAGGGTAATTGACTGTGATATCCGTAGTCATTGAAGATGCCGATAGTGCTGAAAATTTTCGTTGACCCTGAGTTCTGAGTTTGCCTCGTTCCCACGATCCTCGATGGCAATGCATAGCCACCGCTTGGTTAGCATAAGCTCGTTTCCTCCGCGTCGAAGCTGGTCTGCGCTCCCACGCGGGAGTATGGCAACGAATGAATTTGCTATCGGTTACAAGCCCGTTAGGCTAACTTATTTTAAATAGTTTTTGGAAGTTAGAGATTGCAAAAATAGCCTTAACATCTTCCGAGCACTTAACAATTTCAATTTGTGATTTATCGCCACCTGCATAATCGTGCAATAGCAATAACATGCCTAATGCCGAACTATCCATATAGTCCGTTTGAGATAAATCAACAACAAATTTGGCGCTTGGCTGTGCTTTTTCATATGCGCCGCGAAATTCAGCTTGCGCTTTAAAGTCAAACCGACCTTTTATTTTGATGATTAAATTGTTGTCTTTAATTTCTGTAGAAATACTCATTTAATTCCTCAACCTATAAAACTGAAAAAGCCATATACACGTTTGCATTATACCCTACAAAAAATGTAACAATTCAATTCTAAAATAATTCTATCTCACCTGCATCAAGATCCTGCTGTGATACGGCTTGATGTTGAACTGACTGTATTTTCGGCTTCAATGCTTCAAGTGAAACTTCAATTTTAGTGAGAATCTCTCGATAGTCTTCGATTTTAGCAGAATTTAACTTTGCACGATGTAGTTCATCGACCATGACATTCAGGTCTGCTACGGCTGAAATCCGCTTTGCGATATGTGCAGATAATTGGGTACACATATCTTCAAACTGTAGCGATGTGATCGCATTACTTACCATGACATTTATCTCTTCAGAGGCAAGTTCGGTTTTTTCAATAATCCCTTGAGAATACGCTGTCATTTCTGTTACTTTTTCAGACATTTCCGCTACTTTTTGTTTACCCCCCAAAGCAACATTCATATCCGCAGACACAATCCGATTAACCACATCTCTTGCTGAACCAAGTGAATCTTTAACTTCTCTAGCTAAAGCATTAATCTGTTCGCTAAACTCATTTGATTTTTGTGATAATTTACGCACTTCATCAGCAACAACAGCAAAGCCTCTTCCTGCCTCGCCAGCCCTGGCCGCTTCAATTGCTGCATTCAATGCAAGTAAATTAGTCTGTGACGCAATATCTTTAACATCACCTAACAATGAAAAAACACCATCTACTTTGTCGGTCATATCATCGAGTCGATGCATCATATACATACTATCTTTGCTATTGCTTAAGACCATGTCGACAAAATACACAAGTAAACCATCGGTTTCAGCCATAAACGTTGCAATGTCGTGATCTTCACCCTGGTTTAATAACATTTTGAGCGAGTTAGCCATATCGGAGCTTTGCGCACTTAAGCCATGAAAGCTGGACGTTAACTGCTGAATCGCATCTTGAACCAAGGCATTTACCTGAGCGCTTTCTAACTCTAAAAATCGAAGCTGTTCGGTTATATTTTCATAGGCTTCGGCATGAAGCGCATTGATCTCATCAGATTGATCCGAATTAGACTCTGAAGGCTCAGCCGGTGTCTCACTTTCTGTTTTTTGTCCTAAGGTCGGCAAATATAGCCATACAATTGCGGTAATTATGACCGAAACTAAAGCTAAGAAATTAAAGTGCCATAGATTAATCGCAATTAAAATCACCGTTGCTAACAGCGGGAGTATGTTTTTTTTATACATGATTTATTCCTAAGCACTAACTTGGTAATCTATTCCATAAAACCATAGCAATAACCATGCCCACATTCAATGTGCACCAAACGTCTTAATTCTTATACCTTATTTTTTTTAATGATTTCTAATAGTTTTGCAGCAACGTTCAACAGTGGTACCTGAAGTTCTGCTGCGCCATTTTTTACTGCTTGTCCTGGCATACCCCAGACAACACTCGATTTTTCATCCTGGACAAAGTTAAACGCGCCTGCCTGTTTCATTTCTAACATGCCCTTAGCACCATCATCACCCATACCGGTCAGCATAACACCAATCGCATTATGGCCAACACTTTGCGCCACCGAACGAAATAGAACATCAACGGAAGGTTTATGTCTGCTAACCAATGGTCCATCATTCAGCTCGCAATAAAACCTAGCACCACTCCGCCTAACAATTAAATGCTTATCTCCTGGCGCTAAATAAGCATGTCCAGGCAATATCTGCTGCCCATCTTGTGCTTGGCACACATCTAATGCAGACATGCCATTTAATCGCTGCGCAAAAGGCTGACTGAATGCGGCTGGAATATGTTGTGTAATAACAATACCAGGACAGTCGGCAGGTAGGCGTTTTAACACTTCTTTAATTGCTTCCGTCCCCCCAGTCGAGGCACCAATTGCAATAATCTTTTCTGTAGTACTTAAATGAGATGGCATCTTATCTAATTTAGGTAAAACAGCATCAGCAGTGAGTTTATCTGGAACATCTAAGCTTGTTACTGGTGTTTTTTCTATCTTTAACGCCTCAACTCTAACTGATGCTGCTGTTTTAACTTTTTGGATAATTTCATCTGCATAATCATTGATGCTATTACTCAAATCGATTTTAGGTTTAGCAACGAAGTCAACAGCACCCAGCTCTAGCGCCTCTAACGTGACTTGTGCGCCCGCTTCCGTTAGCGTTGACACCATGACTACAGGAGTAGGATGAAGCCGCATCAGATTCTTTAAAAACGTCACCCCATCCATACGAGGCATTTCGACATCCAGCGTCAACACATCTGGTTTCAGTTGTTTAATTTTTTCACGCGCATGATAGGGATCTATTGCAGTCCCAATTACTTCAATCTCAGGGTCTGAATTGAGAATTTCAGTCAATACTTTTCTGACTAATGCTGAATCATCAATCACAAGAACTTTTATTTTCGCCATAAGGCCTTCCCATTCATATCAAAATCATTGTTACAAGTATAGCTTATTGCTGATGTCCAGCAAGCCAATAATCACTGATTGGTCGACCTATTTATCCTCACATTAAAACAGTTCAACGTCACCTGAATCAGGCTTAACATCCAACTCATGCTGGTATGCAATTTCGCGGGCAAGAAGCGTATCGTTATGTAAGCTGCGTAAACGCTTAACCTTGAGTTTGCCTGTAGCAGGGTAATACAATACTTTTCTAGGAAAATTATCGCCCAAATCTTGTGCGGCTATTTCTATTTGTTCTAACTGAAGATAATTTAAGACAAACTCAATATTTTTAGCACCAACATCCGACATGTTTCTCATGACTTTACCGCCACCTGCCAGCTTTACTTCCAGGTTTTTACGATTACCGCCGTTTTTTAAAATTTCATTAATTAAATGTTCCATGGCATAGCTACCATAGCGTGTCGCGGTATCCATCCAATCATCACTCGAATGCTCAGCTTTAACTGGTAGCATGAAATGATTCATCCCTCCGATTCCAAACACTTTATCTCGGATACATGCCGACACACAGGAGCCTAATGTCGTCGCTATAGCTTCGTTATCATGTATGGTAACGTAATATTCACCTGGCAATATCTTTGCCGCCCAGGTTGCATGTTGCCGATCCCAATAACGATTAATATGCTTAAAGTCTTTCAAGCATGGTGGTTGTAGTGGACGTTCAAGCATTAACTGTTCTTTCTATAAATGGTATGACCAAGATTGTCAAAACGAGTCGTGACTTTGTATAGACTCTCAGAGTGTCCAATAAATAAATGTGCCTCTGCTGCCAAAATATCTGCATATCGGTCAAACAACAATTTCTGAGTATCTTTATCAAAATAAATGACAACATTACGACAAAAAATAACATCAAATGGTCCCCTCATTGGCCATTCATGAAGTAAATTCAATCGTTTAAATGTAATCAGACTCTGTAATTCCGGGCTTACTTTTACACTATCAGCGTTGTCACCCTTGCCGTACTTGAACCATTTTTTTATATACCGTTCTTCAATCCCGGTAATACGATCTGCTCTATAAATACCAGCCTTACCATGTGCAACTACATTAGCATCAAGATCGGTTGCCAAAATTTTAATATCCCACTGCTCAATATTGGGGATACTTTGCTTTAATATCATTGCGATACTATAAGGTTCTTCACCTGTTGAGCAACCAGCTGACCAAATACGGATGCGTTTGCTGATTCTGTTTTTTATTATCAATTCAGGAATAACAGTGTTGGCAAGAAAATCAAAGTGATGTTTTTCGCGGAAAAAAGCCGTGAGATTGGTTGTGATCGCATTGATCATGAACTCTTGTTCTTCTTCGTCTCCAGCTTCAAGTGCATCACAAAACTCATCAAAAGTATTAAAGCGACCTTTTCTAATTCGTTTTGATAAACGCCCATAAACCATGTCTTTTTTTGCTTCAGTCAGAACAATACCTGTCTTTTCTGAAACAAATCGACGGATCCGCTCAAAACTAGCGTCTGACATATCAAATTCACGAATACGTGTCATTATTACCTTCTCATTTTTAATCGGTCTTAAGATATCATAACTGGCAGGCATTACGGTTAATAGCTAACCATAATGCCAGACCCAACCGCTCGTTATACCCTAGAACTCATCCCACTCACTATCAGACTGTGCTGAAGTTGGACGTGGCTTTACTTCAACTTTAGGTTTAGCTACTGATGTTGATGCTGCTTTAGGTGCTGCTCTAGGAGTTGCTTGTGGCTTCGCTTGAGCAGCAATTTCTTGGCCTAGATCAAAGAATGCCATTAATTTTTCTAATTGCTTACCTTGCTCATCTAATGACTCACTTGCAGCCGCTGCCTGTTCAACCAATGCCGCATTTTGCTGTGTCATTTCATCCATTTGGGTGACAGCTTTATTAACCTGCTCAATACCTTGAGTTTGTTCAACACCAGCAGCGGCTATTTCAGAAATAATGTCACCGACTTTTTTCGAGCTGGCAACGATTTCTTCCAAGGTTCTGCCTGACTCATCGACCAACATTGATCCTTCTTTTACTTTTTCACCGCTGTCATTAATTAACTCTTTAATTTCTTTAGCAGCCGATGCAGAACGTTGAGCCAAATTCCGTACTTCTGATGCCACAACTGCAAAACCACGTCCTTGTTCACCGGCACGTGCTGCTTCTACTGCAGCATTTAACGCTAGTAGATTAGTTTGGAACGCAATTTCATCAATTACACCAATGATATCAGACACTTTGCGACTAGAAGCACTGATTGCTGCCATGGCTTCAATCGCATTTTTGATAACCGAACCACCTTTTTCAGCCTGTTCTCGACTAGATGCTGCCAATTGATTAGCCTGACGTGCATTGTCAGAGTTTTGTCTTACTGTACTTGTTAACTCCTCCATGCTTGATGCAGTTTCTTCCAGGGAAGAAGCTTGCTCTTCAGTACGTTGACTCAAGTCTATATTACCCTCAGAAATTTCACTTGCGCCAGTACTGATACTTCTTGCCGATTCATTAATTTCTTTAACTGTATCAGCAATTTTGTCGACTGAACTATTCATAGCCTCAGCTAACTCAGCAAACATCCCAAGGAAATCGCCATCCATTGATTGTGTCAAGTCACCGTTAGCCAGTGCTTGTGAAACACGTATCGTTTCTTGTACTGGCACGGTGACAGTATCCATCATTTTATTGATGCCATCGGCAACGTTCTTAGCAAATCCTTGGTAATTTGAGGCATCAATACGTTGCTCAAGTTCGCCACGCTGCGCACTAGTAATTAGTTCTTGAATGGCAGTTTCAGCCGTAACTTGATCGGTGATATCTTTCCACTCGACCATATTACCCATCTGATTGCCGTTAGCATCTAGCACTGCAGTCAAGGTTAAATCAAAATGCATATCTGCTACTTGAATTTGATTGTTATACGGTAGCCTATCTAATTCTAGGTACAATCTGGCTTGATGCGATGGATTTTTATGGAACACGTCAACACAAGTACCCACCAGCTTACTTATATCTAAGTCAGGGAAAATTCGTTTTAACTGGGTAGCCCGATTTTCAAGTAGTTTAACAACTGCTGGATTGCAGTAAGTAATGACACGATCCATATCACACATCATTAACGCGGTTGTCGAACCTTCAACAGCAGAAAATAATCGTGCCACTTCCAATTCTTTGGCTTTTTCAGAAGTCACATCCTTCCACTCAACCATATTACCCATATAGTTACCATCAGCATCAACAATCGCTGTCGCATTCAAATCAAACCAAATATCTAATACTTGAATTTGTGTTTGATACGGTAGGTTATTAGTATCGCTCAATATCCCTTTTTGTAAAGCAGGGTTTTTGTGGAAACTGTCAATATTTGTACCGACTAATTTATCCAGATCAAGTCTTGGAAAAACTTTGCGAAGTTCTTCTAATCGGTTTGACAATAATTTTATGACCGCTGGATTAGCGTAAGTAATGACGCGATCTTTATCACACATCATTAACGCTGTACTCGCACCATCGACTGCTGATCGCATTATCATTAGTTGGTTTTCTTGTTCGTTTGTGTTGTTAGCCATTTCTTCTGCCTCCGCTGGCTCATATGCTTCTAGCATAATTGTTGCTACAGTATTTAAGGTATTAACCCATGCTTGTTTAACTTCTGGTGTCCATAAGGGGCCAGCTAACTCTTCCATCACAGCTAGCAATGTCTCTGCCACTATCGGGTAATGTTCTACCGTCACTCCATAATGTTGATGTCTATCACCTAACCCACTTAAATAATCTTTTAGTACATCTGGTTTATGCAGGTTTTGTACCAGAAGCACTAATGATGCAAGCAATTTCTTTTGTTGTCCGGCGATAGAAATGCCATTAAATAAGGGGCTTAGCTCAGGATGCTCTCCCAATAATCGCTCATAAAATCTAGCCGCTAACACTTCACCTTGAGGTGCCAAGGCGGCAAAACTTTCTTCTAATAACTCTGTTTCTGTTTTCACTTTTGCCGCTGTCCTTCTGGTTCGTGTTCGTTTCGGTTGTGGAGTCGTTCGTTTTGGCTCTGTATTTTCATCTGCCAACCAAGCTAGTGGGTCATCGCCCATCGTATTGTTTCTTTCGGCCATTAGCTCATCCTCCGCTCTAATAGGTCATGGGCAAGTGAAAAATAATCTTCTGCACCTGCACTTGTAGGTTTATATTCAAATATCGTTTTACCAAAACTAGGGCACTCGGCTAAAGCCACATTTTCGCGGATCATGGTCTTGAACACGCGCCCTGGGAAATAATTCAAAATTTTGTTTCTGACTTCGTGTGCTAAACGACGCCGCAAATCCATTCGTGTTGATAGCAACCACAATTTAATCTCATGTCCTGATAATGATTCTGCTCGTTTTACAATTGGAATCATCCGTGACAAGCCTTGCAGAGATAAATAATCACTTGATACTGGTATCACTATTTCACCTGCTGCGAACATGGCGTTAACGCCTAATAAGCCGGACGACGGTGGACAATCAATTAAAATAAAGTCTTGATCGTGTAGCGATGACGCTTCAATCGCTTGCCTTAGTTTATGTCCTCGCGCCGAACCACCGCTGGTAACAAGTTCAAATTCGCCGAGTTGCTTGCCTGCCGGCACGACAAATAAATTATCTCTAGCCTGAACTTTAACATCATCAAGTGCCATGTCATTAAGCAAGACATCATCTAATCCTGACACGTTATTTTCCAGACCATAGCCTGTTGCTATCTGACCTTGTGGGTCCATATCTAGTAGCGTGACTTTTTTACCGGTTATGACAAGTGCATGCCCCAAGTTAATTGTGGTAGTTGTTTTCCCAACGCCACCTTTCTGGTTCATGACAGCTATAATTCGGCTCACAATAAATACCAATAGGTCCAATTATCCAAGTGCTTCAACACTTAGTAGCTGATCAATATTCAACAGCATCATCATGTTAGCCCCGATTGGCACTAAACCTTTGATATAACGCGTATCCACATGGGTACCAAACTCAGGCGTAGGATGAATATTATCTTCTGTTACATTATGTGCATCCGAAACAGCATCAACAATGACACCAACCGTTCTCATCGTGACACCTTCAACCTTAAGAACAATCACAACCGTAGTCGGAGTATAAGGTTTAAGCGGCATTTCAAACCGCTTACGCAAATCAACTACAGGTACAATGGTGCCACGAAGATTTAACACACCACAGAGATACTCCGGTGAATTAGGAATTGGGGTGACATTGTCCCAACCTTTAATTTCCTGGACACGAAGTATTTCAACACCATACTCTTCATCACCCAGAATAAAACTGAGGTATTGATCACCATCGACATCAACGCCTTCTAGCGATTCCAATGGTTGGTTTACTTGTTGTAACTCACTCATCTAACTAACTCCTCAAGCAACTCGTTCATCAACAACCATCAGTTTTGCTAATGATGGGTCTTTATATAACGAGACTAATCCAGATACATCAAGGATTAGTGCAACCGTGCCATCACCAAGAATAGTTGCACCTGAAATACCAACGACCTTGCGATAATTTGTTTCTAAACTTTTTATAACGACTTGCTGTTGACCCAATAAATCATCAACGAACAAGCCGACTTTATTACCTCCAGCACCATCGACAACAACCAGCAGACCTTCTTCCAGATCTGTCGTTTGAGGTTTTAAACCAAACAATTCGTAAACACGGATAACTGGAACATATTCATTTCTTAGTGGGTACAGCTCGCCTTTACCTGAAACACGTTTAATATCACTATTTTTTATTTCAAGTGATTCAGAAATTGATATCAAAGGCAAAATGTAGTTCTGATCGGCAACTCGAATAGTCTGACCATCCATAATTGCCAAGGTCAACGGAAGTCGAATCGTGAAAGTCGATCCTTGACCCTGCTTAGACACAACGTCAACACTACCGCCCAAACTAGTAATATTTTTACGAACGACATCCATGCCAACCCCTCGACCTGATACATCGGTCACAGTGTCAGCAGTTGAAAAACCTGGCAAGAAAATCAATTCATGAATTTTTTCAGCACTTAATTCTTCATTAGGTGCAACCAAGCCTCGCTCTCTAGCTTTGTTCAGAATTTTTTCATCATTTAAACCGGCACCATCATCGGTGATTTCGATAATGATATTACCGCCCTGATGAAACGCATTGAGATGTAGCAGTCCAGTTTCATTCTTACCTGCAGCACGTCGTACTTCAGGTCTTTCCAAACCATGGTCAAGTGAGTTTCGAACCAAATGAACTAATGGATCACCAATTTTTTCCATAACGGTTTTATCAAGCTCGGTTTGTTCACCCGATAATTTAAGCTCGACTTTCTTACCCATTTTATCGGTCATATCATGAACCAATCTTGGAAAACGGTTAAAAGCAAAACTAATGGGTAACATCCTAATACGCATAATGCCTTCCTGCATTTCGCGTGTATTGCGTTCAAGTTGAGCTAAGCCATCGATTAACTGCGGTAACATCTCTTCGCTAAAGTTATCTCCAATTTGGCTTAACATAGATTGTGTGATGACTAACTCACCAACCAGGTTGATCAATGAATCGATCTTATCAGTACCTACTCGAATCGAGGCGGTTGCAGGCTGTGTGCTTGCTTTAGCTACGGTCGGTGCATTTGCTTGAACGACTTTGTTATCTTGCATCACTACAGGTTCAGGTTCTGCAGTGTCATTTTCAACCAATTCAGATGGGCGTGCCGCTTCTGGTTCAATGGCTTGTTTTTGTTCTAGTTGTTGCTCGACTAGTGGTTCGTTACTATACAAGGGCTCAATACTGATATCACAATCATCATCTACCCACTCAAACACTTCCATAATCGCATCTTTAGACTCGTCACCCTCGAGTGTTAAAGTCCATGATAGATAACAATCTTCAGGTTCTATATCTGAAAATGCAGGAAGTTTAGCTGCATGACATACAACTGATAAATCCCCCATTAATTCTAGTTCGTGAAACATTCTGACAGGATCATTACCGGTCTGAAGCAAATGAGAATGAGGTTTAAATTCTATTGTCCATCCTATTTGACCATCATCACCGGAGAGCTCTGGTTCAACAGCCTCACCAACATCAGCTTGTTCCGAAACCGCTTGCGCAGACTCATTTAGCATTGATTCCAGTTTCATTCTGACATTTTCAATGCGTTCGTCATCCGTATCTGATTTTTGCTGGACCGCTGTCAACATTTCACGCAGGACATCAACCGCATCTAGTAATAAATTAGTCGATTCGGAGGTAACGTCTCGAACACCATTACGCATTTCATCAAGCAATGTCTCCATGACATGAGTAAATTCAGAAACGTTCATAAATCCGAAGGTACCGGCACCACCTTTAATAGAATGTGCAGCCCTAAATATAGTATTGATTGCTTCAACATCAGCTGTACCAATAGATAGATTTAGAAGCCCACTCTCCATGGCGTCAAGCCCTTCGAAGCTTTCTTCAAAAAACACATCATGAAATTGTGAAACATCAATACTCATAGTTCAATTCCTAATAAATTTAAGGCGCAACTTTCCTACAAGAAAACAGTAAGTAGCTGTTTTTATTATAGATTAATTTTAGCCAAGCACTTTTCTGACCGTTGCAAGTAATTGCTCAGGATTAAATGGTTTCACTAACCAACCTGTTGCTCCAGCGGCTCTTCCTTCTTGCTTTTTATCCATACCTGCTTCTGTAGTTAATACCAAAATGGGTGTGAATCGATAAGCAGGTAAAGAACGGAGTTCTTTGGTTAACGTTATGCCATCCATATTAGGCATATTCACATCTGTTAAGACCAAATCAAATGACTGGGTCTTAGCAATATCAAGTGCATTTTTACCATCAACAGCGTCTGTCACACTATGGCCAGCACCCTTCAATGTAAAAGCAACCATTTGTCTCATAGAAGCTGAGTCATCAACTGCTAAAATTTTCGCCATGGCTCTTTTTTCTCCTTAATTGTGAGGCATTTTTTATATGCCATTTTTATATTCTGTTTTAAATTAAAAAAACTATCCCAAAACAGTCTTTAATTCTGTTCCAGATATAATTTTGATGCTAATCCTAATACGCTAGCATTCTTAACAAAGGTATCACTTGGGTCTTGCCAATTCAATGACACTGATTGAATTTCTGCCTCTTGTGCATAAGCTGCGAGTACTTGAAGTGCAGCAGTATCGATCCGCTCGATTTTGCTACAGTCCAACACTGCAAATTTCCCTTCGGCTAACAATGCTAATAGTTGACCGTATATATCACCAACGTTTGCAATCGTCAGTATTTCACCGCAATCAATCACTTCATCAGACATAAGCTCCCCCATAATCTTTATATTCAATACCGAATCAAATAATCACTATAATTTTGTATAGCGTATGACCAAAAATTCACAATGTCATTTTTAGTCGTTTTGTCATTGATGATGGTCATTTTTGCCGCCCCCGAATCACGCTTTACAAAACAAAGCGATGATTGTTGCCGTTCAGTTGTCACCTTGCCGCTACGTTTATATTGTCTCATCTCTGATTTTTCCTTGCATTAGCCAAGTCTAGTACATTCAAATCAACTTACATTTAGTATCTATAATGCAGAGACCATGCCAGTATAAACGAGTATCATTATTTAACCTAAATCCTGGATAAGAGATAGTGCAATACTATATTTTTCTAATGTAATCAGCCTGTTAAACTCAGTAGTCCTAGAGGCGTGAACAACAAGGCGCAAAAGTGATGTCAGAGTTATTCTATTGCTGGCTTTTGCAACGACGTTATTCGCCTCACCAAGACTACTTGAGCGCTGTTTCTTATCCAGGATTCAGATTATTTAACCTCAGTTCTGGATAAGAATAGTCAGCTACCCTATAACGAACAATG
>JACUUH010000069.1 GCA_014859375.1 Gammaproteobacteria bacterium
CTTAAAGTAATTGGTAGTTGTGAATTAATAGCAGCTATTGCAATGTTTTATTTTTTTAGTGATGAAGTACCAGCGTTAATTGGCGGCCTTGTATTATTAGGTTTATCTGCAAATAGCTTTTATCAGGCTCACAAATGCTATCAACGTCAATACGCACCCAAAAAAGATGACTAGACTAAACCCCTTGCCCTAACGTATGACTGAACAACCGAGCCAGCTAACGCCAGATGGATTTGATTCGTCTGCATTTTTAAAAAGCTTAACCCAGCTGCCGGGTGTGTATCAGATGATCGATAGTGGTAATACGGTCATCTATGTTGGTAAGGCAAAAAATCTTAAAAATCGAGTTTCAAGTTATTTCCGAAAAACAGGTTTAACCTCAAAAACACGGGTTATGGTTGCACAAATCAACCGTATTGACATCAGTGTTACCCATACTGAAAACGAAGCCCTTATTCTTGAAAATAATCTGATTAAGGAGTTTATGCCTCGCTATAACATTCTGTTACGCGATGATAAAACCTATCCTTATTTGTTTATATCAGGTCATAAGTTTCCCAGATTAAGTCTGCATCGTGGCAGTAAACGCAAAGTCGGCAAATATTTCGGACCTTATCCGAGTGCAGGAGCCGTTCGGGAAAGTTTAAATCTGCTACAAAAGTTATTTCCGGTTCGCCAATGTGATGATACTTACTATCAGAATCGTTCACGTCCATGTTTGCAATATCAAATCAAGCGTTGTACTGCGCCTTGTGTTGGTTTGATTTCTGAACAAGATTACCAAAAAGATATTCAACACACGATTTTGTTTTTGGAAGGTAAAAATCAACAGGTCATGGATGAACTTTCTGAACAAATGCAACAGGCCTCTGCAGCGTTAGATTTTGAAAAAGCCGCCCTTATTAGAGATAAAATTATCAGTCTACGACGGGTGCAAGAACGTCAATATGTCAGTTCCGAACATGGTGATCTTGATGTGCTGGCAGTCAAAATTGCAGATGGTATTGCGGTGGTTGAAGTCTGTTTTATACGGGGCGGACGCAATTTGGGAAATAAAAGCTATTTCCCTAAAGGCTCTGCTGATAGTACGCCCGAAGAGCTGTTATCCGCCTTTATTCCACAATATTATTTAGGCAAAGATGTTCCGGTTGAAATCTTGCTTAGTCATAAGCCTGATGATCTTGAGTTACTGCAAGACGTTTTGAAAACCGAATCGCAACATCGGGTCTTACTGCGTTGTCCACAACGTGGTACCAGTGTACGTTGGATGAAAATGGCAATGACCAATGCCGATATTAGTTTGGCTCAACGTTTAAGTAGTCGCTCTAATTTATTACAACGTTTTGAACTGTTGCAGCAAGCGCTTAATTTGGATGAAATGCCCAAACGGTTGGAGTGTTTTGATATTAGTCATAGCAGTGGTGAGAGAACCGTCGCATCCTGTGTTGTATTTGGATTAGAAGGCGCTATAAAAACAGATTATCGTAAGTTTAATATCGAAGGCATTACACCCGGGGATGATTATGCTGCGATGAATCAGGCGCTAACACGTCGCTTTACCCGTTTACAAAAAGGCGAGGGTAAGCGTCCTGACTTATTATTAATCGATGGTGGCAAAGGTCAAATAAAAGAAGCAGTTTCTGTTTTAACCGAACTACAACTTGATATTGATATTTTGGGCATTGCCAAAGGACCAGAACGTCGCCCAGGTGAAGAAACCTTATTCTTGGTTGGACGTGAAGGAGAGGTGAATTTACCTGCCGATTCCCCCGCCTTGCACTTGCTACAACAAGTTCGAGATGAAGCGCATCGTTTTGCAATTACAGGCCATCGCCAACGGCGAGCAAAGGCACGTAAAACATCAGCACTTGAAGATATACCCGGTATGGGGCCAAAACGACGCCAAAAATTATTACAACAGTTTGGCGGCTTGCAGGAAGTCAAACGTGCAGGTGTTGAAAACCTGGCTCAGGTCGATGGCATCAGTGAAGCATTAGCACAAAAGATATACGATTTGTTTCATGGTGAGAAATAAGCCACGGATGATGCTACTATTTAAGCATTGTAGAAAATTAAAGAGTCTTTCATGTTGAATTTACCCAATATCCTTAGTTTAGTGCGAATAGGATTAATCCCAGTATTAATCGGTTTATATTTTTTGCCATATCAATCAGCCACTACATGGGCAACAATTGTGTTTGCTGTTGCATCATTGACCGATTGGTTAGATGGTTATTTAGCCCGAAAATGGGATCAGACATCACCGTTTGGTGCATTTATCGATCCTGTTGCCGATAAATTAATAGTGGTTGTGGCATTAGTGTTAATTATTTATAAAACACCAGAACCGTACTTGTTAATACCTGTCGTCATAATTATCGCAAGAGAGATCATCATTTCTGCTTTACGTGAATGGATGGCAGCATTAGGTGAACGAAATGTAGTTAAAGTATCAAATGTCGGTAAACTTAAAACAAGCTTTCAAATGGTTGCGATTGGCTGCCTAATATTCTATAAATCATTGTTTGGAATACCGGTATTTGAAGTGGGAATAGCATTGCTGTACGTTGCTGCTTGGTTGACGATTAGCTCAATGATTAGTTATATCAAAGCTGCTTGGCCATTATTAATACCTAAGGCTTGACATCAAAAAATAAATGCCTATAATGCACATCTTTCTTAAGCGGGAATAGCTCAGCTGGTAGAGCGCAACCTTGCCAAGGTTGAGGTCGCGAGTTCGAACCTCGTTTTCCGCTCCAAATTCCGAAAAGCCGTAGAATCAAACTACGGCTTTTTAGTCTTAACACTCAAAGGCTGCGTGGCAGAGTGGTCATGCACCGGACTGCAACTCCGTTTACGCCGGTTCGATTCCGACCGCAGCCTCCATATTCTTTGATAAAAATCAATAAGTCATACGTGCTATTCAAGAAGTGGATTTGACACTTATTCTGTTCAATTCCATTTGTGCCACCCCAAAAAGGTGACAATGTCACCCGAAGAAAATAGGAAAATAGGGTCAGGTCTTGCAGTACGGCAAGGCTAATTCATTTTAACTCAAGACATATTTAAATAATTGATTTTGCAAAATTCAAGACTTGACCCTATTCTGTATGACACTTAGACGTTGGCGTGTATCGATTCCCAGTTCAATATTCAAAGGTGTACACCGTGGCTCCTCTCCTTTAAAATTGGGCTCCTATTTTAGGAACCATTTATAAGGTAACACTATGCGGCCATCCATTGCCTTGCAAACCTACCGCGAGCAGATAAAAGATATCGTGATGGCGCATCATGCTGTTAATGCACGTGTGTTTGGTTCGGTCATTCGTGGTGAAGATACCGATATCAGCGATTTGGATGTATTAATTGAGCCCACATCTGAAACATCTATTATGGATATTGGTGCGATTCGACTTGAACTTAAAGCGTTGCTAGGGATAGAGGTTGATGTGCTGACACCTAACGCCTTGCCTGAGGCATATCGTCAACAAGTCTTGCGTGATGCGATTGCGGTATGAGCGCGCTTGAACCTCGTCTTGCAGGTTACCTCCAGCATATTTTGGAAGCGATTGATCGTATTGAACGTTATGTCAATGATATGGATGGCTTGGGGTTTCAGCGCAATGAACTTGTTCAAGATGCCGTTATTCGAAACTTAGAAATCATTGGTGAGGCAAGCCGAAATGTGACAAAGCATTATCCAGAGTATGTGAAGCAACATGCTGATGTGCCTTTTTCAATCGCCTATGAAATGCGCAATGCCTTAGCACATGGCTATTTTAAAGTTGATTTAGAAGTCGTCTGGCGTACCATCGAACGTGATTTGCCTGAACTGGAAGAGATGATTGAGTCGTTGTTGAATAGGCAGGATTAAATTATTCTTTTAATAACGCGACCCAATTCATTGTGACAGTATCTGACCCTCTTCTTCTGCTCTTCTTTCCCTCTTCTTTCCAAAATGGTGATAAACGCCAAGTGCCTTTAAGTCAGCCTGCAACCATGTTATTGAAACGTTATATTGCAAGTCGCACAATAGAGTCAGTTTTATTTCCATGGTTTGATGGGAAGCCTACAATACAAACACTTGAGCGTACAACTAATCGCCTGTCGCGACAATGGAGTCGTATCTTTGATTATGCCCAATGTAACGATTTGAGGTTTCATGATCTCCGCCATGAAGCAACCAGTCGCAATCAGACCTGAAGCTTCGAAGTCCAAGAAAATCAGCTGAAGCTCTCTTTCGCTCATAGCTCCGCTCCTGTTTCATCCTTGCAGCAAGCAAGGCCGATGCAATCGACGAGCACGGTGTCCACATCCCGCTTGAGCTCTGCTGAGTAATTCACATGATGATGGCCATGAAAAACCCGCTGGACTTTCATCGCAAACGCCAGATCATCAATCTCGGTAACCCCTTGATTGTGTGATGATGGCGCCTCATGGGTCACCAAAATATCGGCTTGTTGGTCCCACAGCCGCTCGTAATCTTCCCACCAGATGGTACTGTGATGCTGACGTAACAGGCCATCATATTGAGCTGCAGCCATGCGCTGGATCACCCGGGGCTGGGTCAGCATGAACTTCTCTCGCTTACGCCATTTGGGCTGATCGTCGTTAAGATCTGGATGCCAAACTTTGCCGCGGAACACGCCGCCGAGCCCGGCAATCGGAAGGCCGCCAATGGTCTCAATGCGACCATGCAGGTTTCGATGGGCGAGTTCGCTTCGAAACAGGCTGTGATAGAAAATATCTCGATCGGTATCG
>JACUUH010000004.1 GCA_014859375.1 Gammaproteobacteria bacterium
ATATCAATAGACTTGGAGCCTAAGGTATTGGCTTCACGATTCAGTTCTTGCATTAAAAAATCTAAGCGACGGCCAACCGGTTCGTTGCGTTGCAGTACGTTTTTGACTTCGACAATATGGCTTTGCAGGCGATCTAGTTCTTCTGCGACATCACTTTTTTGGGCTAGCAGTACGATTTCTTGTTCTAAGCGTTCAGGCTCAAGGTTGACGTTTAGTTCTGCCACTTTTTCAGCCAGACGTTGTCGTTGTTGTTGAAGAATATCTGGCATTTGGCAACGAGTTTCATTGGCAATGGCATCAATTTCATCACAACGCTGTGTGATCATTTGCTCTAATGCTGCGCCTTCTGTTTGGCGTGTGACGATAAGTTCTTGTACTGCCTCATTCAAACTTGCCATCACCGCTTTATTGAGCGTAGTTTGATCGAGGGTTTCAGATCGTATTACACCCGGCCATTGCAATACTTGTAACATATCAATCGGTGCTGATCGTTCGCTCATTTGGGCAAGTTGGTCACAACTTTCAATAAGCGCTTTGGCAAGATTTGGATCAAAATCAACGCTGGCATTGTGTTGTTCTGGTGCTTTATAGCGCAAAACGGCATCGACTTTTCCCCGACCCAGCTTGTCGTTAAAAAGCTTTCTGATTTGCATTTCAAGTGGACGAAATTTGTCTTCCAGGCGAAGTGCGACCTCTAAATAACGGTGATTAACACTGCGAATTTCCCATGTGATGTCACCTTGTTCAGTCTGCCTTTCTTGACGGGCAAATGCGGTCATACTTAATGTCACAAGCTTGCTTCCTAATTATTTTCAAACTGCCATCTTAACTAAAACTGATGACAAAAAGCACCCGCCCAATTTGAATAGCCACGTATAATGGGCGAATTATTTTGTTTTAAGGAAATTCGTTATGCGCCCTAGCGGTCGTCAACCTAATGATTTACGTAATATCACTATCACACGTAACTACACCAAACATGCAGAAGGTTCTGTTTTAGTCGAATTTGGCGATACCAAAGTATTATGCACCGCTTCAGTCGAAGAGCGTATTCCTGGCTTTTTACGTGGTAAAGGTGAAGGCTGGATTACGGCTGAATATGGCATGTTGCCTCGTTCAACGGGCAACCGGATGCAACGTGAGTCTAAAAATGGCCAAGGTGGTCGCACCATGGAAATTCAACGTTTGATTGGTCGTTCGCTGCGTGCAGCGATTGATTTAAAAGGCTTGGGTGAACGCAGCATCACAATTGATTGTGATGTAATTCAGGCCGATGGCGGTACACGTACAGCATCAATTACTGGCGCTTTTGTGGCTTTACACGATGCGATTGATCATCTTATTAAAACCAGAAAAATCAAAAAAAATCCGTTGCATGGTCAAATCGCTTCGGTTTCAGTGGGTATTTATAACGGTGTGCCGGTTCTTGATCTTGATTATGCTGAAGATTCAACTGCAGAAACCGATATGAACGTGGTTATGAATGATGCGGGTGCCTATATTGAAGTGCAAGGTACTGCCGAAGGTCATGCTTTCCGTGCTGATGAATTACAAGCCATGTTAGCCTTGGCAGGTGAAGGCATTGAACAATTAATGCAACATCAACGTGATGCTTTGGCAAGCTAATGAATAAAATCGTTTTAGCCAGTGGTAATAAAGGCAAACTGCGTGAGTTTGCCGAGCTGTTTGCCCCGATGAATATTGATGTGGTGCCACAATCAGATTTTGATGTGCCTGAAGCTGCCGAAACCGGCCTGTCGTTTGTTGAGAATGCCATTATCAAAGCGCGTAATGCTGCGCAGTACACTGGCTTACCGGCTATTGCCGATGATTCGGGTATCGAGGTTGATTATTTACTTGGTGCACCCGGCATTTATTCAGCACGTTATGCCGGTAGCGATGCCAGTGATAGTGATAATCTCTATGCCTTATTAGCGGCGCTTGACGGTGTGCCTGATCGAGAACGTGCCGCCCGCTATCAATGTCTGTTAGTGTTAATGCGTCACTCCAAAGATCCAACACCGCTGATTTGTCAGGCCAGTTGGCAAGGCCGTATTTTACACGCGCCAGTTGGTGAGGGTGGCTTTGGCTATGATCCGATTTTCTGGGTACCTGAAACAGAATGTAGTGCGGCTGAATTATCATCTGAACAAAAACATGCCATCAGTCATCGTGGCAAAGCTATTCGTCAATTTATCGACGCATTTAGCTTTGAAGCTGCTCATTCCAAATAAGCGCTAAGATTTTAGAGATCGCCCACACTACATGCTTAATTTCACAGCACTTCCACCTCTGAGTTTATATATCCATGTACCGTGGTGCGTAAAAAAATGCCCCTATTGTGATTTTAACTCGCATAAATCACCGGATTCGTTACCTGAAATTGCTTATGTTGATGCACTTATTCGCGATCTGGAACAAGAAGTACCTACTGTTTGGGGACGAACTGTGCAAAGCATCTTCATCGGTGGAGGTACGCCCAGTTTATTGTCAGCACAAGCCTATGATCGTTTGTTTTCTGGTGTGCGAGCCTTAGTGCCTTTAAGTACCCATGCCGAAATTACACTTGAGGCTAATCCCGGCACAGTTGAAATACACCGTTTTGAAGACTATCGGGCATTAGGTATTAACCGTTTATCAATTGGTGTGCAGAGTTTTAATGATGATGCACTCAATAAATTAGGTCGTATTCATGATAGCCGCCAAGCCATTAAAGCGATTGAAATGGCTCATAAAGTCGGCTTTGATAATGTTAATTTAGATTTAATGTTTGGTCTGCCAAATCAAACAGCAACGACTGCACGCCAGGATATCGAAACAGCATTAGCATTAGAGCCAAGTCATATTTCTTATTATCAGTTAACGATGGAACCCAATACTTTGTTTCATCAACAGCCACCAACGCTGCCTGATGAAGATGATATTATCGATTGGCAATTAGACAGTCAGCAACGCCTTGCCCAAGCCGGCTATATGCACTATGAAGTATCGGCCTATGCAAAAAATAAACAGCAATGCCAGCACAATCTCAATTACTGGACGTTTGGCGATTACATCGGCATTGGCGCTGGTGCTCATGGCAAAATTAGTGATGCTGCAAAACAAAGCATCACTCGCCGATCTAAGCAAAAACAACCGCAAGCCTATCTTGAACATGCTGGACGTGATTCACTGATTCAAACCAATGAAACCATTGCACAGCGGGATCTCGGTTTTGAGTTTATGTTGAATGCATTACGCTTAACAGATGGCTTCCCTACCCCCTTGTTTTATCAACACACCGGATTAGCTATTTCACATATCAGCAAGCAACTTGACCATGCTGAACGTGAAGGCCTGATCACACATGATATTCATCGCATTTGTCCCACCGCAAAAGGTCAGCAATATCTCAATACTTTAATTGAGCTATTTCTGCCAGAATAGTATGCTATGGCGATGTTCTTGTTGGAGTTTGAAATGACCAAGTTTAGTTTAGTGATTGCATCGACAGTATTGCTATCAGCGACAGCAATAACCCAAGCCGAAGTAATTTCAATTACAGACCCTCGTTATGACGTACCCAACTCAGTTGAAGGTGTGATTCGCCCTGTGCAAGGTATGACAATGGCATCAGTTGAGCAAAAGTTTGGGCAGCCAGAGCAAAAATCAGCAGCTGTTGGTGAACCTCCGATTACCAGATGGACATACTCAGATTTTGTCGTCTTTTTTGAACATAATCTTGTTATACACTCCGTTGTACCGCATTAATCCCAAGTAATTTAACCTATCCTAACCCAACGAAACTTAAAATAACGATAAAGCATTTAAAAATGCGCATGCGGTTATGGTTCAGGAAAATTCATTAACCAATTATCAGATCAATGGCGACAGAAAGTGCAATCACGCCTTTAAATACGGTCTATTGAGCTATTTATAATGCTATTTGCTACAATTTTATTTTTACCCCTTTTTTAAGGACAGTTCATGTCACGTTTATATAATTTCAGTGCTGGCCCAGCCATGTTACCCGAACCTGTATTACAACAAGCACAAGGCGAGCTACTCGACTGGAATAATACCGGTATGAGTGTGATGGAGATGAGTCATCGTGGTAAAGAGTTCACCTCTATCGCCCAACAGGCTGAAGCCAATCTGCGTGCGTTAATGGCGATCCCTGATAACTATAAGGTACTGTTTTTACAAGGTGGCGCAACAGCTCAATTTACCGCGATTCCAATGAATTTATTACGTGGTAAAACCACCGCTGATTATGTCAATACAGGGCAATGGTCAATCAAGGCGATAGAAGAAGCGAGCCGTTATTGCGACGTTAATATTGTTGCTAGTTCTGAACAGTCACATTTTACTACCGTGCCAGACTTTGATAATTGGACATTAAACCCAGATGCCGCTTATGTGCATTACACCGCAAACGAAACCATTGGCGGTGTTGAATTCGACTATATTCCTGATACAGGTGATGTGCCTTTAGTTGTCGATTTATCATCAACCATTTTATCTCGTCCGATTGATGTATCACGTTTTGCCTTGATTTATGCTGGTGCTCAAAAGAACATTGGCCCTGCTGGTCTTACTCTGGTGATTGTGCGTGACGATTTACTGGGTGATGCCTTAGCAATCACACCAATTTGCTATGACTATAAAATTCAGGCTGATAATGATTCGATGTATAACACCCCTCCAACTTATGGTTGGTATTTAGCTGGCCTTGTCTTTCAATGGTTACAAAATTTAGGCGGCTTAACTGCGATGGCAGACATTAATCAACGTAAAGCACAAAAATTATATGATGCGATTGATCACTCTGATTTTTATCAAAATCCGGTTGAAAAACGCTATCGTTCGTGGATGAATATCCCGTTCACCTTAAATGATGAATCGTTAGATGCTGCGTTTTTAGCAGGGGCTGATACGGCTAAATTAGTCGCATTAAAAGGTCACCGTACTGTCGGTGGTATGCGTGCCAGCATCTATAATGCTATGCCGGAACAAGGTGTAGATGCCTTAATTCACTATATGCAGGAATTTGCACAACAACATAAATAAACGGCCCTAGGGTCTATTGATCTTTGATAGCCGCCTCTGTTGTGAGTTGAAAAGTCGTCAACCAAGGCGCGAGGAATGACGCTTGGTTGTTCCAAGTGAATGACGAGCAACACCGGGTGACGGTTTTTCAATCACAACCCGGAGGGCTGGGGCTGTTTTTCCACCCCACAGCGTTGGAAATGACTTATGTAGAATAACTACATTGCATCATGTCCGCCTTGTTCGACCCAAAAACAGCCTCAAGCAGTGGTGGCGATGACAGATCAACAGACCCTAGTCTATCGCTGGTTGTTCATAACCTAAAAATCGACGTTGTGCCCATTTAGGCAATGTCCCCATGCGCGCATGATGAAGACCATCTGATTCAATCACGATAAGTACAAGAACTGAAATTAAGGTCGGCAAAATACCAAAACCACCGATCAATGCATACACAGCTTCTTTCATAAAGCCCAGATAGTGATTGCCTAACCAGCCTAATAGTGACACCGTGGCCAATAACAACAAAACATAGCTGAATAACCTGCTCCAGCGTTTTGTTATTTGCCAATGGATATAGGCAAATTCGCCATCTTCACGTTTAACCTGGCTTGCACGATAAAAGGTATAGCTTAATAACAGCACAGAAAAGATCGGTACTAACACCAGAAATATCATATATTGCTGACCAAAGGTCGCGATCCCGGTAAATAACAAGATATGATTCATAATCAAGTTGGTTAAGAAAATATCATGCGGCACTTTGGCCGCCTTGATTTCAATCTCACTCGGCGCTGGAAGTGCGACCTTATCCATTACTTAGCCTACTTAGCCATATTATTCAAGATAGCATCACGAACAGCATCCAGTTTCGCATCAACGGTAATAAGCGGTGATGAACTTTGTTTAATTGCTATATCAGGATCTTTCAAACCATGACCCGTTAAGGTACAGACGACTGTACTACCTTCTGGAATTTTGCCTGTTTTAATATCTTCAATGGCACCAGCTAGCGATGTTGCTGACGCTGGCTCACAAAAAATACCCTCTTTTTCTGCTAATAATTTTTGAGCAGCCAAGATAGTGTCATCATCACATTCGTCAAACCAACCGTGTGATTCTTCTTTAACTTTCCATGCCATATCCCAGCTTTGTGGATGACCGATACGAATTGCTGTTGCAACAGTTTCAGGATCATCAACCATGTGGCCACGCATAAATGGCGCACTGCCTGCAGCTTGATATCCGACCATCTTAGGTCGGTTACCCACAACAGCACCACCAGCATATTTACATTGACCTTGGCAGAAAGTACATGCACCGGTGACATGATCACCACAGGCTGAAGAATATTCACAATAACCAATCCAATGTGCAGTGATGTTACCGGCATTACCAACTGGCAAGCAGTGGTAGTCAGGAGCACGACCTAGTTCTTCAACAATTTCAAATGCTGCTGTTTTTTGACCTTGTAAGCGATATGGATTGATTGAGTTAACGATAGTCACGGGCGCATGTTCTGCAACTTCTTTAACTAATTGCATCCCTTCATCAAAGTTACCTTTTATCTGAATAACGACAGCATCGTGCATCATTGCTTGTGCTAATTTACCCAAGGCAATTTTACCATCAGGAATCAATACAAAAGCGGTAATACCGGCACGTGCTGCATAGGCAGCAGCAGCGGCAGATGTATTACCGGTTGACGCACAAATAATTGCTTTGCTACCCGCTTCAACCGCTTTAGTTACAGCCATAGTCATACCACGGTCTTTAAACGATCCAGTTGGGTTTAAACCTTCATATTTGACATAAATATCAATATCTTTACCCAAGAACTTTGGAATATTGTTTAGTTTAAGCAATGGTGTATTGCCTTCTCCTAAACTGATTAGTCTGGTATCGTCATTCACTGGCAAACGATCACGGTAACGTTCGATTAAACCGGTATAACGTGGACGAAATGGCATAAAAACTTCCTCTTTGAATATTTAATTTTGGAGAACTAAACAGCTCTATCCTAACGATTCCATGCGAATTCGCATAATAGAATCTTTAACCGTACTTAATGCTTCGATTTGTGAAATGGCTGTATCCATATTTTTTTCAACAACCTCATGCGTCAACATAATCAATGGCACCATACCATCTTGTTGTTCAGGCTCTTTTTGTAAGATCGCTTCAATACTGACACCATTTTCACTTAAAATCCGTGTAATGTCGGCCAGTACGCCTAATTTATCTTCTGTCAAAATTCGTAAATAATACGATGTCACTACTTCTGACATTGGCAAAATCGGCGTATCTGCTAAGGTGCCAGGTTGAAAAGCAAGATGTGGCACCCGATTTTCCGGATCGGTAGTCAACGCTCTAACAATATCAATAATATCCGCAATAACGGCTGATGCTGTCGCATCTGAGCCTGCACCGGCACCATAATACAAAGTTGGTCCTACAGCATCACCTTTTACTAACACTGCATTCATTACACCATCAACATTCGCCAGTAGACGACGATGCGGTATTAATGTCGGATGAACGCGTAATTCAACCCCTTCTGGTGTTTTTCTGGCAAGACCGAGATGTTTGATTCTATAACCAAGCTCAGAGGCGTATTTAACATCATCTTGCGCAATTTTGCTGATACCTTCGGTGTAACATTTATCAAATTGCAACGGAATACCAAATGCAATCGATGCCATGATGGTCAATTTATGAGCGGCATCAATCCCTTCGACATCAAAAGTTGGATCAGCTTCGGCATAACCTAAAGCCTGAGCTTCAGTTAATACTTCGGCAAAATCACGGCCTTTATCGCGCATCTCGGTCAGGATGAAATTGCCTGTGCCATTAATGATGCCAGCTAACCATTCAATACGATTCGCGGCTAAACCTTCACGCATCGCTTTGATAATCGGAATACCACCCGCAACGGCTGCTTCAAAGGCAATGGTGACACCCTTTTGTTGTGCCTTTTCAAATAGCTCATTACCGTAATTGGCAATTAATGCTTTATTGGCAGTAACAACATGTTTGCCATTTTCAATCGCTTTAAGCACTAACTCACGCGCAATACCCGTACCGCCGATTAACTCAACAACAATCTGGATATCAGGATCATTAACAATATCCATAGCATCGTCTGTTAATGCAATACCCTCTGTATTGCACTTTTTAGGTGACTCTAAATCACGATCTGCCGCCCGGGTAATTTCAATATCGCGACCCGCTCGACGCGTAATTTCTTTGATATTGCGACCAAGTACATTTACTGTTCCACTACCGACAGTACCTAAACCGAGAACGCCAATTTTTACTGAATGCACGTTATCTCCTAACCTTTTCTAAACATATCGCGAATACCACGAACAGCTTGACGAGTACGATGTTCATTTTCGATCAGACCAAAGCGCACGTGATCATCACCATATTCACCAAAACCGATACCGGGTGATACCGCAACTTTAGCTTCTTTAAGTAACTTTTTAGTAAATTCCAATGAACCCATTTCACGGTATTGTTCTGGGATTTTAGCCCAGACAAACATCGTAGCTTTAGGCTTTTCGACTTTCCAACCTATTGAATTCAAACCATCACACAATACGTCACGACGGCTTTTATAGGTTGCAACAATTTCATCGACGCACTCTTGCGGACCATCTAAAGCGGCAATCGCTGCTACTTGAATTGGCGTGAACATGCCGTAGTCTAAATATGACTTCATTCTAGCTAAAGCGGCTACTAATGTTTTGTTGCCCGACATAAAGCCAACACGCCAACCGGGCATATTGTAAGTTTTAGATAAGGTATAAAACTCTACCGCCACCTCTTTAGCGCCAGGCACCTGTAGAATTGACGGTGCTTTATAACCATCAAACACAATTTCACCGTAAGCTAAATCGTGAATAACCCAGATTTGATGTTCTTTAGCAAATTCAACGACACGTTCAAAAAACTCCAAGTCAACGCATTGTGTCGTTGGATTACCAGGAAAGTTCAACACCAACATTTTGGGTTTTGGCCATGAATCTTTGACTGATTTTTCCAATTCAGCAAAAAAGTCATTGTCTTCTGTCAGCGGAACATGGCGAATATCTGCGCCAGAAATAACAAAGCCATATGGGTGAATTGGGTAAGCTGGATTAGGTACCAAAATCGCATCGCCAGGTCCGACCGTTGCCAATGCAAGATGGGCTAGACCTTCTTTCGATCCAATCGTCACAATTGTTTCGGTATCGTAATCTAATGTGACATCAAATTTACGCTGATACCAATTACAGATCGCTTTACGCAAACGCGGAATTCCGCGCGAAACAGAATAGCGATGAGTATCGGGTCTTCGGGCGGCTTCGACTAATTTTTCGACAATATGCGCAGGCGCAGGTTTGTCTGGATTACCCATGCCAAAATCAATAATATCCTCACCGTGCGCACGTGCTTGCGCCTTTAAGTCATTAACGATGTTAAACACATAGGGCGGAAGCCGTTTAATTCTAGGAAAATCTTCGTTCAACTTTACACCTGAGAATAGCAAAAATGGTTGGCAAACCAAGCAAAATAACTGAAAATGGGTAACACTTCAATTTACATTTTACACAAGAAAGCATTATGACTGAACAAGAAGCATTTTATAACGAATTATTAGCTGATCTTGAGGCCGGAACTTTAGTGTTACCGACCTTACCAGAAGTCGCTCTCCGTGTCCGAGATGTTGTCGATGATCCTGAAGCAACAGCAGGCCAATTAGCTGACATAATTATCACCGATGCGGCATTATCTGCCCGTTTATTAAAAGTTGCTAATAGCCCACTTTATCGTGGTCGTGTTGCCATTGATAATATTCAAATGGCAGTCTCACGTCTTGGCCTATCTTTAGTTAGAAATCTTGTCACCAGTTTGGTAATGGAACAAATGTTTCAGGCAACGTCTAATCGCTTGGATAAATATCTGCGTGAGTTATGGGAACATAGCACAGAAGTATCTGCCATTTGCCAAGTGCTTGCGTCTAAAAATAAAAATCTTAGGACAGATGAAGCGATGCTGGCGGGCCTTATACATGATATTGGCAAACTACCCATCTTGATGAAAGCAGAAGATAAACCTGAACTTATCAGCAACACAGCGGCATTAGATAGCGTGCTAGATAGCCTGCATACTCGTGTTGGTGCAGCCATTTTGAAAAGTTGGAATTTCCCTGAATCCCTGATTGCCGTTGCTGCTGAACATGAAAACTTAAATCGTAATAGTCAAAATGGACCCGACCTGGTAGATTTAGTGCAAGTTGCTAATTTACAAAGTTATTTTAATGATGACAGAGCATTAAATCCTAGTGACTTGGCTAAGGTTAAGGCATTTGAAAAACTAGGCATTGATACAGAAATCAGCGTATCAGAGCTTGATGAAAATAGTGAAGAATATGCCGAAGCCATGGCCTTATTCGGCTTTTAAATCTTAGCACTGGATTTCAGATAAAAAAATGCCTCTGGCTCGACAAAGCCAGAGGCATTTTTTGTGTAATTAATGTTTGTTATTCTGGACGCATATGCGGGAACAACAACACATCTCGAATTGACGGTGAGTCAGTTAACAACATCACTAGGCGATCAATACCAATCCCCTCGCCCGCTGTCGGCGGCATGCCATATTCCAGAGCACGGATATAGTCAGCATCAAAGTGCATCGCTTCGTCATCACCCGCATCTTTTTCAGCGACTTGGGCCTGAAAGCGTTCGGCCTGATCTTCTGCATCATTCAACTCTGAGAAACCATTGGCAATTTCACGACCACCAACAAAGAACTCAAACCGATCAGTTACAAAAGGATCGGCATCATTTCGACGTGCAAGCGGTGATACTTCGGTTGGGTATGCGGTAATGAAGGTTGGTTCCATCAACCGATGTTCAACGGTTTTTTCAAAAATTTCAATTTGTATTTTACCCAAGCCATAACTATCTTTTAGCGGAATGTTTAAACTTTTTGCAACCATTGTCGCAGCGTCAATCGTTTCTAATTGTTCACGTTTAAGATCAGGATTGAAATGTAAAATAGATTCAATCACAGTCATACGATGAAACGGTTTAGCAAAGTCTAAATCGGTACCTTGATAATGGACTTGTGACGTACCCAATACGTTTTGAGTCACGGTACGTAACATTTCTTCGGTTAAATCCATCAAATCATTGAAATCAGCATAGGCCTGATAAAATTCAACCATGGTGAATTCTGGATTGTGACGTGTTGATAAGCCTTCATTACGGAAGTTACGGTTAATTTCAAATACACGTTCAAACCCACCAACAACCAACCGTTTGAGATAAAGCTCTGGTGCAATACGCAAGAATAAATCCATATCCAACGCATTATGATAGGTTGTAAAAGGACGCGCGGTTGCACCACCAGGAATGGCCTGCATCATCGGTGTTTCAACTTCTAAATAGTTTTTAGCCATCAAAAATCGGCGAATACCATCAATTACTTTGGTGCGGATCACAAATGTGTTACGACTGGCTTCATTCATAATCAAGTCAACATAACGTTGGCGATAACGTGTTTCTTGATCCGATAAGCCGTGGAATTTTTCAGGCAGAGGTCGTAATGATTTGGTTAACAAACGAATATCGTCAACTAAAACCGACAATTCACCTTTTTGAGTGCGAAACATCACGCCTTCTGCGGCAATAATATCGCCTAAATCCCACTGTTTAAATTGTGCATAAACGCCCTCAGCCAAGTCATCTCGTTTGACATATAGCTGCATATCACCTGACATATCACGGATATTGGCAAAACTTGCTTTGCCCATGACACGTTTAGTCATCAAACGACCAGCAATCTTAACTCGTCGAGTTTGATCTTTTAATTGCTCTGCTGACGTCTCTTGATATTCCACCGTCAACTCAGCATTCATTACATTGCGACGAAAGTCATTAGGGAAGGCATTGCCTTGCTCACGTAATTCCGACAATTTTTCACGGCGCTGCGCAATCAGTCTATTTTCATCTTGTTCGATTTCGTTTGTCATTTTTGTCCCGGTTTAAAGTCCAGATTTGAGTGAGGCTTCAATAAATAAATCTAAATCGCCGTCTAATACAGCTTGGGTATTGCCTGTTTCCACATTAGTACGCAAATCTTTAATTCGTGATTGATCTAATACATAGGAGCGGATTTGACTGCCCCAACCAATATCGGCTTTAGCATTTTCCGCTGATTGTTTTTCTTCATTTTGCTTAAGCAACTCTAACTCATAGAGCTTTGCTCGCAACAAGTTCATTGCCGTATCTCTATTTTGATGCTGTGAACGTTGGGTCTGGCATTGTACGACAGTATTTGTAGGAATATGGGTAATACGGATCGCTGAATCGGTTTTATTAACATGCTGACCACCAGCACCACTGGCCCGATAGGTATCAACACGTAAATCAGCTTTGTTAATTTCAATCTCAATAGTGTCATCCGCTTCAGGATATACAAACACCGAGCAAAACGAGGTATGTCTGCGAGCGCCAGAATCAAAAGGCGATTTACGCACTAATCGATGGACTCCGGTTTCAGTGCGTAATAATCCAAATGCATATTCGCCTTCGAAATGAATAGTCGCACTTTTGATACCAGCAACGTCACCTTCCGATACCTCAACTAACTCTACTTTAAACCCTTGGGCTTCACCCCAACGCAAGTACATGCGTAACACCATATTTGCCCAGTCTTGCGCTTCGGTTCCGCCAGATCCTGACTGGATATCAAGATAGGCATTATTGGCATCCATCTTGCCTGAGAACATACGCTGGAACTCGAGTTTGCTTAGGGCTGTTTCCAATTCATCGAGATCATGGGTCACGGCATCAAAGGTAGCTTGATCTTGCTCTTCCACCGCCATTTCTAATAAGTCTTTAGCATCATTTAATATGTCACGATGAGTTGCCAAGGTTGATACCACTCGTTCTAAACTGGCACGCTCTTGACCTAATTTTTGCGCACGTTCAGGATCATCCCAAATAGTGGGCATTTCCAATTCACGACTCACTTCGATTAACTGTTCTGCTTTGGCATCGAAGTCAAAGATACCTCCTAAGATCGTCACTACGACCTCGAAGCTCTTTAATTCGTTGCATTGTGGTGCCTAATTCCAACGCTCAATCCTCTTAAAATTGATCACTGCTAACCAAAAGGTTAAAAAATGGGCAATTATAACGCATTCCTGTCGAGACTTTATCGTTTTGGTAAGAAACGCATCGGATCGACCGGCTTACCATTGCGGCGTATTTCAAAGTGCAGTTGGACATTTTGGGTGCCCGTATTACCCATGGTGGCAATTTTTTGGCCGGCTTTAACAAAATCACCTTCCTTAAACAGCAAGGTCTTATTATGTGCATAGGCACTTAAATAGACATCATTGTGCTTTATAATCATGAGGTTGCCATATCTTGGTAAACCATTGCCACTGTATACAACTTTACCTGAGGCTGCGGCAACAATGCTTTGTCCAGACTTGCCAGCAATATCAATCCCCTTTCTGCCGGCAGCACTTTTTGAATAGGTTGAGACAATCTTGCCTTGCGTCGGCCAATGCCATGTTAATGCTTGATTTGTCGTAGCAACAGTAGCGTTAGTTGTGGTTTTAGATGATGTGGGTTTGGATGGCGTCGGCTGTGGTTTAGTGACTGTTGTTGTTTTAGTTGATTGCTGGTGGCTACTTTTAAAAACAAGCTTTTGGCCAACATAAATCTTATAGGGTGAGCGTATATTATTAATTGCCGCTAGTGTTTTATAGTCCATGCCATAACGCCAGCTAATCGAATACAGCGTATCGCCTTTTTTTACCGTGTAACGTGTCGGTGGTGTTTGTAAACTTTGTTTGGAATAATCTGTGCCAGTCGATTTTGTCGTTGAACCATAGCTACCTACTGGAGCAATTGCATTACTACCACTACACGCGGTTAATAACAGCATCACAATGACAACACATAATTTCATAATTAAACGAAAATGATATAACCCATAACCAGCACAATAACGGTAGCCCAACCTATTCGATCTATCCATGTATGAAGTTTGGCTTCCAGACGTGATCCACCCCAATACATAAGCCCGGCAACTAAAAAGAAACGCAGTCCACGGCCAATAGTTGAACCAATAATAAAAGGCAGTAACGCCATACCTATTACCCCTGAAGCAATAGTAAATATCTTATAGGGAATGGGTGTAAAACCCGCCATAAAAATAGCCCAAAAGCCATAGTCTGAAAACCAGATTTGGGCTAACTCATATGCTTGTGAATAGCCAAATGACTGAATCCAGGGTTCAACAAATTGAAAGGCGAAACTACCGATAAGGTAACCTAATAAGCCTCCTGCTACTGAACTAATCGTGGTCAAACTGGCATAAAACCAAGCCTTATTAGGTTTTGCCAATGTCATTGGCGCCAACATGACATCTGGTGGCACAATAAAACAGGACGATTCGGTAAAGCTAACTAAAGCTAACCAATAACTGGCATATTTATGTCGTGCCCATTGCATAACATGGCTGTATAAACGTGAAAATAACGCCATTAAATTTGACCTGATAATAAAGGTACAAAGCTCACAGGATCTAATTCGGTTTGTTCAAATTTATTACCATTACGATCAATCACGCGCAATGATTGTGATGCACTTGAGCCGACAGGAATCACTAATCGACCTCCTGGTGCGAGCTGACGCAGTAATTCCTCAGGAACCTGTTCCGGTGCACAAGTCACAATAATCGCATCATACGGTGCATTCTCTGGCCAACCCCAACTACCATCACTGTGTTTCAGACGTATATTATTAAGCTTCATCTGATAAAAACGTTCACGCGCTTGATTTTGTAAAGGCGCAATACGTTCAACACTAAAAACACGTTCAACCAATCGAGATAACACTGCTGTTTGATAACCTGATCCTGTACCCACTTCCAGCACCTTAGTCTTAGGTGTCCCTTCTAATAATAGTTCAGTCATTCTAGCGACAATATACGGTTGTGAGATAGTTTGACTGTGGCCTATAGGTAAAGCGGTATCTTCATAAGCGCGACTAGCCAATGCTTCATCCACAAACAAATGACGAGGCAATTCACGCATTACTGCTAACACATGAGAATTTTTTATACCCTGCTCTTGTAAGCGCATGATTAAACGATCACGAGTCCGTTGTGATGTCATACCGATACCGCGATGATCAGCAATCACTATTGCATTCCTTGTAACCATGTTGCAACACCATCAATTGCATCATATCGTGTTAAATCAATTTGTAATGGTGTCACTGACACCGCACCTCGACGGATTGCATCAAAATCCGTACCTGGTCCAGCATCTTGCTCTTCACCTGCGGGTCCAACCCAATACATAGGTCTGCCGCGCGGATCAAATTCTTTGATTACAGGTTCTGCTTTATGACGATGGCCCAAACGGGTACTTTCAAAGCCACTAAGTTGCTCAATAGGCAGATCGGGCACATTGACATTTAAGATAGTATCAGCAGGTAATGCGGTTTTCTGAAGCCCCTGAACTATCTGATGGGCAACCCATGCCGCTGTATCATAGTGTTTACATTGTGTGCCGACTAATGAAATTGCAATTGCAGGCAAGCCCAAAAAACGACCTTCCATCGCTGCAGCCACTGTGCCGGAATACAACACATCATCGCCCAAATTTGCGCCAGCATTGATACCAGACACAACCATATCAGGCTCATCGTCTAATAAACCGGTAATAGCCAAATGCACACAATCAGTTGGCGTGCCCTCGACACGATACACACCGTTGTCTAATTGATTTAAACGTAACGGATTATCTAATGTGAGCGAATTACTGGCGCCACTTCTGTTACGATCAGGCGCAACGACAGTAATTGTGCCCAGTGACGCCAAGCCCTTAGCCAAGGCTTGTATGCCCGGAGCCGTATAACCATCGTCATTACTGATCAGGATCTTCATTGTTTAAACGTAACTCTCAATACCCATACAAAATGGGTATATCTTATCAGGAACAGACAATAAAGACTCACTAAACGCAACGCTATAACACTACTTAAAGTTGAATTCTAATTGCCATTTTCTAACAGATTGCTCACATAGTGAGTTAACCACCCATCTAACTCATCAACTACTTGCATACTCGCCTGATTAATTGAGCTGGCAGCACCCTGAGCATTTCTCTGTTTTGCATCAACGTGTGCAGACAATTGTTTAGTTGCAAGGACAGCCTTAGTTTGAACATCAATAAGGTGTACACGAATCGCGACCCGACCAAATGATGTGTCGTCATTTTGGACATGATGACTAAAATCTAATAATGTTGTTTCTAACAGCAGATCAGCATTAGCTATTTCTCTCGGTAACACAGCTGAAATTGTGGCATTGTGAGATAAAGCGTCTTGCATCAATAATGCTAATAGTATTGTTGGGCTATCACTCCAGCGACTATAAGCATAACTATCAAAGCCATACTGACTATCTCGATATATAATATCTGAACTCATCAAGCCTCTGGAACTACGCAGGGGTGATAGTGCCAACACCAAGGCATTATCTGCTTTATCTTCTACTGGCATACTCTGTGCCAGTGCCATTGGTGCCAGCGTATAGATATCAATTGGCTGACCTGGTGTTGTCTTAATAAGGCTACATCCGGTCAAACTGACAACGATGACTACCAGCATAAACCATAATTGATTATTCACCTTTAGCCTCCTCGCCAGGTCCTAACTTAGCTTGACTACGTTTAAATAATAAATCACTTGGACTATCTTCAATGCTTCTGGTCGCATCTCGCAGCTCAATAACTAAACTGTCGATTTGGTAAAGTAATTGCCTAAATACTATTAAACTCTGCTCCACCTCATCACTGACCTTGTGACCAAGATTAGAATAATTAGCGTTAAAACTAGTCGCCATTTTCTCAATACTATTTGAAGCAGCGTCAATTTCATTTAATGTTAGAGCAAATTGATTTTCGATGACGTTGCCATTTTTTTCTAAGGCTTTAGTCATATCGGCAACATTATTTGCAGCAAGTGTGACCTGCTCAAATGCCTCTTCCATACTTCGTCCTGCACGCATTCCAGCATCAACTAAATGAGCAATTTTAGGTTGTTGCTGCCTCAGTTCTGTCAGTAAAGATTTAGTCTCAAGTAAGATTTCATTGACATGCACTAAATTATCATCACTTAATAAACGATCAATTTTTTTTAAAACATCTGCTGAGTTTTCAGCAAGTGAATTTAATGTACTTTCAATATTAGAAAATGTAGATGCCGATGCCTGAATAACAGGAATGTCATCACTTTGATCTTGCTTAAGCGTTGGAGAGTCATTGCCTCCCCCCATTAATTCTAGAAATGCGAGCCCTGTCACACCATAAAATCTAAGCGTTGCTTTGGTATCTAATTTAACAGGAATGCCCTGTTTGATTTTAAGAAGAAGTTGTACTTGTTCAGAATTAGTTGGGTTGATAGTAATACCAACTACAGAGCCAACATCAACCCCCAAATATTTAACTGATGCATCAATACTCAAACCAGAGACAGACTCTGTCATGTAAACATAATAATAATCATATTTCTGATTACCTTCATGTTTTTCCAGCCAATAAGCGAACACTATTAAACCTGCTAACAGTGAGGTAACAAATAGTCCTACAACTGTGTAGTTAAGTTTACTTTCCATTAACATCATTCCAGATTTTTTGATGTAAGCGCGCTTGTCCACGCTTGCCACCAAAAAAAGCTTTTATATCTGGTTCAGGGTTCTGACAAACCTCAGTTAGCGTCCCTTGTGCAGCCACTTTTTTACGTGCTAGTACGGCTAGTCGGTCAACCGTGTTTACTATTGAATCCAAATCATGTGTCACCATCACAACCGTTAAATCGAGCATTGCTCGAAGCTCAAGTATAAGTTGATCAAAGGATTCTGCTCCAATAGGATCTAAACCTGAGGTTGGCTCGTCCAAAAGCAGTAATTTCGGATCACGTGCTAAAGCCCGAGCCAATGATGCACGTTTGACCATCCCTCCACTTAATTCAGCTGGATAAAAATCTTTAACATGCGCCGGCAATCCCACCATATCAATTTTCATTCTGACTATATCATTGATCAATGTCATCGGTATATTGGTATATTCTTTTAGACTAATCGCTATATTTTCTGCCACGGTCAAAGAAGAATAAAGTGCACCATTTTGAAACAAAATCCCCCAACGTTGTCGCAACAAGTCTCTTTCACTCTCGGTACTATTAATGACGCTATGACCGAAAATAGTGATATCTCCCGATTGAGGTTGTAGCAACAGGATCATCTCTTTTAACAAGGTTGATTTTCCAGAACCACTACCACCTAATAAACCATATATTTCACCCTTATTAATATGAAGGCTCACCCCATCGTGCACTCGGTTATCACCAAATTGCGTGACTATATCTTTGACCGTAATCACAGGATCACTCATATGCCAAGCTCGGTTAAAATCACAGAGAATATAGCATCACAGGCAATAACTAAAAAAATTGCATTGACCACACTTATCGTTGTGTAACGGCCGATGCTGTCAGAATTTTTCTCAACCTGAAAACCACGGAAACAACTGACCATCGCAATCAAGATGGCAAAGACAGGGGCTTTGATTATGCCGATCCAGACGTGTTTCATATCTAAGACATTCTGCAAGCGATGTAAAAACTCAGAAAATGATAATTGCAGATGAATTTCAGAAATTAACATGCCCGCGAAAATAGCAATAATGTCAGCAAAGAAAACTAATAAAGGTAAAGTAATCATCAAGGCTAAAATACGAGGTATAACCAGAAAATGATAAGGATTAAAGCCCATCGTTTTCATAGCATCTATTTCTTCTGTTATTTTCATCACGCCTAATTGTGCTGTATAGGATGATCCAGTACGACCAGCAACCACAATAGCGGTAATCAGTGGTGCTAACTCTCTGGTGACAGAAATACTAATCATTTCAACGATAAAGATATTAGCGCCAAATTTCTCTAACTGAACAGCGGCCTGATAGGTTATAACAATACCAATCAAAAAACTGGTTAGCGCCACAATAGGCAGTGCATGTAAACCTGCCTGTTCAATATTTTTTACAATGGCAGCATAACGAATGCGTGAGGGATGCATCAGTGACTTAAAGAAAATCAGTGAACTTTCACCAAAAAAAGTCATAAATAATATAAGCTCTGTCACTAGGCCCACCACCCATTTTCCTACAGAATGAAATGGTGATAGCAAATAATTTTTATGTGGGAGCGTGTTTTTCTCTAAGGCAGAAACACTATGTTGTCTTACTAAGGTATCGAGTCGTTGATGTTTTTGAGTTACGCCTTTAAGCGTGACGCTACACTTATTAGTCAGCAGTTGATCGTAATACCTAATAAAAACCATCATGCCTACCGAATCTATCTCCTCAATAGCCGAAACATCCCACAAAATAGTACTATTTTTATACTTTTGACAAAAATCAGCTAAGGATTCAACAACATTGTGGATGCTATTAACAGTCCAACACCCCTTACTTTTAAGCGCAATATCATATCCAGTATCCTGATAGGCTTGTATTTCAGCAGTATGTTCAGGTAACCGCATTCATATTCCTTTGGTTAAGAATGAATACAAGTTTATCGATCAAATAGATATCTAACCATAATAAAAAGCCGATTAATAATCGGCTTTCCTTATTTTTACATCAGTTTGTTATTAGATTGACCACCGCCATAACTGTGGAATTGCATTTGCTCTCCACCCGGAGTGATCTTAACTGCACAATATTTAAACTCGGGGATCTTGGCTGCAGGATCTAATGCTGCATTTGACAGTTTATTGACCGCTGCTTCGTAATAGCAGAATGCCATAAATACTGCACCTGTAGGAACTGCCTCATCAGCACGAGCAATCATTGATATTGACCCCCGTCGTGTTGACAAGGTAATCATTTGACCCGGTTTTACCCCCATTTCATCCAAGCTTATTGGGTTAATCGTTGCGACTGCTTCTGGCTCTATCGCATCTAGCACATTAGAACGACGTGTCATTGAACCAGTATGCCAATGCTCTAACATACGACCTGTAATTAATACAAACGGGTATTCTTCATCAGGACGTTCTGCTGGCGGAACAATATCTGCCGGCACAAATTTACCCAAACCATTAGCACGTTCAAAGGTCTCGGTAAAAATAACATCTTGCCCCGGATCACCTTCTTTTAAACAAGGATAAACAATAGCACCTTCTTGCTCTAAACGCTGCCATGTCATACCTGCCATTGTCGGTACTGCTTTGCGTATCTCTTCAAACACGTCAGCAGAATCTTTGTAATTCCAATCAAGACCTAGACGTTTTGCCATTTCTTGAATGATCCAAAGATCTTGGCGCGCATCACCTGGAGGTGGAACGGCTTGTCGACCTAACTGAACCAATCGATCTGTGTTAGTAAAGGTAGCTGTTTTTTCAGAATAGGCAGATGCAGGTAACACAACATCTGCCAGATACGCTGTTTCGGTCAGGAAGATATCTTGCACGACTAAATGTTGAAGCTCTGACATCGATTGACGTGCATGATTAGTATCAGGATCTGACATTGCAGGATTTTCACCCTGTACATACAAACCTGTTAAGGTTTTGTGGTGAATCGCATGCATGATTTCGACAACAGTCAAACCAGGCTTATTATCTAACTCACAGCCCCATAATTCTTCAAAATAGGCATGGGCTTGTTCGTCACTAACCGGCTGATAATCAGGGAAAACCATAGGGATCAGCCCCATATCAGACGCACCCTGTACATTATTTTGACCTCGTAAAGGATGCAAACCAGTACCTGGACGACCAATTTGACCAGTCATTAATGCCAATGAAATCAAACAACGCGCATTATCTGTACCGTGCACATGCTGAGATACCCCCATTCCCCATAGGATCATAGATCCTTGGGATGTAGCATATAAACGTGCAACTTGACGCAAGGTATCAGCAGGAATGCCGCATATCGGTGCCATCAACTCAGGCGTATATGCCTTCAAATGGGCTTTCATTGCATCAAAACCTTCGGTACGCTCTGCAATAAACTCTGGAGCAGTTAAATTTTCTTCGATAATGACATGCATGATTGCATTCAACATCGGTACATCACTGCCAGGCTTAAAGGCTAAATGATGTGTTGCCTGACGAGATAATTCCGTAGTTCGAGGATCCATCAAAATCAGTTTAGTGCCCTTACGGATGGCATTTTTCATCCATGTTGCACCGACGGGGTGATTCACCGTTGGATTGGCACCGATAATGATTATCACTTCGGCTTTTTCAACGTCAGCTACTGGGTTTGATACCGCACCAGAACCTAAACATTCTAATAACGCCACAACCGATGAGGCATGACAAAGTCGCGTACAGTGATCGACATTATTGGTTTTGAAGCCTGTTCTGACTAATTTCTGGAATAAATAAGCTTCTTCATTACTACCTTTAGCACTACCAAAACCGGCTAAGGCATTGGGTCCTTGCTCGTCACGTATTTTGTTAAAACCATTGGCTGCGAGATCTAACGCTTCTTCCCATGATGCTTCACGGAAAATCTTGTTAACATCATTTGGATCCATCGAAAACTCGGCAGATTTTGGTGCATCGTCACGACGAATTAAAGGCTTGGTTAAGCGATGTGGATGGTGAACATAATCGAAACCATAACGACCTTTAACACACAGACGACCGTGGTTTGCAGGGCCATCACGACCTTCAACATAAATAATTTTGTCATCCTTAATGTTGTAAGTCATTTGACAACCAACACCGCAGAAAGGACAGCCCGAGTCTACTTTACGATCGGGTTCCAGCATGCCGACCTCATTCGCTGGCATTAAAGCACCTGTTGGACAGGCTTCTACACATTCACCACAGGCAACACAGGTACTTTCACCCATAGGATCATCAAGATCAAACACAATTTGTGCATGCGACCCACGCATAGCCAAACCAATCACATCATTGTTTTGCTCATCACGACACGCACGTAGACAGCGCGTACACTGAATACAGGCATCCATATTGACGGTAATAGCGGGATGAGATGCATCGGTTTTAGGTTGGTGTCTGGCTTCAAAACGTGGCAAACCAAGATCAAGCTTGGTTGCCCAATAATCCAACTCTGAATGTAATGTATGTGGCTGCTCTGATACATCTGATTTGAGTAATTCGATCACCATTTTTTGAGACTTAACAGCTCGTTCACTATTGGTTTGAACGTTCATACCCTCAGATGGATAACGACAACACGATGGTGCCAAAACACGCTCACCATCAATCTCAACCACACAGGCGCGACAGTTACCATCAGCACCTTGTCTATCCGAATAACATAAGTGGGGAACGTCAATGCCTTGTTGTTTGGCAACTTCAAGTAAGGTATCGCCTTCATAGGCTTCGACAGTCTGACCATTCAAAGTAAAGCTAATGGTCTGTTCTAATTGTTTAGGATTAATAGCCATTATTTCAACTCCTCTGCTTTTAATTCATCAGAAAAGTATTTCATTACAGATCGCAGTGGATTCGGCGCTGCTTGGCCCAAACCACAAATGGACGCATCGATCATGACTTCTGATAATTCTTCAAGCAGATTTTGATTCCACTCGGGTTGTTGCATTAAAGTAACAGCTTTGGCTGTACCCACTCGGCATGGCGTACATTGTCCACATGACTCTTCTTCAAAGAATTTCATGGCATTGACTGCCAAGTCTCGTGCTTTATCCTTATCTGAAAAAACAACCACCGCAGCAGAACCAATAAAACAACCATATTGATTCAAGGTATCAAAATCTAAGGGTATATCGCCCATTGAAGCCGGTAAAATACCGCCAGAAGCACCACCTGGGAAATAGCCATAAAAGTCGTGACCGTCCTGCATACCACCACAATATTCATCAATAAGCTCACGTATGGTAATACCTGCTGGGGCTAAATGAACCCCCGGTTTATTGACACGACCACTAACTGAAAATGAACGTAAGCCCACCCGACCATTACGACCATGATCGGTCAAACAACTTGGCCCTTTTTCTAATATGGCTCGCACCCAATACAGTGATTCCATATTGTGTTCTAAAGTCGGACGACCAAACAAACCTACCTGGGCAACAAAAGGAGGACGAAGTCTTGGCATACCACGCTTGCCTTCAATTGACTCGATCATGGCTGATTCTTCACCGCAAATATAAGCCCCAGCACCACGACGCAAATGAAGCGCTGGTAATTTGTCGACAGGTGGATTGGCTTTTAGTTTTGCAAGTTCTTGCTCCAGCATTACTCGGATAGCCGCATATTCATCGCGTAAATAAATGTATATTTCGTCGATCCCCGTCGCCCAAGCGGCAATCAACATACCTTCCAGAAAACAATGAGGGTCGCGTTCTAAATAATATTTATCTTTAAATGTACCTGGCTCACCTTCATCAATATTAACCGCCATCAATTTAGGTTCAGGTTGCTCGCGTACGATTCGCCATTTGCGTCCGGCAGGGAAACCGGCACCACCCAAACCTCTAAGACCAGAATTATCGATAGCATCAAGCACTTTTTCGACGTTATAAGTGCCGTTGATACAAAGGCGGTAAGTGCTATAGCCATCAGAATCGAGATAAGTATCGTAATCGATCGGTGATAAAGCTTCTGGTTCGATAGCATTGTTATTAACAGCTTCGGTCACGCTTTGCGTGTTTGCATGTTCAATTGGATGCATTCCAACAACAGCAACGGGGGCTTTATCACATCGACCAATACAAGGCACACGTTGCACCCGCACCTGCTCACCTAAGCCAGACTCTAATGATGAAATTAACGCTTGTGCGCCCATCATGTCACAGGTCAATGATTCACAGACACGAACAGTTAACGCTGGCGGTGGTGTATCACCCTCTTTAATTACATCAAAATGGTGGTAAAAAGTTGCAACTTCATACACTTCCGCTTTTGACAGCTTCATTTCACGAGCAAGCGCAACTAAATGAGCAGCAGAAATATGTTTATAGGTATCTTGAATCTTGTGCAAATGCTCGATCAACAGATCTTTTTGTCTGGATTGTTCACCTAATAAAGCTTGAACCTCAGCCAAGGCCTTGGCATCAACTTGTCTGCCTTTTCCTGCTGAACGCGGGATCTTCAGTTTGTTACCGGCTTTGGTAGCACTGAGTTTTTGATCACTCATTAATATTCTCTCTTGCTGCAAAATATAGTGTCGTTATCGCAGTAGTATAATCAATTCATTAAAAAGAAACACATTACAGAACTAGGGTTACTCAACATAATAACTGCACAGTCTCCCCTGTTCGTAAACAAAGACGCTCATTTTTATCTAAGACCTGTATTTGCCTTGCCTCACTGATTCTCATACTCTACTGACGAGTCATTATCGTTGCTGTTGTGGGTTGTTGTGTGCTTGTATCAGCCACTGGATACTGGATAAGAAACAGCGCTCAGTAGCCCTTAGACTTATAGCTATTAGATAAAAAAAGCCACCAAATAACATTATCTGGGGGCTTTTTGACTGTCTGTTAATCTGCCCTACATGCTCTATTAGGCAATGACAAGTTTATACAACTCGTCTTTAATGCCTACTCGCTCTTTACGAAGATGATTTACATATTCATCACTGGTTGGTTCTTCACCACTCTCAATACGAAAGATCTGCTTATCAATAGCTTCGTAACGCTCCATCAAATGATGAAAATAATTATTAGAGGTTTTTAAACTGTGAATTTTGTCTTTATATTCTGGGAATTCTTTTAATAATGGGTGGTGCGTTAAAGGCATTACTTGCTCCTAAAGGTTATTTACTATTACAAATACAAATCTTTGGTTGATATTAGCCCGCCAATTGTAGTCCGGTATATGATCCAGATCAAAATCAATGTTATCCAGAGATACAACAATGTCAAAACAAGATGATTATCACTCGTTATCCATTCCCACGGAGAACCGTGGGAACGAGATATTCTCCCTTGCTGCAAAATTATGCCTCGTTGCCATGCTCCCGCTTGGGAATGACGCAATTATTTAGCCAAATCTTGCCACGTTGACACAACCGTATCAGGATTTAAGGAAATACTGCTAATACCTCTATCCAACAGCCATTTAGCAAAATCAGGATGGTCAGACGGTCCTTGCCCGCAAATACCAATATATTTACCGGCATTTTTACAGGCGGTGATCGCCATATCCAACATTGCCAAAACAGCAGGATTGCGCTCATCAAACGAATTAGCGACTAATGAAGAATCACGATCCAAGCCTAGTGTTAGCTGGGTCATATCATTTGAGCCAATTGAGAAACCATCAAAATAGTCTAAAAACTCAGAGGCTAAAACTGCATTTGACGGTAATTCACACATCATAATAATACGCAGTTTATTTTTACCTCGTTCAAGACCATTTTCTTTCATGATCTCAATAACAGCGGCAGCTTCTGCCGTTGTCCGAACGAAAGGAATCATCAGCTCGACATTAGTAAAGCCCATGTCATCACGCACACGTTTCATCGCTTTACACTCAAGCTCAAAACAGTCTCTGAACCCGTCTGAGATATAGCGTGATGCCCCTCTAAAGCCAATCATCGGATTTTCTTCATGAGGTTCAAAGTTAGCCCCCCCAACAAGGTTGGCATATTCATTTGATTTAAAATCAGATAAGCGAACAATGACTTTTTTAGGGCTAAATGACGCTGCAATTGTTGACACACCTTCGGCAATTCGGCTTACATAATATTCAACAGGATCACCATAGGCAGTGGTTTTATCATAAATGATTTTTTGAACATCATCACCCATTTTATCGGCATTGATTAAGGCTTTTGGATGAATACCCACCATATTATTAATAATGAACTCTAACCGAGCCAAACCGACACCATCATTAGGTAATTGAGCAAATGTAAATGCACGATCAGGATTACCCACATTCATCATTATTTTGACAGGAATTTCTGGCATTGCATTCATGTGACGAATGTTATGTTCAAAATCCAATAGTCCTGCATAGATATGACCTTCATCACCTTCTGAACACGATACGGTAACATCAGACCCATCCACTACTGATTCTGTCGCATCGCCACACCCTACCACCGCTGGCACACCAAGTTCACGCGCTATGATGGCAGCATGACAGGTACGACCACCACGGTTAGTAATAATAGCCGACGATTTTTTCATGATTGGTTCCCAATCAGGATCAGTCATATCAGTCAGTAATACATCACCTTGTTCGAATTGATCCATTTGCTCAAGATTGTTGAATAATCTAACCCGACCTTTACCTATTTTTTTACCAATAGAACGCCCAACTGCTAATACTTTGCTACGTTCTTTAAGAATATATTGTTCAATCACATTTTCTTGTTGGCTTTGGACTGTTTCAGGACGAGCTTGAACAATATAGATTCGACCATCATTACCATCTTTGGCCCATTCAACGTCCATTGGTCGTTTGTAATGTTGTTCAATCGTAACAACCATTTTTGCCAAGGTTTCAATTTCATCATCGGTTAATGAAAATAACACACGTTGTTCCGGATTGACCTCAACCGTTTTAACCGGATTGCTTGCTTCACCAGAATAGATCATTTTGATCGCTTTTTGACCTAATGTACGACGTAATACTGCTGGGCGATCTGCTGCCAATGTTTGTTTATGTACATAAAACTCATCTGGATTAACTGCGCCTTGCACCACCATTTCACCAAGACCATAACTACCTGTAATGAACACAACATCGCGGAAACCACTTTCTGTATCAAGACTAAAGGCAACACCTGAACTTGCGATATCAGAACGCACCATTTTTTGAATACCGGCTGATAACGCAACCTCTTCATGATCAAAACCTTGATGCTCACGATATGAAATTGCTCGATCGTTAAATAAAGAGGCAAACACTTCACGAATCGATTGCTTGATATTGGCTAGGCCAGATACATTCAAGAACGTTTCTTGTTGTCCAGCAAAAGAAGCATCGGGTAAATCTTCTGCTGTTGCAGATGAACGTACGGCCCATGTTGCTTCTTGGCCGTATTCTTGTTCTAATTTTGCATACGCTTGATCAATGGCTTTTTCCATTTCAGCAGGAAATGGTACCTCGTTGATCCAGCCTCGAATATCGCTACCTGCTGCCTGCAATGCTGGAATATCGGTAATATCTAGATGAACTAAGCGCTCAGCAATTCTATCTTTTAATCCATCTTGAACAAGGAACTCACGATAGGCAGCGGCAGTTGTTGCAAAACCACCCGGCACTGACACACCGAGCGGTGCCAGATTTTGTAGCATTTCGCCCAATGATGCATTTTTTCCGCCCACTCTGGAGACATCATCCATGCTCAATCGGTTCAATTCGACTACATACTCAATCATTGTTAAAGTCCTCGTATAGATCTCATTAATCTGGTTAGTTCCAAGCTTGTTAGAGTCCATTTTCTGCTAACCCAAACCCCATTGCCTGAACGACATTACTGGCTATTTCTTCAATAGAAGTATCCGTCGTATCAAATACAGGGATATCTGCATGAGCAAACATTGCTTCTGAAATTTTAACTTCGCGTTCACAGACTTTAAGTGATGCATAGTCACTGTTAGGGCGACGTGCTCTACGTATCTTGCTTAAAGGTACAACTTTTATAGTCAGAGCAACAAGCTTCTGTTTATGCTTGAGTAGAAAGTCGGGCAGAGTATCCTTATCCAAGTCTTCTTCAGTCAATGGATAATTACTCACTTTAAGTGAAAAGTTCATCGCCAGATATAAACTGGTAGGCGTTTTACCGCAACGTGACACACCCACTAAAATAACGTCAGCTTCGTCATATTGATCGTAACGTACACCATCATCATGCGATAAAGAATAATCAATCGCATCAAGTCGTTTTTGATAATTGATATTGCCAAATATCCCACAATTTCCGCGCGACAATCCCTGACTATGAGCAGAAACTTCACCGAACGTTAGCTCTAAGGGCTCCAAAAAGGCATTGAACAGATTAATGATACGAGCATCGCTACTTTCAAGAATTCGTTGTTCATTTTCATCAACTAATGTACTGAATACGATGGGTTTCTTTCCCGATTTTTTATAGGCATCGTTTATTCTATTACTGGCGACTATGGCTTTTTGCAAGGTATCAACAAACGATAAAGTTAAGGTTTCATAACGTTGCCCAGGAAATTGAGCCAATAGGGTTCTACCATAATTTTCAGCAGTGAGACCGGTACGATCAGAAACAAAAAAAACCGTCCGTAATATCTCACTTTCATTCAAATCGGAATCCGTCATTTCCACACCTAAATTAATTAGCGGTTCAACTCACCATAACATGAGCTAGCTCAGGCACTAAATTGATACACAATCGCATTATCATACCCTGCCTGAGACCTTGTTATTATGGTTATGTTCCTGAACGTGCAATTGCACTACTGGGGTCTGTTGATCTTTCACCGTGGTCTCTGCTGAAAGCGACTGAACCATAAAAAAACCCGTATCATTTATTGGGATACGGGTTTTTCTAATCGAAGTTCACTTATTCTTAATGTGTATCGGGTTCTTAATGCGAATCGGGTTCTTTATTCATAACTTCTTTCGCCCACAAGTCATGGTGCTGTTCTGCCCAGGCTGTATCAACCTGACCAGTCACCATACCTTCTAATGCACCTTCAGTACCAATGGTAGCGATATAGATATGACCTAATGAAAATGCAATTAAACCTATTGCCGTCACCACATGAATCAGATGTGATAATTGGATAAGCTCTCGTTCTTGATTAAAGTTTGGAAAATCGAGCACTAAACCCGATAGACACAGAAATATACCTGCAAACACTAAACACCAGAAAAATAGTTTTTCACCGGCATTCAATTTTTCTGCTGAAGGATGACTATCACCAACCATGCCACCATATTGTTTGAACCACTCAAGATCAATGCGGTTAAATAAATTTAGGCTAGCCCAGTTCACAATCATAAGGATCAAACCAATCATAAATAACGGGCCTAAGATATTATGAAACCATTTGGCAAGATCGGCATAGGCTGCAAATCCATGATGTCCAAATAGCGGGATTAGCACAGCACGACCATATAATAAACTTAATCCTGTCACCGTTAATATAACAAACAACCCCGCTGTTACCCAATGCAATCGGCGTTCATTTAATGTCCATCGTTCAATGGTCTTACCTGTTCTGGGATGAGTTAATTCAACTTTGCCTCGCCAGACATAAAACACCGTTAACACTGCCAATGTGAAGATCAATAAGCCACTACCGATAAGTGCAACAGGGCCATTACGTAATTGTCGCCATGTTTCACCTGAACCCTGAATGAGCTCATTGGTTTCACGGCCTTTTACCGCCGAATAGCCATTGGTGTTATCTCTGACTTGTCGCCAGTAATCAGCTCGAGGGTTAGTGTGTTGTGCCTGCTCATCTGCCGTCGCAAATCCGGTACTAATATAGCCAGTCATTGGTAACAAAAAAATTGCCAATAGCATTGCTATGCCAGTCCACACCATCATTTTTTTTCGTTTTGTAATTGAGCTGTTTGATGACATATCTCTACCCACTAACGATCAGTTTGGACCTGCTTAAAACGTTTAGCTAAAACCACTTCACGTTCTTGTGCTGTCAAAGCATGAATATCAACTTTGCCCTTATAAACACCAGGCTCATGGATTGTGACAGCAGCATCTTCATAACACGCACTCAACATCACTGTTGATACTAATAAAAAAATATATTTCATGATTAATCTTTATATGCTGTATTCCAGCCCCAGACTTCAGGGCGACCTTCTCGACGCACAACGCGGTTGCGGAATAAATCCGACACCACATCACCATCACCAGCTAACAGTGCTTTGGTAGAGCACATTTCAGCACATAATGGCAATTTACCTTCAGCTAGGCGATTACGACCATATTTTTCCAATTCTTCTGCAGAATTGTCTGGTTCAGGACCACCAGCACAGAAGGTACATTTATCCATTTTGCCACGTGAACCAAATGCACCTTGTTGTGGATATTGTGGCGCGCCAAATGGACAGGCATAAAAACAATAACCACAGCCAATGCACATATCTTTATCGTGCAATACCACGCCATCTTCGGTTGTGTAAAAACAATCAACTGGACACACCGCCTGACACGGTGCATCACTACAATGCATACAGGCAACGGAAATGGATTTCTCACCGGGCACACCATCATCTAATGTCACAACCCGACGACGGTTTACACCCCACGGTACTTCATGTTCGTTCTTACAGGCGGTGACACAGGCATTACATTCAATACAACGTTCGGCATCGCACAAAAACTTCATTCTAGCCATTGTTCTAATCCCCTATGCGGCACGAATTCGGCAAAGCGACACTTTGGTCTCTTGCATCTGAGTTACGGAATCATATCCATAGGTAAATACTGTATTACATGATTCACCTAAGACATGCGGTACGGTACCTTCTGGATAATTGTCGGTTAAGTCTTTACCTTGATAATGTCCACCAAAATGGAATGGCATAAACACAACTCCGCGACCAACGCGAGGTGTTACGAAGGCCATGACTTTAATTGATCCACCTTCAGGTCCATCTACCCACACTTGTTCGCCATGTTTTACACCGGCATCATTGGCGTCAGCTGGATTAATTTCAACAAACATATCTTGTTGTAATTCTGCCAACCATGGATTTGAGCGTGTTTCTTCACCACCACCTTCATATTCGACTAGACGACCACTGGTCATTACTAATGGAAACTCTTTAGTGTGGTCGATTGCTTGAATCGAACCATACTGTGTTGGCAGGCGATAAAAACTCTTACGATCTTCATAAGTTGGATATTGTTCAACCAAATCACGACGGTTGGTATACAAAGCCTCACGATGAATTGGCACAGGATCAGGAAACTGCCACACGATGGCACGTGCTTTGGCATTACCAAATGGCGCACAACCATGTTTAATAGCAACACGTTGAATACCACCTGATAAATCTGTTTTCCAATTTTTACCTTCGGCTGCCACTTTTTCATCGGCAGTTAAATCATCCCACCAGCCTAGTTTCTTCAACATATCTGCTGTGAATTCTGGATAACCATCTTCAATTTCTGAACCAGCAGAAAATGAACCTTCAGCCAATAAATTATTGCCTTCATGTTCGACACCAAAGCGAGCACGGAAGGTTAAACCTCCTTCAGCAACCGGTTTACTGGTGTCATATAACAATGGTGTACCCGGATGTTTCATCTCAGCAGTACCCCAGCAAGGCCATGGCAAACCATAATATTCACCATCACATGGACCACCCTCTGCTTTTAATGTGGTCTTATTGAATGTATGCAAGTTTTCTGATTGCAACTTCATACGCTCAGGTGTTTGTCCGGTATAGCCAATCGTCCACATACCTTTGTTAAATTCGCGGGTAATGTCTTCGATTAATGGCTCCTCACCATTAACCTGAATATGTTTAAACAGTTGGTCTGCAAAACCTAATTTGGTCGCAAATTTATGCATAATCACATGATCTGGCTTCGACTCAAACAAAGGCTCAATAATTTTATGGCGCCATTGCATTGAACGATTTGAAGAACTTAATGAACCATAGGTTTCAAACTGTGTTGATGCCGGCAACAAATAAAGATTATCCTGGCGATCACTCATTACGGCCGAGACAGATGGGTAGGGATCGACTACGACCATAAGATCAAGTTTCTCCATCGCCTCTTTCATTGCAGGCCCACGCGTCTGACTGTTTGGAGCATGCCCCCATAACACCATCGCTCGAATATTATCATTTTGGTCAATGTTTTCTTTATCTTCCAAAACACCATCGATCCAACGCGAAACAGGAATACCGTTGCTATACATCGGACTCTGTTTTTTACCGCCTTCGGCATCATATTCGGCCTGATCAAAACGATTTTTTATCCACTCGTAGTCAATATCCCATACTTTTGCCCAATGCTTCCAAGCACCTTCAGACAAGCCGTAATAACCCGGCAATGAATGCGATAACACACCTAAATCGGTTGCACCTTGAACATTGTCATGACCACGGAAAATATTAGTACCGCCACCAGATACCCCCATATTGCCAAGGGCTAACTGGAAGATACAATAGGCACGAGTATTGTTATTACCAATAGTATGTTGCGTCCCCCCCATACACCAAACAAGCGTACCCGGACGATGTTCAGCCATGGTTTGTGCCGCTTTCAGTACATCAGCTTCTTTGGCACCAGAGACCCGTTCAACTTCAGCAGGTGTCCATTTAGCCACCTCTTTACGGATTTCATCCATACCGTAAACACGCTGATTAATGAACTCTTTGTCTTCCCACCCATTTTGGAAAATATGCCATAACATACCCCAAACAAAGGGTACGTCAGTACCTGGACGGATAGACACATAATGATCAGCATGGGCTGCTGTACGGGTGAATCGTGGATCAACGACAATGATCGGCGCGCCTTTTTCTTTTGCTCTGAAAATATGTTGTAAGGAAACAGGATGCGCTTCTGCTGGGTTGGCACCAATGATAAACACGGCTTTCGAATTATGAATATCATTGTATGAGTTAGTCATGGCACCATAGCCCCATGTATTCGCAACCCCAGCAACTGTCGTCGAGTGACAAATACGCGCTTGGTGATCGACGTTATTTGTACCCCATAGTGATGCAAACTTACGGAACAGATAGGCTTGCTCGTTGCTATGCTTCGCCGAACCTAGCCAATAAACAGAGTCTGGACCTGATTGCTCGCGAATCGCCAACATTTGGTCACCGATTTCGTTAATAGCTTGATCCCACGAAATACGTTGCCATTTTCCCGCAACTTTTTTCATTGGATATTTTAGCCGTTTGTCACCATGACCATGTTCACGCAACGATGCACCTTTAGCACAATGAGAACCGAGGTTAAATGGGTGCTCAAAACTAGGTTCTTGGCCAATCCAAACCCCATTTTGCACTTCAGCAACCACACCACAACCTACACTACAGTGACTACAAACGCTGCGTACTTTCTTGATTTCGCCTTCATCATAAGCATGGCGTTTACCTTCTGCTGCGTCTGCTTTTTGAATCATTGCTGTTGGTAATAAACTCATAAAAGCAGCGCCACCAGCAGCAATACCCGATCCCTTTAAGAAGTTACGTCGATTAAGTCCTGAGTTTTTAGTACTGGCAACGGAATCACGTTTAGTCAATTTCATTTTTATATTCTCAGCTTAAAAGTCGGCAAGTTGATAATAGGTATCAACATGCTCTGTCCGTTGGTAACCCTTGGTCGAAGGTACGGCAGCTTTGCCATTATTTTCGGACACATCAATAACGTTAGCTTTAGCTATCGTAGAACTGGCAGCAACTAACGTTACCGAGCTAGCCACTGTTGATGTCACTTTCCGAAGAAATTGTCTTCTATTTATGGTGTGCTGATCAGTCATAATTCCTCCCGTCCATTCGGGGTATAAATCCCCTTTAAATGGTGCGTAAATAGCTGTTTTATTTTGTAAAAATAATATGTAGAGTATCGCGCACAATGCACTTGTAAGCAAGTAGCTTAGGTCATTAGGCTTTGTTCTAATTGCATAAATGTTTCACCTAAGTGTCCAACTGAGCGATAAAAAATTGCATTTTCTGCCTGTACCATATCAGCAAAGAATTTTTCTGCCCATGGGGCTAAATGGCGCTGAAAAAATTGCTGTGCGCTCACGACAGGTGTGCCTTCAGCCATTAAGATAAGGCGCATCACATCACATTGTGCTGCAATATGATCTTCAGGTTCACTCACCTCTTGTTGCCTTTCTAAACCTAGTTTAGCCAAGTCAGAACGTAATAATGCCAGGGGTTCTTCCATTAAGAATCCAGTTTGGTAATAACAACCATAAGGGATGAGTTCGCCATGAGTCACGCCTATAAACAATGCTTGAAACTCATCTGAAATTGATTCTGGTTCAACTTGCTCGACTGCCTCACGCAACTGCAACCATTGTTTCCCCATTGGACTGTCCGGCTCTACTATCTCCAAAGCAGCTAACTGTTCTAATACTATTTTCTGTGGCGCGGCATTTAATAATGTTGCCAATAAAGCATAGGTTTGCGCTCGCCAAAGTGTATTTTCATCTGCCATTACATTGGTCCCTGAGCATCTTTAAACATCGCTTTCACTCTGCAATCCTCACACATTTTTAATCGTTGTAATGCTGCTCCCTGAAACATGGCATGACCTTTGAGTTTTTCAGTCATGGTAGTGATCATTTTCTGAGTTGCAAACGGTTTATTACATGCTATGCAATGAAATATCGGTTCCTCGTATAAAAGTCGAACCTTGCGCGCTTGCTCACGATCAAAGAGATAGCGTGGGTTCAAGGTGATGGCATTTTCAGGACAGGCATTGCTACACATGCCACATTGCACACATAAGTCTTCAATAAAATTAAGCTGAGGTTTATCAATACCATCTAACACGGCACCTACTGGGCAAACGGATACACATGACAGACATAACGTGCAGGCGTGTTTATCAATCTCAATCTCACCAAACGCAGCGCCGTCATTTAATGGCAACAGTTCTATCGGTTTTGGAGCCTGTTTGTGGAGGTGATCTAATGCGATAGTGATCATGCGACGTTTATCATCAACACCAGCAAATTGTGCTCGTTCAGCAATAACTATCGTTTCTGATTGGCTTAGTTGTTGTGTTAATTGCTCAACGTTATTGCCGCTAAACCAGCTTATTGATTGATCAAAACCAATACCTGTCAACATCTCATTTGTTTTTGATATTTCATTTTGAAGTTCAAGCCAATCATGATCGTTGTGGCTACCCGCATCCCAAACAATAATATGACCAACACCGTAGGCTAATGCACTCAGCCAAAAAGGCATGCCTAGAGCACCAATTTCTTCAATAGAAAATGCGATTGTTGTTTGACTCAAACTATCAGCCATAGTCTCTATCATCATTTGACCATGATTTTCATCATGAATCAGCAAGATTGGTGGCACTGTTTCAAGTTCAAAATACGCCTTTAGCATAACTCTTAGACGATTAAGGCTGACATCCAGTGCTGGTAAGGCATAAGTCATTGCACCTGACGGACAAACAGCAGTACAACTTCCACAACCTTGGCATAACGACGGATTGACTGTGACCGTATCTCCTGAACTACTAATTGCCTCGGCAGGACATGCGTCTATACAGTGTTGACAGCCTTTTACCTGACGACGAGAGTGTGCACAAATTGACGGTTTATATTGAAAGTAACGAGGTTTATCAAATATGCCGATAAGATCCGGTAATTGCTGTAACGCCTCGGCTAATGTTTGTTGATTATCTTGTGGCGCAAAATACCCCAACGGCAAAACCTTAATTGAGATGGTAGGTTCTGGCATTAAATCCAGGATCAGATCAAACGCCAAAGTCTGTGATTTAAGTTCAACCGTAAAGTTACCCAACCAACCAGTAATGCTATCTGGCTGGTCTAGTGATGACGTGATTTGTAAACCATCAAGGTGAGGTGTTACTGCGTCAATTTGTGCCTGGCTGCCAACAATCAACAGTCTGCCACTTGAACTAAATTCAACTAAATCAATTGGCATGATATCGATCACAGCTAATTGTTGTATTGAGTTATGCACTCTTGTCATCCTCGTTGTTATCTGTTGGTAGCGCTGTATTTTCTACTTGTGCTGGCACGCTTGGACTGTTGTCTATTTTGGCTGAATATTCTGATCCCAGTTCGTTTTTTTGTTGGGCTAGTTTAATCATGTGTTTCATTTGTGATGTCACAATATCACCCAATTTCCACTGTTGTGTATAGTCATGATCATAATCATTAAGACCATCACGTTGATTGAATTCAGCGGTATGAAATAAATCACGTAACGCTGCTATTTTCAGTTTGGGATCAGCATCTTTTTGTTGCCAGATCGGTAACGCTTCATCAGTTACCGACGGTATAGCTTCTTCCGATTGAGATAAATCTTTATCATCAAAATCGTCTGGCAATTCCGATGCGACACTAGGTTCGGGTTCGGGTTCAGTTTTAGCGTCATCATCTAATTTACGTCGTGACCAACGTGATATAAATCCTTCATTGTCCTCAGATTTTGTCATCGACTTTCACTACCATCATGCCATTTTTTGCGCTGACGTTTTTTAGGTTTCTCTGGTCGATAATGTGTCAAAACAAAGGCTTCTAACCATGATATTAACGCTGCGGGTAAGGCACTATAAAATACCTGTGCACCGGTTTCCATGTAGGATGCAGCCTCATCAAAATCAACCGTCACTAACAACGGTGACGGTGTATTGCTATCATCCTGTTGACTGATCAAATACAGTTGAGGGTTTGCAGACACCAGATTTTGATAATAAGCATCACAATGCAATACATGCAATTGAAGTTCTAGATTCGGCCAGAAATGCAACTTACCTGTTGACTCAAGTTGGCTTAATTGTGTTTGTGATAACCCAGGAATGACGCCAGCTAATGTCCAAACGCTATCAGCCCAAGGGTGACTACTCTCCTGTTGCAACATAACTGCTGAAATGGTTTTTTTATCTATTATATTTTGTTGCATCATCGAATTATTATACTGCTGTAATTACTCGGCCAATTCCACTTGCGTTACTTTCTGTAATCCACGTGGCAATTTATGACCACGCTTACCCCGTTCGCCACTGTAATGAGCAAGATCAGCAGGTTTAAGGGTTAAATGACGCTTCCCTGCATGTAAGGTGATACTGCGATCTTGAGGTACACATGTCACTGAGTGCAACCATTCTTGACCGGCACTAAATCGTGCCTGTGGAATATTGATTAATCGAACACCTTTACCTTTATTCATAACAGGCACTTCGTTTGCTGCACACACTAATAAACGCCCATCTCCTGCTGTTACCGCAAGGCTATCTGTTGCAATAGTATCAATCCATAATGGCGTTAAAAGTTGAGCACCATCAGGCAGATTAAATAGGGCTTTACCTGCTTTATTCTTGGCTAACAGATTGTCTAGGGTTGTCACAAAGCCGTAACCTGCTGTGTTAGCTAACAATAAGGGTTGATCCAGCTCTCCTGCTAATACCGCTATAAAACGTGCATCTGCTGGTGCTTGTAATCTGCCGCTTAACGGTTCACCTTGTCCACGTGCTGACGGCAAAGTATGTGCCGGCAACGAATAACTGCGACCCGTTGTATCTAAAAACACGATCTGTTGATTACTTCGCGCTTTTACCGATGTGGCATAACGGTCACCCGTTCTGAAATTTAAAGATGCCGGATCAACATCATGACCTTTAGCAGCACGCACCCAGCCACTTTCTGATAATACGATTGTCAATGGTTCGGTTGGTAATAACTCGGTTTCACTTAAGGCTTTGGCGGCTTGCCGAGACACAATGGCAGAACGGCGGTCATCACCAAACTTGTCAGCATCGGCTTCTAATTCTTTACGAACTTGCGTTTTTAGGCGTGTGTCAGAACTGAGCAATAATTCAATTGATTTTCGTTCTTTAGCCAAGTCATCCAGCTCAGAACGAATTTTCATTTCTTCAAGTTTGGCTAAATGGCGTAATTTTAACTCTAAAATCGCTTCAGCCTGACGCTCACTTATGCCAAATCGTTCCATCAACACAGGCTTGGGTTCATCTTCTGTTCTAATGATTGCAATTACTTCATCAATATTGAGATAGGCAACTAACAATCCCTCCAATACATGCATCCGATCAATGATCTTATCCAATCGATATTGCAAACGACGACGCACTGTTTCAGTACGAAATACCAACCATTCGACTAATAAATCACGCAGATTTTTAACCTGTGGTCGACCATCCAAACCGATCATATTCATATTGACGCGATAGCTACGTTCAAGATCAGTAGTCGCAAACAAATGAGACATCAAACCATCAACATCAACGCGATTTGAGCGTGGCACGATAACAAGTCTAACCGGATGTTCATGATCTGACTCATCACGCAAATCAGCGACCATTGGCAGTTTCTTGTTGTGCATTTGTCCTGCAATTTGCTCGATCAATTTTGCACCTGACGTTTGAAACGGCAATGCATTGATAATAATTTCGCCTTCTTCTTTGGCGTAACATCCACGCTGCCTGACCGAACCATGACCCGTTTGATACAGCTTTAATAACTCTTCACGTGACGAAACTATTTCACCCCCCGTCGGAAAGTCAGGCCCTTGAATTTGTTCTAACAACTCATCTAATGTGGTTTTCGGTGATTTAAGTAACAAAAGACAGGCATTAACTACTTCTCGTAAATTGTGTGGTGGAATATCTGTTGCCATCCCAACCGCGATACCTGTTCCGCCATTGAGCAACACATTGGGTAAGCGGGCTGGTAACAACGTCGGCTCATTCATCGAACCATCAAAATTGGGTTGCCATTCAACCGTGCCTTGGCCAAGTTCGCTTAATAAACTTTGTGCATAAGGAGCTAAACGTGATTCGGTATAACGCATAGCAGCGAACGATTTAGGATCATCCATCGATCCCCAGTTACCTTGCCCATCAATCAACGGATAACGATATGAGAATGGTTGTGCCATTAACACCATTGCTTCATAACAGGCGGAATCACCATGGGGGTGATATTTACCTAAAACATCACCAACGGTACGGGCAGATTTCTTATGTTTAGATGCAGCACTTAAACCTAATTCAGACATCGCATAAACGATGCGGCGTTGCACTGGTTTTAAACCATCACCAACATGAGGCAAGGCACGATCTAAAATGACATACATTGAATAATCAAGGTAGGCCTTTTCAGTGAAGTCGCGTACGGGAAGTCGCTCTAAATCATCCATTACAGTAGTCATTGTAAATGTCTCTTAATACAGTGCTGATACAGTGCCAATATCATCATATTGTTGCCAAATCACCGTGTTGTTCCAACCAAATTTTGCGATCAGCAGCACGCTTTTTAGCAAGTAGTTTATCCATCATCATCATAGTGTCGTCTTCGGCACTAATGGTCAGTCGGATCAAGCGTCTGGTATCCGGTGCCATTGTGGTTTCACGCAGTTGTAATGGATTCATTTCACCCAATCCTTTAAACCGCTGGATACCGACTTTGCCTTTTATTTTGTCTTTCTCAATCCGATCAAGAATAATTTTTTGTTCATCGTTATCCAAGGCATAAAACACCTGTTTACCAACATCGATTCGATAGAGTGGTGGCATCGCTACACAGATATGTCCAGCTTCAACCAATGGCCTGAAATGCCGAACAAATAAAGCGCACAATAAAGTTGCAATATGGGCACCATCTGAATCGGCATCTGCCAGAATGCAGATTTTGCCATAACGTAAGCCGGATAAATCGTCCGAACCGGGGTCAACACCGACAGCTACGGCAATATCATGTACTTCCTGCGAAGCCAGGACTTGGCCTGATTCAACTTCCCATGTATTTAAAATCTTACCGCGTAACGGCATGATTGCTTGAAATTCGCGATCACGGCCTTGTTTGGCACTACCACCAGCAGAGTCACCTTCGACTAAAAACAATTCTGTTCGAGTCACGTCTTGAGATGAACAATCAGATAATTTACCGGGTAAGGCTGGGCCGGATTGCACCCGTTTTCGTATGACTTTTTTCGCTTGTTTTAATCGAGATTGAGCATTACTGATTGCGAGATCAGCTATTTTTTCACCATCGTCAACATGGTGATTTAACCAAAGACTAAAGGCATCTTTAACCGCACTCGCAACAAACCCTGCACATTGGCGTGATGACAAGCGTTCTTTTGTTTGTCCTGAAAATTGTGGATCTTGTAATTTGACTGATAACACGTAGCAACAACGATTCCAGATATCTTCTGGCGATAATTTAACGCCACGAGGTAATAAACTTCGAAATTCACAAAACTCACGTAAGGCATCTAATAAACCAGATCGAAGTCCATTAACATGGGTGCCACCTTGCGCGGTCGGAATTAAATTGACATAACTTTCTGCCAACTCTTCCCCTGACTCCAATTGCCACATCAATGCCCAATCAACTTCTTCATTATCGCCTGCAATATGCCCAACAAATGGGTGTGCCGGCACACAGGGTTGATCAGTCATCATTGTTGATAGATAGCTATTTAAGCCATCTTCATAGCACCAGCGATCTTCAGTTTTTTCCTTACCAGATAAATCAGTAAAGGTGACAATTAAACCGGGACATAATACGGCTTTAGCACGCAAGACATGACGCAGGCGAGAGACCTGAAATTTAGGCGCATCAAAATAAGATTCTTCTGGCCAGAAACGCACTGTGGTGCCGGTATTGCGTTTTCCAACTGACCCAATTTCTGTTAAGTCACTGGTTTTGAGACCATGAGCGAAGCTAATGGCGTATTCAGTCGCATTACGTCGAATTTTGACATCTAATCGCGACGATAAGGCATTAACGACTGAGACCCCTACACCGTGTAGGCCACCTGAAAATTGATAATTTTTATTTGAAAATTTACCACCCGCATGGAGACGCGTAAGAATCACCTCAACACCAGGCACACCTTCTTCAGGATGAATATCAACCGGCATACCACGACCATCATCAATAACTTCAAGCGAGTTATCAGGGTGCAAAATAACCTGAACCTGACGCGCATGGCCAGCAACTGCCTCATCAATACTGTTATCAATAACTTCTTGAGCCAAATGATTAGGCCGAGTGGTATCGGTATACATGCCCGGTCGTTTTTGAACTGGCTCTAAACCCGTTAAAACCTCAATCGCTGAGGCATTATATTCATTTGTCATCGCTGTGCTTTGAAATTAATTTACGTGCGCGAAGAGTAGCAGGTGAAAAGCAAAAACGACAAGCGTTAATCCAAAACCAGTTCACAATTAGTCGTTTGCTCAGCATACTCTATCCAAAATTTGGTCTATTTCACATGCAACTTATGCCAAAGGTAACAAAATGCTGTTTCATTTTCACCCCGGTATTTTAAAAACTGTTCTCAATAAAGCGACATCGCTTCTATGTTTTCACTGTTTTTTATAACAACATCATCAATATATAACAATGTTCGTTTATTTATTGCCAAAATGACTAAATTACCACGCTTTGATCTTGATTAATGCGCTTTACTTACCCGTCGTTTGCCTGCAAAATGGTCTATAACTCTTTTTGTAGTGCCTGTTTTATGACTCATGTTTTAGCTAAAACCATTATCAGCTTAGTGATCATATTCTCATTGTCAGCATGCGAACAGGAACAAGCAGCGTATCGACCTTCATTTTCTGAACAAGCGCCTGACAGTGCTAACACAATTTATCTATTTGGCATCCATCCGCTACACAATCCCAAACGCTTACATGAATTGTATGGGCCAATCATGACCTATATCAATCAGCATATAGATGATGCTGAATTCAGAGTCGAAGCCTCTCGAAATTATCAAGAATTTGACCAAAAACTCTATGCAGGAAAATTTGATTTTGCATTACCCAACCCATTTCAAACCCTAAACTCACTTCAGCATGGCTATCAGGTTTTTGGCAAAATGGGCGATGATTATAATTTCCGTGGTATTTTCCTGGTTCGCCGCGACAGCGGTATTCGAGAACCGATTGACTTGAAAGGGAAGAATGTCAGCTACCCTGCCAAAACAGCACTTGCTGCCACGATGATGCCTCAGTACTACCTGCAAACCCATGGACTGAATATCAATCACGATATCAGAAATGTTTATGTGGGTTCACAAGAATCATCGATCATGAATGTTTTCCTTGGTCATGTTTCTGCCGCTGCCACATGGCCAATTCCTTGGCTGGCATTTCAGCAACAACAACCTGATAAAGCCGACCAACTGGAATTGATCTGGCAAACAGAACCACTCATTAATAATGGATTAGTCGCCCGTAAAGATATGCCACCGCAACTAGTACAACGTGTTGCTACACTACTTACACGCCTACACGAGTCGCCACTAGGTCAGGCTATGCTGGCACAATTGTCACTATCTCGTTTTGAGTTGGCAACAGATGACGACTATTTGATTGTGCAAAATTTTTTAGATGATTTCCATCACGCTATTCCGGACCAACCCGAGTGATGAAATCACTGATATCTACTTTAGTTAACGCGTGGCGGAGTTCAATCCGCAATCAACTCACGCTTGCTTTTGCTACTGTCACAAGCCTTATCATGTTGATTTTCAATTACAACATAATACAACATGAACGTGACTTTTTGATGAAACAAAGTATCAACCATACCTTTGAATTGGCACGAGCAATCTCAGTGAGTAGTTCATCCTGGTTATTGGCTGATGATGTGGTCGGGTTACAAGAAATTGTATTGGCTATTTCTAATCCAGAACTTCGTTATGCCATGGTCTTATCTCCTGAAGGACGAGTGATGGCATCACATGATTCATCTCTCATTGGCCATTATCTGGCAGACCCTATCAGTCGAAAATTTTTAATGTCTACCCCCGCCAATCTCACCCTAATAGACACTAAACATAGTTTAGACATCGTGACTCCAATTACGGCAAACCAACAACACATTGGTTGGGTTCGTATTGGTTTAGGTCGAGATAAATTGAATAATAACCTCCGCAAAGTTGCCATATATGGTTTTTTCATGGCATTTTTAGCCATTACCATCACTATTGCCATTGCACGATGGCTATCAGGCAAATTAACCTCAAAACTCAACCACGTCATCATGGTCGCCAATCAAGTACATGCTGGGCAGACAAATCAACGCGTTCAACTTGAAGATATGAGTGAGATTGGCATCCTCGGCAAGGACATTAATCGAATGTTGGATGCAATACAATATGCAAACCAGCGTATTGAATTGCTTTTAGATTCGATTTCTGATGGCTTCTATGGGGTCGACAACCAAGGCATAGTTACCTTCATAAATCCAGCAGGGGCTAAAATGCTAGGTTATGAAGTGGATGAAATTATCGGCAAAGACGCCCATGAGCTAATACATCACACTCACAATGATGGTAGTGATTATCCATCTGAAGACTGCAAAATCAATGCTTCATTCAAACATGGCATTCGATCTCATGTGAATGATGAAGTATTTTGGTGCAAAGATGGCAGTAGCTTCCCCGTCGAATACTACAGCGATCCTGTTATTGAAGATGGCAATATTATTGGTGCTGTTGTCAGTTTCAACAACATCACCCAGCAAAAACAAAATGAGGAATTAATCTGGCATCAAGCGAATTACGATGCCTTAACTGGCCTACCTAATCGCCGTTTATTTCAAGAGCATCTTTTACAAGAAACCAAAAAAGCTGAACGCACACATCAATTGTTAGCTTTATTACTGCTTGATATTGATCATTTCAAAGAAGTGAATGATACCTTAGGTCATGATATGGGGGACACACTTCTACTGGAAGCTGCACAACGTATTAAAAATTGTATCCGAGAAACCGATACTGTTGCTCGATTAGGTGGCGATGAATTTACTGTTATTTTATCAGGTGTAATATCATCGAATGACGTCGATCTAATTGCTCAAAAAATTCTCCATGCGTTAGCGAGACCATTTCAATTAGGAAACGACCTGTCTTATTTATCTGCCAGCATTGGTATTACACTTTATCCAGACGACACCACATCGCTCACAACACTACTCAAAAATGCCGATCAGGCAATGTATTCTGCTAAGGAAGCAGGTCGTAATCGTAGCCACTATTTCACCTCGTCTATGCAAGATGCAATGCAAAATAAGGCCTTGCTGGTCAAAGGCTTGCACGAGGCCATCAAAAAACAGCAATTTGACGTGTATTATCAACCCATCATCCAGATTAAAACCGGACACATTGATAAAGCAGAAGCATTGATCCGCTGACAGCATCCTCAGAAAGGTTTAATCAGTCCAGCCGAATTTATTCCTCTTGCAGAAGAAACTGGACTTATTAAAGATATTGGTGATTGGGTATTTAAGCAAGCAGCTCAACAAGCAAAATCATGGCGTGAAACCTATAACCCCAATTTTCAAATTAGCGTCAATAAATCACCAGTTCAATTTAATAGTGGCTCAAACAATGCTGGTCACACCTGGTGTGCCTATCTAGCAAAACTTAATTTACAAGGCCAAGGTATTGTGATTGAAATCACAGAAAGCGTGTTAATGAAATCCGATGACTGGATTAAAGATAATTTACTGTTTTTTCGTGATGCTGGCATTCAAGTTGCCCTTGATGACTTTGGCACGGGTTATTCATCGCTTGCCTATCTGAAGAAATTTGATATTGACTACATCAAAATAGATCAGTCTTTTGTCCGTCACTTAAAATCAGGTTCAGATGATCTGACACTGTGCAAAGCAATTATTGTCATGGCTCATACCTTAGGGATTAAAGTTATTGCCGAGGGCGTCGAAACGCAGACCCAACTGGAATTATTACAATCGATTGATTGTGATTATGCTCAAGGTTATTTATTCTCAAAACCTATACCCACAAATGAATTTGAGCAGTTATTACTCACTAACCTGGATAAACCATTTACCGAGAATTGACGGTAACGTTATAAATGAGCAGTATGTCAATATATTAACGACTACTAATATAGGAAATAATTATGAATATTGACCGTATTGTTCTTGCCTTCGCTGGCAGTGCTATTTTATTAAGTTTGTTACTATCTTACTATCACAGCCCATACTGGCTTTGGTTTACAACTTTTGTCGGTGCCAATCTATTACAAAGTGCATTCACTGGTTTTTGTCCACTTGCAAAAATACTTAAAAGCTTAGGTAAACCATCTGGCAATGCTTTTTAGTGTAAAAGCTATTGAGAGATTTAGTTGAAATAACAAAAACTTAGCCTAAATAACACAATTACAACTCAAAATACCACTTAAAATGTAACTGTTATTACGATAGTGAGAGCTTTGCACGATGAATAAGCAGTCTAACGACAAACTATTGCTAAAAGAAATCATTGTTATTCTGGTGATTAAAGTGATTGTATTGTTTGTTATTTGGCATAGTTTTTTTGATGAACCGACTTCAATAGATAGCCCCAAAACTGTCGCTGACTCAGTATTAGGCCATATTTTAGAACAAGGAGAACCGCTTTGATTTCAGAATCGTTAGTCGATATATCCCGATTACAATTTGCTATCACGGCAATGTACCATTTTTTGTTTGTTCCCTTAACCTTAGGTCTATCCTGGATGCTGGTTATTATGGAATCGGTTTATGTCATGACCGGCAAGCAAATTTACAAGGATATGACTAAATTCTGGGGAAAATTATTTGGAATTAACTTCGCTTTAGGTGTCACCACCGGTCTCACCATGGAATTTCAATTTGGCACCAACTGGGCGTATTACTCGCATTATGTTGGGGATGTTTTTGGTGCACCTCTAGCAATTGAAGGCTTGATGGCCTTTATGCTCGAATCAACTTTCGTTGGCATGTTTTTCTTAGGCTGGGACAGGTTAAGTAAACAGCAACATCTTTTAGCTACGTTCCTGGTTGCTATCGGCTCCAATATGTCGGCATTATGGATTTTGATTGCCAATGCATGGATGCAAAATCCAGTTGGCGCTGAATTCAATTATGAAACCATGCGTATGGAAATGACTAACTTTGCTGAAGTCATTCTAAATCCAGTGGCTCAAGTTAAGTTTATCCACACCGTTGCAGCGGGCTATGTCACCGGCGCGATGTTTGTACTGAGTATTAGTGCCTATTATTTATTAAAAGGTCGTGATATTGGCTTTGCTCGTCGTTCATTTGCAATAGCTGCCGGGTTTGGTTTTGCTTCGATCTGCTCTGTTATTTTACTTGGTGACGAAAGTGGCTATGAGGTGGGCGATGTTCAACAAACCAAACTTGCTGCAATCGAGGCTGAATGGAATACCGAACAACCACCTGCCGCCTTCACCTTATTTGGTTTACCCAATGATGAAACAATGGAAACCGACTATGCCATCAAAATTCCTTATTTAATGGGGCTGATTGCTACTCGTTCGTTTGATACACCGGTGATGGGTATTAAGGACATTATCACTGAAAACGAAGAACGGGTTCGTAATGGTATCGTCGCTTATGGTCTTTTACAGCAACTACGTGCGGGGCAAAAGGACGAAGCAATAATAGATGAATTTGAGTTGGTAAAACATGATTTAGGCTACGGCTTACTCCTCAAAAAATATACGCAAGATGTTGTCAATGCGAGTGAAGCACATATAAAAATGGCAGCTCGTGATACCGTGCCTGCTGTTGCCCCTTTATTCTGGAGTTTCAGGATAATGGTTGCCAGTGGCTTCATTATGTTTGTGATCTTTACGTTAGCGTTTTATCACTGTGCTAAACGTCAGGAGTATAAACAACGTTGGTTATTACGAGCGGCATTAATGGCCTTACCTCTGCCTTGGATCGCAGCTGAAACAGGCTGGTTTGTTGCAGAATTTGGCCGTCAACCTTGGTCTATCAGTGGGATCTTACCAACACATTTATCCACATCAAGTTTGTCTGCAGACACTGTATTTAATAGCCTCACCGCCATTATTGTGTTTTATACCGTGTTATTGATCATTGAAATGTATTTGATGATTCGTTTTACTCGATTAGGTCCAAGCAGTTTACATACTGGCCAATACCATTTCGAAAATAAACATAATTAAGGACCAAACACCATGATCTTAGATTACGAAACTCTGAAGCTAATCTGGTGGGCTTTAATAGGGGTGTTACTGATTGGTTTTGCCTTAACTGATGGCTTTGATATGGGCGTTGGTATTTTACTTCCCATCATCGGCAAAACAGATGAAGAACGTCGGATTATGCTCAATACTGTCGGCCCGCATTGGGAAGGCAATCAAGTATGGTTAGTCACCGCTGGTGGTGCCTTATTTGCAGCTTGGCCGTTAGTTTATGCCATGGCATTTTCTGGCTTTTATCTGGCGATGATGATCACCTTATTTGCATTATTCTTACGGCCTGTTGGTTTTGATTATCGCAGTAAACTCACCAACACATCATGGCGCTCTGGCTGGGATTGGGGCTTGTTTATTGGCAGCGCTATTCCACCTGTTATCTTTGGTGTCGCCTTTGGTAACTTGTTACTAGGTGTACCCTTTCATTTTGATGAATTTATGCGCCCCACTTACACCGGCACATTCTTTCAACTACTCAATCCATTTGCATTATTAGCGGGGATCATCAGTTTAACTATGATCACTATGCATGGTGCGGTTTGGATACAAATGCGCACGTTAGACGGACTTGAAGGCCGGGCACGTTCGGTTGCTAAATTAGCTGCTGTCGCTTTAGTTATACTCTTTGCTATAGCAGGGTTCTGGTTAAATATCGGTATTGACGGATTTATCATTGAACACATGCCAAGTGCTAATAGTGCCTTTACCCCAGACCACAAAATTGTCAGCCAACAAGCTGGAGCCTGGTTGATAAACTATCAACTTTATCCTTGGATGATAATTGCGCCGATTGCTGGTTTTATTGGTGCCATTAGTGTGTATTTTTGTGCCGAAGCAGATCGTTCAGGTTTTGCATTTATTGGAAGTAGTTTGTCTCTGACAGGCATTGTTCTCACCGCTGGCTTTTCCTTGTTCCCATTTATCATGCCGTCTACAACTGATTTGAACAGTAGTTTGACGGTATGGGATGCGACATCTAGCTTGTTGACACTCAAGATCATGTTTTGGGTTGCAGTTGTGTTTGTTCCAATTATTATTGTCTACAGCACATGGACCTATCGCAAAATGTGGCGTCGTATTGACACCCACTTTATTCGTAGCAATCAACACACAACCTATTAGGAGTAATCAGGCATGTGGTATTTCGCTTGGGTTTTAGGAGTTTTATTGGCGGTAGCCTTTGGCATTATTAATGTTATGTGGCTAGAATCAGATATGGATATACCTGAATAAATGAGCTGGAATGTTTATGGGGCTTTTAGTCGACTGTTGTCACTGATCATGGCCAGTTCTGCTTCTTTAGTGATATTACTAATGCCCCATACACTAACAGCAGTCGATAACAAAATTGATCACAGTCTATTAATGGTTATTATGCTGGGGACGATGATAGGTTTTATTCACGGTGTTGGCTTTAAACCGCAATCAGCTGTGTATAGAACGCTTAGTCATCCTCTATTAGGATGGTCATTAATGATTGTCGGCTTGTTATACCTGTACTCCCCTGCCTGGTAAGTGTTTAGCTATCAGGCTTGAAAAATAAGCTCGCTGTTGAAGCTGGCGAGCTTATTAAACGCTTTTCGGCTACGTGAGAGAAACGATTTCTGTTCTACCTTTGATGTCGAATTTTAGCTTACCTTCAGCCGCCAACCATCCAATAGCACGTTGTACAAGTTTAGTATCAAGTGCTGTTTCTTTAGTTAATTTTGAGACACTACTGGCCCCGTTTTCATCAAGAAATTTCCAGACAACACCTGCTGCACTTCCAATTGTATCTAACATAAAAAAACCTCCATTAACAATCAAAAAACTAATACAAATAATACAGCATTAACTATGCCTTTTTAATAGATTGTTTAAATTTGAATATGTTACAAAAATATTACGCTAAAACGTAATTATAAAACGCCCCGAAATGTAACAAAAACATCACGTCACACCAAAATACCTCTTTAAAACAATGGGTTGCACTTAAGCTACACACCATGAAAATACTGAAATAACTGCTGAATCAGCAAATCCAATCACACTAAAACAACGTAAACCTATCACCACCAGCGATTCAATCATAATCTTTTTTTAAAAATTTCGAGGTTAGGCTTCTTGATATATATGAAAAATTGATCATATTTTAAATAAACGAACATCATGATACTGTCATATAAGGTAATTAAAACCAATTAAATATGCATATAAATTCATATATATGGGAGGCCAGATATGAGTAGCTTTACTCAATGGACGACTGATTCGATTCAAAAAATAATCGATGATTTAAAACATAAACCAGGCGCATTGTTACCCATTTTGCATGCCATTCAGAACGAATTTGGGTTTATACCTGAAAAATCGATTTCACTCATTGCCGATGCACTATTACAAAGTCGTGCAGAAATTCATGGTGTGGTCAGTTTTTATCACCATTTCCGCACCACTGCACCCGGTAAAAATAGAATTGAAATATGCCGTGCAGAAGCATGCCAATCTGTTGGAGCTCGGTCATTGGAATCGCATGCAAAATCATGTTTAAACATTGATTATCACCAGACTACTAGTGATCATGATTTTAGTTTAGAGCCAGTTTATTGTCTGGGAAATTGTGCAACAGGTCCGTCTATCCGTATTGACGATGACATTCATGGTCGTGTTACAACAGAAAAATTCGATGCCTTGATTGCACGTCACCGCCAAACAATTAAGGAGGCGGTGTAATGACTCAACGTATTTATGTCCCGTGCGATACCACCGCTTTATCATTAGGTGCAAATGATGTTGCCGCGGCTATCGAAATTGAAGCTGCTAGCAGAGGATTATCCGTTGAAATTATTCGCAACGGTACTCGCGGTATGTTATGGCTAGAACCATTAGTCGAGATTGAAACAGATACTGGACGCATTGCTTATGGTCCAGTATCTTCTTCTGATGTTGCCAGTTTATTTGAGTCCAATTTCACCACCGGTCAGCCACAACATAACTTGTATATCGGACGTGTTGATGAATTGCCATTTCTTACAAAACAACAACGGCTGACCTTTGCCAGAGCAGGCATCACCGATCCTGTTTCTATTGATGACTATTGTTCACTGGATGGCTTCAATGGACTCAAAAATGCACTGGCACTGGATCAACAGGCGATCATTGATCAAGTAAAAACGTCTGGTCTGCGTGGTCGTGGTGGTGCCGCCTTCCCTACTGGCATCAAGTGGCAAACAGTATTAGATGCACCAGGACAACAAAAATACATTGTCTGTAATGCCGATGAAGGTGACTCCGGCACCTTTGCTGATCGTTTAGTTATGGAATGTGATCCTTATATGCTAATCGAAGGTATGACAATTGCCGGATTAGCAGTGGGAGCAACACAAGGTTATATCTATCTTCGTTCAGAATATCCTGTTGCCCACAAACTAATGAATGAAGCAATTAAGCGCGCTTATCAGGCAGCATATTTAGGCAACGATATTCTCGGTTCAGGACGACAGTTTGATTTGGAAGTCAGATTAGGCGCAGGTGCCTATATTTGTGGCGAAGAAACATCGTTACTTGAAAGCCTGGAAGGGAAACGAGGTTTGGTTCGTGCCAAACCACCATTGCCAGCAATTATAGGACTTTTCGGTCAGCCAACCGTTGTTAATAACGTCTTATCGTTAGCCGCTATTCCATACATTCTGGATAAAGGTGGTCAGGCCTATGCTGATTATGGCATGGGGCGTTCGCGCGGTACATTGCCACTTCAACTTGCAGGAAATGTTAAACAAGGCGGCTTGGTTGAACTGGCTTTTGGCGTAACACTACGCGAATTAATGGATGATTTTGGTGGAGGAACGTTAACCGAGAGGCCATTAAAAGCAGTACAAGTTGGTGGCCCACTCGGCGCTTATCTTCCTGAACACCAATGGGACACACCACTAGACTACGAAGAATTTGCACAAGTCGGTGCTGTGCTTGGTCATGGCGGTGTAGTCATGTTTGATGACACGGTTGATATGGGCGAACAGGCGCGTTTCTCAATGGAATTTTGTGCGGTCGAATCCTGCGGTAAATGTACGCCTTGCCGAATAGGCTCAACACGCGGTGTTGAGGTGATCGATCGCATTCGAGCAGGTGAAAACCCAGATGCAAATCTCGAATTATTGTCTGATTTATGTGACACCATGCTTGATGGCTCTCTATGTGCAATGGGTGGCATGACGCCATATCCAGTAAAAAGTGTGATGCACTATTTCCCTGACGATCTCAGTCCACGCGACTAGGAGGAAGATAATGAAAATAAACTATTTTAATCCTAATAAAGACTACGGAACGCCAGCCCGTTTATCTGAGAATTTGGTCACGCTTGAAATTGATGGCGTGGAAGTAACCGTACCCGAAGGTACATCGGTAATGCGAGCTGCAGCTCTTGCCGATATCAATATTCCTAAACTGTGTGCATCCGATAATTTAGAATCATTCGGTTCTTGCCGCTTATGTGCGGTCGAAATAGAAGGCAGACGTGGTATGCCTGCTTCTTGCACCACACCAGTCGATGCTGGCATGAAAGTTACAACTCAAAATGGCAAACTTGCCAAACTGCGTCGTAATATTATGGAACTCTATATTTCCGATCACCCGCTCGATTGCCTAACCTGTCCAGCCAATGGCAATTGTGAATTGCAAGATATGGCTGGTGCAGTCGGTCTACGTGAAGTACGTTATGGTTTTGAAGGTAAAAATCATCTTGACAGTGAAAAAGATCATTCCAATCCTTATTTCAGTTTCGATCCAAGTAAATGTATCGTCTGTTCACGTTGTGTACGTGCCTGCGAAGAGGTTCAGGGTACATTTGCACTAACCATTGACGGTCGTGGCTTTGATTCAAAAGTGTCTCCCAGCCAAAATGAAGGTTTTATGGGATCCGAATGTGTGTCCTGTGGTGCTTGCGTACAAGCTTGCCCAACATCCACATTAATGGAAAAAAGCGTTATTGAAATGGGACAGCCCGAGCACAGTGTGGTCACTACCTGTGCCTATTGTGGCGTTGGCTGTTCATTCAAGGCTGAAATGAAAGGTGATCAAGTCGTTCGGATGGTGCCGTATAAAGGTGGTGATGCCAATCATGGTCATTCCTGTGTCAAAGGTCGTTTTGCCTTTGGTTATGCTACACACAAAGATCGAATTACATCACCAATGATCCGTAATGCTATCAATGAACCATGGCAACAGGTGAGTTGGGATGAGGCTATCGATTTTGCTGCCAATCGCCTCAAACAAATACAACAACAGTATGGTAAAGACAGTATTGGTGGCATTACCTCATCACGCTGCACTAACGAAGAAGCCTATCTGGTTCAAAAATTAGTACGTACCGCTTTTGGAAATAATAATACCGATACCTGTGCTCGGGTTTGTCATTCACCAACTGGTTATGGTTTAAAAATGACTTTGGGCGAATCTGCAGGTACCCAAGATTTTGATTCTGTGATGAAATCTGATGTCATCATCGTCATTGGTGCCAATCCGACCGATGCTCACCCGGTATTTGGCTCATTAATGCGACGTCGTTTACGACAAGGTGCCAAACTTATCGTAGTCGATCCACGTCACATTGATCTACTCAAAACACCACATCTTAAAGAAGCACATCACCTCGCATTACGCCCAGGTTCGAATGTTGCTTTAATCAATTCTATTGCCCATGTCATTATTACTGAAGGCCTTGAAAATAATAAATTTATTACAACGCGCTGTGATAAAGATAGCTATCAAGCCTGGCGAAACTTCATCATTGAATCAAGCAATGCACCTGAACAGGCTGAAGTAATTACCGGCGTATCAGCACAGGCTATCAGAGAAGCCGCACGTACTTTTGCCAATGCTAATAATGGCGCAATTTACTACGGTCTGGGTGTTACCGAACATAGCCAGGGATCGACGATGGTAATGGGTATCGCTAACTTGGCAATGATTACGGGTAATATTGGCCGGGAAGGTGTCGGAGTTAATCCGCTTCGTGGTCAAAATAATGTGCAAGGCTCATGTGATATGGGCTCATTTCCACATGAGTTACCCGGTTACCAACATGTATCCGACCCTATTGCACGTACCCGGTTTGAGAAAATTTGGGGCGTTACACTCGATGATGAGCCGGGGTTTCGTATACCAAATATGTTTGATTCGGCCATTGCTGGTGAATTTAAAGGCCTGTATGTACAAGGTGAGGATATTGCTCAATCTGATCCCGATACACAACATGTTGAACAGGCTTTACGGTCACTCGACTGTTTAATTGTGCAAGATTTATTTCTAAATGAAACTGCCAAGTTTGCTCATGTTCTATTGCCTGGTTCATCATTTTTAGAAAAGAATGGTACTTTTACCAATGCTGAGCGCCGTATCAATCGTGTTAGAAAAGTGATGGCACCGATTGCAGGTAAAGAAGACTGGGAAATTACCGTCGCATTATCAAATGCACTGGGTTATCCAATGCATTACAACCATCCATCAGAAATTATGGATGAAATTGCCAGCCTAACGCCAACCTTTACTGGTGTTAACTATGATCGACTCGAACAATTAGGCAGTATTCAATGGCCGTGCAATGAGCAGCATCCAAGTGGTATGCCAACCATGCATGTTGATGACTTTCCAATCGGCAAGGGCCGTTTCAGTATCACCGAATATGTGGCAAGCGATGAACGAACTAATGGTCGCTTCCCGCTTTATCTGACTACAGGTCGCATTCTGTCACAATACAATGTCGGTGCTCAAACTCGTCGTACTGAAAATCAATTATGGCATGATGAAGATCTATTGGAAATTCATCCTCATGATGCCGAGGTCAGAGGCATAAAAGAAAATGATTGGCTAGGCATCACCAGTCGGGCGGGGCAAACTGTATTACGAGCACGTATTAGCGATCGCATGTTACCGGGTGTGGTTTATACCACCTTCCACCATCCTGAAAGCGGTGCCAATGTGATTACTACTGACAATTCAGATTGGGCGACTAACTGCCCTGAATATAAAGTCACTGCCGTACAAGTGGAACGTGTAAGCCAACCATCGGAATGGCAAAAGAATTTTACTAATTTCAACCAGCTTCAACTGCAATTACTTCAATCGAGTAGTGACATGTTAAATTCTCAAACAGAGATTGAGTAATGAACGTCTCTGAACAAGCCGTAGTCAACGCCATGGTCACACCCGATCATGGTGTGGTCATGGACAGTAATTTGATGTGCGATGATATTGCGGTGGAGGTGCCTATTGCGCTTGTCTACAACTGCATTTCACATGCTGTCATGATGGCTTCACCTGCCGATTTGGAGGATTTTGCACTTGGCTTTAGCCTGACTGAAAACATTATTCAGCACAAAAATGAAATTAGTCATATTCATGTTCATTACGGTAAATTGGGCATTACTGTACGTATGCAAATCAATGATGAACGATTTGAAACGCTCAAAACATTACGCCGCAACATGGTGGGGCGTACTGGCTGCGGGTTATGTGGCACCGAAACATTAAAACAAGCGATACGCCCAGTTCCACCAGTACAGGCACCCGCACTTGAAAATAACGCTATTCAACAGGCATTAACCGCAATAATAAATCATCAACCATTGCAACAGACAACAGGTGCCACACATGCTGCAGCCTGGTGTAATTCCGATGGTCAGATTATATTGGCTAGAGAAGATGTTGGTCGCCACAATGCCTTGGATAAATTAATTGGTGCTATTGTAAAAACAGATATCAGCCACAATAAGGGGTTTGTATTAGTCACCAGTAGAGCTAGTTATGAAATGGTGCAAAAAACAGCTATGGCTGGGCTGGGCTGTTTAGTAGCGGTTTCAGCCCCCACTTCATTAGCCATAGAAATGGCAAAACAAGCAGGTTTAATGTTAGTCGGTTTTGCACGTAATAACCGTCATGTTATTTACCATGATCCCAAACAAATTTCAGCATTAGATCACGTTAAAACAGCTATTTAAGGAATAGAAAACCATGAGTCATAATCAACTTAATACATTGATTCGCATGGCAAATCAGATTGCAGACAATAACCATCATTATCCCTTTGAACAGGCGGTAGCGCTAGTATGCAATCACCTACAGAAATTTTGGGCTAAAGCTATGAAAATGCAAATTATTGCTTATTACCATAACGACGGTTCTGAATTAAATCCTGTTGTCACAGCAGCTATTAAACAATTGGACGAACACTATCAAACAAAATCAACAAGAAATGCTCAACAGAGCATAACTTAGCGCAGCGATTATTTTTTGTTTAATGCATGTTGGATTTGTTGACATGCCTGCAATATTAACGATCGAGGAGCGGCTATATTTAAACGCATAAAACCACTTCCCTCTCCACCAAAACTAATGCCCGGATTTAGGCCTAATTTAGCTTTTTCAATAAATACGCGTTTAAGCTCATCATCCGTTAATTTAAGCGCTCGACAATCAAGCCAAACAAGGTAGGTTCCTTGTGATGGAATAAGCTTAATTGGGGATAATGCTTGTTCAAAAAACAGACTAACTTGTCGCCTTGTGTCATCCAAATAAACCATAAGTTGGTTTAACCAGTGCTCACCATCACGATAAGCGGCTTCAAATGCCACAATACTAAACGGATTACAGGCGCTGACATGCCATTGTTCAAACACGGCGTTAATCGCATCTCGATGCCGTTTATTATCAACAATTAAACTTGATAAGCCAAGACCAGCAATATTAAAGGTTTTACTGGCTGAAACAGCAGTCACTATTTCGACATCATTTGTCAGTGTTGAGATTGGGATATGTCGGTAACCTGGGAAGATCAAATCCGCATGGATCTCATCAGAAATAAGTGTGATGTCATAGCGTTTGGCAATAGCTAAAACAGCCTCTAATTCGTCTTTGTGCCACACGCGTCCGACCGGATTATGTGGTGAACAGAGTAATAATAAGGTCGCACCATCGGCTGCACATTGTTCCAAATGCGCCAGATCCATCTTGTAATGATCACCCTCCAGCACCAACGGATTGATTAGTAACGCTCGTCCTGTTTGGGTCACGGCTGAGAAAAAAGGTGGGTAGACAGGTGATTGCACAATGACTTTATCGCCTGGTTTTGATAAAGCTAAAATTGCTGCATGCATCGATGGCACCACACCTGGGCACATAACAATTGATTTTCGATCTATCGACCAATTATGACGACGTTCAAACCATGCTTGCATGGCGTGATACATCGATTCTGGATATAAGGTATAGCCAAAAACCGGATGTTTGGCACGTTCAACTAACGCTTGGGTCACTGCCTCTGGTGTAGCAAAATCCATATCCGCCACCCACAATGGTGTTATATCTTCGCGACCAAATACGGCTTTACGTGCATCGTATTTAACACTTGCAGTATTGCTTCTATCAATAATTTGGTCGAAATCTATAGCCGTGGTCATTCGTTTTGCCGATAAATTACTAGATCCGTCATTCCCGCAGAAGCGCGGATCCAACGATAACGACCAGTTTCACTGCCCATGAATCTCAGCATTCGCGAGCAAGACATAACATGATCTTGTGCAAATTGCAGTGTCATCGATATTTCACGCTTTTTTAACCCAAAGTGTGACATCTGACAGCGTATGCTGGAATTTGCGGCTGGTTTCTCGGATCACAAAGGGTACTTGTTGCGGTGGCGCCATTAACTCAAAGTGCTTGCCAAGTATCGTTTTAAGCCCATCTAATGTAGTCACATTTTCGCCATCTTGTTTAAAACCACCAATCCAATGTTGTTTTTTAGTATGCTCTTCCAGCCATGTATACGGCGATGTAAGCATTAATATGCCACCGTCATTTAGACGTTGATGTATTGATTCTAAAAACAAACGTGGCTCGTAGAGTCGATCAATTAAATTAGCCGCTAAAATCAAATCATAGCCTGTGTAAATCGATTTTAAATTACAGGCATCACCTTGCAGGAACGTCACTTTATCTTTGACATCATCCAAACCAAGCTGATCTAAATGGCGTTCACGATACAAACGTAAATCACCTTCATCCGCTATGCTATAACGTACAACACCTTGCTGGGCTAATTGCACACCCAGATTAATCAGTCTTGCCGAGAAATCAATGCCGGTTACCTGATCAAACTGTTTGGCCAGTTCAAAACTGGCTCGCCCGACAGCACAGCCTAAATCTAAGGCTTTATGGGCAGGTTTATCTGCCATCGCTTTAATGGCGATGTCTGCCAATGTTTTGGGGAAATTAGCCACGCCATAATAACTATCGCCATAATGGAATTCAGCATATTCAGATAACATTTTATCGTCTTCGTACTGTGACATCGTTTGCTCCGGTAATGGTTGTGCAACAACATAACGAAAACCGGCATGTTGGAAAAAATGTTGGCGAAACGCATAACGTGATGAACGGCGTGTTTCATTGCCACACGATACCCATGAACCACCCTTAAACAGGTTGTGGCGACCGTCATAGGTTGGCATTGTAAAATCATCATAGAATGGATGCACTTTAAAGCCATCAAATGGATAAATGGGCGTTTCTGTCCATTGCCAGACATTACCGATCACATCATTAAGATCACCATGTGAAAATAATGTGACGGGGCACGATGATGCAAAATGATCTAAATGCAGATTAGCGTTAGCAGGCTTACTATCAAGTTCAGTTATGCCAGCATAATCATACATACGATACCATTCGTCTTCAGAAGGCAATCGCACTACAAGTCCTGTTTTCTGAGCTTTCCAATTACAAAATGCTTTGGCTTCATGGTAATTGACCTCAACCGGCCAATCCCATGGCATAGACACAAGCTCTGTCATCAAACGACATTGCCAACCTTGTGCTGATTGTACCCAAAATGTCGGATGCTCGGCCTTAGTAAAATTGCGCCATTTCAAGCCTTGTTCTAACCAAAAACCGTCTTCTTGATAACCGCCATCTTCAACAAAAGCCAGAAACTCATGATTGCTAACCAGAAATTTACTGGCTTGAAAGGCATTAACATCTGACTGATGCTGACCATATTCATTGTCCCAGCCATAAATATCATCATCATAAGCTTTACCTAAGGTGACATTTCCAGCTGGAACATCAACTAGGATATTAGTCGGAACCTGTTGTGTAATCTGACATGGCTGCCAATCAGAATGCGATTGCAACCAATCAAGATTTTGCTGACGAATTAATACTGACGAGGTTTCAATGTGAATTTGTTCATGCTCAATTCCCATCAAGATTGTCCACCATGGGTTATCCCAATCGATAGGTAAAGTCAGTGGAGCTGTAGCAATAATCTCATTAATGAGAGCACGTACTTGTTGGCGGTAGTCTTTTACCGCTCCAATTGATGGCCACTCATAGTTGGCTTCATTGAGGTCATCCCAACTCATCTCATCGACACCGATAGCAAATATGGACTCAAATTTAGGGTTAATACGTTGTTCAATTAAACCCGCTAAAATCAGTTTATTAACAAAAAAAGTGGCGGTATGGCCATAATAAAAAATCAATGGATGGCGTAATGGAATTGGTGGCTGATAGAAAGCTCGGGGATCGTTTAGTGTTTCAAATAACGATTCATATCGATCAGATGTTGCATTGTAGTAAGTTGCTATTTCTTGACGTTTCGCTTCGATATCGCTGCCTGATAACAAAGGCGTTCTCACATACTGAGCGGCTGACATTTAAACTTCCTTTCTATTTCAAAAATTATAAGACTAGACTGCATAGCTGACGTTACATTAAGCACCATGAGCAATTAGTTTACTTGTCTGGCTAGCCATGCCGTTTTGGCGGATAACTCAACCGAACAACTCCACTTATAAGCAAGGTTAATTGTTGCTGCACTAGCATAGACACCATGACCACGAACCACAGCCACTTTATGCGCTTTAAGTGACTCACTCACCGCTACGGGTGCCAGTTCAACATAACGTTCAAATGGAATTGAAATCACCGGCACATTGGGAAAGTAATATTGCCCTTCAAAATCGATTGGAACAAAGTCCTTGCCATTTAGTGTTAATGCCACTGTGTATGGACCATGGCTATGAAATACTGCCCGTGCGTGAGGATTGCGCTGATAGATTTGGATATGCAATGCTGCATCCAATGATGCCCCAGTTTCAACCAGACCATCACTATGACAGCAAACCAAATCATCGGCATGTAAGGTATCAGCACAACATCCGGTTGGTGTAACCCAGATTTCATCATGCCAACGAAATGAGGCATTACCACTATGGGAGTCATTACAACCATATTGGCGTAACCACATATAATGTTGCACCAAGTCACGTTTTAATTGTTCACGACTCATTTTGAGCTATCTCTTGCAACTGCTGTTCAACATGACGCAACCATTGCCCAGCTTGGAAGCGTTCATTTTCATAAGCAACGGCTTGACTAAATAAAGACTTGGATTGAGTTAACTGGCCTAGATGAAACTGGGTCATACCGAGCAATAACAGTGCAGCGCCTTTTTTGTCATTTTCAAGCTTTTCGACACTTTTAGCTAACGGTTCGCTGGCTTTTTGCCACTGTTCAAGTGCAAATAACACCCGACCATATTTCAAATAGGCTTCACCACTATCGTCCAATTGCGCTATTTTCTCTAATACCTCTGCTGCTTTTTCAGTTTCTTTTGCGGCCAGCCAGCTATCAGCTAGTCGATTCAGATTTTCACTATTAGTTTGAATAATGCCTTTATTAATTGCATCTGAAAGTAGTTGAGCTGATTTGAATGGTATAGCTAAATAACGATACATATCAGCCAAGCTAATCAGAGTTTTACTATCGCCTAGTTCCAAACGCTGTGCTAATGATTTAACCGCTAATGCACTAAATTCTTTGCTTTGTTGTAAATACAAAGCCGTTAATTGCTGCCAATAATTTTGTTGGTATGGATAGCGAGTAATTAAGGTTTCCAATACCGTAATAGCGGCTTTATATTGCTTTAGCTCTAAGTGGGCCGATAATAAAAGCTGAAACCACGCCTCTTTGGCAGAAGGATCATGTTTAATCGCAGTTGTTATATGCGTTATCGTATTTTTATAATTTTTAATTCTATAGTTGGCACTGGCCAGTAAAACATAGGCACTATTCGGTGGTTTTTTCTCAGCTTTTAACCACTGTTCTAATAAAGCAATGCCTGCTTTATAGTCTTCATTAGCCAATACTATCTGTGCCAAATTATAACGCAGATCATGACTGACTTTTTCTGGCAAGGCATTACTCGCCAGTGCTTTTTTGAATGCAATCGCTGCTTTGTTATAGTCTTGTTTTGATGAGAATAAATAGCCTAAAGTTTGTTCAACAACTGCACGGTCATAACTATCCTCAGCTGTTTGTTTGATCAATGCATTTAATTTGGTCTCTGCATCCGCATAGTTTTCTGCCGCCATCAATTGTTGAGCCACACTGAGTGCTTTATAGGTTTTTTCACTCAATAAGTACTGCTTGTCCTCATCATTTTTTGCCATAGCAGTCATCGACGATAAGGTCAAAACTATAAGGAACAATACTAATCGACTCATATTCACCATGTTACTTTGATAATGTGAACACAATTTCTTGTGTTGCTTGGCGTTCTACAGGCTGACCATCAACGACCTGTGGTTTAAATTTCCATTTCAAAATCGCAGTTAATGCCGATTGATCAAATATATTTTCGGGTGTTGCTTTAACCACAACCGGATCACGGACCTGTCCATCTTTTGTAATCGTAAATGATACCGTTACCACACCTTCAATCCCTCTACGCTGAGCGACACGAGGATATTTCGGTGGCATACGAACCAGCGGTATAACTTCATCATTCATAGCAGGCATCGCTGTCGGTGCTGGTGGTGCTGGCGTTGTTACCGGTGCAGCTGAAAAATCACCAATATAAGGGCCACCAGCAATATTAAGTGGCACATCGATACGAGGCATATCCAATTTCGGCGCTGGCGTATTCGGTTTATTCGCCTGGGGCGCAGGTGCTTTAGGTGGTGGTGGTGGCTTTTTAGGTGGTGGCGGTTTTTTCGGTAATTCGCGTTTTTTAGTTTCGGGTGTTGTTTCACGTTTTAAGCGAACAAAATCCAATAAGCGAATATCTTCAGTCAGATGCCGTTCAATGCTATTTGATGATGTCATGTGTTGCATCAATGCAAACAAGCCAAAATTGATCAGCAACGCAATAATGAGACCGATAGTTAAACGCATTAATGTTGTTCCTTAATCGCGTTCAGCTGCGATCGAAACATTAGCAACTCCAGCAAGACGCGCTTGATCCATCACTTCAATTAACAAGCCGGTTTTAGCCTCTTTATCAGCTAATATAATGACAGATCCTTCAGGGTTTTCAGCATGCATACGTTCAACATTAGCCCGAACAGCACGTTGATCTATCTGACGACCATCCATCCATACTTCACCATTGGGCTTAATTGCAATCAGGATATTAGCTAACTCTTTTTGTACGGCAGTTTTGGCTGAGGGGCGACTGATATCAACCCCGGTTTCTTTAACAAATGAGGTAGTCACAATAAAAAATATCAATAATATAAATACCATATCGATCAATGGCGTCATATTAACTTCGGCTATAGCACCACTTTGGCGGCGTGAGTGACGATGTCTCATAATCTATGCTCTACCTTTAATCTCGACGTAAGGCACCGGCGACATTATCAACCGTACGTGCCACACGCTGTTCTAATTGAGTACTAAAATACATGCCTGACAATGCTGCCAATAAGCCACCCATCGTAGTAATTAATGCGACCGAAATACCGCCCGCCATGCCTCGTGCATTACCTGTACCAAACACAGTTAACACATCAAAGGTTTCAATCATGCCCGCGACTGTGCCTAACAAACCCAGCATAGGCAAGGCAACAATCAAAGTACGAATCGACATCAAATAGCGTTTTAGTTCTATCGCATTTTCAGCAATCATGCCTTGACGAATTTGTTGTGCATACCAGCTAATGCGATCAGAACGTGCATACCATTCGTCTATATATTTTTTTAGCTGTTTGGGGTGAATAACATAAACAAACACATAACGTTCGACGATGAGCGTCCACATCACTATTGAGGTCAATAAAATGACCCACAATATCACTCCGCCACTTTCTAGTAGCAGTTGAATATCAAATAAACTAGTTGCCAGTGTTTCCATACTGCTCTGCATTTCGTGCGACTAAGGACGCACTTTCTTCATCTAAAATTTGTACCAAACGATTACTTTTGCTTGATAGCGCACTGTGCATTAACAAAATGGGAATAGCTACTGCTAGCCCTAACTCAGTCGTGACCAATGCTTGAGAAATACCACCTGACATCAGTTTTGGATCGCCCGTACCAAATAAGGTGATTGACTGAAATGTTTCAATCATGCCCGACACCGTACCTAATAATCCCAGCATCGGTGCAATTGCAGCCAAAATAGCCAAAGTGACCAAACCTCGTTCAATTTTAGGAATTTCTCGCAAGATTGCTTCATCTAATTTCAACTGCAAGGTTTCAAAGTCATGAGCAAGACTATCGTTATAAACAGCCAAAATACGACCCAGTGGGTTTGAAAGACTCGCCTGTTTTTGTTTTTGTTGCCTAGCAACACCACGACCAACCAGAAACAATGTTAAAAAACGTTGGATCGCGACTAATAAACCAATTGCTCCTAAGCCTACGATAATAAAGCCGATCCAGCCTCCTTGTTCGATACGTTCTTTCAGATTAGGTGCTTGCACTAACAGCGCCATAATCGCACCACGGGTCGGGTCAACCACTGCAGCTTGCAAGGTTCCATCTGTCGTTTTTTCAAAATCGGAAATGACATGTCGCAAACGATCCACTGGTTGACGACCAAGTTCAACCAAATTTCCTGTTTCTGATAAATAGCGTAAAAATTTGCCTTCACTAAATGCCGAGAACACGCCAATACGTGTTACTTCGCGATCTTCGACTTTTCCTTCTGCCGTAATCACAGGCGATTGAAAACGCGTTACTTTGGCTGATTCCGTCATCTCTTCCTGTAACAATAACCAAAATTCGCGTAATTCTGAAATTGTAGGTTGTTGTTTGCGTTCAGCAAGCGATTTTAAAAAACTGGCTCTATGTGGTTTTTGAACAGAAATCATTGAGCTTTCTAACACACCACGACTGTCATTAGCCATTTGTCTAACTGTGCCAAATAACTCGCCTAAGGAGCCTGATTTTTCTTGTAATAATGCTTCACGATTTGCCAGGGCTTTTTCCTGATCTTGAAAGGCCAGATTAAGCAGGGCGGTTTGCTGTTCTTCAAATGCTAATTGCGCTTTTGCTTGCGCTAACAAGCGAGCTTGATCATCTCGCGCTGTTACAAATTCTGCTTCACGTAATTTATTTTGTTGTTGTTCCAATACTCGTTCACGTTTTACTTGCTCAAGCAAGGCATCAAGATCACCGGGTTTGTCAGCGGCATAACTTAGTGAGCACGCAAAAATAAACAGTATTATAACTGAACTTAGTTGTTTCATTGTGCAGCCTCCACCGTGTTAACGGGCAACACCAGTAAATCAGGAGGTAATTGTTTGCTTGCAACCTTCAAGGCTTGATCGACAGATTGTCGATATGAATTATCTAACTGTATCCATTGCTGAGATTTTTTGTCCCACATGCCAACTTGTTGCCGGTCCAGGGTTAAATAATACAAACTGACGCGACCGATACGAATAAAATCAACGGTTCTCGTGTTATCTGTCATGGTCATTTCACCTTGATAGGCTTCAATAGTACGACCATATTCTGTTTCAACTTGATAGGCCTCTAAAATGCGACGGTACTTTTCTGAAATGGTCACATCAGCTCGTTCCATCAATGTTTGCAACTGAACAACGCGAGCATTACGCTCTTCCGGTAAAAATGGAATATCAAGCGCAACAAATTGCGCCATGACATCAATCATATTAAGCATTAATGGCACAATCTCGCGTTGCGTACTTTCAATGTTACGCAATTGCAGATCGATTGAATCCAGTTCTTTTTTTTGCGAGACCACTAATTTATCAAGCTGATCGTTATAGGCATGAAGACTATCTGTTTGCCGTAAAACATCACGGTATTCAGCCAACATTTGTTGGGTTTCATCTGAAAGCGTATCAACTTGTTGTTGCGACTTTTGTGCTGCTATATCTGTTTCAACCTGGGTCGAGATTGCTTGTTCAAGCGTATCGGCTGAGGACATAATTGGAAGCACGAGGATCAGCACAGCTCCTAACCAGTGAGGCTTGCTCCATTTATTTTTGTTCTGCATAACTGTTTCCATCTAATTAGGAATGACAACTGCCATTGCATGTCAAATTGAGACAGCAATAGTAACAAGAGAAATCAATACTGGGAACGCAAAATGTGATCAAGAAAGAAGTTGATCGTCGAACAACGGAGAACGCAGATCTAATTTTTGCCAAAAAGCAGTAACCAGAATCACGTGTTCTAATGGCCGGTGTTGTTGTTGGGTTAAAACCCAACCCTCAACCGAGTTGTCATCCTATGCTTGCAGTTGATGCCTTGCTATGAGGTGGTTAGAGCAGATCACAAGCAAAAAAAAAGCCAGACTATAAAAGTCTGGCTTAACACCTTCAAAGAAGGAGAGAGAAATATGAAATATTAAGTCATACAGAAGCTGAATTCTTTAAACTTGCTGGCAATGATACGGACAACACGTTATTTAGAAATGAGCGACTTATCCCAATTAATCGGGAATAGTTTCCTAATGATCTCTCCTTTAGGTATTTACTTGGCTTAAGACGATAATCCATGACTGATTGCAAACCGCATTAATTCAGCTGTTTTATTAATATCAAGCTTACTTTTAATCTGAGTCAGATTATTTGCGACAGTTTTATAGCTAATTCCTAAGACATCAGAAATTTCATTCATGCTTTTGCCTTCACCGACTAAACGCAGAATTTCCAGCTCGCGCCGAGAAAGATCACTCAAAGCACTGGTGCCAGCACCGATATTAAGCATGGCTAATTGTTGGGCTGTATCAGGACTAAGATAGGTTTTGCCTTCTAAGACTTTTTCCACCGCTTCAACTAAATGGTCAGCCGCATTATTTTTGGTGATGTAGCCTCGTGCTCCAGCCTGCATCGCGCGAGAAGCAAATACTGGATCTTCATGCATACTAAACATCAGGACCTTGGTATTTTCTCTATTGGCTCGGATTTTACGAAGCACTTCCAAACCTCCAATACCGGGTAAGGTAATATCTAACAACACCATATCCGGATAAAATTCCTGGAATAGTCGGTAGCCTTCTTCTCCCGTTTCAGCTTCAATGACCTTTGCTGTTGGGATTTGTTGTATTAACTGACGACATCCTGCTCGAACTATTGGATGATCATCTATGACGAGAATCGTTACTGATTGCTTCATGTATTACTTTTCCTCTAATGGAATGATAACGCGAACTTGCAAGCCTCGACCTTCTGTCGTATCAAAAGCAATACGCCCTCGCAAAGCCGAAACACGTTCTCCCATTCCGATTAAGCCGAAACCTCTCACTACATTTGCACTTAAACCTTTACCATCATCGGTGACCGCTACTTTTAAGGTTTCTTTTTCTCGACGGACTTCGACTTTAACGTGTTTGGCTTGTGCATGTCTGACGCAGTTAGTTGTACATTCTTGCACTAATCGATACACAGTCACCTGCAAGGTATCGGGTAAATCTGAAAAATCACCGACCAAATCCCATTCCCAGTCGATCTCTGGCTGCCTCTCACGCCAATTTCGTATCATATCGCGGATCGCATCAGCCAGACCCAGATCATCTAAGGTCATGGGTCTTAAACGACTTAACATTTTACGTACTAAGGACTGAATGTGATTAGTAATCGCTTTAACTGAAGCCACTTTTTGTTCGACTTCAGTTAATAAATGTTCATTTGCAATCCGCTCAATATCAGCCAAATCAACCCGAATACCGAACAAACACGGACCTAATTCATCATGAAGTTCACGCGCTAAATCACGCCGTTCTGATTCTTGTACGGTGAGCATATTACCGGCCAGAGCATGATTTTCTGCAATGGTTTTTTCTAACACACTCGCCATATGATTAAAGCGGATTTGGATCGGTGAGACTTCTTTTACCACCGAGGCTTCAACCCTGGCAGAGAAATCACCTTTTTCTAATTTACCCAATGCATTAGCCAAGGTTTCAAGGGGTTTTAAACCTTGCCTTAAGGCCATATAAATCAGCCCAACAATCAAAACCAAAAAGAAGGAGCCTAACCAAAACAACACTTGCACGTCTCGCCACACCTCAGTGATTTCATCACTTGGATCAGCCTCAACCACTAGATAACCATATGATTTACTGCCTTTAGTAATCAAGCGCCGGAATGCAACTGCTTCGGGTTTCATGATTTTAATAAACCAATTTGGCGCATCTGGAATAGTGATAAAATTTGAACTTTTTTCATGACCAATTAAAGCTTGACCATGCATATCTTCAAACCAGGCTCTGATGTGACGGGTATCTTTGACACTATCAACAATCAAAGTAAGTCGCTCACCCAGATCATTAGAAAAACGTAAGGTAGGCAGAGCATTGATCAATAAACCCTTCGCTAATTGTGTGCTCGACTCCATTTCAGAAACCACAGCCTGGCGAGCATTTTTGACCATAAAAAACCCCGCGGCAGCAAAGTTGGTCAACAAAATGATGGTAACAATCACGACTATGCGAAATTTTAAACTCATAAAAATCGGTAATCCGGCAAAGATGAGCTAGAATTATCGCATATCTTTAGATTTAACCTGTCAGGAATTCACCATGCATACAAATCACGATCTTTTTACTCACGCCCAACAACATATTCCAGGTGGCGTAAACTCACCTGTTAGAGCATTTAAAGGTGTCGGTGGTGATCCTATTTTCTTTCGTGAAGGCAAAGGCGCATGGTTAACCGATGCTGAAGGTAAACGTTATATTGATTATATTGGTTCCTGGGGGCCAATGATTCTAGGCCATGCACATCCTGATGTCATCAAAACTGTTCAAGAAGCAGTCTCGCATGGTCTTGGTTTTGGTGCACCGACTGCAATTGAAATTGAAATGGCGGATACCTTATGTCGCTTGGTGCCATCAATGGAAATGGTGCGCATGGTCAGTTCTGGTACCGAAGCGACTATGAGTGCGATTCGTCTGGCTCGCGGTTTTACCGGACGTGACAAAATCGTTAAATTTGAAGGCTGTTATCACGGTCATGCTGATTCATTATTAGTTAAAGCAGGTTCTGGTGCTTTAACCTTAGGTGTGCCCTCTTCTGCTGGTGTGCCAGCGTCACTTGCTGAACATACCTTAACCTTACGTTATAACGATCTTGATTCTGTGCGTAACTGCTTTGCTGAGTTGGGCGACCAAATTGCCTGCATCATTGTTGAACCTGTTGCCGGTAATATGAACTGTGTTTTACCTAGCGAAGGCTTCTTACAAGGCTTACGCGACATCTGCGTTCAATCAGGTGCTGTGTTAATTTTTGACGAAGTCATGACCGGATTTCGAGTGGCTTTGGGTGGTGCCCAACAATATTATGGCGTGAAACCAGATCTAACAACCTTAGGTAAAGTTGTTGGTGGTGGCTTACCCGTTGGTGCTTTTGGCGGTAAACGCGAAATCATGCAACATATCGCACCATTAGGTCCTGTTTATCAGGCAGGCACTTTATCAGGCAACCCGATTGCGATGGCGGCAGGGTTGAGTACCTTAAACTTAATTCAAACGCCTGATTTTCATACACACTTATCTAACACCGCTAAAACATTAGTCGATGGCTTGCAACAACGTGCCGATGCTGCTGGTATTGGTTTTGCGACTAATCAAGTTGGTGGTATGTTTGGTCTGTTCTTCACTGAAGAAAAACAAATTACTTTCTACGAACAAGTGGCTGAGTGTGATCAGCAACGCTTTAAAAAATTCTTCCACGGCATGTTAGATCAAGGCATCTATCTGGCACCTTCTGCTTTTGAATCAGGCTTTGTGTCGGCCGCACATGGCGAGCATGAAATTCAAGCAACATTAGATGCCGCAGACAAAGTATTTGCCACGCTCTAGCGTCATAAGGCAACTATGCTAACGTTGTTGATACGATTATTATGGCTGGCGATGTGCCTGTTAATGGCCATCGCCTGGATCGTACAATTACCGCTTGGCCCTTTTGGGCTGATGCTGCCCTATGCAACCATGCTGTTATCTTTGCGAGTGTTTCACTCTAGTCCGAAAACCTTTCGCTATATACACCATAGCTTTATTGCTTCAACCATCATTATTTCGCTGATAGTTGTCATCAGATTTTTATTCTATAGTGACGACCAAGGTGGTATCGCAGCTTTTTTCCTAGTGTATGGTGTGGGAATGGGTTATTTACTGTTCATTGCCTTGTTTGGCCTGTTGTTAAAACTTAATCTTCAGATGAGAAAATCATGAATACACTTTATTGGCATGACTATGAAACCTTTGGCATCGATCCGCGTTACGATCGGCCATCGCAATTTGCAGGCATTCGCACCGATGAAGATCTCAACGTTATTGGTGATCCGTTGATGATTTATTGCAAACAAGCAAATGATAGTTTGCCCTCGCCCGAAGCCTGTTTAGTCACGGGCATCACACCACAGGAAGTTAATGAAAAAGGCATGTCCGAAGCCGAATTTATCAAGCTGATCCATGATGAATTTTCACAGCCTAATACCTGTGGTGTTGGTTATAACAGTCTACGTTTTGATGATGAATTCACACGTTTTACACTGTATCGTAACTTTTATGATGCCTATGCCCGTGAATGGCAAAATGGCAATTCTCGTTGGGATATTATCGATATGGCGCGCCTGACTCGGGCATTACGTCCCGAAGGTATCAACTGGCCTGATCGTGAAGATGGCAAACCCAGTTTTAGATTAGAAGCACTTACTGCCGCCAATAACATTGAACACGTTGGTGCTCATGATGCCTTAGTCGATGTTTATGCCACCATCAATCTAGCCAAATTGATTAAAACAGCACAACCCAAGCTCTATGATTTTGTCTATCAACATCGTGGCAAACATGCCGTTGCACCGTTACTGAATATCAACAATCGCACACCCGTTATTCATGTGTCACGTATGTATCCAAGTGACTATTGTGGCACGGCTCTGGTTGTGCCGATTGCTCACGATCCAATCAATAATAATGGCATCATTGTTTATGATCTTCGGCATGATCCAAGTGATCTGATTGAACTTGATGCCGATACCTTGCGTCAACGTTTATTTACACCGACAGCTGATTTGCCAGACGGTGTAGCAAGACCCGCATTAAAAACTATTCACATTAATAAATGTCCGGTTGTTGTACCTGAAAACACCCTAAATGATGCTGCCGCTGAACGTTTGCAGATAGATCGGGCGCAACATTACCAACACCTACAACAACTCAATGCCGCTGGCGATTTAACGGCAAAAATTAATGCTATCTTCACCAAGCCAGACTATGAAGAAAGTGATGATCCTGATGCCAGTTTATATTCAGGTGGCTTTTTCAGTGCTAATGACAAACGCAAAATGGAACTGATCCGCACTGCCGATGCCGATGCACTGCGTGTATTAAAAGTACCGTTTGAAGATCCTCGTCTACCTGAAATGTTATTTCGTTATCGTGCTCGCAACTGGCCACAAAGCTTAACTGCCGACGAACAAGAGCAATGGCAACAGTATCGGCAGCAACGGTTGACGGATGAAAGTAATGAAAAAATTCTGACATTGCCCACGTTTTTTGAAACGATTAACACATGTCGGCAACGTGAACTAACAGAAAATCAGAAAACGATTTTGGATAAGATCGAACAGTATGGAAAGCAAATTGAGGATGAATTAAGTAAAAGCAAACTTCATGTTTAGGCAGAGTAAATGAACTGATTCTACTCAGTTTGTTTAATGACTACTTAATTGTTTGGTAGCTGATTCTGCCAAAAAAGCATCCAGCAGCACTAACTGAAGAATTTGAGGTCAAAACAATTAAAATCAACACATTTACATTAATAGATTAACAAAATATGAGTAATGATAAGCAACTACAAGATTGGATCGATTCTGCACCTATTGTTATTTTTAGAAGTCCAATCACAGAAATGGACTTGATTAGGCGTGAATTTAATGATCGAAATTTAGCGTTTCGAGAGATAGAATTAAGCATGGCAGACTCGACTGATCGAGATCTTTTTCATCATCTAAAAAAATACACGAACTATCATAAATTGCCACAAATCTTTATCGATAGAAAATTTATTGGTGGGGCGGATAAAACACTTCATAGTGATTTATATAACAGCTTATTTTGTGACACAAGTTCAGTAAATAATTATAAAAATTTAGTGTTGTCGTTGGGATACGCCGGTATTATCCCATTTATAGCTTTCACCTTCCTAGCATTTTTTACTGAGTTTCATTCATGGGCAATTAAAGCAAACTTAGCCTATGGAGCAATCATCTTAACCTTTTTGGGCGCTATTTATTGGGGAAGATTACTTAACTTAGACTCAAACAACTCATCCGAGCATAGAAAAACTACTCTGATAGTTAGCATTATTCCTTCAATCATAGCTTGGCTAGTCTTGATCGATTTTTTAAAAAACCCATTGTCACTTTGCATTCTAATCTTGAGCTTTATCGGCATATATGGATTTGAGCGACATTTAAAGCCATCCAACTTTTTATGGTATGAAAAGATGCGGACACAATTGAGTTACTCAGTAATTGGGCTGTTAAGTTTATCTCTATTATCGATACTGGTAGAGGTTTAATCTAAGAATGCCAGAGTCTGAGTACCAAAAAAAGTATGCTCTGACCTGCTTCCATGATGGAGAGTGCCCAATATGCAATATCGAAATCGATGTTATGAAACGATTAGATAAGCAAAAAAATATAAAATGGGTTGATATTTCTAAAGAGCAAGCAATGCTCAATCATGCTGGATTAAGCTATGAACAAGCCATGAAAAAAATGTATGTCCTCGATCAGCATAACAATGTAATGCTTTCAGGCGTTGATGGTTTCTTGCAAATTTGGAAAAAATTGCCCTATTACCGGCAACTTGCCGTAATTATTGAACGTCTTCCTTTCTTAGTACCTATTTTGAAAATTTTTTACAGAATTTTTGCTCGCTATCGTTTAGTTTTGACAGGTAAAACCAAGCGTTCAACCTAGGGGCTGCTGTTCTTTCATCACCGTCTCTGTTGTGAGTTGAAAGGTCAACAGGCCCTAAGGCTTCATGAATTGTATCGGTATATGGAGTGAACTTGGTAACTCACGTTTTAACTCCCAATCATTTTTGCTAATAAAAGCAAGGCAATCTTCAAAAGAATCAAATTTTTGAGCAACCTGCTCAGTTTGCCCCGTCCGTTCGACACTAATCGAAAAATATGTTTGTTCTGACTGACTGTGGTTTTCGATTATGGCTTGAGGTTTCATAATATGCTCTCTAGGGTCTATTGAACTTTATCACCAATCATAGAGTCTTAACTCTATACTAAAAATAAGGTCAACCACAATGATTCGATTCGTACTTATCGTGCTTTTAGCCATATCATGGCAGGCATCTGCTTCAGAAACTTGTCCAGAATATCTAAACTACGACCTTCCACAATTACATTCGAAAAACACAGTTAATATATGTGAAGTAGCAGCTGGTAAACCATTGTTGATAATAAACACAGCTAGTCATTGTGGTTACACTAGACAGTTTGAGGGATTAGAAGATTTGCACCAGAAATATAAGGACCAAGGCTTATTTGTTATCGGTTTTGCCAGTAATGATTTCAACCAGGAAGCTAAGTCAGAAGATGAAGCCGCTCGAATATGTCGGCATAATTTTGGTGTTAGCTTCACTATGGTGGCACCGAGCTACGTCAAAGGCTATCGAGCCAACCCCATATTTCAGAACATTAACAAACAATCTGAAGAGCCCAGCTGGAACTTTAATAAATATCTAATCAACAAAGAAGGTAACGTAGTGAAACACTTCTCGAGCACAACAGAACCAGATTCTCAAGAACTAGCACAAGCAATTGAGTCAGTGCTTCAGTAATTTTTATATAAAACAATACTGTTTATTGATTAGCTGTTTTATTTTTTTGGCAACGTTTAGAGCAATATTTAACCTGTTCCCATACTTTTTTCCATTTTTTACGCCAGACAAATGGGCGATGACAAACACTACAAATTTTATAGGGAAGATCAGATTTTTTGATCATTCTATTGAAGCCAAAAATTCTAAGCTGTCGTAGTCAATAGCTGTCTTTTTGTCATCGGACATACGATCATAGGTTTTGTACATCATCATAAGGCGGTGATTAGTATTTAACTTATCTCGATTTTTCGCCAGAAAATGCCAATATAAATAATTGAATGGACATGCACCTTTGCCATTTTTTTTATGCACACTGTAACTACAGGTTTTACAATAATTCGACATTTTATTGATATAGGCACCGCCTGCTGCATAGGGTTTACTGGCTAGGTATCCTCCATCAGCAAAAAGTATCATTCCTGATACATTAGGTAACTCTACCCATTCAAATGCATCAGCATAAACGGTTAAGAACCATTCATTAACTTGAGCCGGTTCAATGCCTGCTAACAGTGCAAAATTACCTAATACCATAAGCCGCTGAATGTGATGGGCATAAGCATTTTGAATTGTCTCGCTGACACATTGGCTTAAGCAATTCATTTTTGTATCAGCAGTCCAATAAAAGCTAGGTAGATTTTTATGGGCATCAAAGAAATTATGCGAGGCATAATCTGGCATTTTAAGCCAATAAATACCACGGACATATTCACGCCAACCGATAATTTGCCGAATAAATCCTTCAACAGCATTGAGTGGTGCTTTGCCATCATAGTAAGATTGCTCTGCAGCTTGAACACATTCCATTGGCAACAGTAAACCACAATTTAAGTAAAAACTCAGGTGCGAATGATATAGCCAAGGTTCACCTTGAATCATCGCATCTTGGTAGTCACCAAAACAAGAAAGCCGATCTTCGATGAATTGCTCAAGTGCTTGTAAAGCCTGCTTTCGTGTTACCGCAAAGTGGAATGGCTCTAAATCTCCGACGTGTTCTCCAAACTGTTGTGAAACGAGGCCAATAACGTCTGATGTGATATCGTCAATTTTTGAATGAAAAGTTGCCGGGATATTTAGCTGTTCATTTGGAAATTTTCGATTTTCTGAATCATAATTCCACTGACCACCAACGGGTTGATCACCCTCCATCAAAATCGTGTATTTTTGTCGCATCTCACGATAGAAATATTCCATTCGAAGTTGCTTACGTCCCGATGCCCATGTTGCAAATTCGTCAGTCGTACATAAAAATCGTTTGTCAGTTCGAATAATAACTGGAATAGTGAATTTATCTTGCCATGAAAGCATATCCTTTAAAACTCGAAACTCTCCTGGTTCGGTCACTACGATTTGATCGAATTTTCTGGCGTTGATGATTCGTTTGACCTCACCATGAAATGACCCCATATTATTAGCATCATCCAACTTGGTATACTCAACATGGTAGCCTTGCAGTTGAAGCTCCTCAGCAAAGTGACGCATCGCTGAAAAAATAAAAGCTATCTTCTTTTTGTGGTGTTTGACATAGCTCGCCTCTTCAATAACTTCACACATCAGCACAATGTCATTTTCTTTATCAAGACCTTCTAGACTAGATATTGAGTGTGAAAGCTGATCGCCTAAAATAAGCACTAAGCTGTTCAAAATTTGAATTCCTCCTGAATAGGCTGGGCTTTTTTGTTAGTTTTTGATTTATTGACTTTTTTGACTACAGCAGATTTACATCCAACATGTTTAGTAACAATTCGGCTGGCATCTTGTTCATGGTCCAAATTTTTTCTTATCGCGTAAATCTTATCTGAAGCCAATTTACGTGCTATTTTTTCATCAACAATTGGCATGGGATAGCCATTCATCTTGTCAGGACAAAGCCATGGAGTATGGATGTAATCTAATGGCTTATTTATCAATTCTGGGATCCATCTACGAATAAACCTACCTTGAGGGTCATGATCGATCCCCTGCTTTATAGGGTTGTATATACGAATACTATTGATACCTGTTGTGCCTGATTGCATTTGAATTTGATAGTAGTGAATTCCCGGTTCGTAATCAACAAATAAGCGAGCTAAGTGTAGGGCGGGTTCTCGCCAATGTAGCCATAAATGATAACTTGCAAAGCTAATTATCCTCAGTTCTGGATAAACACAACCATCCAGCACCTTTGTTTTAGATGTTTTACTAGCTATTTGTTGGTAAGTCATTGTTCGTTATAGGGTAGCTGACTATTCCTATCCAGAACTGAGGTTAATTAACATCGCAGGCATGCTAAAATTTAACCATCCAGTTGCTAGCAGTGAACGCATACAAGCATCAACCATAGGGAATCCGGTCATTCCTATTAATCAACCGACATTGAATCCTTATAGTATCTTTAAGATAATAATATTGTCATTTCGTGATGAACACCCCAACTTTATTAAGATAATTGAGAAAAATTTTAGACATAACTATATGATAAAGTTAGTTTTATCGTTATACCACTATGGAGCAATAATGCATTACAAAAATATATCTCTCATTACTATCGTTTTGTTGTTGTTTAGCAATGCTATCAATGCTGAAGAGGCAAATTATCATGAATGCCTTTTCAATAAAAATAATGAAGAAAATGCATTAAATACAAAACAGACTATAGCCCTATATTGTGCATCTAGACATTTTGATACTGCACCAACAGCTTTTCAGGCTCAAGTCTTGAAACAAGATTTAGAGGGAATGAAAAAACGTGATCCTAAATTTAAGTCTTTTTATGACACTATGCGCCAAAATGGTAGTTATGATATCTACACAGACCAACAAATTATTCTTATGTATATAGACAAGCGGGAAGTAAACAAAGACTAAAGCTGATAATCAAGGCATAAACAAATTTTGCTAAAACAGAATTATACGATTAGAACCATAACCGGTTTAGCTGTGCTTCTATTAATATAGAATTTCAATAGGGCTTGTTGATGTTTGGTGATGGATTATCAGACAGTATGATGGACATAGTGTAATTACTGTCGCCAAAAACCAAACATGGCAACCCAGAGCACTGAAATACACAAAAACGGGGGAGTGCAAAATTCAAGACCTGGCCCTCATCGCTCCCTTGTCCTCATACATCAATGAATCTGCAAAAGACATCAACTGATCTAAGCTTTCGCCATCATCAGGATAAACAGAAATACCAATACTTGTTGTAATATTATGTTCATCATTGCTTTGATTATTAGGTTGAAATGGCATTGATAATGATCGCCTTATTTTGTCAGCATAAATGTCTTTGTTGTCGCTGGCATCATAAAAAAGCAATATAAATTCGTCCCCTCCAACCCTGAAAACAACATCGGCCTCTCTTATTGATTCAGTTAGTCTTTCAGAAAACCACTTTAGAAGATCATCTCCAACTGAATGTCCATAAGTATCATTGATCATTTTGAAATCATTTATATCTAAAAAGGCTAGAGCTATTTTGTGCTGTTTTCTTTTAGCTTGCGCCAAGAAAAATGTCCATTTTTGTTCCAGCAGCGCTCTGTTGGCAAGCCCTGTTAAATTATCATACAGCGCCATTTTTTCTAATTTTGTTCTAAGACTTATTACTTCTGTGATATCTCTTGCCACCGCAAACACCCCTTGTATTTGACCGATATGATTTCTGTAAACTGAAGCGTTATACAAGACAGGAATAATATTACCGGAAATGTGTTTTAGCTCTAGCTCATAATCTCTGACAAATCCTTCCTTGATTGCTTTTTGATATCCCTTGCTTGCTCTTTCTGGATCTGTAAAGTACAAACTAAAGTCTGTGCCGACAAGAGCATCTCTCGATAAGCCTGTTGCATTTATTAATGCGTCATTGACATCCATTATCTGGCCAGTGAGGGAAATAGTTACGAGAGGATCTAGACAGGCTTCAATTAAAGAGCGTGAATAATCGTGGTTATTTTCACTTTTTATTGACAAAAGGTGCTTGGCAAAAAAAACAGAAACAAACCCAGCCATTACGGCAATAAAGGCGGCCAAAATTGAAATTATTGCTTCAATACTCAAAATTTTACCTCCAAAGTTTCAATCGTACAGTTTATACCACAATAGGTGGACTGCCTATAATCCTTAGCACACAAAAACACGTTAAAATCTGACTTAACAATTCGAATGCAAAATGAATATGAAACAACCAAAACGCTATGATGACCAACTCAGGCAACACGCCATAGAAATGGCACTAGAAATTTCAAAAATTGTAAATAATCCTTTTTTATAGCAGAGATATTCCCTATTCAACAGATAGGGATTGATGGTGTAATGCGTCGCATCTTAAATGAAAGTAACTATTTCGGGATAGTGATGTCTGAAAACGAATTGACACAATGGCGCAACAGGGGCTTACAGTATAAAAAAGATAGTATTGCACTATCCCTTATCCAGGATTCAGGTTAAACCACTTAACTTTTATTGATCATGGTGTAGCAGTCAGCAGGTTGAAAGCTAAATTTATGTTTACAACTACAAACGACTACATTCATCGCTTGGTGACATCACCCCTGTGCAAAAAACGGTAGAGTTAAAAAAGTGGCTTAACGTTATTTCATTAAAACTTGACCACTACACAATGTTAGGAATATGAGACTGGAATGCCAATACAGGCTATGTGTATAGCAATTTTGGTTAGTACAAAATACCTGAATATGATGTACATTCATTAAAAGCAGAACGAAAATAAAGTATCAACTTATCTCTGAGTGATAGTGATAAAAAACGAGATGGCCGATAAGCCGGGTTCTGTCGAGGACAATCATTCATCTGGGACAAACGTCACCGTTTGCCTCAAGCAACCTACCCAGGAACCATGCGGGCCGCACGTGTTTGCAAGCAAACTGTTCCTCTATTTGGTCTTGCTCCAGGTGGGGTTTACCCTGCCACGTCTGTTACCAGCCGCGCGGTGCGCTCTTACCGCACCATTTCACCCTTACCTGATTTCGAAAAATCAGGCGGTATATTTTCTGTGGCACTTGCCGTAGGCTTACGCCTCCCAGAGGTTATCTGGCACCCTGCCCATTGGAGCCCGGACTTTCCTCACAATTAGTATTCTAAAAGCGCGATTGCCTGGCCATCTCAGCTAGGAATTTTACCTTAAACCAACTATTTTTGTTGAAGTTTAAGCGCCATGTCATAGGCGGTATTTTTACTAACATTTAACAATGATGCCGTAATCGCAGCTGCTTTTTTAACGGGTAATTCTTTAAGTAATAGCGCCAAAACCCGATTAATTTCTGTTTCGCTGGTATCTTTTTGCTGTTTGACACCTTCAACTAAGAGCACACATTCACCTTTTAGCTGGTTGGTATCGTCTGACACCCACGCTAATAATTCGCCAAGTGGTTTGGTTGTGATGGTTTCATGTAATTTGGTTAGCTCTCTTGCGATACAGGCTTGGCGAGTCTCACCAAACACGTCAACCATGTCATGTAAAGTAGCTTGTAGGCGTCTTGGCGCATCATAAAAAATCATGGTACGACTTTCAGCAAGCAACAATTGCAAGGTTTGCAGCCTTGCGCCTTGTTTTGAAGGTAAAAAGCCTTCAAATGTAAAACGATCAGACGCTAAACCTGATGCTGATAAGGCGGCAATAAGAGCACAACTTCCCGGTATGGGGACAACGGCAATACCATGTTCGCGCACTAGTGACACCAAGCGATAGCCGGGATCACTGATTAACGGTGTTCCTGCATCACTTATTAATGCAACAGATTCGCCTTGTTTAAGTCTTTGCAGCAGCACTTCACTACGTTGTTGTTCATTATGCTCATGCAGTGAAATGCTAGGTGTTGAAATAGAAAAATGTTTAAGCAGGTGGCCACTATGTCGCGTATCTTCAGCAGCGATAATCGATACGTCTTTCAATGTGTCAATCGCACGTTGTGACATATCAGACAGGTTGCCTATAGGGGTTGCTACTATATAAAGCGTCGCAGTTTCGAATTCAGTCACACGTTTAACCTATAATCAATCACGGAGTTCTGGTCGTAATATACGCGAACAGGTAAGATGTTTGTCACTATTATCCACTATCCGATATGAACTTATGAAGTTATCTATTCGACTTATTTTTGTCACTGTGTTGTTAGTGACTCTGAATGCGTGTGGCCCAGTCAGCGACCCTACTCGTATGACAACGGCAGATACCGCATTAGAAACACAGGCTGTTATTGCTGAACAATCAGGTGATTACAATGCCGCTGGGCAATTCTATCTTGAACTCGCAACATCTACAGTCGGTCAACTACAGGCGCAATCATATTTACGTGCTGCCCTTGCTTTTTGGCAGGCAAAAGACGACCTGTTATCGTCAGATAGTTTAAGTAAAGTACAGCGTCAAGTATTAAGCGCCGCGCAGCAGATTGATGCCGCTATTTTGGAAGCAGAAATAGCGCAATTTAGACAACAAACCGAACAAAGTCTGACCTCACTTGCCAATATTGACTTAAACAAAGCAAGCAAAGCACAAACGATTCAAGTCCTAACCTTACGTGCCAATGCGTATCAAATTACTGAAAACTGGTTAGAAAAAGCCAATAGTCATCTCGCCTTAGCCAAACTATTATCTGATGATCAGCAAGCTCAAAATCAAGTCGATCTTTGGCAAGCGTTGACATCACTGACACCACAAGCTTTGGATTTGTTTAATCCAGGCATACCTCCTGCTGTTGATAGTGGCTGGTTTGCACTTGCATATGCCATTACTGCTTATCAAAACAATCCAGAAGCACTCCTTGTTGCGCTTGAAGACTGGAAACGTAATTATCCCAATCATCCTGCCGATCCTGCGCTTTATCAAAAAAGTATTGAATCGGGTACGCAACTTCCCCAACAACTTGCTGATATTGCTATTTTACTGCCATCAACAGGTCCCTATGCCGAAGCAGCAGCTGCAATTAAGCAAGGTATTATCGCAGCGCATTATTCGCAAAACTCACCGACTAAATTACATTTTTTTGATGTTGAAACCGATACTGGAACTGGGCAAAGTAATGTTTGGCAGCGCTATCAGCAAGCAATAGCAATGCAGGCAAGCATTGTTATCGGACCGTTGAGCAAGGAGTCAATTCAGACTTTGGTTGATGCTGATACCTTGGACATTCCAGTGCTCGCACTTAACCGTGTCAGCAATACGATTCATAAAAACAATTTATTCCAGTTTGGTTTGGCTCCTGAGGACGATGCGACCACTGCCGCCGATTTTGCATTAAATCAAGGTTATAGTCGTGCAGTTATCTTGTCGCCACAAAATGAGTGGGGTAAACGTATTGCTTCAGCATTTAGTGATAAATGGATAGCAAATGGTGGCACGGTCTTGAAGGAAGCGTTTTATCAGGAAGCTGACAACGATTTTTCGACAACGATCACGTCGTTATTCGGATTAGATGCGAGTCAACAACGTTATCAGGCTTTAAAACAACGTCTGGGCCAATCACTTGAGTTCGAGCCTCGTCGCCGCCAAGATATTGATTTTGTTTTCCTGATTGCGCGTTCATCTAAGGCTCGACAATTAATGCCTCAATTGAAATTCCATCGTTCTGGCAGTTTGCCTATTATTGCAACATCACATGCCTATGCTGGCTTTGCCAATAGCCAACAAGATATCGATCTTAATGATCTTAAGATTAATGACATTCCCTGGATATTTGAACAGTCAGCAGCGAACGATCCTGCTTATTTGGCTTTAAACAATAATAACGACGCAAACTTTAACAGCATTGTACGACTTTATGCTCTGGGGGCAGATGCATATCGTCTTATCCCTAAGTTAAATGGACTCAGCCGCTCACCGTCAACCACGTTTAATGGGGCAACAGGTGAACTATCGATCAATGAAAACGGTCAGATTTACCGTAAAATGTTACCCGCCACGTTTGTAAATGGTGTAATCAAACCAATAGCGATCACTAACCAGTAATACAAAGAGTATTGAATGGACTCACATCATATTGGAAAGGATTTTGAACAACGGGCGTTAAGCTATCTCAAACAACAAGGTTTGAGTTTGGTCAGCCAAAATTTTCATAGTCGCCAGGGTGAAATTGACCTGATTATGACGGATGGCAAGTGTTTGATTTTTATTGAGGTACGTTTTCGAAAAACAGCTACCTATGGTAGCGCAATAGAAAGTGTTACGCGTCAAAAACAGGCACGTATCATTCATACAGCGCAGGTGTTTTTACAACAACATTCAGGATCCTATTTAAGTTATCGCTTTGACGTGGTTGCAATTAACCCGAGTCAATCGCAAAATGAGATCATCTGGATCAAAGATGCTTTTCAACTTGGGTAGCAATGACCTAGTATCTTAACTTTAGCTATGTGTAATTAGCGTTCAATCTTTTGGGAAATATCATGTCAAAAATTAAATTAACATTTATCTTAATGCTAACCTTAATCACCTTGCAGGGCTGTGCCACTGCCATTGTTACAGGAGCGGCAACCGGTGTTTCAGTTTTGCATGATCGACGTACAACTGGTGCAGTGATTGACGATCAAGGCATTGAATTTAAAGCATCTCATGCCTTCTTCAATAACAAAACTATTTATGATCAAAGCCACATCAATGTAACCAGTTACAACGGTATTGTTTTAGTAACAGGTGAAACATTAACTAATGAACTTAAACAACAAATAACAGCTGAAATCAAGCGTATTCCGAAAGTACGACGTGTTCATAACGAACTGTTGATTGCTGCTCCCAGCGCCTTGCCATCACGCTCAAGTGACGCTTGGATAACATCAAAAATCAAAGCCAAATTGACAACAGATATGGCTATTGATCCTTTCTTTATTAAAGTTGTGACCGAGCATGGTGTCGTTTATTTGATGGGCTTAGTCAGTCATGCTGAAGCAGATAGAGTCGTTAGTATTGTATCTAGTTCAGCCGGCGTACAACGTGTTGTCAAAATTTTTGAATACACCGACTAAACATAACCCTCTCTGGCTGTTGTTAAACCTGAATTAAAACGGCCTAACAACAGCCAGAATCACCACGGCAATTAAAATAAAAACGGGCATTTCATTAAACCAACGATAAAAAATATGCGTACGTTGGTTGTCATCACGGGCAAATTGTTTAACCAGTTTGCCGCAATAACCGTGATAGGCAAACAATAACAAAACCAGTGTCAGCTTTGCATGTAACCAATACATTGAGGCTAATGCTTCCATAGTGTAATAACTGGCTAACCATAAGCCAAATACCAAAGTTGCAATAGCACTTGGTGTCATAATGCCGCGGTATAACTTTCTTTCCATTATTTTAAAACGCTCATTGCCAGGCTCATCATCACACATCGCGTGATAGACAAATAATCTTGGCAAATAAAACAAGGCTGCAAACCAAGTTACCATCGACACAATATGAAAGGCTTTAACCCACAACATTGATCACTCCTAATTAATCAAAAAATGTTA
>JACUUH010000070.1 GCA_014859375.1 Gammaproteobacteria bacterium
CAGGTGAAACCATCACCGCTGACCACGTAAAAAGTATTCGTCCTGGTTATGGTCTTGCGCCAAAGTATTTAGAGCTGGTGCTAGGTAAAGTGGTCTCTATTAACATTAATAAAGGCCAGCCATTAAGTTTTGAAGACATAAAATGAGATATCACTATACATACGACGATTTAGTTGGAGCTTTTACAAAGCTACGTTTTTTTGATCAGCACGAAGCCGTTTTTATTTCTGGTGATTTAGGTAAGCTGGGCCTTGGTGACTTTGGTAATAGAGAACAATCTCTTGTTTCACTGCTGAACGCTCTAATTGATGTGTTTGGTGATAGCACAACAATTATGACTTCTACATTCACACATGACCTGGTCAATACTGATAAGGTTTTTGATAAAGAAAAGACACTATCCATGCATGGTGCGGTTGCAAATTTTTTTATAAACCATCCTAAAAGTGTCCGTTCTTCTCATCCGTTTACATCATTTTGTGCCATTGGACCAAAAGCAGAATATCTTTGTGGGGAAGATTTGATTCATCCCTACGGAATAGATTCACCTTATGATAAGTTTTTAAGTTTGCAAAACCCATTAACCATAAGTCTTGGTTTGCCGCCAAACATAACGTGTAGCCTGGTTCACCACGCAGAAGTCGTGATGAATGTCCCATATAGGTATATAAAAGAGTTTTCGCATAAAGTAATACAAAATGGTGTTGAACTGGAAAAAAACTACTGTTTACCGGTTGTTTACCGTGAAGTTGAAGCAACAAGAAATAAAAATGTTCGAATTTTTGACATCTTTAAAGAGTTAAATCAAGTTAAAGAAGCTGATGTTGGACGAGGGAAAATCTATTGCTATCAATCCAATGAATTATTTAAATCAATGATTGCACAGTTTAAAAATAATATTTACTGCTGGTTTGATTCTCCACCCAAAAATAGACCCTATAGGAAATAATTTTTATGACCACCAAACTCAACTTCTGCTTTAAAGGCACGCGCCAGTATGTTCAAGGCCCTGATATTGTGGCGACTTTGTTTAAAACAATGGCAGATAAATCCTTAACTCAAATCGATTTAAAGTTTAACGGTATTACCAAAACCAATCTGGACTTGGTTGAAGGCCAAGACAGTGACCAAGCCAAGGTGAATATTCATTGGCTGGAGCAGGGGCAGGAAGCGCACTATCAATTGGTTGAAAATGATGCGCCGATTGATTGCCGTTATGAATACAACGAAGATTTAATCATCGAAAAAACGACGCTTGATTTGGCATCACAAACCATTTATTTAAAAGAATCAACGGGTTTTACCTTGTGCGAAAATTTCGTCGCAATGAACAAGCATTTGCTGCAAGCGCTTTTTCCCGATGAGGCGGGTAAGTGGTATTTCACCCGTTTGGAGCAAGCCAAGCTAGTTGACGACAATGCGCTAATCAATGTCAAACTCATTAAAAACTTCAATTTCAGACTCACTAAAAGCGACATTCTTTTAAATGGTGAAGTGATTGGTAGTGTGTATTTCACCATGGTGCGAGGTGAATCATGATAGCCATTACGCATATTGGGTCTTACCTGCCAGAGAACCGAGTTTCTAATTTGGCTTTATTGGAAAAGTTTGAAACCGACGAAACTTTTATTCGCAATAAAATTGGTGTGGTTCAGCGTGCCATTAAAACACAGGAGCAAAAAGCATCGGATTTGTGCATTAAAGCGTTTGAAAATTTAACAACGAAAATCGATCTTGATGCAGAACAAATCGATTGCTGTGTGGTGATTACCCAAAACCCCGATTTAAATATTCCGCATACCTCGGCGATTGTGCATGGTGCGTTAAACTTGCCCGAAACTTGTGCCAGCTTTGATATATCACTGGGTTGTTCTGGCTATGTGTATGGGCTTTCGATTCTAACTGCTTTTATGCAAGCTAACGGTTTCAAAACCGGCTTATTATTCACCGCTGACCCTTATTCAGAAATTATTGATCCTGATGATAAAAACACCGCTTTGATTTTTGGTGATGGCGCAACCGTATCATTATTACAGGCCGACCAACCAGGCCTGGTAGCTTTGGGTTATGATTTTGGTTCTAAAGGCGCAGGCTATAAAAACCTAGTGAATGAAAACAAGCTTTATATGAATGGACGAGCGGTGTTTAACTTTACCGCTGGGGTTGTGCCCAAGTCGATTGAAAAATTATTGCAAAAACTTAAGCTAGATAAAGTCGAAATTGATCAATGGTATTTACACCAAGGCAGTAAATACATTGTCGATACCATTACCATGCGCTTGGGTTTAGAGCCTGAAAAAGTGGTATTTAATATGTATGACTACGGCAACACAGTATCGTCATCTATTCCGATGTTGCTAAGTGACGACTTGGTGAATATTGCAGCGGGTCAAAAAATTGGCTTGAGTGGTTTTGGTGTCGGGTTATCTTGGGCATCCGCCATATTTGAAATGAAATAGGAGAAAAAGAATGAGTAAAGTAACCATAGAACAAATTTTAGAAACCATTGAAAACGCAAACCTTGTAAAAGATGTGAATGCGTTAGATCACACCAAACCTCTGCGTGAACAAGGTATCGACTCATTAGATTTTTCAGGTGTGTTATTCAATATGGAAGAAGCATTTGGCATTGAAATTCCCGATGCGGATATTGATAGTCTTCAAACTATTAATGATATTTTGGTGTATGTGAATAAAAAGTTAGGTTGAAAATGACTGAGCGATCTATCGGGCAAGTTATGCACAAATGGGCTGAAGATTTATTTCCAATAAATCGTAGCTTAACAGGTGAGGGTGTTAGGCAAACACTTAATTATTTAAAGAAAATTCTTCCTGATCTTGAAATAAAGTCCGTGCCAACCGGTTATGAAGCATTTGATTGGACTGTTCCTGAAGAGTGGTCGGTATCTGAAGCTTTCATAGAAGATGAACATGGCGTAAGAATTGTTGATTTTAAAGTTAACAATTTGCACCTTGTTGGTTATTCAGTTTCGGTGGACGAATGGCTAACTTTTGATGAGTTAAATGCTCATTTGTATTCGTTACCGGAACAGCCCGATGCCATTCCGTACGTTACCTCTTATTACACCAAACGATGGGGTTTTTGTTTAACGCATAGTCAAAGACAGCAGCTTAATAAAGATGGCAAGTACCATGTTGTTATAAAAAGTGAACACAAAAAAGGCGTGCTGAATTATGCTGAACTTGTGCTCCCAGGTGTATCTGAAAAAGAAGTCTTTTTTTCTACCTATGTTTGCCATCCCTCAATGGCAAACAATGAATTGTCGGGTCCCGTTGTCACAACTGCTTTGGCGCAATGGCTAATGGGAGTACAGGATAGACGTTATACCTACCGTTTTGTTTTTATCCCGGAAACAATAGGGTCGATAGTTTATATTTCAAAAAACTTAAAGCACCTTAAACAAAAGGTGTTCGCAGGGTTTAATGTAACCTGTATAGGTGATGATCGTTGTTATTCATATTTACCATCAAGAGCCGGCGATACCTACTCTGACAAGATCGCACAACATGTCCTAAAGCATATTGATCCTGATTATAAAAAATACAGTTGGCTTGACAGGGGAAGCGATGAACGCCAATATTGCGCACCAGGTGTAGACTTGCCAGTTGCTACCATAATGCGAAGCAAGTACGGTGAGTATCCTGAATACCATACGTCTTTAGATGATTTAAGTTTAGTGACACCAGGTGGTTTAGAGGGAGGTTTTAATGCTTTAAAGGCAGCAGTTGAAGTGATTGAAAATGATTGCTATCCCAAAATTAATGTACTTTGCGAACCGCAGTTAGGAAAAAGAGGCTTATATCCCACAATAAGTGAAAAAGGGTCTGCTGATAAGGTTAGGGATATGATGAACTTTATTTCTTATTGTGATGGTGAGCATTCATTGTTTGATATTTCAGAAATAATCAATATTCCATTCAAGTCTTCGATAACTTATATACACAAGCTAAGTGCTTCGGGGTTGATTAAATGCTGATTAAGGTTTTCAGGCTATCAAATACTTTATTTAAAAAATACGGTGAAGAGAAGGTATCAGCAAACTTTTTAACCAAACTAAAGAAGCGGCCTCATTTAAATTATAAAAAAAGTCGTTTTTCGGGTGTTTTTTTTCGGGTTTTAATGTTTTTTCGGTTTTTGTGGCTAAACCTGCATTTAAAGCAAAGTAGAATCGTAACCAAACCAGATGTACTGGTTTTTGCCGGCACGGATAATCAGTTCAATAGTCTGGTTTCAACGGTTGAAGGGATGAAGGATAGGAAGGTTTCATCAGAAGTTTTATTAGGTGCGGGGCTGGGAGATAAAAACAGAAAGTTGTTTGTAGGTGCGACAACGGTTAAGTTTGATTTTGCAACGTTATTGACTGCTCTGTTGCTGTTTTTGCTTAGAGCGCCAAAGCTGTACTTTAAACTTAGGAAGCAAAACCGTCATGTTGAGATTAATCAGTACTTCAATGTTTTTTGTCAAACTTATGTGTTTTTACCTTATTTCATAAAGCAACTCTCTGCATCATCACCAGGCCTGGTGGTGATGTCGAATGATCATAATGTTCCAAATCGGTGTT
>JACUUH010000032.1 GCA_014859375.1 Gammaproteobacteria bacterium
ACCATTTTTTCTTGGCATCAGCATGGGGATCAACATGCATATTAGCTTCATACCATGGAATAGAATTGCTGGTATCACTGTGCTGATTGGCAAGATACCACTTAGCACGATTAGCACGCACTGATGCAACCGCTACTTTAAGATTTGCTTCGTACCATTTCTTCTTAGTTGCTAAATGTTGCTCAGCATTAGCTTTGTACCATGGTGTACCTGACGTATCTGTAGCAATGTTATTAGCTTCATACCAAGGTACTTCTGTGGTTTTAGTCGCGGGTTCTTTATTAGCCTGATACCATTTTTTACGACTTTCTCTTGCTGTTTTAAGGTTTGCTTCGTACCACTTTGCTTTGATATCAATTGTTGTACTCATACCTTTACTCCTCTCATTTTGAACTAATTTCTTAAAGTCGATAGTACATGAGTTTGAGACAACATCACAACACCAATAGTAGTTTAAATCAAAGAAATTACTCAAAACAATGCTTCTCGGCCTTGACTTGCTGAAGCATGCTGATTTGTTGCTCAATAAGCAATATCCGTCGCTGTTCTTTTTCCTCAACTAATGAAGAATAACCTAAATAAACAAAGCCGAATAAGCCTTTAATTACTGGCACGCTATCAAACATAATAAAAGCCGTAGCAAGTTGATTGCTTTCATCCTGATAAAACTCAGGCTTATAACTGTAGCGATATGGATGTAAATAACGAATAGTGTTATCCAGAGTAACACAACTCATTTGTCGAACAGTATCAGTCACCTCCACTATCGGTGGCTCAAAATAAATAGGTTCCGTTGAAACCGGCGGTAAAATTACAGCATTTGCAATTGAACTCAGTGATTGGCTTATGACAACAAATAGCATTATTAGATATAGTTTCATCTTATTCTGACTCTAGATAGAAAAAGTTTAATCTTTATATCGACCCAAAAAATAGATTAATTAGTCATCTTCGTCAGAATATGAGTCTTTTTCATGTTTATGGACATCAACCCAGCGTTGGATTTGATTGACTACCTTATGATTGAGTGTGTCGTCAGGGTAGTTTCCATCCTGATCAAGTTTGCCAATCTCAAGTCCAGTGAGAATAGCCATAGCTTGATCAACCCTTTCGATTGCATAAATATGGAATTGACCTTGTTCAACCGCATCAATCACATCCTGTCGTAACATGAGATGTTGCACATTATCTTGTGGAATAATAACCCCTTGCTCGCCAGTAAAATTGAGATGGCGGCAAACATCATAAAACCCTTCTATTTTTTCATTAACACCGCCAATCGCTTGAACATAACCATGCTGATTCATCGATCCTGTGATTGCAATAGACTGGTTGATAGGAACCTCTGCTATTGCTGAAAGTAATACACATAACTCAGCAACGGTGGCACTATCGCCATCAACCTCACCATAACTCTGTTCAAACACCAGGCTTGCTGTCATTGATAAGGTCGTATTTCTGGCATATTTCGCCCCAAGATAACCATTCATAATCATCACGCCCTTAGAATGGATATCACCGCCCAACTCGACTTCACGTTCGATATCAAGAATATCACCTTCGCCATAACGGCAATTTGCGGTTAAGCGCGATGGTTGACCAAAACTATAATCACCTGCTGATAAAACTGAAATAGCATTAATTTGTCCTACCGCTGCACCCGTTACGTCGATTCGAATCGTTGCGCGTTTAATTTGCTCGTACAATTCATTTTGCATACGGTTAAGTCTTGAAATGCGACTTTGTATTGCGTGTTGCACATGCTGTTCGGTAACTAACTTTGCACCATGTTTTTTGGCCCAATAGCTTGATTCTCGCAATAAGTCAGTCATATTGCCTTGATGTAAAGATAATTTTGATGCATCTTCAACTTCACGCGCACTATGCTCAATAATGCGCGCAACGGCTTGTTTGTTTAGATGAAGTAATCCCTCAGCCTCAATTGTAGTGGTTAGCAGTCGTGCGTACAGAAGATGATTGTCGTCATTTCTAAGCATTTCTTCTTCGAAGTCGGCAACGATTTTGAACAATTCACCAAACTCAGGATCGAGTTGATGCAGTTGATAATAGAGGTGACGGTCTCCAAGCAAGATAATTTTTAGATCGAGCGGGATAGGTTCTGGCTCTAGTGAGACTGTTGCCACTAAACTGTACATACGTTCTAAGGTATCAAAACGAACTTCCTTGGCATGTAAAGCACGTTTTAACCCTTCCCAAGCAAAAGGCTGCATTAATAATTGTTCGGCATCCAGTATTAAATAACCACCATTTGCACGATGAATAGCACCGCCTTTAATCAAGCTAAAGTCGGTTACTAAAGCACCCATCATCGCCATATTTTCTACGCAACCTAATAAACTTTGATGACTCGGCAAATTTTCATAAATAACAGGTGCACCATGACAATCATGATTATCAACAATTAAATTTATTTGATAACGGCGTTGTAACGATTCGGAGCTGTTGATAGACGATTCTTCAATGACATCTTCAGATTTGATAAAAGCGGAAACGTTATTTCGCATATCATTTTGCATGGTATCGAAATAGCGCTGTAGACGATCATTTTTAGGATAGGCATAGCGTAACGTGTCTATTTGACGGCTGATGACTTCTAATGCGACCTCATCATTAAGCGCAGTCACCTTAGCGTGATTAGCTCTCTCCCACTCACGTAATTCTAATAAAGTATGTTGTAGCTCCTCATGCAAACTAGCAATCAGGTCTTCCGTTTGTTCCTGTTGATCAACGGGTAACTGCTCAAACTCATCAGCAGTCATAGGTTCACCATCACGTTTTGCCGCAAAGGCATAGGTGCCATCTTGCATTCTTAATAGCAAGATACCTTTCTTATCGGCTTCTAATTGCAAAGAACCAAACATACGTACACGATGCTTTCTAGACGCTTCATCTATCGATCGCATTCTGCCTCGGTAATATTCATCATCTAAAGCACGAGGTAATGCATCTAATAAATTCAAGACAATACTTTCTATGTCATCGCGTAATTGTCGTCCTTCGCCCGCAGGTAACGAGACATAATGTGGATTTTGGGGATCATAAAAATTATGTAAATACCCCCAATCCAAGGCTTGTGATCGAGATTGTGCCTGTTGTTCGAGAAAGCGTCTAACTAGAGAGTATTTACCAGCACCCGTTGGACCCATCACATACAAGTTATAACCGTCACCACTCATATTTACACTAAAATCAACCGCTTCTAATGCTCTAGTCTGACCAATAATGGTGGGTAAGATTTCTAACTCAGCCGTCGAGTTAAATTTGAATTGACTACTATCACACTTGTGTGAAAGTTGTTCAATCGATAGTTTTGTAATGGTTGCCATGTTCTTCTCTAGCTCTGGAAGGTACTTTTAGATTAGGATAAGCCTTTAGATTAGGCAACATAAGTTTTTAACCATTTGGAGTAATAAGTAAATGACTGACAATTATTACGAAGAAAAGCGCAATTTCGTTCGTATGCAGATTAATACTCAAGTGACCTATTCACTCAATGGTAATGTTGAGATGACATATCACGGTAAAAGTATCGATTTAAGTGCGACAGGTCTTTTGATGCTGACTGAATTTCAACCTTCCGTTGGTGACCAAATTGAAATTGTGATGAATTCAAGCGATGATCGATTACCACCCTTTGTTGCAACAGGAAAGGTAATTCGAGCTGAGCCTAATCAAGATAAATCACATTTATTTAATGTGTCAGTCGACCTCGTAACCACACAATAAGGTAATTAAATTCTGTAGCTAGTTGTCGTCATTATTTTCGACACACAACGCATAGCAAGTTTAACTGGTGGGGGTAATTCTGCACCGCCAGCTTCTAATGCAACCGTTCCATGATGGGCTTCGTCACGTTTCATTTGTTCTAAAACGGCTCTACTTTTTAGATCATCTTTACTGATCTGGTCTAGATGCTGATCAAGATGCTTAATCACTTGTTTTTCAGTTTCAGCAACAAAACCTAAACTCCATTTATCGCCAATTTTTCCAGCTAAAGCGCCAATGGCAAAAGATCCAATATACCAAAAAGGGTTGAAAAGACTGGTATGTCCCCCAAAATGATGAACGCGTTGCTCACACCACACCAAATGGTCATTTTCTTCAATGGCTGCTTGCTCCATTGCTTGCCGAACATTGGGTAATTTTGCCGTCAGTGCTTGTCCTTGATACAAGGCTTGAGCAGACACTTCACCTGAATGATTAACGCGCATTAAGCCAATTGATTGTTTAACTTCTTGTTCAGTAAGTTCTGACTCAGGCAATTCACTGCCCGGCATCGCTCGTTCTGATGTTTCGGGCTTGCCAAACACTGTTCTCAGAGCTTTATCAGATTCAATAACAAGTCTATCTAAAATACTGTAATGACGCGTTATCATGATATCTCCGATTCAAGCTTAGCAAATAAGCCTGACTTATTTTTCAAAAAACTCTTGTAAAGTCGCTGCCAATTCGCGTGGTTGAAATTTTGGCACATAAGCGTCTGCACCCACATTCTTACCCATATTCATATTAGCGACGGCTGTCAATGATGAATGCATAATCACAGGTAAGTCTTTTAAACGTGGATCGGCTTTAATTTTCTGGGTTAATACATAACCATCCATTTCCGGCATTTCGACATCGGTCAACACGGCTTGAATTTCTGAGGTGATATTTTCACCTCTAGCTTCACACTTATCAGCCATATCAGTGACAAGACTCCACGCTTCAGCGCCATTTTTTACTGCAATATGATTGATGCCCATATGATCTAGTGCTTTAGTAATTTGTTTACGAGCAACAGCAGAATCATCAGCAAACAAGATAGTATATGGTTTGTCTGTTTTCAGCTTATGGATACCATCAAACAATGCTTCATCATAAAATTCACCAGCATCAGCTAGTACTTTTTCTACATCCATAATCATTACTAGTCGATTATCTGGAAGCTCTGACACAGCAGTGACCAAACCGCCTAAACGTTTAGACAATAACGGAGGTGGCTCTTTAACTTGCTCCCAATTTAGCCGTTGAATGGTATCGACAGAAGTCACTAAGAAACCTTGAACATGCGTGTTGTATTCAGTGATCATCAAGATTCTAGGTTCATCATTCGATTCTAATTTACAGAATTTTTGTAAATTGATGATCGGCACCATATCACCGCGCAAACTTACAAACCCTTCAACACCGTCTGGCATTTCTGGCGCACTTGTAATTTCCGGAATATTTAGGACTTCACGCACTTTAAACACATTGATACCAAACACTTCATTACGTCCAGTTTTATCACTCGTCCCCAAACTAAACAGTAAAACTTCTAAATGATTTGTTCCCGCCAACTTCGTTCTTTCATCAATTGAGTCTATCAGTGTAGCCATAATGATTTATGTTCCCAAATAATTAACATCATGTTTCAATACTATATACTTTAATAACGACAACTAGAACATAGATTGCCGTTTTATCATGATAAAGCGGCTAATTATGCCATTTGAAATCTATAATTAAGCCTATATCCATGCCCAACATACAATACAGCAAAATTTAAGCCTACTTTTATCAGATTTACTCTAAACACCCTTAATTCTGGATAAACACAGCCATCCAGTACTGAGGTCAACTAATCATGCAACTACATCTTGAATCATGACTAGATATCAAATTTAACATCTTTGAAACTATTTAAGGTTACAATAATCCCTTGATGGTAGACAAAAATGGTATCAACAAACAATTGAATGTGCTCAAAAACGCGTTCAGTCATACCTAAAGCAAACATGAACTACCAATTACGTCAACTTAGTATCTGAACAATGTGTTTAAATTCTAAGCATGACAATTTACCTATATCGAGAAAATCGCTGTCAATGTCCAAAGATAAAATGCAAGATCCCTATTCCTCCCGCGAAGCGGATAAATATGAAAACCCGATCCCAAGTCGTGAATTTATCCTTGAATTACTCAAACAAAATAATCGTCCATTAACGGGTCGAAACATCGCAAGGCTACTTGGCTTAAAAGGTGAAGAGCAAACAGAAGCGTTGCGCAGACGCTTGCGTGCGATGGAAAGAGACGGGCAATTATTACGCAACCGTAAAAATGCTTACGGCATTATCGCAAAAATGAATTTAATTAGTGGTCGCATCATGGGACATCCCGATGGATACGGCTTCCTGATCCCTGACGAAGGTGGCGATGATTTATTTCTAAACGAACGTGAAATGCGTGTTGTACTTCATGGTGATAAAGCCATCGCTCGCGTTACTGGCGTAGATCGACGTGGACGTAAAGAAGGCGCTATCGTTGAGGTTATCCAACATAGTAACGACCGTATTGTGGGTCGGCTATTTGTCGATGCAGGCATTTATTTTCTTGTACCCAATAATCGCCGCATCAGCCAGGATATCTTGATTCCACCAGAAAATCTGATGGATGCGAAACAAGGCCAAATCGTTGAGATTGAAATTACTGAACACCCTAATCGTCATCGTTCGCCGTTAGGTAAAATAGTTAATGTACTGGGTGATCATCTCGCACCTGGTATGGAAATCGATATTGCTTTGCGTGCCTTTGATCTTCCACATGTCTGGTCTGTTGATGCCATTAAGCAAGCTGAGTCCTATGGTAACGACATTCCAGACTCAGCAATTGAAGGACGCTTAGATTTACGTAATTTGCCTCTTGTCACCATTGATAGTGAGGATGCTCGTGACTTTGATGATGCCGTCTATGCTGAACCATTGCAATCTGGCTCATGGCGCTTATGGGTCGCTATTGCTGACGTATCATATTACGTAGAACCTAACTCACCATTAGATAAGGATGCCAAGGACCGCGGCACATCAGTTTATTTTCCTAGCCAAGTCATTCCAATGCTGCCGGAAGCATTATCGAATGGATTATGCTCTTTAAACCCTAACGTAGATCGGCTATGCATGGTCTGTGAAATGATCATCAATCCTGAGGGACAAGTAGAGTCTTATCAATTCCACCAGGCAGTCATGAACTCTAAAGCGCGTCTAACATACACCGAGGTCGCGGCAATGTTAGTCGATCACGATCCGGAATTACGTCAGAAATATGAAGACGTGTTACCTGGTTTATTAACAATGTATGACTTATATAAAGTGATGCTCAATGCCCGTGAACATCGTGGTGCTATTGATTTTGAGTTAACTGAAACGCAATTTCTTTTTGATGAAAACCGCAAAATAAAATCTATCGAACCACGACTCAGAAATGATGCGCATCGTCTCATTGAAGAATTTATGGTTGCCGCTAATGTGTGTGCTGCTCAATATTTATTAAAAAACAAAATCCCTACCTTATTCCGTATTCATGAAACACCATCTGATGAAAAACTTACTGGTCTTCGAGAGTTTCTGGGCGAATTAGGTCTGATGCTGGGCGGTGGTGACGAACCTCAATCTAGTCACTATGCATCATTACTCCATACTGCAAGCAAACGACCTGATAGTCACCTGTTACAAACAGTCATGCTACGCAGTTTAAAACAAGCTGTTTATAGCCCTGATAATCAGGGGCATTTCGGGCTAGCATTAGAGGCTTACGCCCACTTCACGTCACCAATCCGCCGCTACCCTGATCTGCTTGTACATCGGGCCATTCGGCATCTTACTGATAAAAAGTCAGTGTCAAAATGGCGCTATTCACATGAAGATATGGTACAACTCGGTGAACATTGTTCGATGACAAGTCGTCGTGCGGATGAAGCAACCCGAGATGTCAGTGATTGGTTAAAATGCGAGTTTATGCAAGAACGTGTTGGCGAAACCCATGATGGTGTTATCAGTGGTGTTACTGGCTTTGGTTTATTTGTTGAGTTAAGTGATATCTTTATTGAAGGTCTAGTACATATCACCTCATTGAAAAATGATTATTATCAGTTTGATGCTAACGGACATCGTTTACTTGGTGAACGTACAAGAAAAATTTATCGCTTGGGCGATAAAATTAAAGTGAAAGTCGCCAGAGTTAATTTAGATGATAAGAAGATAGATTTAGACATCGTTTAGTTTTTATTTTCTATCTTGAATACAAAAATAACAGAGAAAAAGCCTGTTTTTTCGAATTTAACTTGACCTATAAAATAAAGGCAGTAGAATTACCGCTTCTAAAACGCAAACACGTATTTTAGAAAACGAAAATCATTGTGGTGAGTGTAGCTCAGTTGGTAGAGTCCCGGATTGTGATTCCGGTTGTCGTGGGTTCGAGCCCCATCATTCACCCCATTCTCTCTTCAAAAACGCCCTCATATTTAATCAACACGCTTTCTACTTATCTGTTAAGTCTGTGATACAGTTCTATTTGAAAAATGTGTTTATAGAATTAACGACGGTAGCAGCATGACAGATAAGACGCTGACGGAGCAGGTCAACATAGTTATATCAACACTTCAAGATGATATAAAACAGAATAAATTAGACTTACCTTCCGCTCCTGATCTTTTAATCAAACTTCGTCGCTTAACTGCCTCATCTTATACCACGGCTAACCAAGTAGCGGAGCTAATTAAATATGACACTAACATTTCCGGTCGTCTGATTAAGGTCGCGAATAGCGCTCTATTTGGCGTTCGCAATCAGGTTACAACAGTCCAAGCGGCAATTACACGGCTTGGTCAGAAACGCGTCCAATCTCTCGTCATTGGATTACTAATTGGCCAAAAATTGTTAGAGTCAAAGACACTTGGATTAGAACAGTATTGTCAGCAAGCATGGCAAGCCAGTAACAATGTAGCTGCAATTAGTTTTGTTTTAGCTTCAACCAAAACGGATATTGATCCCGAACAAGCGCTACTAGCTGGAATGGTTCACAATATTGGCACACTTCCTCTTTTGATCAAACTGAACAAAATTGAATCGTTAAAAAATAAACCTAAAATCTTACGTTTAGTTGCAGAAGCCGTCATTCCAAAATTGTATGCAGGTGCAGGTAGACTGATTCTGAAAAGCTGAAATTTTCCTGACGAAATAATCAACATTGCAACAGAGCACCGCATTAACAAGCAAACCGAGACCAATAGTCCTACACTTAGTGATATCGTGTTCCTTGCTTATCAACTTGATAAAACACCAATCACAGCAACCACGGAAATCATTCCACACGCTATAACAACATCAACTGCATTTAATAAAATTTGGGCAAATCAACAAGATGGCGTTGTTGAAATTCAACAATTGTCAAAAGAAATAGAACAAATAAAACAGGATATAAGTAATTAAACAAAGACAGAAAACACGTGGTTTTAGATTTTCTAAATAAATTAGATCTTTTTACTTGATATGCAAAAAAGTCATCCGTATAATTTCCGTTTTCTTAGCCGGTGTAGCTCAGTTGGTAGAGCAGCTGATTTGTAATCAGCGGGTCGTAGGTTCAAGTCCTATCTCCGGCTCCAGATATATAAAGGCCTCAGCAATAGCTGGGGTTTTTTTATGTCTAAACGTAAGATTCTAGGCATTTTACCCCCCCCCCTTGTTTCTCGACTTCCTCCAGCAGTCTATCTTCAATCATATTTCTGGCTAAGCGTGCATAACGCTGAACCATTTCTGGACTTTGCCATCCGCCTAACTCTTGCAATAGATCAACCTAAGCAAGCTAAGCCTATGACAGTTCAGGGGACCCCTCCAATTTCTATAACATTAACATAAGCTAATCTGTATAATGGATGCTAGCGTAGTATAACTATCATGGAAAATGTTTAGGATTGAACAGCATGATTGATTTAGTCAATTTACCATCATCATTTATCAAGAGTCTCAGTTATTTTAATGAACAGTTAATGATTGATTGGGGGATCTGTTCTCGCAGTCATTTACCTCTATCTCTATTCATTATTGAGGTTGATGATTACCAAAGTTTTACTTCATTGTATGGTAAAGAAGCGGCTGATAACTGTATTTTGGCAGTTGCTACAGCATTAAATGCAACGCTTCGGCGTGAATTTGATTTTATTGCACAAGAATCGGATAACAGATTCATGTTCCTCACTAATGACATGACCTTCAAACAGGCTGGTCAATTTGCGGAGAAATGTCACCTTGCGGTGCGAGACCAAGCTATTGTTCATCAAGGTTCACGGACTTCCGATCTTGTTACTATTAGTATTGGTCATACTACCTGCACCCCAGAATCGTCTAATTGCAATGGCCCCCAAAACTTGATTAAAACAGCAACCAAACACCTTAACAGGGCAATTAAATCAGGTGGAAACTGTTCAAAAACGACTCTTAAATTCAAATGTTAACTGAATATCGACTTAGAACAATTCGATATCATTCTGATCGTGTTCAGTAGATGAAGCTGTCGCTAGTATTTGTTCAATGGTCATACCCTGCATCACCATATCAAACATGGCATGTTCAGCTGGCATGGTATATTTAGACTTAATTTGTTCTTGTAGCATTGCCCATTGTCTTGGGTCGTAAAGACGATGGCCGTCGCCTACCAGATCGGAAAGTGAATCCAAGGTTTGTGACACATGCGTTAAGCGTTGGGTTAATTTATCATAGAACTGAAAAGCAATAATTGCATGCTGCATTTCAGCTGAAATAGCATCACACTGTTCTAAAATAGTATCCTTAGAAGCCTCGGTGCCTGTGTTGTGCTTGACGTATTGCTCTATCAACGACACATTCTCCATCATTTGACTAAATGCCGCTGTCAGCGTTCCAACCGAATCTTCACCTTCTCTCATCGACATTTCAATCTGTGCAACAGCCAAATTCATCATTCTGATCGTTTCTCTTACTTGGCTCCAATCTAAATCTGGCGATTTTGACGTAGATGTTGTCATTGATGTACCTTTTCCCTATAGTGACTAAACTGTGCATAAACACTGAACAGTTATTCTAAATTTAATTTCTTTAATTTGTAACGTAATGCTCGGAAAGTTATGCCTAATTTTTTAGCAGCAGCTGTTTTATTCCAGCGCGTTGCTTCTAAGGCCTCGGTAATTAACTGTCTTTCCTGATCTTCAAGCCGTGACTCCAAATCATCTTCTAATGATAAACCTAGACTACGACTTTCTGCCAGTGAATTATCTAATTGATGATGGGTTAGTAACATCAAATCATCGATTTGGATCTGTTTACCATCACCCCACGTTAATGCTCGCTCAAGTATGTTTTCGAGCTCCCTAATATTGCCTGGAAACGCATATTGCTGCAAAGCAAGCATGGCTTCTTTGCTAATAACAGGTTTAGCAATATTATTTTTTGCAGCTAATTGCGCCAAAATTTTTTCAGTCAAAATCGGAATATCTGCTACACGTTCTCGTAATGAAGGCAAATGTAATTCAATGACATTAAGACGGTAAAACAAATCTTGTCTAAATGTACCTGTTTGAACACCTTCTGCTAAATTCTTATGTGTCGCACATAAGATACGTACATCAACTGTAACCTCTTCATTACCACCTACCGGTCGAATCGCTTTTTCTTGTATGGCGCGTAGTAATTTGACTTGCATCATTAAAGGTAAATCGGCTATTTCATCAAGAAATAATGTTCCACCATGCGCGGCTTGAAATAGTCCCTCTTTGTCTGCAACAGCACCGCTAAATGCACCCTTTTTGTGTCCGAATAATTCACTTTCCATCAAGTCAACTGGTATTGCGCCACAATTTATTGGTACAAACGGCTTTTCGGCTCTAACACCAAGCTCATGAATGAGTTTGGCGACTAATTCTTTACCCGTACCTGATTCACCGCTAATGTAAACAGGTGCTTGGCTACGCGCTAATTTAGCAACCTTTCCCCGTAAATCCCTAATCACATTAGTGTCACCCAGCAATCTATCTCGAGAACGTCTTTCCAATTGGTGTATTGCTGGTTTTTGGGGAGATAATTTTAATGCAGTTGCCACCAGATCACGCAATACTCGCAACTTGATAGGCTTTGAAACAAAATCAAACGCACCAGATTTTAATGCTTGCACTGCTAAATCCATATTGCCATGAGCGGTGATAACAGCAATAGGTAGCTCAGGCATCACATTACGCAAATTCATAACAAAGTCTAAACCATTACCATCAGGCAAACGCATATCCGTTAAGCAAAAATCAAACTTCTGTTGCCTAAGCGCCTGATTTGCCTGTTCTAATGTTTCAGCTGTTACACAATCAATCGACATACCGGATAAGGTCATTGATAACAATTCCAGAATATCTGGTTCATCATCGATAACTAACGCTTGTGGATTCATTGTAAGTTCTCTTGTTGTTTTATGGGCATTGTAATACGAAAACAACTTCTTGCTTGATCAGCGATATAGTTTAACCATGCCCCATTGGCTTGACATAATTCACGCGCCAGATAGAGACCTAATCCTGTGCCGCCTTTACGCTCTGAGTTAAATGGTTCAAATAAATGTTCCAAGGCGTTATCCGAGACCCCGGGGCCATTATCCAGCACATCTATCAACACATCTTTATCTTTAATAGCTAGTCGAATTTCAACGCGAGGCAGTTCCATATCCTCCCGTGAATAGTGCCAGGCATTTTCAACAAGATTTGAAAGCACCTGATGAAGTTGCTCAACATCTATGCATACTGTCGCCAGCGAAGCCTGCACACTAAGCTTAATAGCATCCTCACTAACATGCCTATATTCACGAAACTCTTCTACAAATTGCTTTAACCAGCTTGCCAAAACGATAAGGGATGGTTCAACATTCTTACGACGACTCATTTGCAAAATGGTGTCAATGATACCATTCACTCGCTCACTATGGCGTGCAATGATATCAGTCAGTTTAGTGATAGTTGTATCGCTGTCTTTTAGTTCTGCCAATAGTTCTCCCGCATGACTTATCGCGCCAAGTGGATTTCGAATTTCATGGGCTATACTCGCTGTTAGCCGTCCTAGTGATGCTAATTTAAGTTGTTGAACTTGTTGTGACATAGCGGATGTGTTTTCTAAATAAAGCACGATCTCACCACTGTCCAACCGCATTGCACTCACTAAAATTTGGGGCAATTCAGAACGTTGTTGAAAAGGTTGAAAGGGATTAGCTAAATGTTGCTGCCATGCCCAGACTTGTTTTGCCAATTGACTTGACCACGCCTTTAACGTCATTTCTGCATCGTTATTGTCTACGCCTAACAATTTACGCGCGGACTGATTACTTAGCCTAACGTTACCCGATGCTTCGACCACAAGAACACCTGTCTGCATTCGGCTAATAATGTGTTCATTTAACATTGCCAGTCGTGCGATATCTTGTTCTCGTGATTCAGCGAGCGTCTGACTTGCCAATATTTTTTTTGATAATATTTGAGCTAACACTGCTGTTGCAAAGAATGTTGCCCCCAACATACCGGCATGACTATACCGAGTAACCCCATCACCCGTGATTTGACTATAACCTGCTTCAGTCAATACAGCTAATGTGGCTAAGGCACTGATAAATACAGCGATTCTTCCTGTAGTTAATGTAGCACCAGCAACCACGACCACAACCAGTAATGAACCTAAACCTGTTTTTAATCCGCCACTAGAATGAACAATTAAGGTTAAAACAATAATATCTAGTGAGAGCTGTATCAGTAGCTGTGATTGAAAGTTACCCCATCTTTGTGCGTTATAAACCAGAATAACAAGTGACGTAACGACATAAAATCGACTAATAGTGCTATATAGCGTGGGAGAAGCCGAGCCCAAAAATTCTGGTGGAAGCTGCAAATAAAACACACAAAAAAGTGCAGCAGCCAGAAATAAACGGTAGGCAGAAAATAATGTCAGCTCTCGCCATGATGATGGACCATCCGGTGGTGTTATTCCAAGTTTAAAAAACTTCATTGTTTAGAATGACGATTCGCCTCAACATGTTGTTGTGAACAAAAAAAGTGATGATCTTCTTCAATCGCTTCATTCTGGAGAATATGCAGCCCGCAATGCTCACACTGAACCATTTGCTCGGTAATGGTTTTAGGTTTTGTCGATTTTAGTTTTCTTAATTGATTGTTAATGATGATGTATAAAAACAATGCAATCGCGATTAAAATCAATATTCGCATAATAAGGTCTCACATACAAAAAAGGGCATCTGTATAGGATACCCTTTTCTATTCATCCTTGCCTATTCAATCAGAGGCTATCCGCGTGATGCACGTTTACGTTCATGCTCAAGCAATAGTTTTTTACGTACACGTAATGATTTTGGTGTCACTTCCAACAGCTCATCTTCGCCAATAAACTCTAATGCCTGTTCCAGGCTCATTCTGATTGGTGGTACAAGATTAATCGCTTCATCTGTACCAGAAGCACGCACATTGGTTAATTGCTTGCCTTTTAATGGATTAACAACTAAATCGTTATCGCGTGAGTGAATACCGATTACCATACCTTCATACACGTCATCATTATGACCAATAAACATACGGCCACGCTCTTGTAAATTGAAGATAGAGAAAGCGACAGCTTTACCAAGACCGTTAGCAATTAGCACACCATTGTTACGTTTACCAAAGTTGCCAGGTTTAACGGGTGCATAATGATCAAACACACTAAAGATTAAACCTGTTCCTTGAGTAGCCGTTAGAAATTCTGTGCGGAAACCGATCAAGCCACGTGAAGGGATCATAAAATCTAAACGAACACGACCTTTACCATCTGGCACCATATCGCTCAATTGCGCGCCACGTTCACCCAGTTTTTCCATGATCGTGCCTTGATGAACCTCTTCAACATCAGCGGTCACTGATTCATACGGTTCTTGTTTAACACCATCAACTTCACGAATAATTACTTCTGGACGTGATACACCCATTTCAAAGCCTTCACGACGCATGTTTTCGATTAAAACAGATAAATGTAATTCACCACGACCTGATACACGGAATTTATCTGGATCTTCAGGTATTTGTTCAACACGCAGCGCTACGTTATGAATTAATTCACGTTCAAGTCGCTCTTTAATTTGACGTGTAGTAACAAACTTGCCTTCTTTACCCGCCATCGGTGAATTGTTGACCTGGAATGTCATTGTTACGGTAGGTTCATCTACAGACAAAGGTGGTAATGCTTCCACCGCATTCGGATCACATAATGTATCTGAAATATTAAGTGGGTCTAAACCTGTGAAAGCAATAATATCGCCCGCTTGCGCTTCTGATACTTCTTCACGTTGTAAGCCCATAAAACCCATTACAGTCAATACACGACCATTACGCGTTTTACCTTCAATATCAATGACCGTAACCGGTGTATTGGTTTTAACTTTACCGCGTTCAATTCGACCAACACCAATAACACCAACGTAGCTATTGTAATCTAGCGAGGTTACTTGCATACGGAAAGGGCCATCGGCATTAACTTCAGGTGGTTTAACTTTATCTACAATCAACTGGAATAGCGGTGTCATATCACCGTCACGAACGGTATCTTCCAAACCTGCAAAACCATTTAAACCTGATGCATAAATTACATCAAAATCTAACTGTTCATCAGTTGCATCTAAATTGGCAAATAAATCAAAGGTTTGATCTAATACCCAGCCTGGACGTGCACTTGGTTTATCAATCTTGTTGATAACAACAATTGGTTTTAAGCCCAGAGCCAACGCTTTTTGAGTAACAAATCGTGTTTGAGGCATTGGGCCTTCAGCTGAATCAACCAATAACAAAACTGAATCAACCATCGACAATACACGTTCAACCTCACCACCAAAATCGGCATGGCCTGGTGTATCAACGATATTGATATGATAATCGTTCCATCTTACTGCCGTATTTTTAGACAGGATTGTAATACCACGTTCTTTTTCAAGATCGTTGGAATCCATTACACGTTCTTGTAACTCTTCATGCTCACTGAATGTACCTGATTGGCGTAACAGTTGATCAACTAACGTTGTCTTACCGTGATCGACGTGAGCGATGATAGCTATATTTCTTAACTTGCTAATATCTTTAGACATTTTAAAATTCTTATATTGAAGTAATCATAATATGCACATACCTATGTACACATTAGTAAAAGTGCCCTAGTTCAGGGCGTATCCATAACGTGTTTGAATGACACGTAACTGTTTATTTCCGTAAATCGTCGGTAAGGTGTGATGAAATACCCGTGATCATGGCTTTATGAACGGCGAGATTGCCAACAACTAAGTTGCCGCTTTTTAAATAATTATCGCCACCGATAAAATCACTGACTACACCTCCAGCTTCTTCTATCAATAAAACACCAGCGGCTAGGTCCCATTTTTCCAAACCTATTTCCCAATAACCATCTAGTCTTCCTGCCGCAACATAGGCTAAATCTAATGCCGCAGATCCTGTACGACGCACGTCCGCAACTTGTGTAAATAAGCTACTAAACATACCTAAGTAAGGTTCTAAATGCTGATGATTTTTAAATGGGAAACCAGTCGCAAGTACTGCACCGGCAAGTTCTTTGCGTTTAGCCACACGTAAACGACGATCATTTAATTTAGTGCCAGCGCCTCGTGTCGCACTAAAGAGCTCATCTCGAAGTGGGTCATAAATAACACCATGTTCGATTTTACCTTTGACCATGACTGCTATCGACACACAGTAATGAGGAAATCCATGTAAAAAATTAGTTGTACCATCAAGCGGATCGATAATCCAAACAGTATCATTATCACCGCTTTCGCCCGACTCTTCAGCCAAAATAGCATGATCAGGATAGGCTTTGCGGATCATATTGATGATCTCTTGCTCGGCTAATCGATCAACATCACTTACAAAATCGTTACGACTTTTAGTTGTGACTTCAAGATGCTCGACATGTTGTAATGATCGAACAATAACATTACCCGCACTACGGGCTGCCCGAATGGCAATATTCAGCATAGGGTGCATAAACTAATTTTTCCAGAACAAGAGAGCTAGTCGTCTGACTAAGCAAATTTCGTGATATGTAACATCACAATCATTTTAACAGGCTAATTATAGCAATAATTAGCGATATATATCAGTTTAACTTTAACATCGTTGGACAGCGTATATATTTCCTGATAGTTTATTAGCAATGTTGCTTCTAGCAATATCAAACAACCACTAACCTATTCGTCAAAATGATGGAGATTTAAATGAAATCACTAACTAAATTAGGCTTTATTATCCTGCCTTTAGCTCTTTTAACAGCCTGTGCTAACACTGCCGAAATGGATGCACTAAAAGCATCTGTTGAAGCTGCGCAATCTAGTGCAGATAATGCTTTATCTGCTGCAAATGTTGCACAATCTACAGCAGATTCTGCAAAACGTACTGCAAGCGATGCTGAAACAATCGCATTAGATGCGCGTAGTACTGCACAAGCAGCTCAAAGCTCTGTAGATGAATGCTGCGCAAAAATTGATCGTATGTTTGAAAAAGCAATGAGTAAATAAACTATTCATTTCGATCAAAAAGACCGGGTAAGTCCCGGTCTTTTTTTGTCTATGATTTAGCTCTCTCTAAAGCGCTTCTTTGCTAATCAAAGCTGTCCACACTTCTATATTGGCAACAGCGCGTAATTCCCTTGCTTTGGTTTCTGCCTTGGTGTGACTATCAAAAGGTCCAAGAACAACTTCATCAACGGCACTACCTTGTAATGGCCAAAAATAATCATCTGATGATAATGACGTTAATGCCTGCACTAATTTAGTTTTGGAATCGCGAGCTAAACCGGCATGAATAAACCAAACATCATCCACGATATCAAGATCAGACTGATTTATTTTTTTAACTATACCTTTATGTTCACGCACAATTTTTTCAACAAAGGGCCAATCATCATCAGCTAGAATACTATTCTGAGCACCTAATATGGCTGATACCATCGGCGTCAAATTACTGCCTTCACGCGAATCAATATCATATTGAACCTCATGTGCCTCTAAAAATAACTCATTTTTAAAAATAGCCGCCTTGTACGGCTGATATAGGATATTAACTGATGTATTGACCGGCACTATGCCAAACAAATGTTCAATATCTTCAGGAAATAAACGAATACAACCATGACTCACTCTTAAACCAACACCAAATGGTCGATTAGTGCCGTGCAGCAAATAGCCTGGCATTGACAGTCTCATCGCATACGCACCGAGTGGATTATCTGGGCCTGCAGGTACTACCTTAGGCAAGGGATCACCTTTTGCAATATGTTCAGCATGTATCGACGCTGGAGGCGTCCACGTTGGATCTTTGATTTTTTGGGTAATATTTGCCTTACCTAATGGCGTCGTCCAGCCTTCACGCCCCACACCAATAGGATGTGTAATCACTTTTTGTAATTCACCCTTTTGCGCTTTAGGATAATAATACAATCGCATTTCTGCTAAATTAATTACTATTCCGCGCTTAGGCGCATCCGGAAGAATAAAGCGATTGGGCACAAGTACTTTTTGTCCCTCACCCGGCAACCACGGATCAAGATTTGGATTGGCATTAACGATTTCACTGTAACCCAGATCAAACCTGCGACCAATATCAAGCAAAGTATCTTCTTTATGACTATAAACAATCAGGTTATGGCCAACAACGCGAGTATTTTCATCGGTGAGTTCAAAGGTTGTTGCAACCGACAAATTTGGTAACAGCAGTATAATCGCCACACTTAATATACGTAACATCACTTTTTAATCTTACTCTTAAACATCAATTTAAATTTATAGTTTACCTGAGAATAACCTTTTGCATTGTGATAACAAAAGTCTAAAATCTGCTTTGCCTTCAAACACCGGCTAGCGTAATCTATCCTCATGAAAAAATATTACATACTCATACTACTGACATTAGCATCCACAACTAGTTGCTCGCTTTTTTCTAAAGATCCAGTGCAAACTAAAGAAAGCTGGCCTGTAGAGCGGATATATTCTGAAGCAAAATCAGCTTTGTTAATGGAAGATTTCGTCACTGCGATTCAATATTACGATCAATTAGAAGCGCGATTTCCATTTGGTGACTATGCTCAGCAAGCGCTTTTGGAATCTGCTTATGCCTATTACAAATCGGATGAACCTGAAATTGCTATTGCGACCATCGATCGATTTATGCGCGTTTATCCACTCAATCCTAATATGGACTATGCGCTCTATTTGAAAGGCTTAACCAATTTTACACGTGATATTGGTCTTTTTGAAAAATACATACCTCGCGATGAATCACAACGCGATCCTGGCTCAGCTCGTTTAGCACTGGAAGATTTCACGACTTTAGTCAATAGATATCCTAAAAGTAACTATAGTGACGATGCAGCGCAACGTATAGTTTATTTGAGAAATCGTTTGGCACAACATGAAGTCAATGTTGCAAATTATTATATGCGTCGTGGCGCTTATGTAGCTGCGGCCAATCGCGGTAAATATGTCATCGAAAACTATCCAAGAACGCCAGCAATGCCGGAAGCGTTATTAGTCATGGCAAAGGCGTATAAAATTCTTGAATTAGATCAATTATCAGAGGATGCGCTTCGTGTACTTGAACTTAATTATCCTGGCTATGCCGGGGTCGCGGCAGTGCGTCAAACAAAATTCAAGTAATCACGCTTGATATTTAACGTTCCCAAAGTCTAACTTTAGGAACGCTAGATAATCAATTAAACCGCTTCGCTACCTTCTTCACCCGTTCTAATACGAATGACTTGATCGACCGGTGTAACGAAGATCTTACCGTCTCCAATTTTGCCGGTATGTGCAGCTTTAATGATCACTTCAACACAGTTATTGACAAGATCATCAGCAAGTACAATTTCAATTTTTATTTTAGGCAAAAAATCAACAACATATTCTGCACCACGATATAACTCTGTGTGACCTTTTTGACGACCAAAACCTTTGACTTCAGATACGGTCATACCCGTGATACCAATCTCTGATAATAACTCACGGACGTCATCTAATTTAAAGGGTTTAATAATCGCTTCAATCTTTTTCATTGTGACTCCCTACTCTATCTTTGAATCAACAGTATAACCTGATGTTATTGGATAGCGTCTGTCTCGACCAAAAGCACGACGTGTAATCCGAATGCCAGGTGGAGCTTGACGGCGTTTATATTCGTTACGATCTATCATTTTTATCACTCGTGCAACTATGTCTTGATCGTAGCCTGCAGCAACCATATCTTCAAAGCACCAATCCTCAGTAATATAGCAGTCTAATAGCTGATCAAGTAATTCGTATGGTGGCAAACTATCCTGATCGAGTTGATCTGGGGCCAATTCTGCAGAAGGTGGGCGCGTAATAATTCGAGATGGAATCACATGGCTGATACTGTTGCGATAGTCTGCCAGCTTATAAACCAGCGTTTTAAACACATCTTTAAGCGGTGAAAAACCACCAGCCATATCGCCATACAAAGTCGAATAGCCCACAGCCATCTCACTTTTATTGCCCGTAGATAAAACCATTGCGCCCGACTTGTTTGAGATTGCCATTAAAATAACACCACGGCAGCGTGCCTGAATATTTTCTTCAGTCGTATCAGGTGTTGTGCCGACAAATTGCTCCGATAAACTATCAAGGAATTGCTCAAACAAGGAATCAATCGGAATAACACAATGTGCTACGTTCAGACCTTGAGCCATTTCTGCCGCATCATCAAGGCTTATCTGGGCAGTGTAGCGTGATGGCATCATAATAGTTTTAACACGATCTGCACCAATCGCATCAACTGCTAACGCCAGTGTTAACGCTGAATCTATACCTCCTGATAAACCAATAACAACGCTGGGGAAATGATTTTTCTCAATGTAATCTCGCAGTCCAGTGACCAAGGCCTGATACACCATCTCAATTTCAGTTGCTTTAGGTGCCATTTCACCTTCAATGATGATCTGACCCAGTTCATTTCTTTGTAAGGTTGTTGGGTATAAACCAGCTTGCCATGTTGGTGCTCTGGCAACTTTTTTACCGGTATGTGACAGCGCAAATGAACCACCATCAAACACTAATTCATCCTGCCCACCCACTTGATTAACATAAACAACTGGAAGACCGGTCTCAATAACACGTTGTTTTACTTCGGCTTTACGTGATTGCCACTTGCCTTGGTTAAATGGTGAGGCATTAAGATTAAGAATAATGTCAGCTCCGGCATCAGCAGCTTGTGCAGCAGGTGCTGAGAACCATATATCTTCACATATCGTAATGCCGAACTTAATATTGTTATAGTCAATGACACAGGCTTCTTTACCTTCTACAAAGTAGCGTTTTTCATCAAAGACACTGTAATTTGGAAGATAATGTTTAAAATAGCTTCCTACAATGTTGCCATCAGCAATGAACGACGCCGCATTGTATAACTCTTGACGAACAACACCTGATGGATGACCGACTAAAACAGCAACACCATCAAGTTTTGACTGAAGTTTGATTAGCGCCTTATCAACACGTCTCAATAATCCTGGTCGAAGTAATAAGTCTTCTGGAGGGTAGCCCGTTAACGTTAACTCAGGAAAAACAACTAAATCTGCCGCATACAGATCACGTGCCTGATGAGCTGCCTCTATAACTTTTTTTACATTGCCTGACACATCACCTACGACAGGATTAATCTGTCCCATTACCAAGCAAAATGAGGTTGTCATCAGTATTTAGCCCATCGCAGCCAGCATGCGATCACCCATTTCTGCTGGCGAACGTGCAATATGAACACCAGCATCAGCTAATGCTGCAAGTTTTGCTTCTGCAGTACCTTGACCACCACTTATAATCGCGCCGGCGTGTCCCATACGTTTACCTTCAGGTGCAGTTAATCCAGCGATATAAGCCACAACCGGCTTGGTAACATGGTCACGAATATAATCAGCGGCATCTTCTTCAGCTCGGCCACCAATTTCACCGACCATGACTATGCCTTCTGTTTGTGGATCCGCTTCAAATAATGCCAAACAGTCAATAAAGTTCATACCATGAATTGGATCCCCACCTATACCAACACAGGTACTTTGGCCTAGACCATTGCGTGTTGTTTGATCTACGGCTTCGTAGGTTAATGTACCTGATCGCGATACAATGCCAATCTTACCTGGCAAATGAATTGAACCAGGCATAATGCCAATTTTACACTCGCCAGGCGTAATAAGCCCTGGACAATTAGGGCCAATCAAACGTGCATCCGTATTATTTAAAGCATGTTTCACTCTCAGCATATCTTGCACCGGTATACCTTCAGTAATACAGGCAATGACTTTAATACCGGCATCTGCTGCTTCTAAAATCGCATCCGCTGCAAACGCTGCTGGCACATAAATCATCGTAGCGTCAGCACCTGTTTCTTGTACTGCATCATAAACCGTATTAAATACCGGACGATCGAGATGAGTTTGACCACCTTTGCCTGGTGTTACTCCTCCCACAAATTGAGTGCCATAAGCAATTGCCTGCTCTGAATGGAATGTGCCTTGTTTGCCTGTAAACCCTTGGCAAATAACACGTGTTTCTCTGTTAATTAAAATACTCATCGTGTTACTCCTTAGATGCAGCGACTGCTTGACGAGCAGCATCAGTTAAATCTTGGGCCACATGTAAATTCATGCCACTATTTGCTAGTAATTCACGCCCTAACTCAGCATTGGTTCCTTCTAAACGTACAACTACAGGTAAGGTCAGACCGACATCTTTTGCAGCATGAATGATGCCTTGCGCAATCAAATCACAGCGTACAATGCCACCAAAAATATTAACCAGAATTGATTTTACTTTGTTGTCAGACAAAATCAGTTTGAATGCTTCAGCAACGCGATCAGCGGTGGTACCACCACCAACATCAAGGAAATTAGCTGGTTGCCCGCCTTCTTTTTGAATCAAATCCATGGTAGCCATAGCCAATCCGGCACCATTGACCATACAGGCAACTTCACCCTCTAAGGTGATGTAGTTCAAACCAAATTTCTGGGCGATAACCTCAGCATCATCTTCCTGTGTTGGATCAAACATCGCTGCTAATTCAGAATGTCTAAACAAGGCGTTATCATCCAAGTTTAACTTGGCATCAACAGCCAATAATTCATCATGACCAGTTACAACTAGAGGGTTGATTTCCACCAAACTGACATCATTCTCTGTAAATAAACGATATAAACCTTGCATGACGGTTTGAAGCTGCTTGAAGGTATTACCCGTTAATCCAAGAAAAAATGCAGCACGACGGCATTGATATGGCTGTAAGCCAACGACTGGATCAACAATCAAATTCAAAATAGCATCAGGTGTTTGTGCAGCAACCGTTTCGATATCCATACCACCTTGAGCTGACACCATAAATACAACACGTTCTGAAACACGATCAACCAATACCGCCAGATATAATTCGCGTTGGATATCAGAAGGTTGTTCAACCAATACTTGATGAATTGGCAGACCTTGAGCAGTAGTTTGATGTGTGACCAAATTCTGACCGATCATATCGTAAGCAGCGTCAGCAACCGCATCAAGTGTGTCTACAAGCTTGACACCACCAGCTTTACCACGTCCACCAGTGTGAACTTGCGCTTTAACAACCCAGCGATGACCACCTAATTGTTCTGCTACTTGTCTCGCTTGAGCACCATTGGTAACAGCTTGTCCATGAGGAGTAGCAATACCGTACTTACTAAATAGTTGTTTAGCCTGGAATTCGTGCAAGTTCATGTTATTTATGTGCCTTAAAGTTCATCTTTATTAATATCTAACTTACATTTAGATTTAAAAACGGTATATTTTCTCGCAATAGAGCGATAATTACCATCGCTAGCCATGATATAGTTTGCCCCACCAAGGTTAATAAAGAGAAAAATCATGATCCCGCTTTACCCAGAGATTGAACCATTTGCATCCCAACTCATTAAAATGGAATCACTCGGTAACAATCGCCATCACGAAGTCTATGTTGAACAATGCGGTAATCCTGAAGGTATACCGGTCATTTTTCTTCATGGTGGTCCTGGCTCAGGATGCCGCCCTATGCATCGACGCTATTTTGACCCCAATAAATATCATATTATCTTATTTGATCAGCGCGGTTGCGGCCGCTCTATTCCTCATGGCGAAATTGCGCACAATACTACGCATTATTTAGTGTCTGATATGGAGGTGATTCGTCAACAATTAACTATTGATCGCTGGGTAATTTTTGGTGGCTCATGGGGTGCTACACTTGGTTTGATTTATGCTCAAACTCATCCAGATAAGGTCATGGCTATGATTTTGAGAGGTGTTTTTCTTGGCAGACAACAGGACATAGATTGGGTTTATGCTGAAGGTGGCGCATCTAACTTATTTCCAGATGCGTGGCATAATTTGATAAAACATCTCCCTAGATCGGAACAACATAAGCCCTTACAACATTACTATAAAATGCTAGTTCAAGATGATGAACTGCAACAAATGAGCACGGCTAAGACACTGCAAGCATGGGAAAGTACCATTGTTACTTTACGTGACTATGAGTACAAACCAGATAATACTAACGATCCTTCACCGCTCGCCCATTCGCGTATCCAACTCCACTTTGCCTTGAATCAGTGTTTTATCGAAGACACACCTATTCTTGAAAATATTGATGCTATAAGAGCGATACCATCACTTATTGTTCATGGTCGTTATGATATTGTTTGCCCTGTACATCAATCATGGCAACTTAAACAAGTCTGGCCAGAAGCTGAGCTCTCAATTATTCCATTAGCAGGTCATGCAGCAGGAGAACCCGTGATAATTGATGCTTTGGTAAAAGCCACGCGTAAGATGGCTAAACTATTAGCATGATTGCATTATTACAACGCGTCACTCACGCTGATGTAGTGGTAAATGGCATTCAAATAGCTCAGATCAATCAAGGATTAGTAGTCTTAATTGGGATTGAACGTGGAGACGCTACAACAACAGCTGATCGATTACTGAATAAAATTCTTCACTATCGTGTTTTTAGTGATAAAAACGACAAAATGAACCTGTCTGTTACCGATATTAAAGGTGGCTTGTTACTTGTGCCGCAATTCACCTTAGCCGCTAATACTGACAAAGGCCTGAGACCTAGCTTCACCCCAGCTGAAGCACCAAGCCAAGGCAACGCATTATTTGATTACTTATGCCAGCAGGCAAAAGATACTTATTCAGACGTTGATACTGGTCAATTTGGAGCTGATATGAAAGTATCTCTCACCAATGATGGACCAGTCACTTTTTGGCTGCAAATCAAACCTGACATTTCAAAGGAACTACAACATGGCTAAGTTTTTCATCGGCCTATTACTTATCGTCATCAGTATTATTGCCTTAATGTTTGTGGCGAAAGATCAGCAGTCACAACATGCACCTATGCCTTGGGATGTAACAATCATGCCTGATGGTAATCCCAGTGTTTTTACAATCCATCTAGGCACAACAAACTACCAACAAGCGCAAGAGTACTTGCGTCAATATGGTAAAACCGCCGCCTTCACTGAAGCTGAAAAAGCATCTACAGTCGAAGCTTTTTTTGACAGTATTCATCTTGGCGGGCTGGATGCCAAATTAGTACTTAATCTAGCAGTACCACAGCAACAAATTGATCTTATGCTGACTCGTGCAGCCCAGGCACGAATACAACCAAGTGGTGCTCGTCGCTATGACCTTAGCAACCAGGATAACGCTGCTTTAATTAACGCTAAGGTCAATGTAATTACTTACATTCCCTCAGTGCGTTTATCGCAAGATATGGTGACATTTCGCTTTGGAGACCCGACAAAAATTGAACATGATAATGAAACTGATTCCGAGCTGTGGTTCTATGCTGAAATTGGTTTAAGTGTCAGATTTAAACAGGGTGAAAAAACCATATTGCAGTATCAGATGATTAATAACTAAATAATTAACCTCAGTTCTGGATAAGCACAGCCATCCAGCATCTTTGTTTTAGCGGCTAT
>JACUUH010000071.1 GCA_014859375.1 Gammaproteobacteria bacterium
TGGTGTTAGTGTTATTTCTGGTCGGCTTAATGGCTTCTGCCACCTTAATGCTGACTGAAGGTGTGGAAGATCAAGCCAAATACGATGAAACCAAACGTCGTATGGATATTATGCGTAAGGCGATTGTCGGTGACCCTACTCGCACCATAAACGGTAGCGCTGAAATCAGTGGTTTTGCTGTCGATATGGGGCGCTTGCCCGAATGTGTACGTGAGTTGTTGGAACCACTTAAATGTGATGGTTCTGCATTAGGAACTTGGTCGATTGATGCGATTACAGGTATCGGTTTCGGTTGGCGAGGTCCTTATATCGCGGTGTTACCTGAACGCAATGGCGAACATCGTTTTCGTGATGGTTATGCTAATTCAGATGCGTTTGATGCCCAAAACTCAGGCTGGATATTTAGTGCTGATGCCAGTACCGGCATTGTTTCGCTTACCAGCCAAGGGTTTGATCTTACTAATAGCGCTGATGATATTGCTGATGATGCACTCGTCATCGCAGATGATTGGCGAATAAACAGCGTATATGTCAAGTTCATCAATCAAAATGCAAGTGATGCTTTACCCTCCTCAAATGTTGACTTGAATTTAAGGGTCTATTTGTCAGACCCAACGAACTATGTAACGGGTGATGACAACATAAATACAGCACTGACTGTCTCAAGCTCCGCAATCTCGGCAAGCGGTGAAGGTGACTATCTTTTTCATTTTGATAGTTCAAATGCTATTCCTATTGGTGCAAGAGGCTATGCAATTGTCTGTTATGAGGTGCCTACAGGCGATCCGAACAACTATGTCGTCTTTGATGGCGATTGCAATGATGCCAGTAATGCAGCGCCTTCATCTAATGATATTAAATCATTTACTGTTGCACCCCGCCAAAATATTACGCTTAACTGGGTTATTAAATGAATTTAAATAACATCCTTCGTTTCGGCAAATCAACCGAGTTATTAGTCTGCGAAACTGATGGTTTTTCATTGCGTGGTTCGGTGTTGTCTCGGGCGGGTAGTACGATCACGGCTAGCTATCATGCCAATGTACAAACCACCGATATGGCAGAAGCGGTGGTGGAGCTTGTCGGTCAATTAAAAGCCAGTGGTTGGCAAGGTGGTCATGCTGTTTTATTGTCTCCGGCAGTGTTATCGACGCTGATTGAGTTGCCCGTCAATCCGAAAAAACCACGACCACTAAATCAAATGATGGAGTTGGTTCGGTGGGAGGCCGAGCCTTTATTGATACAACACACGACACGTTGGTCAGTGGGTCATCTTTTGGTCGGACAAGGCTATATTACGGCTGATCAAGCCGAGGCAATTATAGACTTGCAACAGGGCAAAGCCAATGAAGCGGGTGGATTAAATTTAGCTGAAAAGTTTTCGTCTCGTCGCTTTGGCGATTTGGCTGAAGAGTTGGGCTATATTCGCCGGAGCCAGTTAAATGCCTGTCTTGCTGGTCAGGAGTGGCTAAAGTCGGATGATGAGCTTATTGAGTGTGGCTGGTCGCCTCAAGCTGAGGTCGCTGATGTGCCGGGGATGTTCAATTGGTTGGTCAGCTGTGTTAATCAGGGTTTGTTACAACGCTGGATTGATGTGTTTGCTAAGCAAGGCGTGGTGTTGGAGGCAATGTATCCACTTATCGGTTGCAGTGCCAGCTTGATTACTGACAATAAAACCAATGATGTGTTGATTGAAGTAAGCCGTCAGATGGCGTTTGCGACGACGATCAATGCGGGCAAGATTACTGCCCAGCAATGGTATGGCAACAACGATAAAGAACCTTATGCAGCGGCATTGGAAAGCTATCATGGTTTAAACCCACCGCTGGATATTCCTGTCTGGTTGGCGAGTTCTGTTACTTTGCCTAACAATTTGTTGGCAGAGGTTAATGATGCGTTGGAAGCGGATGTTGTTGCGCTCGATATGTCGCCAATCAGTGACACGGTTTCTGCCGGTATGGTCGGTGCTGCTCACCAGTTTTGGCAGTTATCTGGCAAAGATCGATGCGCGGGGGTGCGCTTGGGTGGGCCATTGCCGCCGCCGCTACAGCGTTTGGAAATACGCGCGGTGATGCTGGTGGCAACATTGATGTTGCTAATAGCGATCAGTGAAGTGTGGTTGATGATGGAGCGCACTCTGGTAGAAAAAGACAAAGCAGTGATTGATGCCCGCTGGCAGACGATTGATACGTCGATCAAACAGATGAATACTAAAATAGCTGAAATTGACAAACTCAAAAAAGAAGTGGCTGAACGAGAACTAGCCCAGGTGCGGATGAATGCACTGGTGACGTTTTATAATCAGGCTATCCCTGAACGTAAATCATTAATCAAAGGCATTCTGGGCATCATGCAAAGTGCCACCCCGAATGAAGTGATTATTAACAGTATTGATGAGCTCGGCAAACGTGTGCCTGTTCGCGCCGCACCAGTGACACCAAACAGCCAAATAGATAAGCGGGTTGAAGTCGAAAACTTTAATGTTGAAGCGTGGGCATTAACTGAAATATCAGCCCAGCGTTTTTTACAGATAATGGAAGAAGCGCTTGAGCCATGGGGCATGGAGGTACGTGACTCCGTGGTGCAGACGGGCGTTGGTCCGTTGAATTTAAATGGTTTTACGGTGGGCTTTCGTATGGTGAAACTGCTTGAACCAGAAAGCCTGACATCTAACGGTAACACTAAATGACACTTCCTAAGTTAACTAACCGTGAACAACTTTTATTCGGCTTGGCATTAACGGTTTTAATTCTGGGTGGCTATGGCTTGTTCGGCTTTATGCCAGAAACAAAAGCCATTGCCGATCTCAATAAAGCGATGAAAGCCACTGAAATCAAGTTGTTAAAAGCAGAAATACCAGATGAGCCAGAGGAAGATCTTGATGATCTGATTATTCAGCTCGAAGACCAAAAACAGACGATGGCTTTGATTGAGCAGGAAGCACAAGCAATTGAATCAAGCCTGGCACCGTTTAATTCTCAGCAGATTATTGTGCAAATTTCGCAGCTTGCCAAGGCGCAAAATCTTCGGGTAAAAGAGACAGAAGCTTATAAGACGATAGCACAAAATCAGACTCAGCCTGCTCGGACAAATACAAAAACCAAACGTAAGCAAGCGACTCAGGCACCACCGCCCAGTGATGTTATTTTGCCAGAAACCATGAGTTGGATTGCTCGCATGTCTGAAGGCACCATGTTCTATCGCCCAATGCAACGCTATGTGCTGGAAGGTGATTATCAAAAAATAGTGCAGTTTGTCTATGAACTGGATAACCTGCCATGGGAGGTGACAATCGTCAGATTAAAAATCAGCAAATCTGCGACAACGGTGCCCTTTGGTATGGCGCAACAGTTAGATGCCGAGTTGGTACTGACATTGTGAGACAAACATGGCATTAAGTGATGATCAATTGATAGAAGCCGGTGTGCGTACCGGGCTGATTGAAGCTCCTATGCTGGAAACGCTTCGCCAAAAAGCACGTCGTCAACGATCTTCGGTAATGGCGATGGTGTTGGCGCATTATCGGTTTCCGATGTCTGCTTTGTATCGGGCTGTGGCACAGCAAAATGGTATCGATTATATCAATTTGTCGTCAGAACGCATTGATGCTGACATGCTAAAAAAGATCCCCGCCAGCCTGATTCGACGACGTTTATTATTGCCACTGATCTATGATGGCAAAACGGTATTGGCGGTCTCTGATCCTACCGAACGTGCTGGTATCGATTCCATTCAGCGTATGCTGGGTCGGTCTTTACCTTTGGTGATGACGGATAAAAAAGCGCTTAGCTTGAAAATTAATCAGGTATTACCTGCAAATAGCGCCGAGCCTACAGCTTCAACGGCTGAGCAAGATCTGGTCGGATTACTCGATGCTATTCTCAGAGATGCCTATCTTAATCGTTCATCAGATGTGCATATTATTACTGAAGAAGAGCGGCTTCGTGTGCGTTTTCGTGTCGATGGCAAGTTGCGAGAATATCCGGTTGAGAGTGATAAATCGGTCGCTGCTGGTTTGATTTCACGGATTAAAGTGTTATCCGATCTTGATATTGCAGAGCAACGGCATCCCCAAGATGGTGGTTTTAGTTATCATCTGAGCGCACCGATTGATAAAGAATTCAGTGTGCGTGTGGCAACAGCACCGACGCGATCTGGTGAGCGTGTCACCATGCGTTTGCTGGGGCAAGAATCCAATGACATCACCCTGACTGAGTTAGGCATGATGGAGCAGGATTTACAGCGTTTTCGCAAGGCTATTCATAACCCTTATGGCATGATTTTGCTAACCGGTCCGACCGGAAGTGGCAAATCAACCACCCTGTTTGCAGCCTTGCAGGAAATCAATCATCCCGATATCAATATCATGACGGTGGAAAACCCGATTGAATATGTGATCGAAGGTGTATCGCAAGTGCAAACAGGTACAAAAGTCACCTTTGCTGAAGCATTGCGCTC
>JACUUH010000033.1 GCA_014859375.1 Gammaproteobacteria bacterium
GATTAACATTATCAGTGCATTTTTATTAAAAGATCACCATCACGACCATGACCATAACCATGACCATGACCATGACCATGACCATGACCATGACCATGACCATGACCATAAAGATCATAATTTACAGGCCGCTTATTTCCATGTTTTAGCAGATGCGTTGACTTCGGTGCTGGCAATCATCGCTTTATTATCAGGTAAATACTTTGGCTTTAACTCGCTCGATCCTATTATGGGTATCGTCGGAGCCATTATCATCACACGTTGGTCATATGGTTTGTTGAAACAGACAAGCCCGATATTACTTGATGGCAGTATTGATGCTGATTATCAACTTGCGATTCAACAGGCGCTTGAAGATGATACCGACACACACATCACCGACATTCATATCTGGCGAGTAAGTGCTAATCATTATGCGGCGATCATTACCTTAGCAGCCGAACACCCACAACAGACCGAGTATTATAAAAATATCATTGCTGATTTTGATAAACTTGCCCATGTCACTATCGAAATTAATCAAGTGACAGCCTAGGGTCTGTTTATCTTTCATGACCGCCTCTGTTGTGAGCTGAAAAACCATCAACCAAAACGCAAGGAGTGCACAAGGAAAAGCTATATCTACTCAATTTATTTTTGTTTACGCAACCACACACCAGCAATGTGACGTTATCTGGACGGGATAAGCCAATAATCCAAACTAATCTATCAAGATATCAAGTGTAGCTAACAATTGTTGATTTTCAGAATGACTGCCAATGGTTATACGCAAAAACTGGTCTATGCGTTCTTGTTTAAAATGGCGAACGATAACGCCCTGTTGACGTAATCCGGCAGCTAATTGGCTTGCATCATAGTCTGGATGTGTTGCAAAAATAAAATTGGCTGAAGATGGCAACACTTTAAATCCCAATGCGTGCATTTCTGCCACGACCCAGGCTCGATCGTCTATTACTTTTTGGCATGTTTGTTCAAAATAATCTTGATCGTTAAATGCTTCAACACCGGCACTCATTGCCAAACTGTCTAATGGGTATGAGTTAAAGCTATCTTTAACTCTGATCAGTGCTTCAATAAGATCTTTATGTCCTACTGCAAAACCGATACGTAAACCTGCTAATGAGCGTGATTTGGATAAGGTTTGAGTAACCAATAAATTGGGATATAGTTTGACTAGCGATATCGCTGTTTGTCCACCAAAGTCAATATACGCTTCATCAATAACAACGACTGAATCAGTATTAAATTGCAGTAAACGTTCGATCTCGCTTAACGCTAATAATTTTCCCGTTGGTGCATTTGGATTAGGGAAAATAATGCCTCCATTAACACATCTATAGTCATCAACGTTGATTTCAAACTCGTGATCAAGGGCAACGGTGTGATAATCAATTTGATAAAGCCCACAATAAACCGGATAAAAACTATAGGAAATATCTGGAAATAATAGTGGTGTCTGATGCTGAAACAATGCATTAAAAATATGAGCAAGCACCTCATCTGAACCATTGCCGACAAAGACATTATCAGCTTCAACATCATAATAATTAGCAATGGTTTGTCGTAATTCGGTTGCGTTAGGATCAGGGTATAAACGTAAGCGATCGCTTACTCCAAGACGGATAGCATCCAGAACTTTTGGAGAAGGGCCATAGGGATTTTCATTGGTATTAAGTTTAACCAAATTGACCATTTTAGGCTGTTCGCCAGGCACATAAGGTGCAAGTTCATGCACCAACGGACTCCAAAAGCGACTCATTTTATTAGTCCTTTAAGCGATATTCAGCTGAGCGAGCATGTGCCGTTAAACTTTCACCACGCGCCAAGACTGATGCAATCTGACCTAATGATTGTGCACCTTGTTCTGATACCTGAATCAAACTTGAACGTTTTTGAAAATCATACACACCTAGTGGAGAACTAAATCGAGCCGTTCTTGAAGTTGGTAAAACGTGGTTTGGTCCTGCACAATAATCGCCTAATGCTTCAGCTGTGTATCGTCCCATGAAAATAGCACCGGCATGGCGAATTTTCTTGGCCATGGTCATAGGATCTTCAACCGATAACTCCAAATGTTCAGGCGCAATGAAGTTAGCAACATCAACCGCTTCATCCATATCTTTGACTAAAACAAGGGCACCACGATCGTTAATCGAACGCTCAATAATTGCTTGTCTTTCCATTGTTGGTGCCAATCTGATAATGGCGTCTCGAACTTGCGCTATAAACTCAGGATCAGGTGAAATCAAGATAGCCTGGGCATCTTCATCATGTTCTGCTTGCGAAAATAGATCCATCGCAATCCAGTCAGGATCAGTTTTTCCATCACAAATCACTAAAATCTCTGATGGGCCAGCAATCATATCAATACCAACCGTACCAAACACCATGCCTTTAGCTGTGGCAACGTAGATGTTGCCTGGACCAACAATTTTATCAACTTGCGGAATCGTTTGTGTGCCATAAGCTAAGGCAGCTACTGCTTGTGCACCACCAATGGCAAAGATACGATCAACACCCGAAATCGCTGCCGCAGCTAATACCAAATCATTAACCACACCATCAGGTGTTGGCACAACCATAATAAGCTCTTGAACACCTGCTACTTTTGCCGGAATCGCATTCATTAACACTGATGATGGATAGGCCGCTTTACCACCAGGCACATATAAACCTGCACGATCTAAGGCTGTAATTTGTTGTCCTAATATCGTGCCATCGGCTTCAGTATAGGTCCATGATTCCTGCTTTTGATGTTGATGGTAAATCCGTACCCGTTCGGCAGCCGATTCTAATGCTTGACGTTGTGCCAATGGAATCGACTCTAATGCCTGGTGAGCGCGTGATAATGGAATTTCAAGATCAGCTATGGTTTGGGCTTGAACGCGATCAAAGCGTCGGCTGTAATCTAAAACCGCTTCATCGCCTCTAGCTTTTACGTCAGATAAGATAGATTTAACTGTATCTGATACCTGTGCATCGGATACACCTTCCCATGCTAATAAGGTTCCTAGCTGCGACCAAAAATTAGTGTCAGCGGTTGATAATTGTTTAATGTCAATCATTATTTTGTACTCTTACGGCTTCACGAACTTGTTCGATAAATGTTTGAATTCGGGCATGCTTCATTTTCATTGAGGCTTTATTTACAACCAATCGTGAGCTGATATCAGCGATATGTTCCATTGGAACCAAACCATTTGCTCGTAGCGTGTTACCTGTATCGACCACATCAACAATACGATCTGCTAACCCGACTAAAGGAGCCAATTCCATCGATCCATATAACTTAATGATATCGACTTGCTGACCCTTCTCAGCATAAAAACGGCGTGTACTCTCAACAAATTTGGTTGCCACTTTCAATCGGCCCGATTTTTGTTGTTCATTTGCTTTGCCCGCTGTCATTAATTTGCAACAGGCAATTTTTAAATCAACCGGCTCATATAACTCGGCATGAGGATGTTCTAACAATACATCCTTACCTGCCACACCAATATCAGCACCGCCATATTCGACATAAGTCGGGACATCAGATGCACGAACAATAATCAATTTCACATCGGCGTGATTGGTGTCCAGAATCAATTTACGACTTGTTTCAGGATCATCCAAAGGCTCAATACCCGCAGCTTTTAATAGGGGCAAGGTTTCTTTAAAAATACGCCCTTTTGACAAGGCTAACGTTAACGTATTTTCCATAAATTTAGCCTCGCGCTGGACTAGGAACACGACGAATTTTGGCTCCCAATTGCTGTAGTTTTTCTTCGATACATTCGTAACCACGATCGATATGGTAGATACGTTCAACCGTGGTTGTACCGTCAGCGACCAATGCCGCTAAAACTAAGGAAGCTGATGCACGTAAATCAGTTGCCATAACAGGTGCGGCCGTTAATGTTTTCTGGCCCTTACAAATAACCGTATTACCTTCAATTTTAAGGTCTGCACCCATCCGTTGCATTTCTTGTACATGCATGAACCGATTTTCAAACACGGTTTCAACAATAGTTGCCTGGCCCTCCGCGATACTATTTAATGCCGTAAATTGAGCCTGCATATCCGTTGGAAATGCTGGAAATGGCGCAGTGCGAACACTAACCGCTTTTGGTCGTCTGCCATGCATATCTAGAGAAATCCAATCTTGACCAATCTCAATGTCAGCACCCGCTTCTTCAAGCTTCAGTAACACTGCCTCTAATTGATTGGCATCCGTATCTTTTAATTTGACTTTACCACTGGTAATCGCAGCAGCGACCAAATAGGTTCCCGTTTCAATACGATCAGGCAAGATCTTATATTCAGTGCCATGTAAGGATTCAACACCTTCTATTTCAAGGGTTGCCGTACCAATGCCACTAATCTTGGCGCCCATTGTGTTGAGGTAATTAGCCAGATCAACCACTTCAGGCTCGCGTGCCGCATTTTCAATAATGGTTTTACCTTTAGCCAAGGTTGCAGCCATCATTAGATTTTCTGTGCCTGTTACCGTCACTTGATCAAATAGGATATGCGCACCTTTTAAGCCATCACCACTTGTAGCCCGAATATAACCATTTTCGACTTTAATCTTGGCACCCATCTGTTCAAGGCCACGTAGATGTAAATCAACAGGACGAGAACCAATCGCACAGCCACCGGGCAAAGACACATCAGCTTTACCAAATTTTGCTAATAACGGCCCCAACACCAGAATGGAAGCACGCATTGTTTTGACAAGATCGTATGGCGCTTCAGTTTCAGTAAGCGTACTTGGATCAATAACCACACCAGAACGTTCGTCTACGGTCAGTGATACGCCCATACGTCCCAACAGCTCGAGTGTTGTCGTAATATCATGCAGATGTGGCACATTACCAACTCGCACTGGAGAATCAGCCATTAATGCTCCCATCAAGATGGGTAACGCAGCATTTTTAGCGCCAGAAATTCGGATTTCACCTTGCAGAGAAACACCGCCAGTAATCAATAATTTATCCATGCTATCTCAAATTTGTATCGTTATTTCAACGAGGCGCAGAAGTTTTCAAAGATAACGCATGTAAGGCGCTTTCGAAGCTGTTACCCAATGTTGCATAGACCATTTTGTGTTGTTCGAGTAATGATTTTCCTGCAAATGAAGGACTTTCAACTAATGCATCGAAATGCTGTCCGTCATCGCCACTTACTTCTACTTTGGCATCAGGTAGACCAGCTTCAATCATTTTTTTTATATCTAAAGCGTGCATTTTTAGCCCTAATTTACTGGCAATATATCATCTAAGCCACTCGCATTTGCAAGCGCTGACAATTGCGTCGGCATGTGATGAAAAACAATGTTTTTATTGGTATTTTTAGCATAACGCACCCAATCAACCAATAAAGCTAAGCCAGCGCTATCACTACGAGTGACATTGACAAGATTAATCTCTAAATTGCTCAGTTTTTCAAATAAACCTGGTGCTACAGTCACTATTTGATTGACTGTATTAAATGTCAATTCACCACTGACATTTATTACATCATCGTCTATTGATAAAGAATATAACTCTGTCATACCTTTACTTTTTCATTTCTGTTTGCAAGGCTATCGATTAATTTATCCATACCCTCGTTACGAATTTGGGTTGTGAATGTTGAACGGTAATTTGTAACCAAACTTATTCCGTCAATTCTGACATCATACACTTTCCACTCATCAGCATCGTTTTGATACATTGATAACGCCATTGGTATTGATGGACCACCAACCTGGATAATTTCCATATCGACTTTGACTTTTTTAGTCGTTACGTCATCACGAAACGGAAGAAAACGAATTTCCTGATCGGTATATTCCAACATTGCGGTTGAATAAGTACGGATCAATAACAAACGAAACTGTTCGGTAAATCGTTGTTGCTGAGATTCTGATGCTCCGCGCCAGTTTTTGCCTAAAGCTAATTTCGACATTTTATCGAAATCAAAATTTGGCATTAAAATTTGTTCAACCAACGCATATATCTCATCTGGATTTTCATCCAGTTTAGCTTTATTGTCTTTAATCGCTTTCAGTATGCGATCTGATGCATCTTTAACGATTGCTTGCGGTACAGGCATAGCGTCATCAGCTTTTACCGTCAAAATAGACATAAAAGACAGTGACAACACTATCGCAAATAGTATTGATATCTTCATCACATAAGACTTGATTGTCATTGTTTATTCACCTTCTGCTTTACTAAACAAAAATTGTCCAATTATTTGCTCTAACACTAATGCTGGTTGTGTTAACTCTATGACATCACCATCTTTCAAAAATTCATCTTCGGCACCGGCTTCCAGCCCAATGTACTGCTCACCTAACAATCCGGCAGTATAAATACTGGCAGCAGTATCAGTTGGAATAGTATCGAAACTTCCGTACAAATTCAGTGTGACGTGTGCATTATAAGTAACGGGACTTAAATCAATTGCGGCAACACGACCCACTCTAACGCCAGCCATTGTGACGGGTGAACGCACCTTCAAACCACCGATATTCTCAAATTCGGCGACAACCTGATAACCGGCTTCATCAGTAAAATCAGTAAAATTACTCACCTTCATCGCTAATACAAAAAGCGCTACCAATCCTGCTGCAACAAACATCCCGACTGTAATTTCGGTACTTTTACTTTGTCTCATTTACACATCTCCAAACATCAGCGCTGTCAGCACAAAATCTAATCCTAAAATAGCAAACGCAGAATGCACCACCGTGCGTGTCGTTGCTCGCCCAACCCCTTCCGATGTCGGGGTTGCATCATAGCCTTCAAATAGCGCGATCCACGTCACAACAAAACCAAATACAATACTTTTTATGACACCATTCAAGACATCTTCGTACCAATCCGTCTTAGCTTGCATTTGTGACCAAAAAGCACCGTCATCAACACCTAACAGACCATGACCTACTAAAAACCCACCAAAAACGCCAACGGCACTAAAGATAGCCGCCAATAACGGCATTGAAATAAAACCAGCTAGAAATCGTGGCGCAAGAACACGTCTGACCGGATCAACGGCCATCATCTCCATGCCAGATAATTGTTCGGTACTTTTCATTAAGCCTATTTCAGCGGTCAAGGCAGAACCGGCACGACCGGCAAATAATAATGCACTGACTACCGGACCCAGTTCACGCACTAATGACAGCGCAACTAAAACACCCAGTGATTCCTCGGCACCAAAATCAACCAGCGTATTATACCCTTGAAGCCCAAGTACCATACCGACAAATAAACCTGAAATCAGAATAATCAGAACAGAATGGACACCAACCGAGAACAACTGTTGAATCACCAGCGAAAACCGTAAAAAAAGCTCTGGAACACCTCTCAGAATCGCTAGCAACAATAGATGTCCTCTGCCCAGTCTCTCGAAGACACTCAAACCCCATCGGCCCAGACTGCGAATTGTATCTATCATGCAGAAACCTCACCATTCAATAAATCATCTGCAAAATCGGTACCTGGGTAATGAAATGGCACAGGGCCATCAGGCAAGCCTTGCATAAATTGCTGAACCCACTGTGATGACGAGCGTTTCAATTGCTCTGGCGACCCTTTTTCGATGACTTTTCCGCCTGATAACAAATAGATGTAATCTGCAATTTCTGCGGTTTCAGCGACATCATGCGATACGATCACACTGGTTAAGCCCATGGCATCATTCATTCGGTGGATCAAGTTGACCAAGGTACCCATCGAAATAGGATCCTGACCAGTAAAGGGTTCATCGTACATAATCATCATAGGATCTAAGGTAACAGCTCGCGCTAAAGCCACACGTCTCGCCATCCCTCCTGATAACTCGCTCGGCATTAAATTTCGGGCACAGCGTAAACCAACCGACTGAAGTTTCATCAGCACTAAATCGCGCACCATCGTTTCTGGTAACTTAGTATGTTCGCGGATGGGAAATGCGACATTATCAAAAACATTGATATCCGTTAACAATGCGCCACTTTGGAACAACATTCCCATACGTTTGCGCAACGCATACAGTTCACTGTGCGATAATGTGTGAACATTTTGACCATCAACCTCAATGGTTCCCTTATCCGGGCGTAACTGACCGCCAATCAAGCTTAACAAAGTGGTCTTACCTGTACCACTAGGCCCCATGATTGCAGTGATTTTCCCTCGATGTATATCAATATTGACACCGTCAAAAATCGCTCTGTTACCACGATAAAAATGCAAATCTCTGATTTTAACCAGTGGCACTATCGTCTCCAATCAGATGAATAAAAAATAAAGGGGGTTAATTTTCAATAATATGTACTAGTAAGTCAAATCTGCTTGTAGAAAATATCTGTTTGATACGCTAGAGTGTGCATACCAGTTTTATGGTGATGGACGCCCGTGACGCCGAAACTGTTCAGTTTTGATTCAGATTCACTATGATACGGTTACCATCAAACTAATCACTAACGGAGAGAAATAATGAAAAAAATGTTACATATTCTTGCTACAGCATTACTTGTTGTACCTATGTTGGCATCTGCTCACGGCCCTACTCGCCAGGAAGTCGAACAAAAAATCACAATTAACGCATCACCAGACAAAGTATGGGCAATGGTCAAAGACTTTGGCGGTCTCCATAACTGGCATCCTGCGGTTGCAAGCACAGAACTTAAAGATGAAAAAACACGCGTATTAACCCTTGCTGCTGACGGAAATCCGACGATCACAGAAGAATTAATCAAATCTGATGATGACAAAATGATGGTGAACTACAAAATCACCGATATGTCTGTCGTTAAAACAATTACGTTTAACAGTAAAGATACACCCTACTACACATTACCCGTTTCAACCTATAAAGCATGGCTAACCGTTAAACCTGCTGGCACTGGTTCAGAAGTCATCTGGAAAGCAAAATTCTACCGTTCATTTATGGATAATCCGCCTACTCCAGAAGGCCAAAGCGATGAAGATGCTGTTAATGCAATTACCGGTGTATTCACATCTGGTTTACAAAATCTAAAAACGATTATGGAAAAATAAATCTTTATGCCTGTTGTCATAAAGCGCTCAAAGGCGGTCTTAGTTAAGATCGCCTTTTTTATTGTGTCGCTTACGTTGTTAAGTGCATGTAGTGATACACCCCATAGTTATGCATTTATCACCAATCAACTTAGTAATAACATCACTGTTATAGACACTGTTTCCCAGAATGTTGTAACAACAATTGATGCAGGAAACAGACCCGCAGGAATTGCAATTCCTAAAAATGGAGATCTTGGCTTCATCAGTAATTCTGAAGGTCAGGATATATCGATTTTAGATACTAAAAACTGGCAGATAACGGCCCAGATTAAAGTTGGCGCTGGTCCGGTAGGCATTGCTACCAATTCCACTGGTTCGCTGGTTTATGTTGCTGATTGGTTTCAACATAAAATAGCAGTGATAAATACCAAAACTAATTCGGTTGAAACAACTATTGCCGTAGGAAAATCACCTGCTGGACTTATTGTTGACGACCAAAAACATCGGCTTTATGTTGCTAATCGTGACGATAATAGCGTCATGATAGTTGATACGAATACCCATGATGTTTTACACACCTTAAATGTCGGCACCGCTCCTTTTGGACTGGCATTATCGCCAGATGGCAACACCCTCTATAGTGTCAATGTGGGTAGTAGCACTGTTTCCGTCATTGATATTGCACAGGCAAAAGTTACAAATACGATTGATGTCGGCGCCTGGCCTTATTGTGCAGTCGTCAGTCCTGATGGAAAATCACTGTATGTCACAAATCAAGATGACAACACGATATCAGTTGTGAATACCTCTAATCACGCAATCACGGCAACCATTGATGTTGGTGATTCGCCAGAAGGCATTGATATTACTGCTGATGGACAATTTGTCTACGTCGTTAATTGGAGTGATGGCTCTGTGTCTATTATCAACACAAAAACCAATCTCGTTGTTAAAACCATCAAGGCTGGCAAAGGTAGCCGGTCTTTTGGCCGATTTATCTCGGGTTAACAAGTCCAGTGCAAGCACCGTCCTTATCAATTAGTTGTACTGATGCCAACTTACAAGCAATCGCACAATCATTAGCAATAAAGTTAGTCCTTCCCTATGCTGAGCTAGATCCGCAGCAAATTCAGCTTGTCGTTGATAATCAGCATATCGAAATCCGTGCTCCTGATTTAGGTAATCCTATCTTTATTGATTTTGAAGCAGGAAAAAACGCCCATCGTCGTCAATTTGGCGGCGGACGAGGTCAACCTTTAGCTAAAGCAATCGGCCTAAAAAAAGGGGCAACGCCCACCGTAATAGATGCAACAGCGGGCTTTGGCCGTGATGCGTTTGTTTTGGCTCATTTAGGCTGTGAACTGACCTTGGTTGAACGTAACCCTTTAATTGCGACCCTACTAAGTGATGCTTTAATTCGAGCGGTAAATAATAGTGAAATTGCGCCAATCATCAGTAGAATGAAGTTAGTTAATCAAGATTCCGTCAGCTATCTTCAACAGCTAGCTACAATTGATTATCCAGATGTTATTTATATGGATCCCATGTATCCAGGCCGCGATAAAACAGCACTCGTTAAAAAAGAGATGCAACTGTTACATCAACTTGCTGGGCCTGATATAGATAGCGAGCAATTACTCACTTCTGCCCTCACTACTGCAAAAAAAAGAGTGGTCGTTAAACGACCAAAATCAGCGCCTTTTGTCGGTGCTCAAACACCATCAACGAAAATTGAAAGCAAGAATACGCGCTATGATGTCTATATCACTTTTTAGCCAACTTTCCAGATAGGACACGTCATGCGTTTAGTATCGTTCGATTATCTAAGAGGTATAGCCATTGTGTTTATTGTCGCTGGTCATTCCTATGGTGGCTGGGTTATTGATAGTTTCAGCGAAAAAGTAATCGTTAATATCGTGTCTGGTGGAACCACTTTATTTGTCTTTATTTCGGGCTTTTTCTTCCATCATATTTTCTATAAAGACTTTGAACTAAAAGACTTTATGATCAAAAAAGCCAAGAATGTTTTAGCCCCTTATTTGATACTTTCAAGCTTGGGCTTTGCCTATTTTGCAGTTTCTTCAGAACCATTTCCATTTCAGTCCTTATTGATATCTTCGGATATTTCAACCTGGTATGACGCTCTACAACTTTATGCCAGCTATTTGTGGACAGGTCGAATCATGTACGCCTACTGGTACATTCCCTTTATCATGATTATGTTTTTACTGTCACCGTTCTTTATGCGCTATATCAGATTAGCGCTCGTTCCCAGACTCACCATCATGCTGGTTTTATTAGTTTTTTCTGCATTTTTTGTACATAGACCGGTTCTAAATTTATCGCCTCTCCACTCTGTGATTTATTTTATTCCAGTCTATTTATTGGGCATAAATTGCTCTATCAATCGCAATGAATTTGAACAGTTACTTAAGGGCAAAACGCTAATTTTAGCGATAATCGTACTGATTTTGTCGGCCTTGCAGTCGGCTTATTTTGATTCCAGGGGTAATGTTTATAAGCACGATCTGTTGTCGTATGCCATTTTTGATATCAACCTGTTTCAAAAAATAGCTGTGTGTTTCTTTTTTATATCGTTATTGCATCGTTATCAGCACAAAACTATACCCGGGTTAAAATTACTCGCTTCATCCAGTTTTGCAATTTACTTTTTGCATACCTGGATATTACATATAACCGATCAGTATCCACTGTTCTTTTTATTTGCAAACATACCTCAGATAGTGATATGGCTGAGTATTACAGTTGGTGTAACAGGCCTATGTATGGTGGTTGCATACTGTGTCAAATCATTATTAAAACACACTAGTCGCTATGTTATAGGTTGGTAATAATGCACAGCTTAGGCGTAATTAATTATTTTTTAGCCTGTTGGTCTAATAACTTAAGTCGTCTTAATTTATCAGCTATTTGGATCTCTAAACCACGATTTACCGGATGATAATACTGTCTTTCCGGCATGGCCTCAGGAAAGTAGTTTTCACCAGCGGCATAGGCATCTGGTTCATCATGGGCATAGCGGTATTCTTTACCATAACCTAACTCTGACATGAGTTTAGTTGGTGCATTGCGTAAGTGAATAGGCACTTCAACCGAACCCATTGCTTTTACATCACTCATTGCCGCTTTAAATGCCGTATAAACGGCATTACTCTTAGGTGCACTGGCTAAATAAACTACGGCTTGGGCAATCGCTAACTCGCCTTCTGGTCTACCCAGTTTTTCAAAGCTTTCCCAGGCATCTAACGCGATACGCAAGCCTCTTGGATCAGCATTGCCAATATCTTCACTCGCCATTCGGACAATACGTCGCATTAAATAAATGGGATCACAGCCTCCATCCAACATACGACAAAGCCAGTATAGGGCTGCATCGGGGGAAGAACCTCGCACCGATTTATGTAAGGCAGAAATTTGATCATAAAACGCCTCACCACCTTTATCAAAGCGACGCAGCGTTCCTGATAACACTTCTGCTAAATCATGTTCATCAACATAATCCTGGCCTTTACTATCAGCCAAATCGATCGCGATTTCGAGCAAATTTAAGACTCGTCGTCCATCGCCATCGGCTGTATTGGCTAATTCATCACGTAATTTTTCTGGAAAAGTGATACCACGATCAGCTAAACCTAGTGTGCTATCAGCAAGTGCTCTATCAATAATTTCGCGAAGATCATGCGGCTGTAATGCCTGCAACACATAGACTCTGGCGCGTGATAACAAGGCATTATTTAATTCAAAAGAAGGATTTTCAGTAGTCGCGCCAACAAAGGTAAAAGTGCCATCTTCAACATAGGGTAAAAATGCATCTTGCTGTGATTTGTTAAAGCGATGCACCTCATCGACAAACAATAAAGTGCGCTTACCCTGTTCTTGTTGAAGTTGTTGCGCTCTGGTCACAGCAGCTCTGACTTCTTTAACTCCGGCCAGCACTGCTGAAATCGTGATAAATTCCATCTCACAATAGCCAGCAATGAGTTTCCCCAAGGTAGTTTTGCCAGTACCAGGAGGCCCCCAAAAAATCATTGAGTGTGGCTGACCTGATGCTATGGCTTGACGTAATGGTTTACCTTGTGCAAGCAGGTGTTTCTGGCCAATATAATCGTCTAATGACTTGGGCCGCATTCGATCGGCTAATGGTCGTCCCGAAATATCATTAATATTGTCAAACAAATTCACGTTGGCTAGTTTCCTTGGACATCACCCACAACATCAACACCTTCAGGTGGGACAAATGTGAATTCATCGGCCTTTAATTCAAGGTTTTCTTTAGCCTGACTAAACACTAAACGTGTACGTTGATCAAAACTGTCTTTCATTAACATTTGACGCAGACCCGACTCATCAAAAGCCAGAGTCACGGTCTGATAACTTGACTCTACATCTTTTGGTATAAGTTGAACCCAAAATAGTCCATCATCAGAGTCTATATCTGTAAGTGAGTACTTATCTTGGGGCAATAGTTCACCTGACAGTAAGGTTGCAGGTGTATCGGTTAATGCTTCTTGCTGTGATTTGACTGTGACTTGCTCTAAATCAACATCATAAAACCAAATCCGAGTTCCATCGGCGACGATATGCTGTGGATATGGCGATGTATAATCCCAACGAAATTTCCCCGGTCTTTCTAAAGCAAACACACCTTGAGCTTCTTCTATTACTTTGCCTTGTTGATCGATAACCGTTTGCTTAAAGTTTGCTTTAAAGGTCACAACTGTTTGTACAAACACATTGAGTTTTTCGGTTGCTGATTCAGCAGCAAAAACTGCAACAGGCATTACCAGCATCACTACCGATAGACTACTACGAAGTAGATTTTTTACTGTCATTTTAAAATCCAGATAATTAAATTGGTTGTTTAAAGCTGTCAATTTGACATGCTCAACACCACAATGGTTGCTGATTAATCTCGTGGTGGTGGTGCTAATACTTCACGGCTGCCATTGCCTTGCATTGACGATACAACACCTGCAGCTTCCATTGCTTCTACTATACGTGCGGCTCGGTTATAACCAATTTTTAAACGACGTTGTATGCCTGATACCGATGCTCTTCGAGACTCTACAACGATTTGAACAGCTTGATCATACAATGCATCTTGTTCACCATCACTGGCATCACCAAACACGCCATCAGCGTCATCACTAGCGCTATCTTGAGTGATCTCTTCAAGATAATTGGGTTGCGCCATTTTCTTCAAGAAATCGACCACTTTATGGACTTCATGATCGTCAACAAAAGCACCATGTACACGTTCAGGCAAACCAGAACCAGGCGGTAGATACAACATATCACCCTGACCTAATAACTGTTCAGCCCCCATTTGATCTAGGATTGTGCGTGAGTCAATACGCGAGGAAACCTGAAACGCAATACGAGTAGGAATATTTGCTTTAATCAGACCTGTAATAACATCGACTGAAGGACGTTGGGTTGCAAGAATCAGATGAATACCGGCTGCACGTGCTTTTTGAGCAAGACGAGCAATTAACTCTTCAACTTGCTTACCCACCACCATCATCATATCTGCTAACTCATCAATGATAACAACAATAAATGGAAGTGGTTCTAGGTAAGGCGCTGGTTCACCAGCAACTAAATCAACGGTTGGATCAGTAATCGGTTCACCGCGCTCAATGGCATCTTTTACTTTTTTGTTAAAACCAGCAATATTTCGCACGCCTAATGCTGCCATTAATGGATAACGACGTTCCATTTCTGCCACACACCAGCGGAGGGCATTTGCCGCTTGCTTCATATCGGTAACAACTGGTGTTAATAGATGTGGGATGTCTTCATAAATCGACAATTCCAGCATTTTAGGATCAACCATGATCATGCGAACTTGTTCAGGTGTTGATTTGTACAGCAGACTTAAAATCATGGCATTAACAGCAACCGATTTACCTGAACCAGTGGTACCGGCAACCAATAAATGAGGCATTTTTTCGAGGTTTGCCACAACAGGTCGACCGGCAATATCTTTACCTAATGCCATCATTAATGGTGACTTACTATTTTCATATTCCGCACAACCTAAGATTTCACGCAGTCTTACAATGTCACGGTGCTCATTCGGGATCTCTAATCCGACAACGGATTTACCGGGGATAACCTCAACTACACGTACACTGCTAAGTGATAACACTCTCGCCAAATCTTTGGCCAAGCCACTGATACGACTGACTTTAATACCCGCAGCAGGTTGCAACTCAAACCGTGTGACAACCGGCCCTGGCTGTACTTCAACCACTTGGACTTCAACACCAAAATCTTTGAGTTTAAGTTCAACTTGTCGTGATAAGGCTTGCAGCACCTCTTCGCTATAACCGCCTTTGCTGGCTTGCGCCATATCAAGCAAAGCCAATGCCGGCATGGTACTACCTGCATCTGGCGTTTCAAAAAGAGGCACTTGACGTTCTTTTTCTTCACGTTTACTTGGTTCTGTAGGGATTATCGTTGGTTCTACACGTACCTTGCTTCGCTGTTTTAGTTTTTCACTTTGCTCTTTGAAATTATCTTGTCGCTGTTGCTTGGCCTGATTAGCCGCTAATTTAACGTTTAATTCGCGGATCCAGCGTGCAGTGTATGTCATCGTCCATAGTGCTAATGCACCTAAACGGTCGATGACCATTAACCATGACAATCCTGTAAATAAGGTGACACCAGTGAGTAATATTGCCAATAGCAACAAGGTTGTGCCTGATGTACCAAATACCGATACAAATCCATGACCGACAACTTCACCAAGTACACCACCAGCACCCAGCGGCAATAACTGAGCGTAACTTGTCAAGCTCAAGGCTGATAAACCACTGGCGGCAGATAAGGCCATGATTAAGCCCATTGCTTTGAGCACCCAGAAATGTAAGGCATCATCTGAGTCAGCCGTTTTACCCCAACTAAATAAAAGCCATCCACTGAAAGCTAACATTAACGGTGATAGGTATGCAGGGAAACCAAAGCCATACAATAAAATATCAGCCAACCAGGCTCCGACTATGCCACCACGATTAGCGACAACATCATTCATGCCTGTTGTTGACCAACCAGGATCAGTTGGTTGATAGGTCCATAATGACAATAATAAATAGCCCGCAAGCGCCAGCGCTAAAATAAGCGCAGCCTCACGTAAGCGAAAGCTTATTGCGCCTGAACCAGCCGTTTGTTCATCTTTGTTGTTTACTCGTGTTGCCTGAGCCAATGTAATAATTCCAGTTAAGCCAACGATTTAGCTTGGTATATTAACACAGCTTTTGACGTTAACTACTTTACCAAATGCACAGCAATGGGTAATCTAAGTCTGACTTAACTATACCGATTTTTTGGAGATAACAAATGGCCGACAGCAAACATTGCCGCTTACTCATTCTTGGTTCAGGACCAGCAGGATACACAGCTGCGGTCTATGCCGCACGAGCAGCGTTAGAACCCGTTTTGATTACTGGTATTGAACAGGGCGGCCAACTAACTACAACAACAGAAGTTGATAACTGGCCTGGCGACGATGAGGGTGTGCAAGGACCGGAATTAATGCAACGTATGCAGCGCCATGCCGAACGTTTTGGCACTGACATTATTTTCGATCATATTCACACCACAGATTTGAGCGAACGACCATTCAAATTGAAAGGCGATGCTGGTGAATACACTTGTGATGCTTTGATCATTGCAACAGGTGCGTCAGCGATGTACCTGGGATTGGAATCTGAAGAGGCATTTAAAGGTCGTGGCGTTTCAGCCTGTGCGACCTGTGATGGTTTTTTCTATCGCAACCAACCTGTTGCTGTTATAGGTGGTGGCAACACAGCTGTTGAAGAAGCACTTTATTTATCCAATATCGCATCAAAAGTAACGGTCATTCACCGTCGTGACGCTTTCCGTTCTGAAAAAATTCTAAGTGCCCAACTGCTGAAAAAAGCCGAACAAGGTAATGTCGATATTTTGTGGAACCACGAATTAGATGAGGTATTAGGCGATGATGCTGGCGTTACAGGCATACGTGTGAAAAGTACGATTGATGGTAAAACGCAAGACGTGCCTGTCCAAGGTGTGTTTGTTGCAATTGGTCACAAACCTAATACTGATATTTTTGCAGATCAACTGGATATGGAACACGGCTATATCACACTCAATAAAGGCACTCAGACCAGTGTTCGTGGGGTCTTTGCTGCGGGTGATGTCTCTGATCCTATTTACCGCCAAGCGATTACGTCTGCGGGTGCAGGTTGTATGGCAGCATTAGATGCCGAACGTTTTTTAGAAAGCGAAAAATAATCAGCTAACAAATAGGCAGGCATATTGTCTGCCTATTTTTCACTCTAGGGAGTAGTGTTCATGGCCATTTACCAACATATTTTGATTGCCGCAGATTTCTCTCAACATAATCAACAGGTGTTACAACGTGCACATCAACTAGCTCAACAACACGATGCAACGTTAAGTATTTGTCACGTTATTGAAGACTATCCGATCACTGATTTTGCTTATGAGCCTATGATCGGCGTTGATCTTGATATGCGAGACAGCATGTTACAGTCGGCGAAAAGTCAAATTGCTAAACTGGCACAACAACTTACTATTGGCACAGACAATCAATGGGTAGAATTTGGCAGTACACGTCATGATATTGTTCGAATTGCCGATGAAAATAATGTTGATTTAATTGTTATCGGCTCTCATGGCCGACATGGTATTCAACTGTTACTCGGTTCTACCGCCAATGCCGTTTTGCACCATGCCCACTGTGATGTATTAGCGGTTCGACTGCAAGACAATTAAAAATTAGAGATGAGAGCGACTCTCCCTCCATCTTTGTACCGAACGACCCACTTCATCATCTTTCTGATTATTGCCTTTATCAATGCCTTTGTTGATTTAGGCCACAAAATCATTATTCAAAATACCGTTTTTAAGATCTATGATGATAGTCAGCAAGTGTTGTTAACAGCACTTGTTAACGGTCTGATTTTACTCCCCTTCATTCTCACATTTACAGCATCAGGTTTTTTATCCGATCGTTTTGCCAAACCAAGAATAATGCAATGGGCCGCATTCATGGCTATTATTCTCACCCTGCTTATTACCTTCAGTTATTATCAAGGTTGGTTTATTTTTGCCTTTTGCATGACCTTTTTACTGGCGTTACAAAGTGCAATCTACTCGCCAGCAAAATATGGTTATATTCGCGAACTCGTGGGCGACCAAAAAATTGCAGATGCCAATGGCTTAACACAAGCCACCAGCATTGTTGCGATTCTCTCTGGCATCATTTTGTTTTCAGTTGGATTTGAGCATTATTTAGCGCCACATGACTTTGATAGCGAACAACAAATAGTGATGCTAATAGCACCCTTGGGCTGGTTGCTGGTGTTGCTCTCATTAATCGAATTTTTATTAGCACTGAGCTTACCTGACCTGCGAAAACAAAGACGAGCCCGAACGTTTAATTGGCAACAGTATCGCCAAGGCCAATTATTTAAAAACAACCTAACATTATTACGGCAATCACCAGTGATTTGGCTGGCTATTTTAGCGTTATCATTGTTTTGGGGTATTTCTCAAACAGTATTGGCAACCTTCCCCGCTTTTGCAAAACTGGTATTAGATGAAAGCAACACCGTCGTGATTCAAGGCCTGCTTGCCTGTGCTGGCATCGGCATCATTATCGGTTCAATTACGGCAGGTAAATTAACTAATCATTTTTCCCGTTACTTGATCACAATTGGTGCGCTAGGGCAACTCATCGTTTTATCGATACTTCCTCAGCTCGCTGATACGCTACTGTTTGCAAGCGCAATTGTATGCTTTGGCCTATTTGGTGGCTTATTCATCGTGCCACTCAACACACTGATTCAACATCATGCGCCCCTCTCCCACTTAGGTACGATTCTCGCTGGTAATAACTGGCTTCAAAATATGGTTATGTTAACTTTTTTAGTTTTAACCATGTTGGCAGCACTTTTTAATCTATCTAGTTGGCTTATTTTAATCTCACTACCCGTTATTCTATTTTTATGTTTTTTGTTATTATCACTAAAAATCAGCAACATAACAGTCAAAGTTGATGTGCTAGATTAAATCTACAGTATCAGGATAGAATCATTTCCACCTGTTTATACTGAGCTAGCGCAGGAAGCATCAGAAAGTCTCAGGCAAGCACTGCCACTAATAAACAAATATAAAACGCCGGTAAATCCGGTTAATTATGCCGTTTGGTATGAATATGTTTCGGGTAAAAACCAGGCATTACGAGACGAAATAGATCAGCGTCTTAGCTGTAACGCACCCATTACATCGCAAATCACCTAAGCATTATTCGAAAAATATGTATTATTTGATATGCCAGAACGACTTGAAAATGCCAATAATGGTATTAAATTAACCTTAACCAACAGTAGTAATGGTCTCAAATTAGAACTTGAACAATCATCTATTGAAATGGCAAGACTAAAAGCTGAACTGTAACAAGTTAAAGAAATAGCTAAAATCGATAGTCTTACTGGCCTGCTTAACCGTGGCGCCTTTGATAAAGAACTACACACATTATGTAGTGAATCCAGGGATCGTATTTCTCTTGCTTTATTCGATCTTGACCATTTCAAACACGTCAATGATACGTTTGGTCATGTGGTTGGTGATCGAGTAATCGAGTTTTTCGCCTCACTTCTTAAAAAATATAGTGGCAATGAGCATATTGCTGCGCGTTATGGCGGTGAAGAGATGGTTCTGATCCTGATTGTTCTGACACAACAACAAGTAATTGAACTTGTAGATTCAATTCGTTCTAATTTAGCTGATTAAAAATGATAAAAACGTTCAGCCAAATACTGTACAACCTGAGCGCGCTGTTTATCAGACCACCTAACATCAGCGGCAACAGCACAGCCTATTACCCGTTTTTGTAGCGCTTCAAACGTGGTTACTTTTCTATCTGCACGTGTATAAAGGCTAGAAGGCTTGCCAGCCGTTAGCGAAGCATGACACTGCAAACAGGCGGCATCATGCAATGTTTGTCCCTCACCGGCAAAAGCAGGTGATGACAATCCAATAATAGACATTAAAAGCAGTATTCTCATCAACTCTGATTAGCTTGTAAGCGTGCTACACGCAAGATTGCCGGTGGATGTGAATCGTAAATAGCCGACACCAATGGATCAGGAGTCAAGGTACTGGCATTTTCCTGATATAAAGCAACTAATGCTTCAATTAAATGTTGGCTGCTGGAAACAGAAGCTGCATAAGCGTCAGCCTCAAATTCATATTTACGTGATAATGAGGTCATCATTGGATGTAAAAAGAAACTAAACACCGGCACCACTAACATAAACAACACTAATGCCATCGCATTGGTTTGGGTGCTGACACCCAAACCTGAATAGAACCAAGCTTGTGCTGCAGCCCAACCTAATAACGCCAAACCAACCAAGCTTAATACAGCCATCACCACCATATTTTTAATAACATGCTTACGTCTAAAATGACCCAGCTCATGAGCAAGCACTGCTTCTATTTGGTCTTCATTTAACGTTGACAGTAAAGTATCAAAAAACACGATACGTTTATTGTTGCCAAGACCTGTGAAATAGGCATTACCATGACCGCTGCGACGTGAACCGTCCATGACATATATGCCTTGGCTCTTGAAACCGCAACGTGACAATAATGACTCAACTCTCGCTTGCAATTTTTGATCTTCAAGCGGGGTAAACTTGTTAAATAAAGGTGCAATAAAAGCAGGATATGCCCACATCATCACTATCGAGAAACAGATAAAAGCGCCCCATAAATAAAGCCACCAATACTGACCAGCACTATTCATCAACCATAAGGCGACCCAGATTAATGGCGCACCAATGACTACTAATAATACCGTTTGTTTTACACTGTCTGACAAGAACAATGCGGGTGTATTGCGATTAAAACCGAATTTTTGTTCCATCACAAAGGTTTTATACCAAGATAAAGGTAGGTCGATAAGCGTCCCGATAACAAAAAAGCTCAGCATAAATACAATGCCTGTCACCATTTCAGACCATGCAAAGCCTTGCCAGACAGTTGATAATAGTTCTAATCCGCCACCTAAGGTCCAAATCAGCAATAAAATCATGGCAAAGACAGTCTCAACACGATTAAATTTGCCCTTTGCCATAGTGTAATCCGCAGCTTTTTGGTGAGCTGCTAACGAAACATCTGCGCTAAATGCGTCAGGCACCTTATCCCTATGTGCCGCCACATATCGACCTTGTCGTAATGACAACCACAACTCAACGACTGTCATTACAGCCAACGCAGCAACAAATATCCAAGTAAATTCATTCATATTTTTTAACCAATTAAATCTTAACAATGCCATGCAGGTTAGCCTTTGATACAATCCTTGGCAAGTTAGTTCATTTTTTTTCACACATAAAAAGACGGATGCCATGGCCAAAAGCAAAAATAACCTTATATGGATAGATCTGGAAATGACCGGTCTCGATACCAATACTGATGCCATTATTGAAATTGCAACACTGGTCACTAACAGTAATCTAGAAGTTGTGGCTGAAGGTCCGATATTAGCCATTCACCAAGATGATGTTCTATTAGAAGGCATGGATGAATGGAATACTCGGCAGCATGGCAAATCCGGCTTAACTGAACGTGTCAAAAATAGTACCTTAACCACAGCAGATGCTGAACAACAAACGCTAGCGTTCTTAAAGCAATACGTGCCAGCCGGTGTTTCACCAATGTGTGGCAACAGTATCTGCCAAGACCGCCGTTTTATGGCTCGCTTAATGCCTGAATTAGAAGCCTTTTTTCACTACCGCAATCTTGATGTTAGTTCACTGAAAGAACTCGTTCGCCGCTGGGCACCAAAAGTAGAAAAAAGCTTTAAGAAAAACTCGTCACATCTAGCCATGGATGATGTCAAGGACTCGATCAGAGAACTACAGCATTATCGTCAACATTTCATTAAATCAGCCGAGTAAGCAAGCTGAATATTGGATAAGGGGTAACGCAAAAATAACGTCATAGTCATGTATTTCGATTATTTTCATGGCTGGAGTCTATGCAAAAAATGCAGGAACAATTTTTTGTCTATTGCTGGCTGTTGCAACGACCTTATTCGCGTCACCAGGGCTGCTGAACACTGTTTCTTATCCAGCTTTCAGGTTATCTAAACCATACAAACAAGGGCGTATTTCCTTATTTATTGCACAACTCAATGTAACCCAACCATCCAGCAAAAAAAGCCCCGATCAAATGACCGGGGCTTTGTATTAACTTCTAGCTAAGAGCTAAGGAAGCGGGTAGCACTACATCATGCCGCCCATACCACCCATGCCGCCCATATCAGGCATTGCAGAACCATCTGCTTTTGGTGCTTCAGCAATCATCGCTTCAGTAGTCAACATCAAACCCGCAACTGAACCCGCATTTTGCAATGCAGTTCGTGTTACTTTAGTTGGATCAAGAATACCCATTTCGATCATGTCGCCATATTCACCTGATGCAGCATTGTAACCGTAGTTACCTTTGCCACTTGCTACATTGTTTAATACAACAGATGCTTCATCACCAGCATTAGTTACAATTTGGCGTAAAGGTTCTTCCATTGCACGGCGTAGTAAGGTGATACCAACATCTTGATCATGGTTGTCACCTTTCAATTCGCCCAAACTACCTTCTGCACGAACTAAGGCAACGCCACCACCGGCAACCACACCTTCTTCAACCGCTGCACGAGTTGCGTGTAAGGCATCTTCTACCCGAGCTTTTTTCTCTTTCATTTCCATTTCAGTTGAAGCGCCAACTTTGATCACAGCAACACCGCCGGCTAATTTAGCAACGCGTTCTTGCAATTTTTCTTTGTCATAATCAGAGCTTGATTCTGCAATTTGTGCACGAATTTGTTCAACACGTGCAGTAATGTCAGTAGCATTACCCGCACCATCAATGATGGTTGTGTTTTCTTTGCTGATTGCGATTTTCTTAGCTTGACCAAGATCGTCTAAAGTGATTTTCTCAAGGTTCAAACCAACTTCTTCTGAAATCACAACACCACCGGTTAATACTGCGATGTCTTGTAACATTGCTTTACGACGGTCACCAAAGCCAGGTGCTTTAACCGCACAGACTTTAACGATACCGCGCATATTGTTAACAACCAACGTTGCCAATGCTTCGCCTTCAACATCTTCAGACACAATCAACAATGGACGTCCTGCTTTTGCTACAGCTTCAAGTGTTGGTAATAATTCACGGATGTTTGAGATTTTTTTGTCATATAACAAGACATACGGTTCATCAAGATCCGCTGTCATTGTTTGTTGATCGTTCACGAAGTATGGCGACAAGTAACCGCGGTCAAATTGCATACCTTCAACTACGTCTAATTCGTTTTGGAAACCGCTACCGTCTTCAACAGTGATAACGCCTTCTTTACCTACTTTTTGCATTGCTTCAGCAATAATGCCACCGACTGATGAATCAGAATTAGCAGAGATAGTACCGACTTGAGCAATCGCTTTATCATCGTTGCATGGTGATGACATTTTTTTAAGTTCTTCAACGGCGGCAGCAACGGCTTTATCAATACCACGTTTAAGATCCATTGGATTCATACCCGCAGCAACGGCTTTCATACCTTCACGTAAGATAGCTTGTGCTAAAACGGTTGCCGTAGTTGTACCGTCACCGGCATCATCAGAAGTATGAGAAGCCACTTCTTTCACCATTTGTGCGCCCATGTTTTCGAATTTATTTTCTAATTCGATCTCTTTCGCAACTGACACACCATCTTTGGTTACAGTTGGAGCACCATAGCTTTTATCTAAAACGACATTACGACCTTTAGGACCTAATGTTACTTTAACTGCGTCAGCAAGAATGTTGACACCGTTAACCATTAAACTGCGCGCATCTGCGCCAAATTTGACTTCTTTTGCAGCCATGTTAATTCCTCTTTATATATTCTTTTAATTTAGGGTGATGAAAGACGCTGATTAGCCTTCAATTACAGCAACAATATCGTCTTCACGCATGACTAATAATTCTTCGCCATCGACTTTGATTTCTGTACCAGCGTATTTACCGAAAAGTACTTTATCGCCAACTTTGACATCCATTTCACGCACATCACCAGAATCTGTAATTTTGCCTTTACCAGCAGCAATAATTTCACCACGCGCTGGTTTTTCTGCTGCGTTATCTGGAATCACGATACCACCAGCAGAGGTTGTTTCTTCTTCCATACGACGCACAATCACACGATCATGAAGGGGACGAATATTCATTTGTAAATCCTCAATAAATGTCTAACAAAAAGATTAGGAACCCATAACATGGGGATGCAAAATTAAACTTCAAGGGGCTGAAAGAAAATTTTTCAATTTTTATTGCAGGTTATTGTCGAACTGAAGTTCGACCTACAGCATTATTTCAAATGACGATCGTCATCATCAACAAGCTCACCTTCGATAATCGTTGTCTCTCTGGTTGTTCTGTCATCTGCATGATATGAATGCATGGTTTGACCACGAAAAACAAACTGTCCATTACGAAAGGCACCTTTAATCAAAGCTTGGCGAATAGCCGGCACTAACAATAAAAAACCAATGGTGTCGGTAAAAAATCCAGGTGTCAGTAACAAGGCACCACTGATAATCAATGCAACACCTTCTAACATTGCTATAGCCGGAATGTGACCTTGAGCAATCGACAGTTGGGCACGTTGTAAGGTATTAACACCTTGCAGACGTAATAACCAGGCACCAATAACAGCAGTGGCAACAACAGCAAAAATTGTCCAACCAGCACCAATCACTTTTCCGACTTGAATTAAGAAATAGATCTCAATCAAAGGAATAACTAGAAACAATATAAATAAAAATCGGAACATGACATTTCCTAAATAAAAAGACGATACATACCCAATCAACTTGAAGATGCTTGCTATTTTACCGTTAGTGCTGAGCTTGTCTAATTGAAGATACTTACTACTTTTACGGTTCGTGCTGAGCTTGCCTAATTGAAGATGCTTGCTATTTTTACCGTTCGTGCTGAGCTTGTCTAATTGAAGATACTTGCTATTTTTACCGTTCGTGCTGAGCTTGTCGAACCATGAACCTAAGCAAGCTAAGCCTTCGGCTAATCAACGAGCTCAGAGCTCAGCCTGAACGGAAATTTTAGCCATATCTGCATCTTTAATGGTTATGGGTATAAAGCTA
>JACUUH010000072.1 GCA_014859375.1 Gammaproteobacteria bacterium
AAAGGTGCTGGATGGCTGTGCTTATCCAGAACTTAGGTTAGATTATGTATTACGATGATAACGTAAGATTTGGCCGCGAAAGATTTTGCTCTGCTCACTGACAATAGTTGGTTTAGTCTGACTATGGCTATAACCCAAAGCAACCATCTTCTTACTAAATCGTGGATGATTACCTCGACCAGGATCCACTAAAATCACGTCACAATCCAAACTCGCATGGCGATCAATAAACCCTGATAATAATTCAGCATGATCTGGCTCATATAAGATATCGCTACCAATGATCAGATCAAATTTTCCTAACTCGGCATTATCATCTGCCCAGTCTGCTCGGACAAAAGGAATCACGTCCCCATCGTTGAGCTTTACATTAGTTTCGAGAAATTCACCTGCCTCGGGATTGTAATCCGATGCCGTAATATCAGCATTTCTTTGATTCAACATCAAACTCGATAATGCAATCCCACAGCCCACTTCCAGAATGCGTTTGCCTGTAATGTCATACTCAAACATCAACTGTGCCAAAATCTGACTTGAATCCCAAATAACGCCAAATAGCGACCATGAAGCTGGGGAAACACCTAATTTTTCGGCATCGGCACTACCAACATCAGAAAATTGTTGGCGATCTCGTAAGGTTTGAACATGAATATCGTTGTCACCAAACTCAATCGTTTGATAACGAATACGTAGCGAAGACATAAGGTTCCAGATAGTAGGAGCGTCGTTCGCCAGAGCAGAATAGAAAACAATGCAGAACAGTTACTTTACAGTTAACGTACCTTATTAGCTAATTTATTGTTAATTAAAAAGAAAAAACAAAAAGGTTCATAACTTTACAAACACCACGTAGAGCCCTTGATCAATGCCACATACACCTTGTTCTGACTCAATCTCAGCTATTAATAATAATCGGGCTTTGCCTTTTTCTTTGAGTGTAGTAATAAACAGATCACATTCAGCTTGTTATAAAAAAGCCGGACATAGGCCCGGCTTTTTAGTTTAATTATTTAAGCAATTGGCTTAAATCTTTTGCATCCCAGTGCGGAAAGTGTTTTCTAATTAAGGCATTGAGTTCAACTTCAAACGCTGAAAAAGCTTCTGTCGAAGCCTCTTTGATTTGTCTATCTGACACGGCTTGCGTAATCATACCAGCACCAATAGTCACATTAGTTAAGCGATCAATAATAATAAATGCACCTGTTGTTCTGTTTCGTTTGTACGGATCAAACACAATCGGTTTAGTTAATGAAAACTCACATTCGCCAATTTCATTTAATGCTAGTTGATTTGCTGATTTTTTTGCCAAGGTATTGATATCAATTTGGCTATCAACTGCCGTCATCACACCTGAACTATCACTGACACCAACCTTGAAGTTATATTGCTTAGCAACAACTAACGGTTGTTCTGTCATCCAGACTACGGTTGCTTTGAAACGACTCGCCACATGCGGTTGATGATCACGCTGCACAATCATGTCGCCACGACTGATATCAATTTCATCTTGCAAGGTAACAGTGATCGCTTCACCCGGAATTGCTTGGTCTAAATCACCATCATAAGTCACCAGTGCTTTTACTTTGCTTTCTTTGCCCGAAGGTAACACAGTAATATCATCACCCGGCTTCAAAATACCTGACGCCAAGGTGCCACAGTAACCACGGAAATTTAAATTCGGACGATTAACAAATTGCACAGGGAAACGTACATCTTGCACATTGGCATCTGCTGCAATTTCAACCGTTTCCAATAATTCCATCAAGGTCTCACCTTGATACCATGGCATATTTTCACTTCGGTTAACGACGTTATCACCCACCAAGGCTGATAACGGTACAAAGTGGACATCTTCCATCTCTAATTCACGAGCAAACTCGGTGTAGTCTTTACGAATAGCGTTATACACTTGTTCGCTGTAATCTTTGATATCCATTTTATTGATTGCAACAACAATATGCTTGATGCCCAATAATGATGCAATAAAACTATGGCGACGGGTTTGAGTCTGCACACCATAACGCGCATCAATCAAGATAACGGCTAACTGACAGTTAGATGCGCCCGTTGCCATATTACGAGTGTATTGTTCATGCCCTGGCGTATCAGCAATAATGAATTTACGTTTAGTGGTCGAAAAATAACGATAAGCTACATCAATAGTAATGCCTTGTTCACGTTCTGCCTGCAAACCATCGACCAGCAATGCTAAATCAATGCCATCACCGGTTGTACCTGATTTCACACTGTCTTTCGTCACTGCTTCTAATTGATCTTCATAGATCATTTTAGAGTCATGCAATAAGCGACCGATTAAGGTACTTTTACCATCATCAACATTACCGCACGTTAAGAAACGTAGAATTTCTTTATTTTCGTGTTGCTTCAAATACGCCTCGATATCGGTGGCGATTAAGCTGTCTGTTTGATATGAACTTTCAGTACTCATTAGAAGTAGCCCTCTTGTTTTTTCTTCTCCATAGAACCTGCTTCATCATGGTCAATGGCACGCCCTTGTCGTTCTGAGGTCGTGGTTAATAACATTTCTTGGATAATATCTGGCAATGTCTGTGCTTCAGACTTAACCGCACCGGTTAATGGATAACAACCTAATGTTCTAAAACGTACTTTTTCCATTCTTGGTTGTTGGCCTTCGGGAATACGCATACGATCATCATCAACCATGATCGTCAAACCGTTATAGTCAACAACTGGACGCTCTGCCGCATAATACAACGGTACAATTGGAATATTTTCTAAATGAATGTATTGCCAAATATCTAATTCAGTCCAGTTTGATAATGGAAAAACACGAATGCTCTCACCTTTATTTACCTTGCTGTTATAGATATTCCACAATTCAGGACGTTGTTGCTTAGGATCCCAACGGTGGTTTTTATCACGGAACGAATAAACACGCTCTTTCGCACGTGATTTCTCTTCATCACGACGTGCACCACCAAATGCCGCATCAAAACCATATTTGTTTAAGGCTTGTTTTAAGGCATCGGTTTTCATAATGTCGGTGTAACGCGCATGATCAAAGGGATTGATACCGGCATCAATCCCTTCTTGATTACTATGCACCAATAACTCTAAACCCAAGTCTTTGACTCGTTGATCACGAAATTCAATCATTTCTCTAAACTTCCACGTGGTATCAACATGGAGTAATGGAAACGGTGGTTTGCCAGGCGCAAACGCTTTCATCGCCAAATGCAACATAACCGCCGAATCTTTGCCCACTGAATATAACATCACTGGGTTATCAAACTCAGCAGCCACTTCTCGCATAATATGTATGCTTTCGGCTTCCAATTGTTGTAAATGTGTTAACTTTTTAGTCATAAAAATCTCTAATTTATTTCGCTTTTACATGCAGACCGCATTCTTTTGATTCAGGATTTTCCCACCACCAGCGACCGGCACGAATATCTTCACCGGCAGTAATTGCTCGTGTGCATGGCGCACAACCAATACTGGCAAAGCCTTGATCATGTAATGTGTTATAGGGCACATCAAATGCTCTGATATACGCCCATACATCACCATTCGACCAATCTGTTAATGGGCTAAATTTTTGTAATCCATGATCCTGATCGCGTTCAGATACGGGCAAGTCACTACGAGTCACCGCTTGTGAACGACGCATCCCCGTTAACCAGGCATCTTTACCTGCTAATGCACGTTTAAGTGGTTTTACTTTACGCATAGCGCAGCATTGTTTACGTAACTCAACACTGTCATAAAATGCATTCGGTCCATTTTGAGTCAGATACTGTTCAACATCAGCTGCCTCAGGAAAATAGACTTTTACATCACGGTTATAACGTGCTTTTGCTTGTTGCATCACGCTATAGGTTTCTTTCGGCAAACGTCCTGTATCGAGGGTAAAGATTTCGATCTCTGGTGCAAACTTGCAGATTAAATCCATTAAAACCATATCTTCAGCGCCATAACTTGATGCAAATGTAGCTGACTCATAGTCAGTCACAATGCTGGTCAATAAGGCTTTAACAGCGTCAATTTTAAGCGCTAATTTTTGTTTAATTTCGGTCATATTTTCCTCGTCACCTTAATCAATGAGCTTAGATTACCCTTGGTTTGAAGCTCACATAACTGACCATCTTGTCGCAAACTATTTACGACATCATCAACCGCATCACCATTATTTACTTCTATCGTAATGCTTTTTTCCAGTTCAACCGTTTTTATTGCCTCACGCGCTTTTATATAGTGCATAGGACAACCATATAAAGTCAGATCTATTGGTTTAATTTGAGAAGACATATAACACCTATCACTAAATTATTTCTTATCACACCACCGCAAATTTTGATGGCTAAATGCTATCTAGTTTGGATATATACC
>JACUUH010000034.1 GCA_014859375.1 Gammaproteobacteria bacterium
ATAGCCGCTAAAACAAAGGTGCTGGATGGCTGTGCTTATCCAGAACTGAGGTTAACTATTTCGCCATGCTTGTTATACACGTATAATTAGTCTTTTATTAATTTACTTTAAAGGTTTGTTCATGACTACTCAAAAATCAGGCAAGTTCTTTTTTGGAAGCATCGTTACTTTTCTCATTGTTGCCTTAGTAATTAAAGTCATTCTTGTTAACGTCCAAGATGTGAGCAAAAACGTTGTTGCTCCTGAAAGCATGACTGAAGAAGCAATCCAGGAACGCATTAAACCTGTAGCTGAAGTCTATGTTGGTGAAGCACCTGTGGTGGAAGTTGCGGCTGCTGAAGAAACTGCCGCCGACTCAAGTAGTGTTGGTGAAAAAATTGTCAGCCAAGTCTGTGCCATGTGTCATGCTTCTGGCATGATGAATTCACCTAAATTGGGTAGCGCTTCAGACTGGGCACCTCGTATTGAAAAAGGTGTAGACACTTTATATGCAAATGCGATTAATGGCTTAAACATGATGCCTGCTCGTGGTGGTCGACCTGATTTAAGTGATGATGATGTTAAAGCGGCTGTTGACCATATGCTAGAACTCGCTAAATAATTAAACAAAGCCCACCCAAAGGTGGGCTTTATTACTCAATTCAGATAAATCATCTCATGAAAACAATACATTTCCTTTACATTGCATTATCACTTGCTACACTCTAATGTTTAATACCATTAGTAGCCTTTCTAGTATTAGGCTTTTACGCTGGCAGCTTTAATCCGTTGTATTTTTTTACATACTTCACCTAACAATTTAAGGTAATTCTTCGTGACCAATAATGATGTTTTACGCCGCATTCGCTATACCTTTGATTTTAGTGATGCCAAAATGATCGCGCTATTTAAATTAGCTGAAGTTGACGTAAGTCGTGAACAAATAAGCAATTGGCTGAAGAAAGAAGACGATCCTGATTATCAAAATTGTCCAGACAAACAACTCGCTATTTTCTTAAATGGCTTAATCAATGATATGCGTGGCAAAAAACAAGGCCCACAAGTTGAACCAGAAAACAAGCTAACTAATAACATCATCTTCAGAAAACTCACCATTGCGTTAAACCTGCAAGCTGAAGACACGCTTGAAATTCTTGAACTTGCAGACTTACGCATCAGCAAGCATGAATTAAGTGCTTTCTTCCGTAAGCCTGATCACAAGCACTATCGTCAATGCAAAGATCAGGTATTACGTAATTTCCTTTTTGGAATGCAGTTAATGTATCGCGAACAGGAGTAAGCAAAACAGCTTTATCTCACTAAAGATTTGATTGTAGACAAGTGAACAATTATTGGTTTATCTTGTCGTATAGCAAACAACTCAACTAATCAGTTGCATAGTTAAAGCAAGGCGTTTTCCTAGCTATAAAACTACCGCATGCAAAACATTTACTTAATACCAGGATAGTAACTTACAATCATGCTGACAAAAAAATCTAAATCCGGAATATATCACGCACCGTGGGAAAAAAGTTTCGATAAATTAGCATCGCCATTTGAAGAATTTATTCATCGTCAAACCACCAGTGGTCTGTTACTTATGGCAACGGCGATTCTTGCATTAATCCTCGCCAATAGCTCCCTAGCCTATAGTTACTCCCATGTCATGCATACTTTGATTAATGTCAGTATTGGTAACTGGGCAATTGAAATGACGCTACATCACTGGATCAATGACGGTCTGATGGCGCTTTTCTTTTTTGTCGTTGGGCTAGAATTAAAACGTGAGATCCTGGTCGGTGAATTAGCTTCGATCAAAAATGCTATTTTGCCGATTGCTGCTGCAATCGGTGGCATGGTCGTGCCTGCTTTAATCTATTTTTCAATAAATCCCGAAGGTGATACCGCCAGTGGCTGGGGCATTCCAATGGCAACTGATATTGCTTTTGCTATCGGTGCCTTAGCCCTATTAGCAAGTCGTGTCCCCAAAGCCTTAATCACCTTCCTTGTCGCCTTAGCGATTGTTGATGATTTGGGTGCGGTACTTGTTATTGCTGCGTTTTATACAGAATCTATTAACTTTATCCCGTTAATTGCCGCGGGTGTTATATTTTTAATTTTGCTGTCTTTTAATATGCTAGGCATTCGCAAAACCTTACCTTATTTTGTTGTTGCCGTGGCGTTATGGTATGCCTTATTACTATCAGGTGTTCATCCGACATTAGCCGGTATCCTCGGAGCCATGTCAGTTCCAGCTATTCCAAAGTTTGATCCAACTCGCTTTAGTAAACATGTCAATAAATTAATGCGTGATTTCGATGCGAGTTATGAGCCCGGTAGTAACACCATGACCAATGATAAATTACATTCTGTTGTTCAAAAATTAGAACATGGTGTTGAAAGTGTCGGAGTGCCTCTGAAACGTTTAGAACATACCTGGCATATCCCTGTTGCTTATCTCGTCATTCCAATTTTTGCTTTAGCCAATGCAGGTATCGCAATGGATATTAGCTCGGCGACTGCAACATTAGGCCATCCTGTTACATTAGGGGTTATGCTTGGTCTGATCTTAGGTAAATTTATCGGTATTGCAGGGGTAAGTTGGGTCATGTTGAAACTTGGCCTAGCTCAACTTCCCAAAGATACGCGCTTTACTCAAATAGCTGGGGTATCACTGCTTGCCGGTATCGGCTTCACCATGTCGATCTTTGTCGCCCAATTAGGTTTCGGTGAAAATGAAACCCTGTTACTTATGGCAAAAACCGGTATTTTGGCAGCGTCACTTATTTCTGGTATTGCTGGTTATATATGGCTTTATGTCGTAAGCCAGCCACCATCTGAAAGTTAAAATTAAGCCAACATACCGCGAATATTAGACAGGTGAGCCTTACCGCGTTGTTTACGTTCTTCTGGGTCAACCTGCGATTTATCTGAGGTCCAGACTAAGTCTTCTGGCGGTAGCTCACGCAAAAAGCGACTTTCTTCACATTCGACTTTTTCACCGTAGCGTTTACGGGTATTTGCCATAGTAAATACCAGTGAACGCTGTGCTCGGGTTATTCCGACATAGGCTAAACGACGTTCTTCCTCAATATTGTCTTGTTCGATACTGGTGCGATGCGGCAGAATTTCTTCTTCCATACCAATAATAAAGACGTGTGGAAACTCTAAACCTTTAGCCGCATGCATTGTCATTAGATGGACGGCATCGGCCTGATTTTCATCTTGTTGTCGATCCATAATGTCCATTAAGGTCAAGCGTGCAGTGATATCACCGATACTTTTTTGTTCGGTATCTTGTTCGATCATTCGACCTATCCAGGCAACTAATTCTTCGACATTTTCCATGCGTCGTGTTGCTTGATTGGGATCGCCCGTCACTTCTTCCAGCCAAGCGCGATAATCAATTTCTTCAACCATATCTTTGACAGCATCAAGTAAATTGCCTCGATTGGCACGATCAGCAATATCGATAAGCCAATTACAAAAGTGTTGAATGCGAGCCATTGCCTGTGTTGAAAGTTGCTCCGCTAAACCAAATTCAAAACAGGCACCAAACATACTGGTTTTACGTTGTGCAGCATAATTACCAATCGTCTGCAAGGTACTGGCACCAATACCTCGGCGTGGCGTATTAATAACACGTAAGAACGCATTATCATCATCCTGATTAGCTAATAATCTTAGATAGGCCATAATGTCTTTCACTTCAACACGAGCAAAAAACGAGGTGCCACCAGTTAAGAAATAGGGCACATTATGTTCACGTAAAATCTTTTCAATCGGTCTTGATTGATGATTACTTCGATATAAAATCGCATAATCTTTGAAGTTCGCATGATATTTAAGCTTGTGATACAGCAGTTCAGATACCACTTTTTCAGATTCATGATCATCATCACGACAGCCAATGACCCGAATCGGATCGCCCTCACCCATTGCACTCCATAATTTCTTTTCGAAAATATGAGGATTATGACCAATCAACTCATTAGCAACACGTAAGATTCGTCCCATTGAACGATAATTTTGTTCTAATTTAATCAGCTTTAATCGAGGAAAATCCTGTTGTAACTGCACTAAGTTTTCAGGTCGTGCGCCACGCCATGAATAGACTGATTGGTCATCATCACCTACGACCGTTAATGCTTCACGAATACCCACCAACTGTTTGACTAATTCATACTGACAGCCATTGGTATCTTGATATTCATCGACTAATAAATAATGAATACGCGCCTGCCAACGTTGTAACACGTCAGCGTTATTGCGAAACAATAACACTGGTTTCAAAATCAAATCATCAAAATCAACCGCGTTATAGGCTTGTAATGCCTCGACATAACGATGATAAACCTTGGCAGCAGCTACTTTTTGGCCATCATCTGCCAACGACATTGCCTGTTCCGGCAAGATCAGCTGATTTTTCCATTCTGAAATTTGCCACTGGCATTGTTCGGCATGCTCACTATCTGCAGCAAAGTCTCGCCCCATCAAATCGCGTAATACTGCCAGACTATCTTGTGCATCAAAAATCGAAAAACCGGCACGAAAACCCAGATGAGCATAATCACGCCGTAGAATATTAAGGCCCATGGTATGGAATGTTGACACCATTAGACCTCGTGCTGACGCATTGCGAGATGCCATTAATTCAGCCACCCGACTTTTCATTTCTCGTGCGGCTTTATTGGTAAAGGTCACAGCGGCAATATTGCGCGGTGCAATACCACATTGCTCAATCAGATAGGCTATTTTTCGGGTGATAACACGGGTTTTACCACTACCAGCACCGGCTAAAACAAGTAAAGGTCCATCAATATGCCGAGCCGCTTCCCGCTGCTGCGGATTAAGATCACGCATTCAGTCTATCTAGTCGTCGATAAGAAATAGCTTCACTAAGATGTGCGGTTTGGATATGTTCACTGTCTGCTAAATCAGCAACAGTTCGCGCCACCTTCAAAATACGATGATAGGCGCGTGCTGATAAACCCAAACGACTAATTGCCTGTTCTAATAATTGATAATCACTGTCTTGCAAGGAACAATAAACCTCTAACTCTTTATGTTCTAATAAATAATTTGCTTTGTTTGCACGTTTCAACTGGCGTTCTCTGGCACTGGTTACACGTTGTCTTACTTCTGCACTGGTTTGTTCAGTGTGTTGCTCAGTTCGTAACAATGACTTTGCTATGGAAGGTACTTCAATCAACATATCAATTCGATCCATCAATGGACCTGATACTCTGGCACGATAACGACGTACCTGATCTTCCGTACAATGACATCTGTTATCGCCCAAATAACCACATGGACAAGGGTTCATCGCTGCCACCAATTGAAAACGAGCGGGAAATTCCGACTGAAACGCTGCTCGCGAAATAGTGATCTTGCCAGATTCTATTGGTTCGCGCAGTACTTCCAGCACTTTTCTATCAAATTCAGGCAATTCATCTAAAAACAAAATTCCATTATGTGCGAGTGATATTTCACCAGGACGAGGTGGGCTACCACCTCCAACCATAGCAACCGCTGACGCAGTATGATGTGGCGAACGAAAAGGTCGTTGTCGCCACGTTGTATTATCAAAGCCCATTCGAGAAATAGACAGTACAGTTGCGCTATCAACGGCTTCTTGTTCTGTCATTTCCGGCATAATGCCGGGCAAACGACTTGCTAACATGGTTTTGCCGGTGCCGGGTGGTCCTGTTAACAACAAAGAATGACTGCCAGCGGCTGCGACCTCCAGTGCCCGACGCGCATTAGCTTGACCTTTTACATCTGCTAAATCGGGATAGTCACGACGTTGATGCGTTGTTGTCTGTTTATGAATTTCTAAATCCTGTTGGCCTGATAAATAAGCACAGACATGTAACAAATTATTGGCTGTTCTACATTTAGCATCGGTTAACAATACGGCTTCATCACGGTTGGCTTCCGGTAAAATCAGTTCTCGCCCTGATTTTGCAACTGACATTAACGTCGGTAACACACCACGAACAGAGCGTAATTCTCCGGCAAGCCCCAATTCACCAATAAACTCTTTATCTTGTAATGATGTTAGTGGAATTTGACCTGAAGCAGCCAAAATACCTAATGCAATCGGTAGATCAAAGCGCCCTCCTTCTTTCGGTAAATCTGCAGGTGCTAAGTTAATCGTAATCCGTTGTTGTGGAAAATTAAATTGAGAATTGATCAATGCAGAACGCACCCGATCTTTGCTTTCTCTAACAGCCATCTCAGCAAGGCCAACAATTGACAAGCTAGGCAAACCATTAGAAATATGCACTTCTATCGTGACTATGGGTGCATCAATGCCGGTCAATGCTCGGCTATATACTGTTGCAATTGTCATCATCACCTTCCCTGGTCTATTTTGATTTATCAGAAGTTTAATTGTTTCAGATCTGACAACATTAATCCATCTGTTGTAGCCAACGCACACCACCCAAACGGCGCTGTTGCTGTATATTTCAGCTGGCTCTATCTCGAATATGTTGCTCGGGTCTTGCAGGATTATATCGCAATGGACTGGGTAAACAGGAAGCAAGTAAGGCAAACTGCATCGGGCTGAGCTGACGTGCTGTTTTACCAAAATGATACTGACTTACAGCCTCTAAACCAAATATCCCCTCGCCCCATTTGGCAATAGTTAAGTAACCTGCATACCGGATAAAAACAGCACTCAACAACCGTAGTGAGTTTAAGAGTATGATTAAATTGGGAAAAATAGTGTCTTGCACTATCTAGAATTCAGCTTATTTAGGCATCAAGCAAGGTTTTAATTGTTTCAGCAAGTTGGTTAGCTAACTGATTAGTTAAGGTTGCATCTTTACCTTCAACCATCACGCGTATAACTGGCTCTGTGCCTGAAGGTCGAAGTAATACACGACCTTCATCACCCAACTCAGCTTCAACGGCTTTAACCGCATTCGCTATAGCTGGATTTGATCTAAATTCAACCATTTTATTAATACGTACATTAACCAAGGTCTGTGGATATTTAGTGACGGCTGAACGCAGTTCATGCAAGCTATGACCAGATGATTGAACCTCGGCCAAGACTTGTAACGCTGCCACAATGCCATCACCCGTGCTTGTTTTATCAAGACAAATAATATGACCAGATGCTTCACCACCGACCAGACCACCTTGTTGTCTCATCATTTCCATCACATAACGATCGCCGACTTTAGCGCGATGAAGTTGCATACCCAATTTATCAAGTGCTTGTTCAAGACCAAGGTTGGACATTTGGGTTCCGACGATAGCAGACTGCCCATGACCAGCATTTTTTTGAGCGCGTGCAATAATAAATAAAATCTCATCACCATCAACCAGCTCACCACGATGATCGACCATAATAATACGGTCACCATCGCCATCCAAAGCAAGACCCAGATCAGCCTGATTTTCCAAAACCGCTGCTTGTAATAATCTAGGTTCTGTCGAACCACAGTTTTGATTAATATTGAGGCCATCGGGTTCAGCACCCATCACGACAACGTCTGCACCTAATTCTCTAAATACATCCGGGGCAATATGATAGGTTGCACCATTAGCACAATCGACCACAATTTTGAGACCGGCTAAATCTATTTTTGAATCAACTGTACTCTTACAAAATTCAATGTAACGACCAGCTGCATCTGCAACACGATGTGCCTTGCCTAATTTAGCCGACTCAACTGTGACTAAAGGTTTGTCCATCATTGCTTCTATTTCAAGTTCGATCTTTTCAGGTAATTTGGTACCTTCACCTGAAAAAAACTTAATACCATTATCATGATATGGATTATGAGAGGCACTGATCACGATACCTGCCTGAGCATGGAATGTTCGTGTTAAATAAGCAATAGCAGGCGTTGGCATTGGCCCAAGTAAATAAACATCAACACCAGCAGCTGATAAACCGGCTTGAAGCGCTGATTCAAACATATAACCAGAAATACGAGTATCTTTACCAATTAGAACTTTACTATGGCCCTCTTTAGCAAATACACGACCAATTGCCCAGCCCAGTTTTAATACAAAGTCAGGGTTTATTGGTCCATCGCCTACACGACCACGAATTCCATCCGTTCCAAAATAACGTCTTGTTTGTTCAGTCAAAGTCTTTTACCTGCATAACATAATCACATAAAGCAATCGCTTGTTTTGTTTCTCGAACGTCATGAGTTCGTATAATTTTAGCGCCCTGCCATACCGCTATTGTGGCTAATGACAGACTACCAGCCAAACGTTGTTCAGTTGATACATTGAGCAAAGCACCGATTATGGATTTCCGCGACACACCCACTAAAACAGGGAAACCTTGTTCGATCAATTTATCTAAATGTTTCATTAGTCTGAGATTATGGACGGCTCTTTTGCCAAAACCAAATCCGGGGTCAAGAATCAATTGATTTCGTGCTATGCCGGCCTGTTCACAAACATTAACGCGTTCTAATAGGAAGTCGGTAACCTCAGTCACCACATCATCATAACGCGGGTCATTTTGCATAGTTTGAGGAGTACCCTGTGCATGCATCAGGCACACTGGAACAGCTAAATCAACCGCAGCTTGTAAAGCACCTTCTACTCGTAAAGCCTGAACATCATTAATCAGATTTGCACCGGCTTCAACTGCTGCCCGCATAACGTCAGGTTTACTGCTATCAATTGAAATAACAACATCAAGTTCAGAACGTAGTGCCTCAATCACAGGCACAACACGCTCAATTTCTTGCTCTACGGGCACTATTGCTGCGCCAGGACGCGTTGATTCACCGCCAACATCGATAATGCTAGCGCCATCTGCTACCATCTGCCTAGCTTGTGCTACCGCTTTATCTTTAGCTAGAAATAGACCACCATCTGAGAAAGAATCAGGCGTGACATTTAATATGCCCATGACCTGAGGATGCGACAAATCCAATAGTTTGCCAGCACAATCTAACATCACTGTCTGCATTCTTAATGAAGCTGATCAGCAGGTTTACCCGACGCATCAGATTCAGCAGATGAGGCAACATTAGGCGGAACATCAGATTCATCTTTCCAATCTTTCGGTGCACCAGGCTCACGCTCTTCCATAATGGCATCAATTTGATCGCTATCAATCGTTTCATACTTGATTAATAATTTAGCCATAGTATGCAATTTGTCGATATTATCGGTCAGCAATTGTTGAGCACGTTGATAATTGCGATTGATCATAGTGCGTACATCTTCATCAATTTGCTTAGCAGTTAGATCTGATACGGCTTTATGTTGGGTCACACTTCGACCTAAGAACACTTCACCCTCATCTTCACCATAAGACATCGGTCCCATGTTGTCTGAAAGACCCCATTTAGTGACCATGTTATGTGCTAATTCAGTGGCACGTTGAATATCATTTGATGCGCCAGTGGTGACCGCTTCGGCACCAAAAATCATTTCTTCAGCAATTCGACCACCATACAAACTTGAAATCTGGCTTTCTAATGTTTGTTTGCTGTAGCTATAACGATCTTCAGTTGGTAAAAACATGGTGACACCTAAAGCGCGGCCACGTGGAATGATGCTCACTTTATAAACAGGATCGTGACCAGGGACTAAACGTCCAACAATAGCATGACCAGCCTCATGATAAGCCGTCAATTCTTTTTCTTTGTCGTTCATCACCATCGATTTTCTTTCTGCACCCATCATGATTTTATCTTTGGCTTTTTCCATGTCATCCATAGAAACAAGGCGTTTATTGGTACGCGCTGCAAATAATGCTGCTTCATTTACCAAATTGGCCAAATCAGCACCAGAAAAACCCGGTGTACCACGTGCAATCACTTTAGCTTTAACATCATCTGCTGCCGGTACTTTGCTTAGATGAACATTCAAGATTTGTTCACGTCCACGAATATCAGGCAAAGGCACGACTACCTGACGGTCAAAACGCCCTGGACGAAGTAGCGCAGGATCAAGTACATCGGGACGGTTTGTTGCCGCGATCACAATGACACCTTCATTACCTTCAAACCCATCCATTTCAACCAATAATTGGTTTAATGTTTGCTCACGTTCATCGTTACCACCGCCCATGCCTGCACCACGGTGACGACCCACCGCATCGATCTCATCAATAAAGATAATGCATGGTGCATGTTTTTTGGCTTGCTCGAACATATCACGCACACGTGATGCACCGACACCAACAAACATTTCAACAAAGTCAGAACCTGAAATAGTGAAAAATGGTACTTTGGCTTCACCGGCAATGGCTTTAGCTAATAATGTTTTACCTGTACCCGGTGAACCGACCATCAAAATACCACGTGGAATTTTGCCACCTAATTTTTGAAATTTGCTTGGTTCGCGTAAAAAATCAACTAACTCACTGACTTCTTCTTTGGCTTCTTCAACACCAGCGACATCTTTGAATGTGACTTTAACCTGATCTTCATTTAGCATTTTGGCTTTGCTTTTGCCAAACGACATTGGGTTCTTACCACCGCCACCACCTTGCATTTGGCGCATAAAAAAGATCCAAACACCAATCAGCAATAACATGGGGAACCATGAAATAAAGATCTGCATTAATAAACCAGTTTGTTCGGCTGGTTTCGCTTGAATGGTGACACCATTACCAAGCAAATCTCCCATCAAACCTGGATCATAATCAGGGCTATAGGTTGTAAACTCACTGTTATCAGTTAACGTACCTGTGATGGTTCGCCCCTGAATATCAACTTTAGACACAGCGCCGTTCTTAACATTTGAAATAAATGTGGAATAGTCTATTTCACCTTGTTTAGCTGTTTGTGGGCCAAAATTATTAAACACCGACATCAGCACAACGGCGATGATTACCCATAAAACGATGTTTTTCATCATGTCATTCAATGTATGTTACCCCTAGTAACGTTTTGTTATTTTAGGCCACGGCCTAGTAAATAGACTTCACGACTACGTGCTCGAGATGCATCTGGCTTACGCGTCACAACTTTATTAAAACTTTCTCGCATTGCTTTTAAATAGGCATCAAAGCCTTCACCTTGAAACACTTTAACCAAAAAACAGCCCTGTTTACTTAAATTATTGACAGCAAAATCAAGTGCCAATTCGACTAAATACATACTACTTGGCTGATCGATAGAATCCACACCTGTTATATTGGGGGCCATATCTGATAATACAAGGTCTATTTGTTGACCATTTAAAACGTTGTTGAGTTCATCCAATACAGAATCTTCTCGAAAATCGCCCTGAATAAAGTGCACACCTGTTAATGGTGTCATGGGCAATATATCCAAGGCGACGACCGTGCCTTTATCGCCCATTTTGCGAAGTGCGTAATCTGACCAGCCACCAGGCGCTGAACCCAAGTCGACAATTGCCATACCAGGTCGAATCAATTTATCTTTTTTATCGAGTTCTTCTAACTTAAATGTTGCACGCGAACGATACCCTGCTTTTTGTGCCATTTTGACATACGGATCATCAAAATGTTCTCTCATCCAATCATTACTGGACTTACTTCTTGCCATAGCAATTACGCTCCAGTTTTTAAAGAGAAATTATCTGTGGTTACCACTAACGCTAAACCCAGGATCGTTAACAGTAAGTACAAATTTCTACCGATACTGTGCAGAACAGAAAATTGTGCTGTTAGTTCAGCATTAGTTTCCCATGCAAGCTTTTTAATATCAGCCATCTGCGGTTGTAGATAAAAATAAAATACCAGTGTTAACACCAACATCAGCACTACAACCCAAAAACGCCATAAAGTCAGGGCTCGCTTACCCTTAGCAAAGACTTTACCCAGTAGTAAAACACTGCCGCAACCCATGCCTAACAAGTTGACTGTAGAGAATAACTTACCGGCATAATTACCGGCTAATGTGATATCTCCCAAAGTAGCAAAGGCAATGGGTACGGCAAGATAACCGATAGATAACACACTGCCAACCCACAGGGTCAGTAATACACGCTCACCAGATAAACCAGAAAACATCTGGCTAATTAACCCTCATAACGGATAGCGGCAATTTCATACTCAATCGCGCCACTTGGTGCGTTAACAACCGCGATATCATCAATTTCTTTACCAATAAGTGCACGTGCTATTGGCGATGAAATTGAAACACGGTTTTTCTTAATATCTGACTCGTAATCACCCACAATTTGATAGGTAACTTTATCGTCATTATCAATATTAATTAAATCAACCGTGACACCAAACACCACACGACCGTCTTTTGGTAATTCTGTAGGATCAATGATTTGAGCATTAGACAATACACCTTCCAACTCTTGAATACGGCCTTCGATAAAGCTTTGTTGTTCTTTTGCAGCATGGTATTCAGCATTTTCTTTCAAATCACCATGGGCACGTGCTTCAGAAATAGCTGCAACAACTTCAGGACGAGCAACCATTTTTAAATGCTGCAATTCGTCTTTTAGTGCGTCTGAACCATGTAATGTCATTGGTACTGCCATTAGTTTAATTCTCCATGTAATGACTGTAAGCAATTTACGGAGTCATTATCTTTACTGTTTAATGCCTGGCATGTTGCTCTCGCAGCTGCCAGTGTTGTTGTGTAATTAACCTGATGTTGCAACGCGGCACGTCTAATCTCGCGCGAATCTGCCACGGCTTGACGGCCTTCTGTTGTGTTAACAATCAGACTAATTTCATCATTTTTGATCATATCAACAATATGCGGTTGTCCTTCAGCCACCTTATTAACACGTTCACAATTAATACCCGCATCGTGCAGAACCTGTTGCGTGCCGCGAGTCGCTAACAATTCAAAACCTAAGGCAATTAAATCGTTGGCGATAGTGACAATATTGGCTTTATCAACTTCACGAACACTAATAAATGCCTTACCACCTGTTGGTAAAGAAACGCTCGCTGCTAATTGTGACTTGGCAAAGGCTTCACCAAAGGTACGACCAACCCCCATAACTTCACCCGTTGATTTCATTTCAGGGCCGAGGATAGGATCAACACCTTGGAATTTAATGAACGGGAATACCGCTTCTTTAACAGAGTAATAACTAGGAATAACTTCTTTAGTCACACCTTGTTCTACCAAGCTACGACCAGCCATACAACGCGCGGCTACTTTCGCTAATGGCACACCGATCGCTTTTGATACATAAGGCACGGTGCGCGATGCACGTGGGTTCACCTCAAGCAAAAAGATATTATCGCCTTGAATAGCAAATTGCGTATTCATCAAACCAACAACGCCTAATTCCATTGCCATTTGACGTACTTGTTCACGCATACGATCTTGAATGTCTTGATTCAGACTATATGAAGGTAAAGCGCAGGCAGAGTCACCGGAGTGAACACCTGCTTGTTCAATATGCTCCATGATGCCGCCGATCAAGACATCTTTACCGTCACAAATCGCATCAACATCCACTTCAATCGCATCATCAAGGAAGCGATCCAGTAATACGGGTGAGTCATTCGATACCATGATTGCTGTTTTCATATAACGATTTAATTCTTCTTCGTTATAAACAATCTCCATACCACGTCCACCTAATACATAAGAAGGACGCACCACTAATGGATAACCAATTTCACTCGCCTGTAATGCAGCTGATTCAGCTGAGAATGCAAGACGGTTGGGTGGCTGCAAAAGGTTCAACTTTTCAACCATTTGTTGGAAACGCTCACGATCTTCAGCATGATCAATCGCATCAGGAGATGTACCAATAATTGGCACACCAGCGGCTTCAAGTGCGCGAGCCAATTTCAACGGGGTTTGACCACCATATTGCACAATCACACCTTTTGGCTTTTCTAGCGCAACAATTTCTAATACATCTTCTAATGTTAACGATTCGAAATACAAACGATCGGATGTGTCATAGTCGGTTGAAACCGTTTCAGGATTACAGTTAACCATGATAGTTTCATAACCATCTTCACGTAATGCTAATGCAGCGTGTACACAGCAATAATCAAACTCAATACCTTGACCAATGCGGTTAGGGCCACCACCTAAAATCATGATTTTATCGCGATCAGTTGGGTTGGCTTCACATTCTTGATCGTAAGTAGAATACATATAGGCAGTGTCACTGGAAAATTCAGCAGCACAAGTATCAACCCGTTTATAAACCGGACGAACATTCAAATCATGGCGATGTTTACGAACCTGTTTCTCAGTTTTTTGTAATAATTTAGCTAATCGTGAATCAGAAAAACCTTTACGTTTAAGCGCACGTAATGCACTTTCATCCAACTCAGCTAATGACTTGTCTTTTAAGCTATTTTCAATTTCAACTATTTCTTGTACTTGTACCAAGAACCAAGGGTCAATGTGGGTTAACTGTTGAATTTCATCATAACTAAAACCATAACGGAAGGCATCAGCCACATACCACAATCGATCTGAACCTGGTAAACGCAACTCACGACGTAAGGTTTCAGCAACATCATCTGCCGTTAAATCAGTAATTTCTGTTAAACCATCACGATCAATTTCTAAACCGCGCAAGGCTTTTTGTAGAGATTCCTGAAAGCTACGACCAATGGCCATGACTTCACCCACAGATTTCATTTGAGTACTCAAACGATTATCTGCTTGTGGGAATTTCTCAAAAGTAAAACGCGGTACTTTGGTAACTACATAATCAATTGTTGGTTCAAATGATGCTGGCGTTGCCCCACCGGTGATTTCATTTTGTAATTCATCAAGGGTGTAGCCAACAGCCAATTTAGCTGCAACTTTGGCAATTGGGAAACCCGTTGCTTTCGAGGCCAAGGCTGATGAACGTGATACACGTGGATTCATCTCAATAATGATTAAACGCCCTGTATCAGGTTGCACTGCAAACTGAACGTTTGAACCACCGGTATCAACACCAATTTCACGTAATACTGCCAAAGAGGCATTACGCATAATTTGATATTCTTTATCGGTTAATGTTTGTGCAGGCGCAACCGTAATCGAGTCACCCGTATGCACCCCCATAGGATCAAAGTTTTCAATTGAACAGATGATGATGCAGTTGTCTTTACGGTCACGCACCACTTCCATTTCATACTCTTTCCAACCAATTATTGATTCTTCAATCAATAATTCAGAGCTTGGACTTAAATATAAACCACGTTGACAGATATCAATGAAGTCTTCACGATTGTAGGCGATACCACCACCGCTCCCCCCCATCGTAAATGATGGGCGAATAATGGTTGGATAACCAAATTGTTGCTGAACATCTATGGCTTCTTCCAATGTGTGCGCAATCGCAGATTTCGGCATATCGAGGCCGATTTTTGTCATTGCAGCGCGGAATAAGTCACGATCTTCAGCTTTATTGATAGCGTTACTATCGGCACCAATCATTTCAACGCCAAACTTTTCCAGAACACCATGACGTTCAAGATCAAGCGCACAGTTCAATGCGGTTTGACCGCCCATGGTTGGCAAAATAGCATCTGGTCGTTCAGCCTCAATAACCTTACTTACTGCCTGCCAAGTGACTGGCTCAATATAGGTTGCATGAGCCATGTTCGGGTCGGTCATAATGGTCGCTGGATTGGAGTTGACCAAAATAACGCGGTAACCTTCTTCTCGTAGGGCTTTACAAGCCTGTGCACCAGAGTAATCAAACTCACAAGCCTGACCGATTACAATCGGGCCAGCACCTAGAATAAGGATGCTTTTAATATCAGTACGTTTAGCCATCGTGTGTTATTTACCTGTTGCTTGTTCAAGTAGATCGATGAAATGATCAAATAAAGGGGCTGCATCTTGCGGACCAGGGCTTGCTTCAGGATGCCCTTGGAAACTAAATGCGGGTTTGCTTGTATGGTGAATACCTTGTAATGAACCATCAAACAATGAGAAATGTGTTGCTTGTACTGTTGCAGGCAAGGTTTCAGGATCAACTGCAAAACCATGATTTTGGCTGGTAATCATCACCAATCCGCCTGTCATTTCTTGCACAGGATGGTTAGCACCATGATGTCCAAATTTCATTTTAATGGTTTTGGCACCACAGGCTAAAGCCAATAGTTGATGACCTAAACAAATGCCAAAGATAGGAATATTTGTTTCTAATAATTGTTGAATTGCTTTAATTGCATAATCACATGGTTCTGGATCACCAGGGCCATTTGATAAAAACACACCATCTGGATTCATCGCCAATACATCGTCAGCAGATGTTTGAGCCGGCACAACAGTTAATTTACAGCCACGTTCAACCAACATACGTAAGATATTACTCTTGGCACCAAAGTCATAAGCAACGACATGAAAACGTTCAGCGGCAGCAGTTGATTCGCCAGATAGGGTCCAACATGCTTTATCCCAACTGTATGATTGTTTGGTCGAGACAACCTTGGCAAGATCCATACCTTTCAAACCATCAAAGCCTTGTGCCGCTTTAATTGCAGCATCGACATCAATGTTATCGCCGGCAACGATGCAGCCTTTAAGCGCACCTTTTTCACGTAAACGACGGGTCAAACTACGTGTATCAATACCAGCTAAACCGACAACGTTATGACGTTCTAAATAACTATCAAGTGACTCGTTGCTACGCCAGTTGCTGACAACGGGTGAAAGGTCACGAATAATTAAACCGCTGGCATAAATTTCAGATGACTCTTCATCTTCTGAATTGACCCCAACATTACCAATATGCGGATAGGTTAACGTGACAATTTGACGACAGTACGATGGGTCAGTGAGAATTTCCTGATAGCCTGTCATTGATGTATTGAACACGACCTCACCAACTGATTGCCCAATAGCACCAATTGATTCGCCGTGATAGACCGAGCCATCTTCAAGAGCAAGTAGAGCGCTTGTTCGCAAGGGAAACCTCCAGCAGATAAAAATAATGAAGATAACGCAGCGTTATCTCCAGACAAAATCCTGCCAATTTTATCTTAAAAACGAGTCCTTCGTCCATGCAATTAAACCAGGATGAGCTATAAAACCAAATTAGTTCATAGTCAGAAAAGTCTTAGCTGATGAGTAACAACACCTTAATCATTGGATTGATAGAGGTTTGGGCGTCGATGCGTCAGCAGCGGCATATTTCGACGTACTTCATGTAAATAATCTAAATCGATAGTCGTTGCGATCAATCCAGTTCGTTCAGGGGCACAACACACAATACTCCCCCAAGGATCAATGATCACACTACTACCGTATGAAACCCGTCCTTCATAATGTTGTCCCCATTGATTGGGGGCAACGATGTAAACCTGATTTTCAATAGCTCGGGCAACCAATAACTGTAACCAATGATGTTTACCGGTATAAAGAAAAAATGCAGCGGGTACAAAGATAATTTCGGCTCCCATCGCGGTCAGGTGTCGATACAATTCAGGAAAACGTATGTCATAACAAATACTAAGACCAATACGTCCAAGCTCGTGATCAAATACTACAGGCTGATCACCGGCTTTAATGCCATCTGATTCATTAAAGCCAAGCGCAGGTGCATCAAACATATGGATTTTTCGATAAATACCGCTTAGCTCTCCCTGCCGGTTTATAAAAATAGAGGTGTTAAATAAGCGATCACACTCACCGGGAATTTTTTCGTAAATACTGCCCAACAATAGTGACATATTGTAACGCACAGCATAATCGCGAAAGGTATCGACAATAACACCATCCAAAGTTTGCGCAATCCGGTGTTTGTCCTGATTGTCTGAGCCTATATAAAGAAAGGTTTCAGGAAATGCCAATAGGTCAACACCCTTATCTGCTGCCTGTTGAATTTGCTGATGTGAAAAATCCAAGTTTTGATCAAGCTGATCAGTCGAACGCATTTGTACGATACCAATATGACTTTTATGACTTTTCATAACATGTATGCTCTTTTTCTACTATTCTAAAAATATAACAAACTCTGGTTTTATCCACACCGAAAATTCTTATTTTCGTTATGGTTAATAACCGCCTTTAGGGCAGACATTGGTTGTTAATGGCGTTACTATTAACACTTGCTATCTCTTGTTAAGGAATTTTTGTGAGCTATTCATCCCCCGTTAGCGGCTTTCCATTTCAACGTCCTCGCCGTCTTAGAAAAGATACTTTTTCAAGAAATCTAGTGCGAGAAAATAGCCTGTCTGTAAATGATTTGATCTACCCTTGCTTTGTGCTTGAAGGTGAACATCAACGCCAAGCAGTGGTATCGATGCCTGGTGTTGAACGTTTAAGCATCGACTTACTATTAAAAGAAGCTGAACTTGTACACAGCTTGGGCATTCCTGCAATGGCTTTATTTCCAGTTACGCCAGCACAAGCCAAATCAGACGACGCTCGTGAAGCCTATAATCCAGAAGGTTTAGCTCAACGTGCTGTCCGCGCCTTAAAAGCTGAATTTCCAGAATTGGGCATCATTACCGATGTTGCACTTGATCCTTTTACCACTCACGGCCAAGACGGTTTAATTGATGATTCTGGTTATATTGTTAACGATCGCACCGTTGAAGTATTGATCAAACAAGCCTTGTCGCATGCCGAAGCCGGTGTTGATATCGTCGCACCCTCCGATATGATGGATGGTCGAATAGGAGCCATTCGTCAAGCATTGGAAGATAATGACTTTATCCATACCCGTATTCTGGCCTATTCAGCTAAATATGCTTCCAGTTTTTACGGCCCTTTCCGTGATGCTGTTGGCTCTGCCGGTAATCTAGGTTCAGGTAATAAATATAGCTATCAAATGGATCCTGCCAATAGTGACGAAGCCTTACATGAAGTTGCCTTAGATATCCAAGAAGGTGCCGATATGGTGATGGTTAAACCCGGTATGCCTTATCTTGATATTTTGCGTCGTGTTAAAGACACGTTCCAAAAACCCACCTTTGTTTATCAAGTCAGTGGTGAATACGCTATGCTCAAAGCAGCGGCCCAAAATGGCTGGTTAGATCAACAAGCAACGATGATGGAAAGCATGATCGCTTTTAAACGTGCCGGTGCTGATGGTATTTTGACTTATTTTGCTAAAGATGTAGCTCAAAACTTGGCTTTGCACAAATGACCGACCATTATGCTGTTATTGGCAACCCGATCAGCCATAGCAAATCGCCCTTGATCCACACAGAATTTGCCAGACAAACAAACCAGGATCTGGATTATATTGCCCGAGAAATAGCGCTTGATGATTTAGAGACAGGCTTAAAACAACTGCAAACTGAAGGTTTTAAAGGTATTAATATCACCGTGCCATTTAAAGAAATGGCATGGCAGTTAGTCGCTGACAAAAGTGAACATGCCGAGCGAGCCGGTGCCATCAATACGCTTGTGTTTAATGACGATGGCAGTTTTTTTGGTGATAATACTGATGGCATTGGCCTATGCCGAGATTTAACAGATAACAATCAGGTTGAACTAACCGGAAAACGCATCTTGTTGCTCGGTGCCGGTGGTGCCGCTCGCGGTGTAGTTGAACCATTACTCTCTTATTCACCAACAGAATTAATTATTGCCAACCGCACCGCCAGCAAGGCGCACGATTTAGCCCTGTTATTTAACGAATTTGGCAATGTAACTGGACTTGGTTTTGATGATATAACTGGCAGATTTGATGTCGTCATCAATGCCACCTCTGCCAGTCTACATGGCAACGTACCGCCACTGCCAGATTCATTGCTCAATAACAACGCCTGTTGTTATGACATGATGTATAGCAATACTGATACTGCATTTATTACTTGGGCCAAAAATCATGATGCTACTAAAACAATTGATGGCTTAGGTATGTTAATTGAGCAGGCAGCAGAAGCGTTTCGGATTTGGCGAGGGGTGAAACCTGAAACCAAGGTAGTGATGAACAAGATTCGTAATTACTCATAAATAAATCATAAGGACGACAATGTACACAGATGAAGATTTAAATCTCGCCATCGAAAAAGGAATTTTTACAGATGAATCTGTAAACGCATTTCGAAACTCATTGGCATCACAAAAAAATACCGCGTCAGTTGATGAAGAGAACGTCAAATTGATTGGTGGTTTTAATGATATTTTTATTGTTATCGCCTGTGCTTTGCTTTTGTTTTCATCGCTATGGGTATTAAAAGGCTTTAATGAGAGTCTGGGGCTGTTAGTATTTGCAACGTTGTCATGGGTTTTAGCAGAATTTTTTGTATTAAAACGCAAAATGGCACTGCCAGCTATTATGTTGTTATTGTCGTTTATTGGAAGTGTATTTTACTTTGCCATATCATTATTTTCTGCTACGTCAGAAATAACGTTAATCGTTGCAGCAACCTTATCAGCAATAGCCGCCTATTTTCATTGGCAACGTTTCAGAGTGCCGATTACGATTGCTGTTGGCACAGCCGCAGCACTTGGTATTTTAATATCAACGGTCACAGCTATCGTTCCTAATGCAACTGGCTGGTTACAGTTAATGTTCTTTATCAGCGGCATAGTTGCCTTCTCATTGGCAATGGTATGGGACGCGTCTGATACAAAAAGAGTCACACACAAATCTGATGTCGCATTTTGGTTACATTTACTCTCTGCTCCACTGATTATTCATCCGATTTTTTCTAGTCTCGGTATTTTAGCCGGAGACGAAAGCTTGGCTAGTTTGGCAACCGTCATTATGTTGTATTTAGTGATGACCTCTATTTCAATTGCCGTTGATCGTCGTGCTTTTATGGTGTCATCGCTTGCCTATGTGGTTTATGCAGTTTCAAGCATTATCGAAACGTTGGGTGGTGTTGGCTATAGTTTTGCCTTAACTGGTGTGTTTATGGGTGGTGCTTTGTTGATTTTATCAGCCTACTGGCATAGTGTAAGAGCGAACTTGGTCGCTAGATTGCCAGAAGCTATACAGCAACATCTGCCGAAAATTAAAGATGTATATACCCGTGATCAATGAATTTGCAATTACTTAATGGAGCCAGAAGTTATGTCAACAACGCTGATTTGGGCAATAGCAGCCATCGCTGTCATTGTTGCAGCTATCGCTGGATTTGTAATTGGATGCCGTAAAGCCCCCGGTGGACAAGATCAAATCCTAAAAATGAAACAAGAATACGATCAACTACTTGAGCAAAAACAAGCCGAGTTAGCACTCTATCAAAAGCATGTGCATCAACACTATAATCAAACAGCGGTCTTGTTCAAAGATATGGCTGGCTCATACAAAAAACTATTTGATCATCTATCGCTTGGATCTGAACAACTTGGTGACTTATCAGATCAACGTATTTTGCCTGAACGTGCCGGTGCATTACTTGATGGCCCTGATACTGACATTGCCAAAGAAACCAATTTTATCAACCCAAATTACAAGGGTGATGAAGACGCGCTCAACCGTTAAAATTAAAATAGATCACTTAACTGTAAATCAAGTTGTGATTGCTGCTGCTTAGAATTAACGTGCTCAAATCCACTTATAGTTAAACCGACTAATCTAACCGGTTTATGTCCAACTTCTGTACGTGCTAATAATAGCGGGATCAGGTGTTTAACTGTCGGCAAATCTAATTGATGTTCAACTGTATGGGCTCGAGTGACTTGCTGAAAATTAGCATATTTCACTTTTACCGTTAATGTTCGCCCCTTCAACTGCTGGCTCTGTAGCGTGTTGACGACTGTTTCAGCCAATGCCTCAAGTGTTGAAATCAATAAAGCTGTCGACACAATATCTTCAGCAAACGTCGTTTCTTTACCTAATGATTTACGTTGCCGTTGACTGCGAACCGGACGCTGATCAATTGCTCGGGCAATGTTGTAATAATAGTGGCCTGATTTACCAAATTTTTCAGTTAGTTCTTGTGCTGATTTTAAACGTAAATCACGACCCTTTTCTATACCTATTTTTTTCATTTTAGCTTCGGTGGCAGGGCCAATTCCGTGAAACTTGCCAATGGCTAATTCAGCAACAAAGGCTTGTCCTTGTTCAGGTTTAATCACATACAAACCATTCGGTTTATCCATATCCGAGGCAATTTTGGCGAGAAACTTATTATAAGAAACACCAGCAGAAGCAGTAAGATTAGTTTCAGCCACTATGTCGCGTTTGATTGCTTTTGCAATTAAGGTTGCAGAACCATCAAAGTCAGCAGTGTAAGTCACATCTAAATAAGCCTCATCAAGCGATAATGGTTCCACGTCAGAAGCATAACGCCAAAATATTTCTCGTATTTTATGTGAGACCTCACGGTAGGCTTCAAACCGTGGCGGCACAAATATCGCCTGTGGACACAATCGATAGGCACGTGAACAGGACATTGCTGAATGTATGCCAAATTTTCTTGCCTCATAACTACACGCGGCCACCACACCACGACTATTCGGTTGTCCGCCAACAATCAGTGGTTTGCCTTTATATTGTGGTTGATCACGTTGTTCAACCGATGCAAAAAAAGCATCCATATCAATATGGATTATTTTACGTTATCGTGTCATTTGTAGCTGTGGTCATTGAATTTGCTGTTGTTCCAACATAATAGCGGGAATAGCGGCATGTTTTAATTCGATAGTGCTTGTTTGATGTTAACCCTGATGAGCCTGTTGATATTCACCGCCCCATTCACATAACAAATCCAGTGCTGGGTTTAATTTATTGGCTAATTCAGTCGGTGTATATTCAACCCGTGGCGGCACCTCGGCATAAACTTTACGTGTGATCAATTTATTTGCCTCAAGTTCTCGCAATTGATGCGTCAGCATTTTTTGAGTGATTTTAGGTATTTGACGCTTTAATTCACCAAACCGTAGCGTCTTACCTCGAAGATGGTACAGAATAATGATTGTCCATTTGCCGCCGATAACATCAATTGCAGTTGCAACCGGACATTGCGCCATATCATGACATTCTGTTAGCTGGACTGTTGATGCAGGATTATCATTTGTTTGTATTTTGCTTGTGGCCATTAGGCACCTCTACGAAACTAAACAACAAATTGGTGCGTACTTGTTTTAGATCAAATCAGACCTTATAGTTACAAAAGTATACTAAATATAATATTGAAACAATTAAGATTATTTTGTCTCACATTTCTACTACTTCATTGATACAGAAAACAAGGATATAACAATGGCTTTTGACTTACTTTTTAGCGAAAAAAAATTGGGCGCTTTAACCTTACCTCATCGTATTGTAATGGCCCCCCTCACCCGCTCACGTTCATCGCAGCCGGGCGATATCCCCAATGATCTCAATGTTGAATATTACAAACAACGCGCATCAGCAGCATTGATTATTACTGAAGCAACGCAAATTTCTCCCCAAGGTAAGGGTTATGCCTATACCCCAGGCATTCACTCACCAGAACAAATTGCAGGTTGGAAAAAAATAACCGATGCCATTCATCAACAAGGCGGTCATGTGTTTATGCAGTTATGGCATGTTGGTCGGGTATCACACTCAATCTTACAAGCTGATGGTCAACTCCCTGTTGCACCATCAGCATTAGCTGTTACAGAAGGTCAAGCATTTACAGAAACAGGTATGCTCGACTTTGAAACACCTCGCGCTTTGGAAACAGGTGAAATTTCAGGTATTGTGGATCAATATCGCCAAGCTGCCTTAAATGCCAAACAAGCTGGCTTTGATGGTGTTGAAATTCATGCTGCTAATGGTTATCTATTGGAACAATTTCTAAAAGATGGCACCAATAAGCGTACAGATCGTTATGGCGGCAGTGTTGAAAATCGTGTACGAATTGTATTGGAAGTCACGCAAGCTGTGACTGATGTCTGGGGTAGTGACCGTGTCGGGATCCGTTTATCGCCTACCGGCACATTTAATTCCATGACTGAAAGCGATCCTTTTGGCTTATATAGCCACCTAATTGAACAGTTAAATCCGTTCAACTTAGCTTATATTCATCTTGTTGAACGATTTGGCATTTCTAAAGAAGCTGATGACAACGACTTTGACTTTGTACATTTGCGTAAGCTCTTTAATGGTGCTTATATTGCCAATGGTGGTTATAGCGGTGAAACAGCTGAACAAAGCCTGACTGCGAATGAGTCCGATTTTATCGCGTTTGGTGTGCCTTTTATCGCCAACCCTGATCTACCTGCGCGCATTCAAAAAGGAGCGGAATTAAACACACCTGACTTCGACACCTTCTATGGCGGTGATGCCAAGGGTTATACCGATTATCCTGCTTTGAAATCTTAAATTGACAAGGCTGATAGCCATGCACACAGCAGCTATCAGCCTTATTTTAAGCACCTAACTCACTTAAACCTGGGCTATATTCGAAATGCGAATCAAAAGTTAATTAAAAAATACCTTTAATTTATCAGATATTGCACCACCCGCATCTTTAACTGAATCAACCGCTTTGGTTGATGTCGATGGTTCAGGTTCTTTTGTCGCTTGAGTTGTTGCTGATTTTTGACCTAATGCTGTGGCACAAGGATCAGCATCGGCGGTAACACGATCAAATAAACCTTGCGCTAATAACGATAACCCACCCGTTGCAACGGCTGTGCCGACAGATAAACCTGTTGAAACCGCTCCGACCATATCTGCTGTTAGTTTAGCTTGTGCCAGCGTTCCACCAACACGTACAACAGATGCCAATTTGCCCGCATTGATACCTACGCCCTCTTTTGCTTCTGGTTTTATTCGAATATCTAAGGCTTCTGTTTTGAGGTTAACCGTACCACTACCAATGATATTCATTTGATTGGTTGAAATGGCAATGCCTTTATCCGTAGTCGCTATGCCGTCTTTAATATCAAAATTAACAACTGCACACTGTAACTGAGTGGCATCATTACTTGTCGCAAACGGGTTTAACATGCTGACTAATTTAGTTAACACATCAGCACCTAATGTAGCTGTAACCGAATCAGTAATCACCCCATTAGCGACTTTGACTAATAAGCTACCATTTGAGCCTGCCATGATCTGGCTGACACTGTTACCACTACCTGCAATGTTAATGCTTA
>JACUUH010000073.1 GCA_014859375.1 Gammaproteobacteria bacterium
CTCCTGAAAAATATTGGGGTACTAGACTAATTAATATTCGCTTCGATTCAAATTTGTAGAACAATATCTTTTACGTATATTAGTACGCTTCTTTTCTATGGGTAATTCTGATTGCAGAAATAACTAAAAGATTGTTTTCTTTTAAATAGATAATTCGGTAATTGCCAGCTCGCTTTCTAAACTTACCTTTATGCTTGCCCTTCAACTGTTTATCATTAGTAAAGTTTCCGCTTTGCAAATCTAAAATTTTGGATGATACGAGTAGTTGAATTTGCCTTTCAAGTTTCAAAAACTCTCTCTCAGCATCTTTATCAAAAGCTACGTTATACATCAATACCGGCTTTTTTAAATACTTCAGCAAGAGGTACAACCGTGGTTTTTCCAGCTTTTAAATCGTCTATTCTTTTATCAGCAATCATTTCATCTAACTTATCAAAGTATAATTCAATAGCTTTTTCAACTAAACTTGTTCTCGTCTTGTCTAGTTCTTGTGCATATTCATCTAATGTTTTAACAACATCTTTTTCGAGTCTTATATTTATCGCTTGTTTCATAATATACCCCACTTGTATTTTGTATATACAATTGTAGTGCATAAATGCTTATTTTGTCAAGTGGATATAGCAAAGTTACCATTTTTTTGACTCTAACCGTTCAACCCGCGCACCCGTTGTTATAACACCATTTAATCTTTCAATAATTTCATAATCAGCAAGTCGAATGGTAATTGTTTCATCCAACTTAATGGTTCTTGTCCCAACTCTCTTGGAATAAATTGCATTGTAGGATTCGTTCTATTTCAGCTTCCGTGGCCTCATATATCTGACGATCTTGATTGCCAGATAAAGCTGATTCAAACCAAAAGTGCCAAACGTTGCGAATCTGCTTAAATTTATTGTTATATGCCTGAACTCATTGTGTATTCTGAGTGTCCAGTATGCTCATCCGATTGCTCGCTAACCACTTTGAACCCTTGGGACAAATAGAACTGGTAACTAGCCTTGTTTTCCTTGTATACGGAAAGGCTTAATAACGCTCTTTGAGCTTTAGCATGACTCAATAGTTGCTTACCAATACCTTTACCTTGAAGTTCAGGGGACACGAATATAGCAGCCAAGCTATTTTCATACAGTGCGTAAAAACCGACTACTTTCGACTCTGCTTCGTAAACGTAAGTTTCTGAAACTGGAATGTAGAGATTACGCATGTTCTCTACTTGAGATTCCCAGAACTCAGCTGAGATGAAATCATGAGCTTTAACTGAAGCATTAAGCCAAATCTCAAGAACTGAATCCATGTCATTTTCGTTGTACTTTCTTATCACTTTAAAGCTCCAGATTGCCGGATTTATCGGGGCGATATAACGCCGCGCTCACCGGTAAATTTGGAGCGCAGCGGAAAATTTATCCGAGTGCAGCGCATTGTTATGCGCTTTTGTAATGAAGCTTTGGCTCGAGCAGTGTTAGCTGTTCTTGTTTCGGAGTCTCAGGATACTCATATAGCTTTGTATCAATTGTTGTAACTATCGCTTCTATCATTGGATTTCTATTTTTCTCACTACCGCCAACATGATAAAAGTGTTCTCTGGTTAGAATGTTAAACTTGTTCCAATGCGATTCTATATATTCATTCTTTCGATAATCATTGTGATGCCATGTTGATAGAATAAAGTCACAATGTGCTTTAGAAAGGCTTTCAAAAAGAGAGATTTCGTGTGACTCATCCCAAGAATTAAAATAGTCGACATGTCGATCTATATATGGAGGGTCACAATAGATAATGTCGCCAGTCTTTGCCTCTGAAATCGTTTTATCAAAAGATTGACACTTAAAATCAAAATCTTTAGCAGCGATCACTCTGCTAACACTTGACACCTGATTTACAATTTTAGTGACATATGCTTGAGCAAAGCGGTTTGGCTTTTTACAGAATGGAATATTAAACCCGCCTTTTCGGTTGAATCGAATCATCCCGTTAAAACCTGATCGATTTACAAAAAGGAAATCCAAAGGGTTGTGGCTTTCATTAAATCGTTCCCTAATACTGTAATAATGCTCGTCTCCTTTCTCTAGAAGCAATGCGCCCTCTTTGACCAGATAACTTCGAACTATTTCTGGTGTAATTTCTCCCGACTTAATAGCAGAGTAGAAGTTAATTAGGTGAGGATTTGTGTCGCACATCAATGCTTTATCGGGTGCTACATTGAAAGCAACAACACCGGTTCCCATGAAGGGCTCGACCCATCGACCCCTGAACTCTTCTGGAACTAAGCTTTTTATCCAAGGAACCAACTTTGTCTTAATTCCTTGCGATTTAATAGGTGGTACTGAAACCTTCATTACTTCGCCTTCTTAGGTGTGCCATTGTGTTTTGGCACGATTAAAGATGTATCGCCTTTTCTATAAGCAACAAATTCTTTGAGATTTGTAATTTTCTTAGTTCCGCCTTTACCATCAGGAACCGTGATCTTTTTATAGTTCATCCAATAATCATCAAACCACTCTTCTCCGAGCTTGGAGAACATTCCCTTGCCTTCGACAATATCAGCAATATTATTTATGCTGCCAATATTTGCTGTATTTCCACTTCCACTCTTATCGCTGGCTATTCGCCACTTCTCGGCAACGAAAAAGCTGAAGTTACCGACCACTGATGTAATTGATGTTAGTGAGTCCAAACTGTATATTTTAGTCTCATCTATATCACGAGAATCTACTCTGTCATATATAATTCCTAAGCAGTAGTGTCCAGAATAGGTTCCATAGGGAAACTGGATGTTTTTTGTGCTAGTCCTGTCCTCAAAATATTTACCATGAGACCCCAATGTAAAACCATTGCATAAATGAGGCTTGCTGGACTGACGATATGTCGTTTTAAAATCGACAGCGAATCGGACAGAATCATCGTCATTATCAACGAATGATATATCTGGATAGTAGTTCTGATGATCAGCGAGGACTATTTTGTAGCCATGCTTTTCTGAAAGCTCCAGCAACTTTGGAAAGATGTGTATCTCAAGTATTTTTGAAATAATTTTAGTGTCCGAGGAAATTGTGTAGACATTCTTATATATGTCTATAAAACCTTTTATTGTCCATTGCCCATCCTCGCTGCTTATATAGCCTTGCAAGGTCGCTACAAACTCTTTCAATGCTTTTTCAAAATCTGACTTTTTACTCACGTAACGATTCCTAAAGTTAAAATTACGACGATTCTACTATGAATGCCGATTTCGCTGGTTGACGCATAACGTTTAAAGTGAGCCGATGAATTGCCCGCAGGGTAATTTATTGGCTCCTGTGATTTGTTAGCTTTTTTAGGCAATGTCTTTACCAGTAGCATAACGCTGTATAAATTCAATACCAATATCGGTCACCCAATATGTAAATGTCATTGGGAAATTCTTTTCGAAACCATTGCTTCCTTGAACAAGTAAGCCCATTCCTTCAACTTTCTTGTCTTCAAAAAAACCATCCTTTACGGCATTAGCGACAAGAAGGTCACCAGCTGCACCAAGTACAAAAACACGCTCTCCAGATTTTGCGAGAACCTCAAAGAGTCTACGTTCAAACTCACCATATCGATTGTTCAAAATACCAAGATTCTGTTTATACATTTTTACAGAGAGTCGGTCTATTTCTTTTTTTTGATCAAATCGTGTATGGCAATTTGGGCACAATGCTATTAAATTCTCAAAAGAGTTATCTTGAGTTTCTGCCCAAGGAACTATATGTGCTATTTCAGTTGTTGTTGCACGGCACGTTGGAATAGCACATCGATGTCCTGCTTCGACAAGCACAGCACGTTTTATTGATGCAGGGATAGTGTCTCGACTCATATATATTTTCCTTTTCAATAGCTAACTATTTATTCAACGAACATTATATACAAAACAGTCTGATACGCCCAAATAAATGGACATAAAAAATGTTGGTTTATTTGATAAAAATATTTCAAAATGCAATATTTTGACTGTTATGTACTAAATTCACTAATATTTTTAAAATTTCAATGACCGTTTAAAAATGTTTTTGGCGTTATTTGAACACTTTGTCGTTTAATATTTTCTCGCTGTTGTTTTTTGGATTTTACCGTAACGCACTACCCTCAAGCCTCCTCCTTTTTCTCCACTGCTCGCACCACCAACCACACGCGAAAGTCAAATTCCACTTGGTGATAAGAGGGCAAAAGATGGGCGCAAAACTGGTAAAA
>JACUUH010000035.1 GCA_014859375.1 Gammaproteobacteria bacterium
TGGTATGAAGCTAATATGCATGTTGATCCCCATGCTGATGCCAAGAAAAAATGGTTTCAAGCTAATTTGGAAATTGCACGTGCTAGTCGTGCTAAGTGGTACGAGGCTAATAAAAATCAAATCAAAAACACTGCCATGCCTTGGTATGAAGCTAATATGCACGCTGATCCACATGCCGATGCCAAGCAAAAATGGTATGAAGCTAATATAGAACTTGTCAGAACTAAAAACATCAAGAAAAAGTGGTACGAAGCCAATACTGAAGCTGCCCGTTCGAGTCAAAAAAAATGGTACCAAGCTAACAACCAATAACAATAGTTTAAATGTAAACTGATATGACACTATTGCAGTCGTTATCACTGACTAAACCAATAGGCTGGTCAGTGTGACGGTTGCCGATAGTCACAATTAACCCGCTATTGGTAATACACTATAACCGTAATAGGTTTTGCTATTATTTCTCTTAATTGAACATCATTTGCCTAAGTGAGGAGAATGAATAGCGCCTTTCAATTAAGCAGTGATAATCTGATTTTGACTATATTTAACCTCAATTCTGGATAAGCACAGCCATCCAGCACCTTTGTTTTAGCGGCTATCGGCGTTAGATTTTCTTGCACTAGCCTTGCTATTGCTAGGTAAATCTGCCTTGATATCCACTAAAACAAAGGCATTGCTTATGTTTTTAAAACTGGTTTTAGTCGTTTTACGAGCTATTTGTTAGCAAGTCATTGTTCGTTATAGGGTCGCTGACTATTCTTATCCAGAACTGAGGTTATTTATTTAAAGCATTTGGAATAAAAATATGGCAAGCACAAAAAAATTATTAGATGGTTTCAAACGGTTTCAACAACAGTATTTTGGTGATGATAACGACTTATATCAAAGTATGAAGGATGGTCAGCCAGCCAAGACCATGATGATAGCATGCTGTGATTCTCGTGTTGATCCGGCTATTTTGACTAGCTGTGATCCTGGCGATCTTTTCATTGTGCGCAATGTGGCTAATTTAGTTCCTCCCTGTGAAAGCGGTGGTGATTATCACGGTACTAGTGCCGCATTAGAATTTGCGGTAAATGGCCTTGAAGTCGAAAACATCATCATCATGGGACATGCAAACTGTGGTGGTATCAAAGCGCTTTGGGAAGATGATGGTACGGTGAGATCACAATTTATCCATCCGTGGGTATCAATTGCAAATACGGCCAAAGGATGGGTTAAACAGACCTTGTCTAATGCGTCGCGAGAAGAGCAGATCAAGGCGTGCGAACAGCGGGCAATTCTGCAATCATTAGCGAATCTAATGACATTTTCATGTATCCGTGAGCGTGTCGAAAACGGTGCTTTGAGTCTACACGGATGGTATTTTGATATTTCAGCTGGAGAACTGTTTTTCTTTAATTCAAAAACAGGTTCCTTTCAATCTGTATCTTCAGAGCAACAATAATAACAAAGCTAGCCCACATTATTTTGGGCTGGTTCTTAATCCATTTATCCAGTTTTCAGATTATTTAGCTGATTGTTCGTTAGTTTCTTTTGTTGTTTCAGCAGGCGGAGTTTGAGCATCATCAGTTTTAATAACGTCAGGCTCATCTTCACCGAGTCCAATGCTATTCATTAAGCCTTGGAAAAATCCAGTTTTTTTGTCGTTTAACGGTACCACAACATTTTTATCGGTGCGCACAGTTTGCGCCATGTCCTCGCGAGCAACAGTGCGCGTATCACCTTCAATATGATCTAATTTGTCTTCAACGAAAAATAAAGTTATCCGACGTTGTTCACGCTTGCCGTTGCCTGGGTGAAAGCTATAAATATAGTCCCAGCGATCAGGGTGAAATGTGTCGATGACAAGTGGCGTGCCCATAATGAAGGCTACCTGACTTTTGGACATATCTGGTTTAAGTTTATTCAACATGTCTTGGGTAACATCGTTACCTTGCTGGATATCGATGCGATAAACACCAGGAATTTTATCTTTGCTACAAGCACTAATTAACAATAGAAATACTGAAAAGGTGTAAATGAGAAAGGTTTTCATTTATATTTACTGTCTGTATTAATTAACCAACGTGCGATGATACGCTAATCGCTCGATTTCGACGAGGCATCAGTTATGGAAAGTCAGGATTTAAGAAAAGCAGGCTTAAAAGTAACCTTACCCAGGCTTAAGGTACTTGAGATACTTGAATCGGCACAACAACGCCATATGAGTGCTGAAGATGTCTATAAAGCGCTGCTGGAAATGGGCGAAGAAATCGGTTTGGCTACAGTGTACCGCGTATTGACTCAATTTGAAGGTGCAGGTCTTGTGTCGCGATTAAGCATTGAAGGTGGTCATGCTGTTTTTGAATTAGAAGATGGAACACATCATGACCACTTGTTATGCGTCAGATGTAACCAAATTGAAGAGTTTATTGATGAAGTAATTGAACAGCGTCAACGGGTGATTGCAGCGGAAAAAGGTTTTCAAATGACCGATCATAGTCTGTATATCTATGGCATATGTCGTAACTGTCAGTCATAGACCAAATCAATTTTGGGCTTGTTCCAACATCTCTTTTGCATGCTCACGGGTTTTGTCGGTTAACATAACCCCGCCTAACATGCGTGCAATTTCTTCAATGCGTTGCGTGTTATCCAGACTGGTTAGTTCAATATAAGTGCTACCATTATGTTGTTTTTTAGTTACTTGAATTTGCTGGTGTGCTTGCGCTGCAACTTGCGGTAAATGAGTGATACAAATCACTTGCTGCGTTGAACCTAGTTTTCTCAAGTGTTGCCCAATGATTTCTGCCACACTGCCACCAATACCAACATCAACTTCATCAAACACCAGCGTTGGTACACTCCGAGTCCCGGCAGTAACAACTTGAATGGCAAGACTGATACGAGCTAGCTCACCGCCTGAGGCTACTTTGGCTAATTCTCCCGCTGCCTGCCCAGGATTAGTGCTTACTAACAGCTGAATCGAGTCGGCCCCTGTCTCTGTAAAACGATCATGAGCAAGCGGAGTCACCTTGAATTCAACACGGCCACCAGAGATAGCCAGTTTTTGAATTGTTTGCGTGATTTGCTCTGATAAAGGTTGTGCTGCTTGTTGGCGTTGTTTGCTTAGTTGTTCACATAAGGCAATACAGATATTACGCTGGTTTGATACTGCTTGTTCAAGCTCAATTGTTCTGGTGTCTAGATTACTTAGCTGGTCGAGTTCATCACATAACTTTTGATAATGTACTGGTAAATCTTCGATTTCGATATGATGTTTTCTGGCGAGGTTATGCAAGATTGATAATTGAGATTCAACAGCATCAAGTCGAGTTGGATCAAGATCGCTATGTTCAAGATAATGACGAAGCTCGTTGCCTGAATCATCCAAATGAACAATCGCTGAGTTTAAGCTTTCAATAATAGTGTTAAATTTAGGTTCTATATCGCGTAATTTTTCTATTCGCGCTAACACGCTACTAACAAGATCATAGGCACAACCGGCTTCTTGTTGATAGAGTTGGTCGAGTCCTGATTCTACGGCATTAATTAGTTGTGATGCGTGTGCGAGCTGTTGTTGATCTTCAATCAATTGCTTAATGTTTTGTTCGCTTAGATCCAATGGTTCTAATTCTGATTGTTGATATCTAAGTAACTCCAGGCGAGCAGTTTGATCGAGAGCGTGTTGCTGTAATGAATTTAATTCAGTTTGTAACTGTTGCCATGTTTGATAAGCCTGATGCAATTGCGCCAATAATAAAGGTTTGGTTTTAGCAACAGTGTCAAGCAATTCGCGTTGTGTTTCTGATCTAATTAAAGATTGGTGAGCATGCTGACCATGAATGTCAATCGTACGTTCACTGACAGCGCGAAGTAGGGTAAGAGGAACTTTCCTGCCGTTAATATACGCCTGAGAACGGCCATCTCGTGAAATTGTTCTTCTCAAATGGCATTGATCGTCATCATCCAATTCTTGTTCAACTAACCAGGCACGTAAACTATCATTAGCATCAATATTAAAGCTTGCTTCAATCTCAGCACGTTCACAGCCATGTCGCACCATGTTTGAATCAGCACGATCGCCCAGTACCAGACCTAAAGCATCAACCAGGATAGATTTACCCGCACCTGTTTCACCTGTTAACGAGGTCATTCCTTGGTTAAATGACAATTCAATATCATCAACAACAGCGAGATGACGAACACTTAAATTGCTTAGCATGTTAGCTTTCTTCCCCACTCAAGTTTGGCACGTAAAATTGAATAATGATCGTGATCTTCTAAATGCAATAATTTGATACTGTTAGCGTGACGCTCAATACGAACTGTATCACCAGGCTCTAAAATATGTCCTGGTCTGCCATCGCATGTCACCATCGCTGTACTTATGTTATTTTCACTAATGATAATATCAATAATGCTATTGGCTGCAATCACAACCGGACGATTGCTAAGAGTATGAGGGCAGACTGAGGCTAGCACTAATGCATCTAAATTAACATCTAATATGGGGCCGCCTGCAGACATGGCGTAAGCAGTCGAACCCGTAGGTGTCGCAATAACTAAACCATCTGCTCGTTGACTGTTAAGAAAGCGTCCATTGATATAGGTTTCAAACTCAATCATATGTAGGCTTTGATGTGAGTGAATGACGACATCATTCATTGCTTTACCAAAAAAATGATCAGAATTATGTAGGGTTGCCTGCATTAAAAATCGGGTGTCTTCGCGATATTCACCGGCTAAAATTCGTGATAATTGTTGCTCAAGTTTGACTAAGGTGACATCAGCTAAAAAGCCCAAGCGACCAAGATTAATACCAACCAAGGGGAGTTCAGAACCAGCGAGTGCGCGTGATGCTGATAACAATGTACCGTCACCACCGATTGCTATGGTCAAATCACAGTTTGTAGGAAACGCACCGATAGAAATAACCTGCAACTCGGGTAGAAAAGCCAACGGTTCATTAACAAACAACGTTAATGACTTTGAGCGCAGAAATTGTGTTATTTCAAGCACCGCATTTTCCATGACCGGGTCATCCTTACGGATATAGAGGCCAATGCGTTTGAATGGTGAATTCATCGTCTATTAAACCTGCGATTTAAAGTCAATCTAGCCATGATTTATAACTCACGTAGTTAGGGTATGAATATTAATTCTATCGTAGTGCTATCACTACAGCCATAAGATGCTAAAATAAGTGAGTTTAACTCAACTTTTTAACTAAGGAACAATAATGGCAATTGAACGTACAATTTCAATCATTAAACCAGATGCAGTAGCAAAAAACGTAATTGGTGATATTTATTCTCGCTTTGAAAAAGCAGGGTTACAAATTGTTGCTGCGCGCATGATTCATTTAACACAAGAACAAGCGGAAGGTTTTTATGCAGAGCATAAAGAACGTCCTTTCTTTGGTGCGCTTGTTAGTTTTATGACATCTGGTCCAGTGATGGTTCAAGTGTTAGAAGGCGAAGGTGCTGTATTAAAAAATCGTGATTTAATGGGTGCAACAAATCCTGCTGATGCCGATGCGGGTACAATTCGCGCTGATTTTGCACAAAGCATTGATGAAAATGCTGTTCATGGTTCTGATTCGGTAGAAAGTGCTGCCCGTGAAATTGCGTACTTTTTCACTGAAGATCAAGTGTGTGCTCGCACTCGATAAATAAGAAGAATTAACTGACACTATGATGCGTACGAATCTATTGGGATTAGATCTTAAAGGTCTTGAAATGTTTTTTTCCGACATGGGTGAAAAACCGTTCCGTGCGCGTCAGTTGATGCAATGGATGCATCAATATCGCGTGACGGATTTTGCTGAAATGACAAATTTCAGTAAAGACTTACGTCAAAAATTATCAGAAAAAGCACAGGTAACACTGCCAGAAGTGTTACAAGAACATATTTCCAAAGATGGCACACGAAAATGGATTATCCGTCTTTCATGTGGTAACTCAATTGAAACGGTTTATATACCAGAAGATGAACGCGGCACCTTATGCGTATCATCGCAAGTTGGTTGTGCATTAGCCTGTACGTTTTGTTCAACAGCGCAACAAGGGTTCAACCGTAATTTAGACGCGAGCGAAATTATTGGTCAATTATGGCTAGCCAATGAATATCTGGGCAAAGATCCTAAAGGTAAGCGGGTTGTTACTAATGTGGTGATGATGGGCATGGGTGAGCCTTTAGCTAATTATAACAACGTCATTACTGCGATGAATTTGATGCGTGATGATCTGGCTTATGGCATTTCATGGCGAAGACTCACATTGAGCACGTCAGGTATGGTGCCAATGATTGATAAATTACGTGAAGATTGTCATGTTAGTTTGGCTATTTCGTTGCATGCGGCAAACGATAAACTTCGTAGTGAAATCATTCCTTTGAATGACAAATATCCAATCTCGGAATTATTAGCGGCGTGTAAACGCTATGTGGCAGGAGCCCAACAAAAACGTCATATCACTGTCGAATATGTTTTATTGGAAGGGATAAATGATTCAGAACAAGATGCACGTGATTTGATGCGCATCTTAAAAGACTTACCAACTAAAATTAATCTAATTCCATTTAATCCCTTTCCTAAAACCTCCTATCGTTGTTCTTCGAAGCCAGTAATGGCACGATTTAAACAACAATTGGTCGATGCCGGTTTTGTTGCGACAATACGTAAAACACGTGGTGATGATATTGTTGCAGCATGTGGTCAGCTAGCTGGTGAAGTTCAAGATCGTACACGTCGAACACAACGGATAGCCGAGGCATTGGTGACACGATGAAAAAGGTATGTTTCAGAATTTTGTTGATTCTATTAGCCCTGACAATGACTGGTTGTGTTGCTAATGGCTCACGTCCCACTACTTATGCTGCACCTGATCCCAAAGCTGCTGAAATTAACATGCGTCTTGGTTTAAACTATCTTCAACGCGGTGACTATGAAATTGCATTAGAAAAATTGCAAAAAGCCTTGCAGCAAGATCCTAATTTACCGAGTGCTCACAATACCATTGCACTGCTATATCAACGTTTAGGCGAAAATGATAAAGCTGAAAAGCATTTTAAAGAAGCAGTAAATCGTGCGCCAGGTTATTCTGAAGCACAAAATAATTTTGGTGTATTTTTATGCCAACAACAACGCTATGATGAAGCGGAACAACGCTTTTTAAATGCTGTGAAAAACCCTTTATACAATAGTGCGGCCCTTGCTTTAGAAAATGCTGGCATGTGTGCCAGCCGTGAACCTGATATGCAACGTGCTGAAAGTTACTTTAGAAAAGCCTTGCAGAAACAGCCAACATTGAGTAAATCGTTATTGCAAATGGCTCAAATAAGTTATCAACAACAAGACTATCTTCAAGCAAGAGCCTATATCGAACGTTATCAGTCAGCTTCGCAATGGAGTCCACAAGCTTTATTATTAGCAATAAAAACAGAGAATAAACTGGATAATCAAAATGCAGTTTCAAGTTATATCTTATTGTTACGATCACGATTCCCAGATTCGGATGAGGCGCTGCAAGCTAAAAAGGGGCAATACTAATTATGTCTGATCTGCATGATGAAGAAATAGCAATCCAGGCGCCGATCCCCTCTGTTGGTGAGCGATTAAAGTTGGCACGTGAAGCAAAAAAAATGACACTTGGTGAAATTGCCGCTCAATTAAGACTAACACAGCAAACTATTACCAATCTTGAAACTGAACAGTGGGAAGCACTGCATGGTCGGGCTTATGCACGTGGTTATTTTGTAAGCTATGTCAAATTTCTGGGCTTACCGGAACATGAAATGTTGGCTGCATTTAATCTTGACTATAAAACGACTGATGCCTCTGCTTCAACCTCAAGGACGTTTGAACCAAAACGTGCTAGTTTTCCCTGGTTACAGATACTATTAGTGATTGCAGTCATTGTTATTACGTGGTTTGCATATCAACAATGGCAACGATCACAATCCAGAACAGCTGCAAGTGATGCTGTATCGACATTCAATCAATTTTTACAAGAACAACATAATAGTGGCTTTGCGTCTAGCGTTGTTGAACCGTTATCTGAACCAAAACAAAAAGACATCGTGCAAAGTCCTGCTTTTGATCAAGCAATAGAATCGTTGAATAAAGAGCCAGAATTACAATGACATCCTCCTCACCGATTATTAGAAGAAAATCTCGTCAGATTATGGTTGGCAATGTACCGGTAGGTGGCGATGCGCCTATTGCTGTACAGAGCATGACTAATACTGAAACCTGCGATGTTGTAGCTACTGTTGCTCAAATTAAGGCACTACAAAATGTTGGTGCTGATATTGTTCGTGTTTCTGTGCCTACAATGGACGCGGCAGAAGCCTTTGGTAAGATTAAACAGCACGTTTCTATCCCCTTGGTTGCGGACATTCATTTTGATTACAAGATAGCGTTGCGGGTTGCTGAGTTGGGTGTCGATTGTTTACGAATTAATCCCGGCAATATAGGCCGTGAAGATAGGGTTAGATCGGTTATAGATAGTGCCCGCGATCACGGTATTCCAATTCGTGTTGGCGTTAATGCCGGATCATTAGAGAAAGATCTGCAAAAAAAATATGGTGAGCCAACACCGGATGCCTTAGTGGAATCAGCGCTACGTCATATTGATATATTGGATCGTTTAAATTACCCTGAATTCAAGTTAAGTCTAAAAGCATCAGATGTCTTTATGACAGTTCATGCCTATCGCAAATTAGCGAGTCAAATAGAGCAACCTTTGCATTTAGGGATTACTGAAGCCGGTGGATTGCGTTCTGGTTCGGTTAAATCTGCTATCGGTTTAGGTATGTTGTTATCTGAAGGTATTGGCGATACTATTCGGGTGTCATTGGCTGCGGATCCGGTCGAAGAAATTCGAGTTGGATTTGATATTTTAAAAAGCCTTCGTATCCGTAATAAAGGTATCAACTTGATTGCATGTCCATCGTGTTCGCGTCAGCAATTTGATGTTATCTCCACCGTTAATGCTTTAGAGAGTCGTTTAGAAGATATTCTGGAACCTATGGACGTTGCTGTCATTGGCTGTGTTGTCAATGGACCGGGCGAAGCGAAAGAAGCGGCAATAGGTCTAACCGGTGGTGAGCCAAACTTGCTTTATGTTGATGGCAAACCTCATCATAAAGTTGACAATGAGGCCTTAGTTGATGAATTGGAGAAGGAAATTCGTCAACGCATTGCGCGACAGCAACAGACTAAATCACACACTATCATTCCGATAAAGGACATAAGTTAAGCGTGGCAGATATTATTCGTTCAATTCGGGGAATGAATGACATTCTCCCAGATGTAACACCTTATTGGCAGGCAGTTGAAGCAACATTAAAAGATGTGCTGACAGGCTATGGTTATCAAGAAATTCGTTTTCCAATTGTAGAAAAAACCGAGTTATTTTGTCGCTCTATTGGTGAAGTGACCGATATTGTCGAAAAAGAAATGTATACCTTTGCTGATCGCAATGGTGATAATTTGACCTTGCGTCCGGAAGGGACTGCTGGTTGTGTCCGTGCAGCGATGCAAAATGGCTTGCTCAATCAAACACAACGTTTATGGTATATGGGACCGATGTTCCGTCATGAACGTCCTCAAAAAGGACGATACCGCCAATTTCATCAGATTGGTGTTGAAGCGTATGGTTTTAGTGGGCCAGATATTGATGCTGAAATGATCTTGATGACGGCACGGCTATGGAAAAATCTAGGCTTAACTGGCGTGACACTTCAAATTAACTCATTGGGTTCTACTCAAGCGCGACTCGCTTACAGAGAGACACTGGTTAGTTACTTTGAAGCGCATAAAGACGCATTAGACGAAGATAGTCAGCGTAGACTTTATAGTAATCCGCTGCGTATTCTGGATAGTAAAAATCCTGCAATGCAGGCATTAAATGAAGCGGCTCCTAAATTGCTTGATCATCTTGATGAACAATCAAAAAATGAGTTTACTGTCTTATGCCAAATCTTGGATACTGCCGGTATTAGCTATGAAATTAACCCTCGATTAGTACGTGGCTTGGATTATTACGGTAAAACTGTATTTGAGTGGGTAACGTCTCATTTAGGTTCTCAAGGTACAGTTTGTGCTGGTGGGCGCTATGATGGTTTAGTTGCTCAATTGGGCGGTCGTGAAGCGACGGCTATTGGTTTCGCTATTGGCTTGGAACGTTTAATTGCCTTGCTAGAAGCAACAGATTCCTTACCTCAAATAGATGGTATTGATGTGTATCTTGTGGCTGTAGGAGAATTGGCAGCAAAACAATCATTGATATTAGCGGAACAATTACGCGATCACATTCCTAATATAAAGTTGATTACCCATTGTGGTGGTGGTAGTTTTAAAAACCAATTTAAACGTGCAGATCGAAGTGGGGCACGTTGGACACTTATTTTGGGTGAAGATGAAATTACAAAACAAGTCATTGGTGTGAAAACAATGGCAACAGGCGAACAGGAAACTATCGCTTGGGACGCATTAGCCGACTATCTACAACAATAATTACAGAAGAAAACTATGACTCCTTTAAATATGCCTGAATGGCAATCATTAGTTCGTCACTATTCGGATTTAAAATACTTGTCGATGCGTGAGCAGTTTGTGTTGGATTCTGACCGAGCTGAACATTTCTCATTAAAGTCTGGTGATTTGTTTTTAGATTATTCTAAAAATCGCGTGACTAAAGAAACAATGGAAAAATTGCTGTCTTTAGCGAAAGCCGTTGAACTGCCCAATTGGATTGAACGTATGTTTACAGGGCAGGAAATCAATAATACGGAAGGCCGCGCTGTATTACATATTGCATTAAGAAATCGATCCAATACACCGATCATGGTTGATGGTAAAGATGTGATGCTTGATGTCAATCGTGTGCTGGCACAAATGAAAGACTTCAGTGACAAAGTGCATAGTGGTGAATGGTTAGGTTTTAGCGGTAAAAAAATTGTCGATATCGTTAATATAGGTATTGGTGGTTCAGATCTTGGTCCTGCGATGATCTGTGATGCCCTTGAACCTTATGGTATTGAAGGTATTAATGTACATTTTGTGTCTAACGTTGATGGTACTGATCTCAGTACAACCTTAGAAAAATTAAATCCTGAAACAACACTGTTTGTTGTGGCATCAAAAACATTTACTACCCAGGAAACATTGACCAATGCGCAATCAGCACGCACATGGTTCTTGAAAGCAGGACAACAACACGATGTTGCTAAACATTTCGTCGCAGTATCTACTAATGCGAAAGCCGTGTCAGAATTTGGTATTGATACCAATAATATGTTTGAAATTTGGGATTGGGTAGGAGGTCGTTATTCGCTTTGGAGTGCGATTGGTTTACCTATTGCACTTTATGTTGGATTTGATAATTTTGCACGATTATTGGATGGTGGTCATGAAATGGATAATCATTTTAGAACACAACCATTAGAACAAAATATGCCGGTGATTATGGGCTTGTTAGGCGTGTGGTATATCAACTTCTTTGGTACTCAAACCCATGCTATTGTGCCTTATGATCACTCGTTATCACGTTTCCCAAGCCATATGCAACAGCTGGATATGGAAAGTAACGGTAAAGTCACAAACCGTCAAGGCCAGCGATTGAGTTACAAGACAGGCCCCGTTATTTGGGGTACGCCTGGCACAAATGGGCAACATGCCTATTTTCAACTAATTCATCAAGGTACACAGTTAATACCTGTGGATTTTGTTTTACCTGTTAATAGTCATTATCCTGAATACGATCATCAGTCTATTTTACTGGCAAATGGTTTGGCACAATCTGAAGCGTTGATGAAAGGAAAAACAGCTGAAGAAGTGAGAGCTGAACTTGTAAGTGAAGGTTTTGAAGGCAAAGAACTCGAAGCGTTATTACCGCATAAAGTGTTCCCTGGCAATCGTCCAAGTAATACATTAATTTTTCCAAAATTGACTCCTGAACTGTTGGGGCAACTGGTTGCTTTGTATGAACATAAAGTGTTTGTACAAGGTACGGTTTGGAATATTAATTCTTTCGATCAATGGGGTGTTGAGCTAGGCAAACAACTTGCTAAAGCGATCTTGCCTGATTTACAAAGCAATGATGAAATATCAGTACACGATAGTTCAACCACACATTTAATTAAAATGATTAGAGCCTTACGTAATTAGACAAGTTGATATTTCCTTACAAAACGTGGGTAGTGATATAAATTACTACCCAAATAGCTAACACGTCCCAATACAATTATCTGAAATTGCTTGTAATGCCAAGGCATAATTCAGCCGTTATACTTGTTTTTTACATTTAGTTTGTCAGAGGAGGGCAATGGTTGATTCGTACCATAACCCGTCACATAATTCCCTCACTGTTAATTATCTTGCTCCAATTGAAGAAATAAAAAACACGTCAAAAAAAGCCATTTTCCAACGGCAAATTATCCGTATAAAAAAAGATGAAAAAGGCTAACTATGAAAAAGAAAAGAAATTGCTTCAAATTTAGTTAGCAAAATTTCAACACGGGGTTAAGGAAACGGGTCAACACGTCCTTCTTATTTTTGAAGGACGTGATGCAGCAGGCAAGGGTGGTGCAATTAAGTGTTTTACTGAGCATTTAAATCCACGTGGTGCGCCTGTGATTGCCTTAGATAAACCTATCATGAAATGGGGGAGAAGCCGTTAGCTGTTGCCCCCTATAATCTTGATGAAGACAGGTAAAAAATAGCGTTAATCCCCAGCCTTAATAACTTAAAGCTGGGGATTAACCTAACTTAGGCTTTTTGTAACACGATGCCCGATAACGGTGGCAGATCGATGGTTATAGAGTATGGTCTGTCTGACCATGGTGTTGCTTCAGCATCAACCGACAGTTGTTTGCTGAAATTACTACCACGATAAAATTCAGAATCAGAATTCATAATAATTTTGTAAGAACAGCCTTCAGGAACACCCACACGGTAGTTCTCGCGTGGGACTGGCGTGAAATTGAAAATACAAATCACATACTCATCTTCATTCTTTCTGATGTAACTTAAGATTGAATGCTCACGATCATTGCAATCGAGCCATTCAAAACCTTGAGGATCAAATTCGTGACGATACAATGCTGGCGTCGAGGTATAAAGACTATTTAAGTCACTTACTAATGACTTCATACCTTGATGAAGAGGATAATCCAGTACATACCAGTCTAATTCTCTTTCACAGTTCCATTCAGTACCTTGCCCAAATTCCAAGCCCATAAACAATAGTTTTTTACCTGGATAGGTAAACATAAAGGTATAGAGCAGACGTAAATTGGCAAAACGCTGCCATTCATCACCGGGCATTTTATTAAGCATTGAGCCTTTACCATGCACAACTTCATCATGTGAAAACGGTAATACAAAGTTCTCTGTAAAGGCATACAACAAACCAAAAGTGAGTGAATCATGATGGTAACGTCGATGAATAGCGTCTTGTTGCATATATTGCAAAATATCGTGCATCCAACCCATATTCCATTTCATTGAGAAGCCTAAACCTCCCATATGGGCTGGACGAGAAACCATTGGGTACGACGTTGATTCTTCGGCTGTAATCAAACAACCTGGGTGTTCATGATGTAAAACCGAGTTTAAATGTTTCAAAAAGTCTATTACTTCAAGATTTTCTCTACCACCATATTGGTTAGGGATCCACTGGCCTTCTTCGCGTGAATAATCCAGATATAACATTGACGCCACTGCATCAACACGTAAACCATCGATATGGAATTGCTCAAGCCAATAAAATGCACTGGATAATAAGAAGTTAGTGACTTCTTTACGTCCATAATTGAAGATGTACGTACCCCAATCTTGATGTTCACCCTGGCGTGGATCAGCATGTTCATAAAGTGCACTACCATCAAAACGGGCTAGTCCATGAGCATCTTTAGGGAAATGACCTGGAACCCAATCAAGGATAATACCAATGTCGTTTTGGTGACATTGATCAATGAAATAGCGTAAATCATCTGGGGAGCCAAAACGGCTAGTTGGTGCAAAATAGCCCGTTGTTTGATAACCCCAGGAAATATCTAAAGGATGTTCTGTGATCGGTAACAATTCAATATGGGTAAATCCTAATTCTTTAACATACGGGATAAGTTCTTGCGCTAATTCTCTGTAGTTTAAAAAATCGCCTGACGAGTTCCGTTTCCATGATCCCATATGCACTTCATATACAGACTGTGCCTGATGTAACCAATCTGCTTTTTCGCGTTTGGCCATCCAGTCTTTGTCTTGCCACTGATGTTGGCTGGTATGGGTAATTATTGATGCGGTTCCTGGTCTTAATTCAGCTTGTTGCGCATAAGGATCCATTTTTGAATGAAGTGAACCATCATACTGATTTTTGATTTCGAATTTATATAATTCGCCTGTACTTAGACCTGGAATAAATAATTCCCATACACCGCTGCCACCTCTGACACGCATTGGATGGCAACGACCATCCCATTGATTAAATTCACCAATAACACTTACTCTTTGCGCGCTTGGTGCCCATGTGGCAAACAATATTCCAGAAATACCATCGACTTCATGTTGGTGTGCGCCTAGGATACGATAGGCATGCCAATGCTTACCTTCAGAAAATAAATGCAGATCGAATTCAGATATTTGGGGCAAGAAACTGTAAGGATCATGTTTGCTAAAGCTACTACCATTGCCTGCAACACGATGAACTGTGTAATGAGCAGGCAGTTGGTGACTCATACCTGTCCATTGAAATAAATCCGTACCTTGGATACGAGTTAATTTAAGATCGTTTTCCAGCCAGGCATGCTGGGTATCAGTTAAAAAAACAGTCACTGTAGTCTGGTCACCATCAACATGAGCGCCTAATACACAGAAGGGATCGTGGTGGCGAGCTTCGATGATTTTGACAAGATCTTCAGATAATTTGTTTTTTAAAACCATGGTAATAAAGTTTCCATATAATTTTTGTTGATGTCTATATACCGCTTGTGGCAGGCTTATAGCTAACAGGTAAAGTTTAATTACTCATCAGTGGAGAAATTTAATGTCAGACAATAATAGCACGCGTTTCGTAAGTCGTCTTACCAGAGATACATTAGCTCTTATTTTGGCGGGTGGACGAGGCTCTCGCTTAAAGCAACTTACGGATTGGCGAGCTAAACCGGCCGTGCCATTTGGTGGCAAGTTCCGCATTATCGATTTTCCTTTATCAAACTGTGTTAACTCAGGTATCAGGCGTGTTGGTATATTAACCCAATATAAAGCACATTCATTAATTCGCCATATTCAACAAGGCTGGGGCTTTATGCGCGGTGAATTGGGCGAATTTGTTGAGTTGTTGCCTGCATCACAACGCACCGAACAAGGTTGGTACACAGGTACTGCTGATGCTGTCTATCAAAACATCGACATTCTTCGAAATCATGGTTCTAAATATGTTGTGATATTAGCGGGTGATCATATCTATAAAATGGATTACGGTAACATGCTTGCTGAGCATGTTGCGCAAAATGCTGATATGACAATTGGCTGCCTGCGCGTATCACTAGATGAAGCCAAAGCATTTGGTGTTATGTCTATTGATGAAAACAATCGAATTATTGCTTTCGATGAAAAACCAGACAATCCGACTCCAATACCAGGTAAAACTGATATTGCATTAGCATCTATGGGGATATACATTTTCAACGCAGCATTTTTGTATGAGCAGTTGATCAAGGATGCTGATACCCAAGAATCTACCCATGACTTTGGGCATGACATTATTCCTTCATTAATAGAAAATTATAAGGTTTTGGCATTTCCATATAAAGATGTGCAAGGTAACGATCCTGGTTACTGGCGAGATGTAGGTACGATTGATGCCTTTTGGTCTGCAAATCTGGAATTGATTGGAATTACTCCTGAATTAAACTTGTATGACGATAATTGGCCAATTTGGACATATCAAGCACAGCAACCGCCGGCTAAATTTGTGTTTGATGATGATGACCGACGTGGTACAGCCGTAGATTCTATGGTGTCTGGTGGCTGTATTATCTCTGGAGCTACGGTACGTCATTCGCTTCTATTCTCTAATGTAGAGGTCCATAGTTACACAACTTTAGAAGACAGTGTGGTGCTGCCTGATGTCATAATTGGTCGCCACTGTCGCTTGAAGAAAGTTGTTTTAGATAAGGGTTGCGTTGTACCTGAAGGCACAGTTATTGGTGAAGACGCTGAGGCAGATGCGCAAAAATATGAAATTTCACCGAATGGTGTGGTACTAGTAACGCCAGAAATGTTAGGACAAACCTACCGATATGTCAGATAAATTAAAAGTAGTTCTTTGCTGGCATATGCACCAGCCGCAATACAGTGAACCGATGGGAGGCATGTATCAATTACCATGGACTTATCTCCATGCAATAAAAGATTATGTAGATATGGCTTGGCATCTTGAAAATGTGCCAGGTGCAAAAGCGGTCGTTAATTTTACTCCAACCTTAATTGAGCAGCTTGCTGACTACGATGAACAGCTTAAAACGCGGTTTAAAGGTACTGGGCGCTTAAAAGATCCTCTGTTAATCGCGTTAGATTCACCAGTGCAACCTAGTCACATTGATGAACGAAGAGCCTTAATAAGCAACTGTCTTCGTGCCAATGAAGATAAACTGATTAACCCTTACCCTAAATTTTCACGTTTAGTGAAAATGGCAAAGTGGATTTTGGAACAACCGAGTAGATTGCCTTATATCAATGATCAATTTATTGTTGATATGGTGGTGTGGTATCACTTGGCATGGATGGGGGAATCAGTCAAACGCTCAGATGTTCGTATTCAGGAACTGATGAAGAAAGGTAAGCAATTTAGCTTCCATGACCGCCGACAGTTGATGATTGTAATTGGCGAGTTGTTGAGTGACTTAATTCCACGTTATCGCCGATTAGCTGAAACAGGTCGGGTCGAGCTATCAGTGACGCCTTATGCTCACCCAATAATTCCTTTACTTTTAGACATTAAAACTACGCATGAAGCTATGCCTGATGCACCCTTGCCTGAAATTACGAGCTATCCTGGTGGCGAAGAACGTTCACACTGGCATATGAAAGAAGGCTTACGCGTGTTTGAATCCTATTTTGGATTTAAACCAAAAGGATGTTGGCCATCAGAAGGTGCTGTCTGTACAGAAACCCTAAAATTGATAGCACAACATGGCTTTGATTGGGCGGCTACCGGTGAAAATGTATTACGCAATAGTTTGAATTTGTCAGGGATGCATGATGCTAGTATTCACAAACCATACAAGCTGCCTGGCGCATCACCAGCTTGTTTTTTTAGGGATGATGGCTTGTCAGATATGATAGGGTTTAACTATACTTCATGGGGTGCTGACGATGCCGTTAATGACTTTATCCATCACCTTACTACAATCAAAGCAAATTCAGAAAAAGATCCAAATCGCGTTGTATCAGTCATTTTAGATGGCGAGAATGCCTGGGAATATTATTCGTATAATGGCTATTATTTCCTACAAGCTTTATACACACGATTATCCAATCACCCAGATATTGAATTGACAACATTCTCTGAATGTCTGAAAAGTGGTGTTAGAGCGTCACCGCTTCCCAAAATGATGGGAGGTAGTTGGGTTTATGGTACTTATTCAACCTGGATTGGTGATCAGGATAAAAACCGTGGTTGGGATTTATTGAGTGAAGCTAAACAAACCTATGACAGCGTGCTGGAAACTCAGCAATTTGATCCTGAGACGTTGAACGCATTAGAGCGGCAGTTAGCTATCTGTGAAGGCTCTGATTGGTTTTGGTGGTTTGGGGATTACAATTCAGCCGATAGTGTCAGTGATTTTGAACGTTTATTTCGTTTACACCTGTCAAACTTATATCAAATGTTAGGAGTAGAGGTTCCACAATCATTATCTGAAGCGGTATCTCATGGTGGTGGTGGCGTAGAACAAGGCGGTACTATGCGAAGAGGTGGTTAATTCGATGAAACAAGCCGCAGTATTTCAACAAAGACGAGCTGGTGTTTTATTGCATATCTCGAGTTTGCCATCAGCAAATTTAGGACCTGATGCTTACAAATTTATTGATTTTTTACATGAATCAGGGGTGACGGTATGGCAAATGTTACCCTTAGGTCCTACCCATGCCGATGGATCACCTTATCAGTGTTTATCAGCGCATGCGGGTAATCCAGCATTAGTTTGTTGGGATACCGTCAAATTAGAACCTTGGGCTGATCCGAAAACGATTATTGATGCTACTTTTTTAACAACATTAGTCAAAGCGTTTAGACAATTTTCTGCAAAAGCCAGTGATGAAGATAAGCACGCTTTTAGTAATTTTTGTAAACGAGAAGAATACTGGTTGGATGATTATGTTTTGTTTCGCGAGATTCGACACCTAAATCACACAACAGCTTGGTACGATTGGCCTGAATCGCTTCGGAATCGCCAAAAAACTGCGATCCAAAAAATTCGTCATGATCGTAAAGAAGCACTTGATATTCGCCGGTTTGGGCAATTTCTGTTTTTCAAACAATGGCAGTCTTTAAAAAGCTATGCCAATGAACGTGGGATAGTATTGTTCGGTGATATGCCTATCTTTGTTGCCCATGATAGTGCGGATGTATGGGCAAATCCTTCATTATTTACCTTGGATAGTGCAGGTCAAGCTGAAAAAGTGGCTGGTGTACCGCCTGATTATTTTTCATCTACTGGTCAACGTTGGGGTAATCCTCTCTATCGTTGGGATAAACATATTGAACAGGATTTTTTGTGGTGGCAGCAGCGCATGCAAACACAATTGGCGCTTTTTGACTTAATACGTATTGATCATTTTCGTGGTTTTGAAGCGTGTTGGGAGATCCCCGCGAGTTGTGAAACGGCAATTGACGGGCAATGGGTTAAAGCACCAGGTGATGCTTTATTTGATAGACTAAAAAATGCGTTTGGCGAGTTACCTTTAGTTGCTGAAGACCTTGGTATTATTACTGATGAAGTGACGGCATTACGTGAAAAATATGCGATGCCAGGCATGAAAATATTACAATTTGCATTTGGCGATGATGCCAATAATCCCTATTTACCACATAACCATACTATCGATAGTGTTTCTTATACGGGTACACATGATAACAATACAACCTTAGGTTGGTTTGGTGAGATCAATGACTATACCAGGTCACGAGTTCATGACTATTTAGGTCAAACAGATGATCAAATGCCATGGCAATTAATTCGAGTTTGTTTAGCAACGGTTTCAAAATTGGCTGTGATACCTATGCAAGATGTTTTGGCTTTAGATGGTGAGCATCGGATGAATATTCCGGGTACGACCGAAGGTAACTGGTCCTGGCGGTTTGATTGGGATATGGTTGATGAGTCATCTGCCCAAAGGTTTAGAAAATTAAATGAATTATATGGACGAACACATTAAATGAGCAATCCTACCTCTTTGAAATATGCCGATACTCATGAATGGGCGAGATTAGAAGATAATGGCGAAATAACCGTTGGTATTACTGATCATGCCCAGAATTTATTAGGCGATGTTGTGTTTGCAGAGTTACCAAAAGTTGGTCAACGATTTTCTGCCAAAGAACAATGCATGTTGCTCGAATCTGTTAAAGCTGCATCAGATATCTATATGCCAATCAGTGGTGAAATTTCTGCACTAAATGCTAATTTGGAAGATTCTCCCGAAATGATAAATGAAGATTCATTTGGTGAGGGTTGGTTATTTAGGTTTGTGCCAGATAACAAAGATGATCTTAGTGCACTACTATCTGCAACTGCGTATGAAGATTCGTTAGACCAATAAGTTGCCCCGAGAATCACAGACTGCTTTGCACCGGTAACAGAGGTCACATTGCCAGATTGTTTGTTTAGTGTTTTATACGCTAACCATGCAAAAGCACTGGCCTCGACCCAATCAGGATCTAAACCTAGAACCTGCGTACTCTGAATAGAAATATGTGGTAGCGCTTTGCGTAGTTGTGACACTAAAAATGTATTATGAGTGCCACCGCCGCACAGATACATTTCTGTAACATTACTGGCATAACGAGCCATAGCATCGGCAATCGACTTTACGGTAAGTTGTATAAGTGTCGCCTGAACATCAGCAGCAGCAACAGGCTGATCTAATTGTGCAAGCTTGTTGTTTAGCCATGTTAGATTAAACAGTTCACGCCCAGTGCTTTTAGGGATAGAAATGCCAAAATAAGCTTCGTTCATTAAGATTTCTAATAACACATCATGACACTGCCCAGATGCTGCCCAGGTGCCATCCTTATCAAATGGGCTATTGAGATGTGATTGTATCCACGCATTAAGTAAGCCGTTACCAGGTCCAGAGTCAAAGCCTAGAATAGCTGAACTGGAATTGGCTGGAAGTAGCGTAATATTACTTATTCCACCTATATTTACTATCGCTCGATCAGTGTGACCATCAGCAAATAATTCCTTATGGAATACAGGAACCAAAGGCGCTCCTTGTCCGCCTGCGGCAATATCTCGTTGTCTAAAATCAGTAATCGTTGTGATATTTGTTTGCTGTGCAATAGTATTACCATTACCAATTTGCATGCTAAAAGGAAATGGGCTATCAGGCGAATGAAATAGTGTTTGACCATGACTACCAATAGCGTTGATATCACTAGCGGCAATAGTGTTTTTATTTAAAAGTATGGTGATACAGTCAGCAATAAGCTGACCTAACTCTATATCTAATTGACCAAGATCTAGTAGCTTGCAATTAGCAGTGTTAATAATCTCAGATAATCTATGAGCTAGTTTATTTGGAAATGGAAACGTTTCGGCTGCAATTAACTTAAAGGAATGAGTATCAGAGTATTCAATTACAACAACATCTATGCCGTCTAGACTTGTTCCTGACATGATGCCTATATACAAGCCCATAATTTAGAAATATCAATTATTAAGAGCGAGTTTAGTGCCAATTGAATCAAGTTGAGCTAACAATGGTTGAGCTTTTTTCTCAAAATCAGCCCTATATTTTTTAGGCAGTGATTCAGCTTTAGGTAGCGTCACGGTCAATGGATTACGATGAACACCATTGACTCTAAACTCGTAGTGAAGATGAGGTCCAGTAGCTAAACCACTGCTACCAATATAGCCAATCACATCACCTTGATTGACACGTTTGCCTGATTTCATGCTTTTGGCAAAACGTGACATATGAGCATAAAGGGTAGTGTATTTACCTCCATGCGATAAAATAACCGTTCTACCATAACCACCTTTAGTACCAACAAATTCTACCTTACCATCACCCGTTGCCATGATAGGTGTACCTGTGCTGGCAGCGTAATCAACACCTTGATGTGGTCGCGTTACCCCCTTTAATTTAGGATGCGGACGGTTAGGATTAAATTTCGAACTAATTCTAGAAAAATGAACTGGAGTACGATTAAATGCTTTACGTAAGCTCTCGCCTGACGGAGTGTAGAATCTACTTTGTCCATTTTCATCGGTATAACGAACCGCCTTAAATGATTTGCCTTGGTTTACGAATTCAGCAGCGATTATGTCGCCATCAGCAAACTTCTCACCTTCAATATATTTTTCGTTATAAATCACTTTGAAATGATCATTTTCACGCAAATCTAGAGCAAAATCGATATCCCAACCAAATATATATGCGAGTTCCATTATCAGCTTATCTGATAAGCCTGCCTCTTTGCCCGCACCAAACAATGAGCTAACGATTGTACCAGCGGCGTGGACTTGTTTTGTCTCAACATCACGAGCGTGAGTTATTGCTTTATAACCATCATCAGAGTTGGTAATGATCAATGTATTAATTGGATCCAGTGCTAACTCAATTTGTTTAAGTTGTGTTTTGTCACTTTCTAAAAAACCAAAAAGCATGATTTGCCCTGGTTTTAAGTTGAGTAAAGGCGTGATGTCTTGTCCAAGTTGAGCAACATTGTATACGTCACGAGCAGATAAGCCGACACGCGGAAAAAGAAGCGATAAGTTGTCACCAGGCTTGACAGTAAGTTGTTGCCAATAGAGGTTAACAGCTTCAATAGTGCTTATTTTTTCATGGTTTACTGATACGTCCTTGTTTGCTGGCAATAGAGATTCATCAAGAGCTTGCTGCTCCAATAAAGCGAGTTCAGCGGCAGTGGGTTTAATTTTATCTTCAATTATTTGAGCTGTTGTTTCTGTTTCATTACGCGCGACTGAACTGAGTGCTTCATTATTATCATTCTTTGGTGCTGGAAGAGGTAATATGTTGGTTTGATTATTATCTATTGAAGCAGTTTGTATTGCTGCCGGTAGGTTGGGTAAATCAATGATTTTAGTTTGGCTAGTGTTTATAACAGGTTGGCTTGTTGCCAGAACCATTGATGTAATCAATATGCTTGCTAATGCAAATAGTGATAATGACAGAATATGACGGCGCTTCCCGAGTCGAGTCGATGAGCTATTAAATATAGTTGTTTGTTGTGAATCTCGAACAAGGTGATTTCGTTTCATCGGACAGCTCAAAAATTAACTTAATAACGTTGCATTTTGGCAGTATTTTCATTGGAATGGAAGTCTTTCTTGACCTGTTTTGTGATAGTATGCCCAGCAAATTTGAAAATATTTTGGAGATATACATGATTCCTGTGCAAGAGGCATTGGCCATAATTCAACGAGGTGCTCAAGAAATCTTGGTTGAGAGTGAATTGATAGAAAAGCTTGAAACGGGTCGCCCTTTGCGTATCAAAGCAGGATTTGATCCAACTGCACCTGATCTACACTTAGGCCATACGGTGCTCTTAAATAAACTTAAACAATTTCAAGATTTGGGTCATGAGATCTTATTTTTGATTGGTGACTTCACTGGAATGATTGGTGATCCAACAGGTAAAAATGTTACGAGAAAGCCATTAACACCTGAACAAGTAAAAGAAAATGCAAAATCGTATCAGGAACAAGTGTTTAAAATTCTTGATCCGGCTAAAACTACCGTTGTATTTAATTCAGAGTGGATGAATAAGCTGTCATCAGCCGACATGATTCGTCTGGCTTCAAATCACACTGTTGCAAGAATGTTAGAACGAGATGACTTTGATAAACGTTATAAAAGTGGTCAATCAATTGCCATACACGAATTTTTATATCCTTTAATTCAAGGTTATGACTCTGTAGAGCTCAATGCAGATGTTGAATTGGGTGGCACAGATCAAAAATTTAACCTATTAATGGGACGTGAGTTGCAAAAGGCCTACGGCAAACCACAACAGTCAATTCTGACTATGCCTATATTAGAAGGTTTGGATGGCGTTCAAAAAATGTCAAAATCACTAGGTAACTATATCGGAATTAACGATAGCCCTAAAGATATCTTTGGTAAGTTAATGTCGATTTCAGATGATTTGATGTGGCGTTATATAGAATTACTGAGCTTTAGAACCTTAGATGAAATAAAGCAATGGCGTACAGAAGTAGAACAAGGCCGTAACCCGGTCGAGATCAAGAAAATGTTTGCTGAAGAAATTGTCAGTCGCTTCCATGGACAACAAGCAGGACCTGAGGCACGACAAGGTTTTGAAAATCAGTTCAAAAAGCGCGAAATCCCAGAAGATATAGCCGATCTTAATATCACTGTCGGTGATGATGGAATGCCTATTGCTAATTTACTCAAAGAGGCCAACTTAACAGTCAGCACATCTGAAGCATTAAGAATGATAAAACAAGGTGGCGTAAAAATTGACGGAACTAAAGTAGATGATAAAGCCATGATCATCACTAAAGATATCACCGCGGTATATCAGGTTGGCAAACGAAAGTTTGCTCGTATCACCACAAATTAAGCACCAAAATTCATACTGCTGGCGATGAATATATCATCGTCAGCCTTCCCCTTCCTATTGAGCATGCGTGTTCTAAATTTAGTATCTGGATTGGATTGCTAATAAAACTCGAGTATAGAGTTGAATAGAACAACGATAGTAAGTTAAATTCTTTTAATACATGCAAGATGATTAATTCACTTACTGCGGTGAACGTTAATAAGCTGTATGAAAAAAAGACGACAATGTCATCAATTTGCACAAATCTTTGTTAGTAAAAACTAAAATAGTCACTGTTTTCAACAGGCTACTAATGAAGGGGAATAGTCGGGAAAAACTTCCTGTTGACCATCTCAATTTAGTCTGTAGAATGCGCCACTTGTTCGGGTTTTTGGAAAGATGTGATGTCCGAAAGTGTGAACAAAAGCTTGACAGCCCGGTGAGTGTCTGTATAATTCTCGCTTCTTTGTTAGACGAAACAAT
>JACUUH010000074.1 GCA_014859375.1 Gammaproteobacteria bacterium
AACACGCATAAAAAAGCCCCCGTGTCTTTCAACACGGGGGCTTTAACCCTACTTAGTCTATCTAACTAGACCAAGCTATTCATTAGATGAATGTTGGGATCAATGGAGCATCTACCATTGTCATTTGACGGTTGCCGTCTTCGTCGATGAAGAACAACAGACCCGCGAAACGGCTGTCTGGATCGTAGATCAAGTCAGCTAAACGGTAAACTTCCCATGCTGCGTCAGAAGCAGTAACGTCAACAGTTCTTGTTTCGCCTGGAGCAAGTGGGCTGTTATCGCTAACAGACAAACCTTCTTCGGCTAATAAGTCATCTGGATAGTTACTGTCGTCTTCATATACATCAGCATCCAAGAAACGAACAGAAGCTGTGTTGAACTCAGCCAAACGAACTGCAGAATCACCGTTGTTAGTGATTTCTAAAGTCATTTGCATTGCACGACCTGGTACACGGTAAGAAGCATCAACAACTTTTACAGAAACTGTAGGTTGCGGAAGTTCCAAAGATTTAATACCGCGCATCAAACCTGCTTGCAATGGAGTCGTAACAGGATATTTCTCGTTGGCTTGACCCATTGAGACAGCAACGATTGCCAAAGTACCGGCAGCGAAAGCCATACCAACTTTTTTGTCAGTTGGAGTGATCAAAGAATCGGCTTTGCCAGCGTCAACAGCTATTCTGCGTGGAATGAATACAGGTTTACGACACCAATATACCATCCAAGCCACACCCAAAAGGTACCAGAACAAGTGCCATCCATAGACGTTGTCTAAAGCATAAGTTTCCAGATCAATGGTTTCGCCAGTCAATGTAGTGATTGGGTTTTTGAAATCACCCATAGAACCAGTAATAGTTACCCATTTACCTGGACCAATGATTGGACCACCGCCTTGAACGTTCATCATTGTATGAACGTGCCAGTCGCCTGGACGACGTGCTTTCAACAAAACTTTAAACTCATAAGTTTCGCCCAGCTCTAAAGATACTGAACGAGGAACTAATTGTCCACCGATCCAAGAACCTGCACGAATAAATACAGGACCAGGAATACCGATGTTCAAAAAAGCAACTTCTGGTTTATCGACAGTTTCAGGCCATCCAGCAAATACGTGGAATTTACCCGAAATTGACATAGTCTCATTGACAGAAACTTGGTCTTTAGACCAGTTCAAGTCGAACCAGTGAATAGTCCGCATACGCATGAATGCCGCCTGTGATTTCTCACCATGAGCAGATGCTGTCGGAGTGTAAAACATCGCTGCTGTTACAGATACCAGCAGTGCGACAAAGGACAATTTAGCAACTTTGTCTTTTATTATTTTCATATATCCTCCTCTATTACAGAGAATTAATAGTTTTGTAAGCATTCGGTAGATTCTAAATGAATATACCAAGGTTTTTGATTATTAAGTTTGTATCAAGCAGCTTGTACAAATTTTTCACTTCCGAACCAGCTTCCGAAGAAGTGCCACAAGAAGTAAATCAAGATACTTACGAAACCAGAGAAGAACGCTGATACTGGAGCAACGTCTTTACCGAATGTTCTCAATGTACCTTTTTCAACCATACGAATGTACTCAGGAGTACCGGTTCTAACATAGTGGTAACCTTGAAGGTCAGCCAGAGTCATCATCATGCCGTTGTATTCAACAGGAACATGTAATGGAGCAATGATTGGCCAGTTACCTGGATAGAACAGTAAGCCCCAAGCCAAACCACCAACAACCGCAGTCAGAGTCATGCTGTTAGAAAGCATCAGAATAACGTCTAATACGATTGCGCCTGGCATCAGGTTTGAAGGGAATACAAAGTTAACTGGGAAGTATGTCCATCCCCAGAAGTTGAAGTATCTGTTGATCCACTCACCGAGCAACAGACCTAAGACACACAAAGTTGCACCCCAAGCGATGCGATAGCGCCACCAAAGTACAGCTTGAACCGCAGCAGGGAAAGTGATTGAAACGATTGGCGCTACAGTTACCCATAGACGTCTATCTTTCCAGTCAGTCCAGAAATCCCAGTCACCGCCGGTCAACATATAGTGGATATGATAACCACCGAGAACAACAAAAAACGCCGTAAAGAGAATCATGTAGTCGAACGTACGAGAAACTTTGACAGCTTCTGCGCGTGAACGAACAGCTGATTGAGATGCGCTCATTAGCTTACCTCCTAAAGGATTTAAAAATTATTATTTATTTTACTATTTTCTGAATCGCTTCTTCGGTTAAGAAGAAGCGACCAGGAGATAGTTTTTTTTCAGACTAAGCGATTAAGCCAGGTCTTTTTTCAGCAGCTTGGACAACGCGCCCAGCTCGATGTTGATTACACCCAATACACCCAAGGCAGACCATCCGAAGAAGACGAAGCCATAGTGCAGAGGAGCAACAAACAATTCTTCCATAAACCAGAAAGTATGACCCCACTCGTTCAAACCAACGTTAGGCAGGATCATGAACGGACCTACAACAACAACCAGGTATTGCAGAGACAAACCTTGTTGGTAAGTTGGAAGTCTTGTTTTAGCATACAAGAAAGAAGCACCACCAGTGATGATGTAGATTGGGTAGCTCAAGTAGAACTCGATGATGTGACTTGGAGTGAAGTCAGTATCACGAACGATCGTTTGATGCCAAGTACCATCTTGCTCAGTGAAGTAGCTAGCACCGAAGTAGATCGCGATGCCGTACATCATCAACCATGTCCAGTGAGTAAAATGTCTTCTCAACTCTTCACGTGGAGTGATTGACATGACTTTACGATCACGAGATTTCCAGATGTAGCCCCATAATACAGAAGCTGTTAATACTTCTAATACCATTTCGATATACAGGAAGTTCATCCAGTATGTTTCGAACTCAGGTGCGAATGAATCCAGACCTGCGGACCAACCATAAACACCTTCATACCAACGAACCCACGCATAGAAAACCAGATACAAAGATGCGCCGGCAATGATATTTTTTTTGTTCAAAAGTGGTGCTTCTGCAGCATCAGCTTTAACTGACTCAGTTGTAGCAGCCATTTCTACCTCCTAAAAAATTTATAAAACCCCTACTAAGGGCGGTTGCTTTAGAACATCCCTTTAACGCTTTTATTTAAGCTCTACCAGTCCAATTTGGTGCTGCTCAGTTTATCATTTCGAAAAGGCTTGTCAACAAAATTTATGACCAATCTAGTACGCTATTATTTAAGCAATTGCTTGCGGCCCTGCTTTTTTCCTGCCTTCACGGTCCTTAAACCTTTATTTACCATCCGTCACCCAAAGTCTATTTTCAATTTATTTTGATTCCTTTCCGAACATAAGATGCCGATAATTTAAGTAATTGCGCCGAATTTTGCTCTGCGATGGATTTGCATCAACCGTCTACCTTACCAACGACTTAACAACGCAAGCCCTTCTTTTAAGCTAACAACTTAAAATTACAATACTTTTCAAATTAACAAATTGAGTTTCCTGCATCCGGAATTCTGTTAGAATCTCATTTGCGTTCACAACCCCAAACTATAAATAACAACAATGAAAAATTTTAAATTCTTGTTTTTTATCATCGGCTTCATCGGACTTATTTTATTTCAGCGCGAAGCCATCATGCCATTTGCGCATAAAGTAGCCAGTTCCGATCTTTTTCTCGTTGACTCAGAAGATATCGGCGATCTAGAAAGTATTTCCAATGAAATGACCGACCTGGCATTTACCTTCTGTAACAACTACATCAAGGAAGAACTTGATAATAAGTATTCAGTATTCTTTTCGGCACAGCCGCTTAACGCATGGGGTATCGGCAACCACCAATACGTCATTAACGCAGAGGTTGAAATAGCAGGCCCCGAAACGGCAAGCATCACTCGAAGATATGCCTGCCGGATTAAATACAAAAAAGGCGATGATAAATCGGGCGTTTTGAATACTGACTATTGGTCGGTTGACGGATTATCCGGCATTGACGAGTTATAAACCGATAAGCGCATCCTCGACCCCGTTCGCCACAAAAAAAATGCCCTCTTATAGAGGGCATTTTTTTTGCGGCGATTTTATACCTTTCGCACTTCAAATTTCGGTGTTGGCAAAACAGCATCGGGGGCAATTCACAAAAAATTCAATCTCGCGCCTAGAATCATAACTTTCTTTGATGAAGTTATTTTCCGCCTTCTTGGCCTCCCGACACCGAAACTTGGCTAGCACAG
>JACUUH010000075.1 GCA_014859375.1 Gammaproteobacteria bacterium
ACACCTAGGCTTAACGCCTCCAAAACAGCACGACCAAATGATTCTGGTTTGGTGGATAGAGATAGCACCACATCAGAAATGGCATATATTTCTCGGATATCAGATCTATTCCCAGTAAAAGTAATCGTGTCATCAAGCCCTTCAGTGTCAATACGTTTGCGAAGTTCGGTAGCATACTGTTGGCGTTTAGGATCTTCGCCACCGACAATTAAGCCATGAATTGGCTCGCCAGTTTGTTTGAGTTTGATGACGAGATCAATAAAATCATGATGACCTTTTAAGCGAGTCAGTCGCCCAGGTAGGGTCAGTATTTTTTTACCAGCTAATTGTGGAAAATCATGTTGCCATTGTTTCAGCCATTGTTCAGGAGGTTGATAGCCATAAGGGAATTCAGCGGGATCTACACCACGATAAATCAGTTCAACATGCGACATGTCGGTAGCAGGATAATTATCTCTAATGTAATTTTCTACTGTTTCTGAAACGGCAATAACACGTTCGCCTTTACACATAATCTCGCTGTATTTGGAAACAGAATATAAACCATGAACAGTAGTCACTAAATGTGGACGGTGATTTTTGGGTAATCCGCGCCATGCTAACCATACGACCCAAGCGGGCATTCGAGAACGAAGATGTAATATGTCGGGGCGCTGTTGTTTTAACCATTTACGTATCGCCCAGATATGACGAAAGGTTAGGGGGGATTTTTTACCAAGATCCCAATCAATATGTTGACTTCCTTGCTGTACAAGCTGTTCTACCATGCGGCCTCCAGCAGATATCACAATGGATTCATGGCCGGCTTGCACCAAGGCTTCAGCGATTTCCAAGGTTCCTTTTTCAACCCCACCACCATTTAAATTTGGTAATACTTGTACTACTTTCATGACAAGAACCTTTGTTGAATTATTTCGGCGCAACGGTCTGATTCAGCTAGTTTTAGAGGTGGCTTGGTATCTGAGGATAGATAACCCGACAATTGCAGTTTTTGAATACCGTGAGTGAGACGATTTTCACTCCGACTCGGAACGTCTAATAATTTGACATTACAGCCTGCAGTCAGTGCTTCATAAATCATCGACATACTGTCTTGTGTAACCCAACATAATTCTGTTTTTGCCAATAGCCTAGGAAGCCAGTTGGTATCGGTTTCCGCTGCCAGTACCAATGTTACGTTAGCTAAAGCTAAGGTCCGCAATAAGCTAATTGTGGCATCTGGTGTGCGCCTAGAGGTAGCGATCGTCCAGTTACGGGGATCTTGTTGGATGAGCGCTTTAAGTTGAGCGTGAAATTGTTCTGGTTGCCAATCAAAATGTTTAGACGGCCCACCTACTAAAATAACACCGATACCCGCTTCTTTAGCTACTGGCTGTATTTTGTTAAGTGGCCCCATAGAAGTAATGATATTTGACCTAGCTGGTGGCAAATCATGTTCAGGAATAATACACAGATCAAACCAAGAGAATGGCAGTGAGGGTTTCATTAATACAATAGACGGCACCCGCATTATTTTGCACAGAATTAGTAGGGTGAGATGTGTGCGGTGACCAGTACTTAAGACCAAGTTTGGACATTGCGTATGGTGCTGCCTAGCAAAACGAATAGCCTGGCATGCTGACATCACTGGAATTTCTCGCCAAGTGATGTTTGGAATTCGGCGCTGTAGTGCTTCCAGTAAACCTAAAGATTGGTTGATGTGACCTGGCTTACCATCACTAATGAACCAAAGATGTATATTTTTATCTGCCAATGCTTAAAGGCGACCATCAACTTGGTCAGCAGGGTATAAATACTTCACATCGTAAATAATGGCATTTGATTTACCTAATTTGCGAATGGCTTCTATCCCCATGCTTTTGAACTGCTCATGTGCGACGCCAATAATAATGGCATCGTAGTAATTAGCTTGTGGGTTTTCGATAAGATTGATATTCAGTTCTCTTGCCGCATCCTCTTTATTTACCCATGGATCATGAACATCGACCTGTGCATGGTAACTGGTCAGCTCATCCATAATATCGGTGACGCGAGTGTTGCGAATATCGGGACAATTTTCTTTAAAGGTTAATCCCAACATTAAAATTTTGGCATCCACAATATGCTGTTTATTTTTCAGCATAAGTTCAATAACTTGCTGAGCAACATGTGTTCCCATTCCATCATTCAATCGACGCCCAGCTAAGATCATATCAGGATGATAGCCAATTTCTTGCGCTTTATGCGTTAAATAGTAGGGATCGACACCAATACAGTGGCCACCAACTAAGCCTGGACGGAAAGGTAGAAAATTCCATTTTGTACCGGCAGCGTCAAGTACAGCTTCGGTATCTATTTCAAGTTTGTTAAAAATAAGAGCTAGCTCATTAATGAGCGCGATATTTATATCACGCTGTGTGTTTTCGATTACTTTGGCAGCTTCAGCAACTTTGATAGATGGTGCTTTATGAGTCCCGGCCGTGATTATTTTTCTGTAGAGGCCATCAACAAAATCAGCAGTTTCAGGTGTAGAACCTGATGTCACTTTCAAAATAGTAGATAAGCGGTGGGTTTTATCACCGGGATTTATCCTTTCTGGACTATAGCCAACAAAAAAATCGTGATTGAAGGTTAATCCAGATTGTTTTTCTAAAATAGGAACACAAATTTCTTCAGTGGTGCCGGGGTAAACCGTTGATTCATAAATAACGATATCGCCTTTTGACAATATCTCGCCAACAGTAGCGCTTGAGCTTTGAAGAGGTTGCAGATTTGGACGTTTATGTTTATCTATAGGTGTAGGCACCGTAATAATGTAAACATTGCATTTAGCTAGGTCTTGCTTATCGAGTGAATAGCGTAAATGTGTAGCGTCTTTTAATTCTTCATCTGTGGTTTCTAGTGTTGAATCATGACCGTTTAATAACTCATCTATTCGCGATTTATTAATATCAAACCCGATCGTTTCGACATGTTTACCAAATTCTACTGCAAGAGGAAGCCCTACGTATCCAAGACCAATAATACCAATAGATAGCCTGTTTTCTGTCATTAATTTTGTCCTAATGTAGGGTACTGTGAGCAATAAAAATAAACAAGGTGCCTGCTGCTATCAAGACTATCTGTTGTAATGTTTCAGATGGTTTGACTTTGGCATGAAGTCCCGGAATAAGATCTGCAACCGCAATATAGATAAAGCTTGAAGCGGCAATAACTAATATGTAAGGCAATAATTGTTGCATTTCGGCAAGTACAAAATAACCTAACAATGCACCGACAACTGTACCAAGACTCGATAAGATATTGTAATAAAGAGCTTTGCCACGTTTAAATCCACTGTGCAATAAAATAACAAAATCACCCAACTCTTGCGGAATTTCATGGGCAGCAATAGCCAATGCAGTGACGATACCTAAGTGAATATCAGTCATAAATGCCGCGGCAATCAAAATACCATCAACAAAGTTATGAATGGTATCGCCGACTAAAATGAGGGTGCCAGCGGCATGTTTTTTATTATGTTGATGGCTATGATTGTGACCATGATGATGACTGTCATCTTCAGGTAGATGCGCATCACAATGGTCACTATGACAATGTCGCCATAACACCAATTTCTCAAGTAAGAAGAAACTGAGCAAACCCAACAATAGGGTTAAGCCTATATTGTGCGCATCTACAGCGTATTCATGTTCCAATGCATGAGGAATAAGACCTAAAAAAGAAGCTCCTAGCAACGCGCCAATAGCAAAACTGACTAAATAGGGCACTGCAAAATTACGAGTATTTTCAGGAATAAGAAGAAATGTTGAGGCGAGAACAACGCTTAATAAACCGCCGATCAGACTGAAACCAATAATCCAGTATAATAATTCCATAATATTCCAACACAAGATAGTTAATCAGCAGATCATACCTTATTTTGAATCAATCCAGATCATTGATGCCATTCGACCACAGACACCATCGCGGCGATAGGAAAAAAAGCGAGCAGGATCACTAACCGTACAGCTGTCACCACCATAGATGGCATTGACTCCAGTTTGTTGTATCCGAAGCCGTGCAAGGTGATATATATCTGCTAAATAATGCGTTGGGTCAGTTTGAATAAACGCATTTTTTGCTATTGCTGATTGTTTAGTGAAAATAGTATAGACATCCGTGCCAACTTCAAACTGGTTAGG
>JACUUH010000076.1 GCA_014859375.1 Gammaproteobacteria bacterium
ATCAAACAAACGCTGAACCAGCTAAATGGTTTTTATGGCACAACACCGGGAGCAGTAGAGTGATCAATCCACCGTTTTTTAACTCAGCGGCAAGCAATGCGCTGGAGCAAAGCAATTGGCTCGTTCGGTAAATTACGGACGGTCTGTTACCTAATCAATTTCCAACCAACAAAGAGGTAAAAATCATGCCAATTCCAATTATTATTGGTGTTGCCGCCGCCGCCGCCGCTGCATACGGTGCTAAAAAGGGTTACGACGGCTATCAAAAGCACTCAGAGGCGGATGAAATTGTTAAAAACGCTCAGAATCGTTATGACAGAAAGAAGCGTACATTTGATGATCATGAAGAAGAAGCTACTCATGCTCTGGATAGTCTAGGAAGCAAGGAGCTTGAAATTGGTCAGAGTCTTGGACAGTTCAAAACACTGGCTGATGAGCTTCTGAGGAAATTGAATGCCAGCGGCCAGGGTGAACTGAAGATCAGCATTCCAAAGCATGAGCTGCAACGAATAGAAAACTACAGTTACACAGCTGTTGGTGTATTAGGCGCTGTAGCAGGCGCTGGTGCCGCGGGAGCCGCTGCTGGATTTGCTGTCTACGGCGGTGTTATGACACTCGGTGCAGCCTCTACTGGAACTGCAATTGCGACTCTGTCTGGTGCTGCCGCGACAAAAGCAACTCTGGCAGCAATTGGGGGTGGTTCACTTGCTACTGGAGGCTTAGGCATTGCCGGTGGTACGGCTATTCTGGGGGCAGCTGTAGCTGCACCAGTATTGGCAATTGCAGGATGGGCTTATGATAGCCATGGAGAAGAGGCACTCAAGAATGCACAGAAAGCAGATCATGAAGTAGATGCTGCTGTTGAAAAGCTGGAGCGAGCGATCAACCATCTTCATTCAACTGAAAAGTATGCGCGAAAAATAAAGCGGGCCTTGTTACCAATTTATGAGCACTTTAGTGAGTACTTTGATAGCCTAAAAGCCATCAATGATTTACTGGAAGATATTAAGGGTAGAGATGCAGATGTAGATGCAGAGTTGGCCAAGTTCAACGATGAAATCATTCGAATTATTGAAAACGGTTATGCGCTAGCATCCATTCTAGTAGATGTAATAACCACCCCGGTATTTAAACTCAAAAAAGTTGGCGGGGAAATACTGAAAGATCAGGCAGGAGTACCGGTTATGGAAACAGATGAAGATGGCTCCATGATTCTTAACTCAATCGAGTTGGATAAGGCTTTAATTAAAGCTAATGCTGAGGCTGAAAAAGTCGAAGCTGCATAAGTTATTTGACCTTTTAAAGGCGGAGGAATGCTCCGCCTTTAAAAGATTTCTATTCCTGGACATTACTATGAACGTAGATAAAGCAATGAAATATCCTTGGGCACAAGAGCTCGAGAAAACAGTAGTTAATAGCTTGGCAACTAGTTTTGGCTTAGATTTTCTATTGTTTCAGGATAAGCTCGGCGGCGACGTAGATACCATCCACAATGCTCGCCAAGGTGTTTATGCAAATGATAATGAAAAACAGCGCTATGAAAGTCGGGGAGAGTATGATAAGAAAAAATCTGAAGAATACCACAAAGAAAAAAACTATATAGATCGTGGCAAATCAGATAAACAAAGCCATAAGGATGGTGTGCTTCATGACACTTACCGAAATAAAAATATGTCGGCAGACGAAAAGGGTAAGCGAGATCTGGATCATGTGCAAAGCGCTAAAGAGATTCATGATGACCCTGGACGTGTTTTAGCTGAAATTGATGGAGCGAAAATTGCCAATAGAGATACGAATCTTCAATCGACACATAGTTCTGTTAATCGCTCCAAGGGGAAAAAACCAATAGAAGAGTTTCTTGCCGAACTACCTAAAAAGATTGAACAGCAAGAAGATTCGATCCGGAAAAAAAAGGACCGCCTTAAGTGTATGCCATGTGAAACTCCGGAGCAGCAACATAAAGCACGCGAGCTAGAAGATGAAATTCGTAAGACAGAAGAAAAAGTTGCTGCGCTTAAGTCTATAGACCCTGATGCAATGAGAAAAAAAGATGAAGAAGCTCGTAATAAATACAATCAAGAAGTTAATTTAACATACTATACTAGCAGTAAGTTCATAAAAAATACGGCTATAGCTTCTGGAACGGCCGGATTCAAGATGGGAGCACGCCAGATGCTTGGTCTAATATTGGCTGAGTTTTGGTTTGAATTACGTGAGCAGGTTCCAAGTATTTTTAATAAGCTGAGGGAGGATTTTAATCTTGAGAAATTTATTGGTCATGTTGTAAAAATAATGAAGGGTGTCTGGAAGCGTATCAAACTACGATTTAATGAGTTTTTGGTTGCTTTCAAAGATGGATTCTTTGCTGGCGTCTTGGCAAGCGCAACAACCACTATGTTTAATATATTTGCTACCACTCAAAAAATGACGATAAAGATCATTCGTGAGGTTTGGGGGCAGTTGGTAAAAGCAATCAAGCTGGTGGTTTTTAATCCGGAAAAGCTTTCTTTTGTTGATCTATGCAAGGCCGTAACTGCCGTGCTATCTGTTGGGGTTGCTACAGTGCTAGGGACGATGGTCTATAGCCAGCTTTTACCTTTATGTAATTTTCCATTTGGTGGTGAATTAGCGGCTTTCGCTAGTGCTTTCGTAACGGGTGTAATTACACTGGGTTTGAATTATTTATTATTATATAGTGGTTTGGCAAAAAAAATGTGGGAGGTTGTTGGCTCAATTATGCCAAACGCTGGTGTTGTAAAGAGTTTTCAGGCGGTCAATGCAGAACTAGATCGCTATTTGATTGAGTTATATCGTGTAGAGTTCAATCTGGATGCTGATGAACTAGAGGAGTTCTCGCAGCAACTAGTGGAATGTAACAGTGAAATGCAGCGTAGTATTTTACTGCATGAAGAAGTAGCTAGAAGAAATATTGAATTGCCTTATGAAATGGGTTGTTCAGCAAGTACCAGAAAATGGCTTGCATCACTGGCTAAGTGATATGAATACTTTTCCATGTACGCAGTGTGGCCTGTGCTGCCAGTATGTCCACCTCGCTGAAGAGACTCGCTTTCTTGATCGGGGTGATGGCGTTTGTGGTCACTATGATGCTGCAACTAAAGGTTGCAGCATATATGATGAGCGGCCAGATATCTGCCAAGTTGGTAAGCAATACGAGCTAAATTATCGTAATAGATACACTTGGGATGAATTTGTCTCTATTAATTTGCGAGTATGCCAGCAGCTTTCTGAAGGTGATTTAGCCGACACACCCTGACAAAACACCGCACATTCATACATATTGAGCATATATTATTATGGACAAAATACGATTCAAGTCTCAATTATACTTTTGCGGGGCAAAAATCGCTTTTAATAAAAGCGCCACCCAACAAACATGCGTACAACACCAAAATAGAGCCACGCCATGAAAATTTAAATATTTAATTAAAGTGAAAAGATATCAACACAAAACCAAAAGACAGCAAAAATTACAAAGCAACTTATATTATATTTAAAACAATGATGACCAGTATTGACTTCTGATGGAAAACTGCAAACAAATAACTTGCTTGCAGATAACATCATGCTAAATGCCAGCTGGTTTTTTCACTTTGCTGGCATTTTTTAACTCCCTTCTGAATTTCCCGCACATACGCAGTCTCTCACCTTCTATACGATTTTTGTGCCCAAGCACGGTAATTTTCAAAAATCATAGCGCAACCTGTAATTAAGCGACTCAAGCTGTCGCCTTGATACATTATATTTTCCTATACGCTGTCTAAATGCCTGAAGCAACAGCACAATTATTTAACTGAGTCAACCAATACTAAGCAACGAAGGAGAGCTGCGAACAAGTAAACAAGAGTTACAAAGCACTACAAAACAAATTATAGCATGAAGGATCAAATATGAAAATCAAGAAGCTACATCTCAAGTTATTTTTATTGGTAATGACCATCTCTATCATTAGCGGTTGCGGAAGTGAAGAAGCTCCCGTTGAGCTGATAAAGCATAGAGAAATAAATCCCGTTTTCAGGGTGCCAACTGAAAGATTGGAAGTTATCGCAACATCTGACGCTGTTGAAATTAACGACGTGACCATTGTCAATGGCCATTTATTTTGACCCACCTTTGGCCAATAAAATTGACCCAC
>JACUUH010000077.1 GCA_014859375.1 Gammaproteobacteria bacterium
AAATGAACTAAAGCACATTCCATGTGAAATTTTATATTGTCTGCCACAAAATTTATCAGAGTTATACGCTCCGTTATTGCGTTCACAAACCGCGTCATTGCGAGCGTAGCGACGCAATCCAGTTGTTATTGTTGAGGCATGACTAGATTATTCGCCACATCCATGTGGTTCACCTGCAAGCAGGTTGCGTTGCAATTCAAAATCATTCCTGATGATTTTGTGCTTGGTCGCGCTACTCCTCGCAATGACGTGTTTTTTTATTTCCAGCTTCGCGATGATGTGTGTGTTTTTATTTCCAACCTCGCGATGACGGAAATTTTACAAATTACGACCATCAGGAAAATAATCAGTTAAATCTATATCAGGGTCGTTGTTATCAACAGCTTGATTAATCAACTCAATAAAGGCACCTTCCTTCATTTGCTCCATAGACATTCCATCAAAAAAAGGAAGAAAACCAAATTTAGAATTAAACCGCTCTACGGCCTCATCAAACCGAGTATTTACATCCTCATCTCGATACAGTTCCCGCCACTCCTGTTTTGCTTGTTCTACCGTCAAGCCATTCCACCGTTCGGCAATATGTGCGGGAATATCAGAATGGCATTGTTTGCATTCGATCCATTCTAAAATGTGCGTAACAGGATCATCTGGCACAAACTCAATACTAACGTGTTTAGCCAAGTATGCCTTATCACCACCACATTCTGGACATAAAAAAGGTTCGTCAGTGAAATTAGGATCAAAACTTTTCATAGTTCACTAAGCTCCTGATACAACACAAACAAATGTTTGACCCGTTCTAATGGACTGTTAAACGATGTTGATTGATAGAGCAAATCCACTGCTTTATCCAGTTTTTTATGGGCTTTGCGTAAGCTCGGTGGCATTAGGTCAGGATCATATAAATCAGCCAATGTTGTGCTGGCATCTTTATCCACTTCCTGTTGGCGGGCATCCAATACCGCTTGAGCCAAAATTTCAATCTGTTGACGTTGTTGTTGATTGACCTCAGGCCATGGGAAGTTGTTATAGACCAGTTTAGCTGAATAACGATAATCACTTTTTAATCTTCCTGCCACTGTCCGCATCCAATCCATATGCATTTGGCTGGTCAATATGCCAAATTCATATAAGCCGGCATTAGGGATCATTTGGGTTGCGTCAGTAGCAATTATGTCACTATCAAAAAAACCCATCGGCACATAAGGCCGTCGTTCCGATGAAACTCGCGGAACAAGGATATAAGTGTCTGGTGTTCGGGTGTCTCTAAATTGCCAAGGGGTTTCAGCATGAATTTGCGTGCTTGCTGCTTTGCTCGACAATCGCATTTGTCGCACTCCTTCAATCCGTCGTTTAATTTCAGCAATTTGCATCAGCTCACGCCGTTGTTTAACACTGCTATCAGCTAACCATAAGCAATAACGTTCTCCTCCATTTAAAAATTCCTGTGCACCTAAAACAGGTTTTATCCACGGTTCAAGTTCTGGGTATTGCTTCAATAAATCGAAACGTTCCTGCCCTGTTAAAAACAAAAAACCACCATCCAAAGGCATATTGCCAAACCACATTGGAAAGCTAGTGTTTATAGCATTATTTCTGGTGTGCAAAACAATATCAGGTGCATCTGTTAGATATGGGTTGATACTACTCGCTTTGATGGCAATTGCCTCATGCCTAATATTAGGATAATCAAATAACCATTTTTCGGCTCGTTGGTGTTGGCCAAAACCGACAATCACACAATGCACTGCGGCTTTACCTTTAGCATCGTTATGCCATTGAAAAGTACGATGGGCAAAATGTACTGTTATGCCCATATCTAATAGAGGTTGCCATAAGGTACCAACTTGCTCGCCCATCGTGATTGAATTGGTTGAGACAAGCGCAACGTCAATATTGGTGTTTTGAATAAATTTGGCTGCTTTATAAAACCAATTCGATACAAAATCGAGCTGTTTTGCATTTTTTAATTTACCAAAAATATCGACCTGTAACGCTTTTTGTTCTGGGGATTGCATTTTAGATCCCACAAACGGCGGATTACCAATAATATAATCCAGCTGTTGTGGTGATACGATCTCAGCCCAATCAGTGGTTAAGGCATTGGCATGGTGAATATTAGCGTGTTCTTTTAGTGGTAATAAATCAGGTTCGCGCCCAAAGGACTTGGCAAATTCCAGATTCATTTGATGTTGGGTTAGCCACATCGCGACTTCGGCAATTCGTGCTGGCCATTCATCTATCTCAATGCCATAAAAATTGTTCAAGCTGATTTGAGGATCAATATCAATGGCAAAATGACTTTGCTCGTCATTTTTTTGCTGTGCCTGCATGATTTTCAATTCTAAACGACGCAGTTCGCGGTAGGTAATAATCAAAAAATTGCCACAGCCACACGCAGGGTCGAGAAAGCTTAATGTTCTGATTTTAGTCATCAACTCAATCAAGCGCGTGTTACGTAATTTTTCTTGTTTGAGTGCATTGGCCTTATTAAATTCATCTTTAAGTTGGTTCAGAAATAACGGTTCAATGACTTTTAGAATATTGGTTTCACTGGTGTAATGTGCCCCTAGATTACGACGTGCCTGCCTATCCATAATCGATTGAAACAAACTGCCAAATATCGCTGGGCTGATGTCTTTCCAGTTAAACAGGCAACATTGCAATAGTTGATCACGCATTTCATGGGTGAAACTGGGTAGATCAATGCGTTCTTTAAATAAATGACCATTTACATAAGGGAAGGCATTGAGTTCATCGGTTAAATGTTGATTTCGCTGTGTTTGATGAATATCGAGGGTTTGAAACAGTTTAGCCAGATGCATGTCGGTATCATGGCCACTATCATCAGTAAAACGCATGATATAGCGCGTGAATTGATGACGGTTAAATACCCCCGTGTCTTCGGCAAACAGAATGAATAACACCCGTACCATGAAGATTTGTAATTGATGACCAACATAGCCACTGTTTTCTAACGCATCATGCAATTGGCCTAATAATTCAGCGGCTTTTTCATTGAGTTCGTATTCAGTGATATCGGCAATTTCATTGCCTTGCATAAAGTCGAATAAATGCAAATTGTCAGGTAGTTGTGCCAATGTGAATGCGTAATCTTTGCCATCATCCAAGTCATATAATCGAAAATCATTGAGATCGCACACCATGACATAACGTGGTAAATCTTTATCTTTCAGCCCTTTGAAATAACCGATGCCTTGCTGGTAGGCTTTTTCGAGGTTTTGCCCGGTTGATTTCATTTCAACCAATAATTTGCCGCGCCAGAACAGATCGATACGTTTGGTGCTACCTTGCTGTTCTGGTTTCACTGGTGTTTCAAAACTGGCTACACGACGACGGCTAATATCAAAAATAGTAAAAAAATCGTTTAGAAAGCTTTGTGACTCGGCATTTTCTTTCACTGCATCGTTATAATCAATAATGAATTGGTGGGCGCGGTTTTTTATATCTCGATATGATAAGGCCATGGTCTTTTTTAGATCCCTTAATAAAGTTGTTACTGTGCTAACAATTGCGCCAACCCGCTCTCACGTTGGTGTTGAGTGCTGATAGTTTTACAAAGGATAGCTTCATTGGCAACTATCATCAGCTGTTTTTTAGCCCGTGTGATCGCAGTATAAAGTAACTCACGATTCAAAATACTGTTGTCTTGATCTGGCAATAACACGCTGATTGCATCAAATTCAGATCCCTGACTTTTATGAATCGTCATCGCATAAGCCGTTTCATGTGCTGGCAACCGTGATAAATCAACCCAACGTAAGGTGTTATCAATGAGAAAACAGGCTCGTAATTCACCCAAATCATCTTTAAGAATTAAGCCGGTATCGCCATTAAATAGCTGTTGGCGATAGTCATTTTGGCTAATCATGATCGGGCGACCATGATAAAAGTCTTGCTGGCTACGCCAACCGTGTCTGGCCAAGTTCTGTTCGATTAATTGATTTACTGATACTACAGAATAAGGCCCTTGTTTAAGCGCACACAATACGCGATAACCATCAAATGCCTTAATGCATTCCAGAGGATTTTTTGAGGTTTTTATCAGATCAAAATAAGCATGATAACCTGCAACTAATACCGTCAAATCTGGTTGTTGATGCCAAA